>NZ_JBLYEE010000001.1:0-935231 GCF_048515415.1 Pedobacter sp. N23S346
GCCACCTTGATCTTTTTCCCCTTCCTTTCGGTTGGGAGTGCAAAGGTAGAAATCTTTTCCCAACTTCCAAATAAAATCTGGTTTTATTTTTTTAGCTGGTATTTCCTATTTTGCCTTTCAATTTGCCGGCCTTTCAACCAGCTCCCATTCCTTCCGAAGCGGGATGCAAAGATAGCAAAAATTACAACCACTGCAAATGGGAAGGCAGATAAAATGAAGGCGAAATCATAAGCCACTGGGAATCATTATAGAAAAAGTTAAAATTATTAAAACTTTTTTGGAAAAGAGGGTTTACGGGAGGTTGGTTAGGAGGTTATAGGGTTAGAAAGTATGTGGAGACGCAAATCCACGATTCACCTTCCGCTTTTGGACCATATAGACATAGAGAACATATAGGGCTTGGAGTGAAAGGTTGATTTTTGATGGGTAAGTTGAAGAATAGAGATTTATAGCTTGGGATGATTCATGCTTTCGCAGGATGGTGAGCATAAGTTGACACCTTATTTATAGGTGAGAATAAAAATTAAATTAAGCAGCGACCCCGGCTGTGCGGCATTAAGCAGAACGAAAGCCTGTAATGCTTACCTTGGAGATGACAGCAAAGGGTAATAATCTGTAATATATAGAAGTATTTTGCAGCTATATTATAGCGATCGCTATAAACACCCAACAAGGCCAAACCACTGTTTCTTCGTTCTGCGCCTAGACCGGCATGGTCAATTTTTCGGGATGGCACTGACCTAGCTCACTTACTGACTTGGACAGAAAAACGGCGCAGCCCTCATGAATGCAATTAAAAACATAAAACTATATGAATAATTGCGAGCCGGCAACTTTGCTTCTTTGGTTGCCTAAAGAAGAGAGCCCGTCCGGCTAGGACGAGATAAATCTAATGCATATAGCGATCGCATTAAGATTGCTTCATGCCTTGCAAAGATGGAAATAGGGCATAAATAATAAGAATAGCGATCGCTGCAAAACCTAACAAGACCAAACCACTGTTTCTTCGTTACGCCCCTAGACCTGCATGATCAATTTTTCGGGGTGGCACTGTCCTAGCTTAACAGCTGACTTTAACAGAAAAACGGCGCAGCACTCATGAATACCATTAAAAATATAAAAACTATATGAATAATTGCGAGCCGGCACTTTTGGGTTTTCACATGTGTTTATTAGTTATTTTGTGTTCAAGCTAGCTTCACTGGTCTTTTGGTTGCCAAAAGAAGATAAGCCCCTCCCGCTAGGACAAGAATAAAATTTCCTGCAACCTCATACAACTTATTGCTATAATCAATAGCTTAGTTAAATGCTAAGAATATCTCGTTGGGGAAATGATTTATTAGGCCTATTATTTCCAAATCTTTGTAATGCCTGCGGAACAAGTTTGTTCCATAGCGAAAATCTAATTTGCACGAAATGCTTATTTGATCTTCCTTTTACAGATTATCATCTATACCAGGAGAACAGGGTAATTAAACAACTATGGGGAAGAGTGCCATTAAATGCCGCCATGGCTATGCTTTACTTCAGAAAGGGTGCAAAGGCTCAAAAACTCATCCATAGTTTAAAATATAATGGAAGAACAGATGTCGGCATCCTATTAGGAACAATGATCGGAGAGCGGTTAAGCGTTAGTCCGCATTATTCGGATATCGATTTCATCATCCCTGTACCCTTGCACAAACGGAAATTGCGATCGAGGGGCTATAATCAAAGTAGCTTTATTGCAGATGGCATTGCAACAAGGATGAGTCTTCCATCTGATGAAAGTATTTTGATTCGATCGGTTTCCACAGAAAGCCAGACCAAAAAAACGCGATTCAGCAGATATGAAAATATGAAAGCGGTTTTCAGCATAGTAAAAAATGATCAAATTATAGGCAAACATATCTTATTGGTGGACGATGTGATTACCACTGGTGCTACCTTAGAATCTTGTGCGAACGTTTTATTAGATCATGGCGCCCTAAAAGTTAGTATCGCTGCTGTCGCTTTCGCAGAATAATTTTCCCATATTTACATCATGCGCCTAAGTATTGGATGGGGTTTCCTGCTATGTTTTATAATTTCAGCTTGCAGTAAGCACGAACAAGTGACAGCAGACCCTACCGTTCAACTGATTTTCGACAAAGACAGCGTATTATTTGATACCATTTTCACGACTCAGGGTTCGATAACGAAACGCATAAAAATCAAAAATGATCACCGCCATGCCGTAACCATTTCAGAAATTAAACTAGCTGGCTCAGGCGATTCACCTTACCGTATTAACATCAATGGCGTGAACACAAATAGCGCAACTAACGTTCCGATTGGAGGCAAAGACTCCCTTAATATTTTTGTTAAAGTAACCATTAACCCAAATTTAAAAAACCTTCCCTTTCTGGTTCAGGATTCAATTATCTTAAATACCAACGGCAACAGGCAAGTCATTCAATTATCAGCCTACGGACAAAATGCTATTTATATGATTAATCAAACGATTACTCAAAATACTACCTGGAATAGTAACCTGCCCTATATTATAAATGGTTCATTAACGGTAAAAAATGGTTCATCTCTGAATATTCTCCCTGGCACGAAAGTTTACTTCCATAAAGATGCCAGCCTGAACATTGAAGGAAACCTAAATATCACAGGCGCACTTAATCAGCCCGTATTACTTTGTAGCGATAGATTGGAAAACGCATATACCAATGAACCTGGCCAGTGGAAGGGTTTATACCTTTCGCGAACCGGGAATGCTATAATTCAAAATGCCATTATTAAAAATGCATCTGTGGGCATTACTTCCGATTCGTTATCACTCAACGGCAAACCCAAGCTATTATTAAGCAATACCATTATAAAAAATATGCAGGTAGCGGCCTACATTGGCTATCATTCAGAATTATCTGCCTTTAACAACTTAATCTATAATTGCGGAAACTATATAATATATGCCATTGGCGGCGGAAATTATAACTTAAAACAAAACACCTTCGCAGGTTATAATTATAATTTCCCAAGGAAAACCGCAGCGTTGACCTTCTCAGACTATTTATCCTCTGGCAATTACAATCCCCTTAATTTAAATCTAACAAACAATATAATTTGGGGGAACTTAAATAACGAACTGGAAATCCAACAGAAAACCACTGCTCTTTCACAAATAAGTGTGTGGAATAACTTGATAAAGTCGTCTGGAAATACCTTTAACCTTAATAATAACATCCTTAACGTCGATCCGGGGTTTATTTCTAACGAGTTAGAAAATTTTGAGTTAGCAGATAATAGTATTACCCTAAAAAAAGGAATAAATTTAACTACTGATGCAAACTTCAGCAGCTATCTACAAAAAGACATGAAAGAGAAAAAAAGAACTTTCCCCTCTGCATTAGGCTGTTACGAAAAAAATTAACCTTTTCTTAACTTTATGAAAACTATTAATCGTTCATCATGTTATTATACCGAGAGCGTTAATTTAGATGGTAAGGGTCGATATTTCTTTTTAGGATATCGGCCCTTTACTTTATAAGCAGGTATAAGTAAATCGAATCATTCTGCATTCGATCATTCAAAATTAAATCATTCACTAATTCAATCCTTCACTAATTTAATCCCTCCCTAATTCAATCAATAAAAAAAAGAGCTTTACAAATTAATGCAAAGCTCCGTATTGTTTATCCTTAAAGGTGTTTGGTACTATTTATATAAAGGAAAGGCACTTACCAATTTGATCACTTCTTCTTTCACCGCATTAAGATTGGCTTCATCCTCTGGGTTGGTTAAAACCTGATCGATTAAATCAACAATCTTTTCCATTTCCGTTTCTTTTAAACCACGGGTGGTAATTGCCGCTGTACCTACACGAATTCCTGAAGTAACAAATGGAGATTTATCATCAAAAGGAACCATATTTTTATTCACTGTAATTTCAGCTTTCTCCAAAGCATTCTCTGCAACTTTTCCAGTAATGTTTTTATTTCTTAAGTCGATTAACATCAGGTGATTATCAGTACCTCCGGAAATAATGCCATAACCCTTAGCCACAAAAGCTTTTGCCATTGCCTGCGCATTTGCTGCTACCTGCTTAATATAGGTACCATACTCTTCAGTTAGGGCCTCACCAAAAGCAATTGCTTTAGCCGCAATAATATGCTCTAAAGGTCCGCCTTGTGTACCAGGGAAAACAGCCATGTCCAACAAATTGCTCATCATACGCGTTTCGCCTTTCGGTGTTTTTAATCCCCAAGGGTTTTCGAAATCCTTACCCATCATAATCATTCCACCACGTGGACCACGTAAAGTTTTGTGTGTAGTAGTGGTTACAATGTGGCAATGCGGAAGTGGATTTGCCAATAAACCTTTTGCAATCAAACCTGCAGGGTGAGAAATATCAGCTAAAACCAAAGCGCCAATTTTATCTGCTACGGAACGGATAAAAGCATAATCCCATTCACGAGAATAAGCCGAAGCACCACAGATAATTAATTTTGGTTTTTCTGCTAAAGCAACTTCCTCTAGTTTTTTATAATCGATTAATCCGGTCTCTCTTTCTACACCATAAAATAACGGCTGATAAAGTTTACCAGAAAAGTTTACCGGCGAACCATGTGTTAAATGACCACCATGAGAAAGATCGAATCCTAAAATTTTATCTCCAGCCTGCAACACAGCAAGCATTACTGCTGCATTTGCTTGTGCACCCGAATGCGGCTGAACATTAACCCACGCTGCACCAAATAATTCTTTTGCCCTATCGATGGCAATTTGCTCCACCACATCAACCACCTGGCAACCGCCATAATAGCGTTTCCCTGGTAAGCCTTCAGCATATTTGTTAGTTAAAACTGAACCAGCAGCTTCCATCACTTGCTTGCTTACGAAGTTTTCTGATGCAATAAGTTCTAAACCATGTTCCTGGCGGTTTAATTCCTTATCAATAAGTTCAAAGATTTTGGTATCGCGTATCATCCTATTTAGGTTTGTATTTTTTTGGCAAAAGTAAGCAATTAATCCTTAAAGCAGAGATGAATATGCGTGAATTACAGGATAAATGTTTAATCATAAAAAGACAAGAGTTCTGCTGTAAAGCCTATCTGTACCCTGTGCTAGTTCTGTGGTAAAAACATAAACTGAGGCAATCCTAAAGAAATCGCTGTACTCAGCACCCAGTCTTGATACTTGATACTAAATACTTGATACTATAAAGAAAAAAATTTAACCCCAAAGAACATAGAGAAAGGCACAAAGAAACAGAGTTTGCAGTAAAACAAATATTTGCTCTACTTGCAAACGCTACGCCCTGAGGCAAAACTACAAATTGAGGTAACTTAACACAATCATGTATGTCTGCGCCCAATCTTGATACTTGATACTAACTACTTAATACTAGAAAGAAAAAATTTAACCACAAAGAACACAGAGAAAGCAAAAAGAACGCAGGGTTTGCAGTGAAGCCTATTTTTCTTCTAAGGATTTTTATATAAATTTCACCTCCCTGTCTTGATACTTGATACTAAATACTTCCTACTCTAAAACTCCCCGTTCTCGAACCCAGTCTTGATACTTGATACTAAATACTTACTACTCTAACTAAAACCCTTCCCCACCCAATCTTGATACCTAATACTCACTACCTGATACTAAAATTATTGTATCCACTTCCAATCGTAATCTCTACAACCTGTTGCTGCAGCATTTCTAGAATCGCCAGGAAATTATAAACGAAATGAACCTTATTATCAGAATTTTTCAACACCAGCGCAAAATCAATTTCCTTATTTATGTTTAATAAATTCGCGATAAAATGTTTTTGCTGCTCAATGGTATAAGGATACTGAACTACCGTATGTTTCACCTCTTCACTTCGCAGCTCATATTTCTGCATCGTGCGTTGATAAACCATTAACAATTTATATAAGTCTAATGATAAAAGCTCATCCTGATGGGTAGAACTTTCTGCCGCTAACGTAAGATCGTATTCAATATTCCCCCTACGTTCCTGTTTCATCCGGGCTTCTTCAAAAACTTTCATTTCTTCCGCAGCAGACTTAAACTGTTTATAGGCAATCAATCGTGCAATCAGGTCTTGCTCAGGATTAATTTCATTTCCAGATTCATCAACTTCTATTCTTGGCAGCAGCATTTTTGATTTAATGCGCATTAGCGTAGCGGCCACTAAAATAAATTCACTTGCTACTTCAACATTCACAGAAAGAAGCTGGTGAATATAAGCCAGAAAGTCGTTGGTAATTTTTGCAATTTCCACATCCTGAATGTTTAATTCATCACGTTCGATGAAAAATAATAGAAGATCGAATGGACCTTCGAACACCGGAAGTTTGATCTCAAAAATCTCTGATTGCATTTCTAAAAACAAACATAACGAATTTTATACTAAAGGTTTAGGCATTCCTTAAAGGTTTACCAAAACAAGCCCGACTGACATTCAGCGGATTGATTGTTTTTTTACATGAATATTAGAACAAAAATACCTTACTTTGTATCTTGTTTTTACCTAAAAATCTGAATGCAAGTTAAAGCTGGCCCCCTATTATCTAAAATTAACTATCCCGCTGATTTAAAGCAGTATAGCGAGTCTGACTTAGAACAAATAAGCCAGGAGTTACGTCAGTATATTATAGACGTAGTGAGTGTAAACGGTGGTCACTTTGGCTCCAGTTTAGGTGTTGTTGAATTAACCGTTGCTTTGCATTATGCATTAAATACCCCATACGACAAGCTGGTTTGGGATGTTGGACACCAGGCTTACGGACATAAAATCCTTACCGGCCGTAGAGAATTATTTCACACCAACCGGATTTACAAAGGTATTAGTGGCTTTCCAAAAATTTCAGAAAGTGAATACGATACCTTTGGCGTAGGCCATTCATCCACCTCTATTTCTGCCGCACTGGGCATGGCTGTAGCTTCGCAGTTAAAAGGCGAAACGAACAGACAACATGTGGCCGTAATTGGCGATGGCGCGATGACGGCCGGTCTGGCATTCGAAGGTTTAAACCACGCCGGAATAGAGAACAGCAATGTGCTTGTGATCTTAAACGACAACTGCATGTCGATTGATCCCAACGTTGGCGCATTAAAAGAATATTTAACCAGCATTACCATATCAAAATCTTATAACCGCTTTCGTGACGACATTTCTAATGTGCTCGTTGGCCTATCCAAATTAGGACCCAATGCACATAAGTATGTAAAGAAAATCGAGAAAAGTATCAAAGGAACACTGCTTAAACAAAGTAATTTATTCGAGGCACTTAACTTCCGGTATTTTGGTCCAGTAGATGGGCACGATGTAACCCGTTTAGCGCAAACCATTAAAGATTTATCTGCTATTCCAGGACCAAAATTACTGCATTGCATTACCGTAAAAGGTAAGGGCTTTGCACTGGCAGAAAAAGACCAGACCATCTGGCATGCACCAGGTCTCTTTGATAAAATTACCGGGGAGATTAAAAAAAGTGTTCCAGATAAACCTCAGCCACCAAAATACCAGGATGTATTTGGACATACCATGGTAGAATTGGCTGTCGCGAATGATAAAATTGTGGGGATCACCCCAGCCATGCCATCTGGTTCCTCATTAAACATCATGATGAAGGCCATGCCAACGCGTGCTTTCGATGTAGGCATCGCTGAGCAACATGCAGTAACATTCTCTGCGGGCTTGGCTACACAAGGATTGGTTCCTTTTTGTAATATCTACTCAAGTTTTATGCAAAGGGCTTATGATCAGGTAATTCACGATGTGGCCATCCAAAAGCTTAATGTTGTTTTCTGTTTAGATAGAGCAGGTTTAGCTGGCGCAGATGGCGCAACCCACCATGGCGCATACGATATTGCCTATATGCGTTGCATTCCAAACCTGATTATTTCTTCGCCAATGAATGAAGAAGAATTAAGGAACCTGATGTTTACCGCTCAGCAAGATAATGTAGGTCCTTTCGTAATTCGTTACCCACGTGGAAATGGGGTAATGCCCGATTGGAAAAGACCTTTCAAAGCATTGGAAATTGGCAAAGGCCGGAAAATCTGCGATGGGGATGAAGTAGCCCTATTAACCATTGGCCACGTAGGTAATTTCGCTGTAGAGGCACGTTCAGAATTAAGTAGCGAAGGCATCTATCCTGCTCATTACGATTTACGCTTTGTAAAACCATTGGATGAGCAAATGCTTCATGAGGTTTTCTCTAAATACAAACATATAATAACTGTCGAAGATGGATCATTGCCGGGCGGTGTAGGTTCTGCAATTTTAGAATTTATGGCCGATCATCAATATAATTCAAACGTCATTCGTCTGGGCATCCCAGATCAGTTTATAGATCATGGTGAACAACCAGAACTATGGGCAGAATGCGGTTATGATAAAGACGCAATCGTTCGGACCGTAAAAAAAGTAGGAGTGAAGCGAACAACCAACACCATGGTGGGATAAAATTAGTATTAAATTTTATTGAGTTTTAAATTTTAAAAACCTGAATCAGATAGATATTTACTGCCTTTTATATACTGATTTGTTAGCATTTAGTAAAAGTAAATTAAAGCGCTAATTTAATTCATTACCACAGATTGGTACACTACTTTTCCAAGCTATGTGTTCTCTATACCTATATGGTCCGACACAAAAGCGCTAACTTAATTCATTACCACAGATTGGTACACTACATTTATTTCCCTTTTCCAAGCTATATGTTCTCTATGCCTATATGGTCCGACACAAAAGCGCTAACTTAATTCATTACCACAGATTGGTACACTACATTTCCAAGCTATATGTTCTCTATGCCTATATGGTCCGACACAAAAGCGCTAACTTAATTCATTACCACAGATTGGCACACTACTTTTCCAAGCTATATGTTCTCTATGCCTATATGGTCCGACACAAATCGACAAGATTCTATCTTCAAAAAATTTAACTTCTATCGGTACACCTACCGATAAATAAAAGCGTTGGGTAATTGGCGCTCCAAAATGCGCAGCATTCTTGAACACCGCTAAAAACAATATTAACTGTGAAAAATTACCATGCTTCCGCGGCACAGAGCGGGAAAATATTTTAACAATTATAATTGTGTTAACACGATAGTCCTCTGGAGGGGTACCCAAAGAGGATGGTAAATAAAAAAATAACCGCTTAAATAACATTTTAACGCATATTATTAATCGATTTCATGCTAATAAATAATCGAAAGTATACAATAAAAAAAGCTCGAGCTGAAAAACAGATCGAGCTTTTTTATTAAAATATATTCTATTTAAAAAGCATTCTCTTCACCTTTGGCCATATTAATGGCCGTCATAAAGATAATTTTAACATCCAATGCGGCGGTCCAGTTTTCCAGGTACCAGATATCATGTTCAACCCTTTTCACCATTTTATAATCTTCCTTGGTCTCTCCACGGTAACCGTTTACCTGTGCCCAACCCGTTATTCCAGGTTTAAGGAAATGGCGTACCATAAACTGATCCACAATACCTTTATATTGTTCGGTATGGCTTAACATATGTGGTCTTGGCCCAACCACACTCATATGCCCCATAAATACATTAAAAAATTGTGGCAATTCATCTAAGCTAGATTTTCTTAAGAACTTACCAATCGGTGTGATACGGTCATCATCCTTACTTGCTTGTCTCTTGTCACTATCGGCATTCATCCGCATACTGCGAAATTTAAAACAATAGAAAGGTTCATCATCGCGACCGCTTCTCAATTGTTTAAACAATACCGGGCCTTTACTTTGCAATTTAATCAACAAGGCAATTATCGGATACAACCAGCTCAATACAAATAAAATGATCAAACCACTAAATACCACGTCAATCAGGCGCTTTTTAAAACGATTATGAATTTTTTCTAAAGGCTCTGTCCGGAGGGAAATTACTGGAAATTCATTACCCAGATAACTCACCGTGTAAGGAGACAATAAGGCCCCGCTAATGTCTGGAATAAATTTTAGGCGTACACATTGGCGCTCTGCTTCCTCAGTCAGAATTAGCATATCACTCATCCGCTCCGGCGCAATAGTTACATAAATATCCTTAATGCCTTTTTCAACCGCCAATTCGAACTGTTTCCCTACTGCACTGCTCAACCGCCCGTCACGTTCCAGGTAATGATCAGGCACATCAGGGATAAAGCCATGAAATTCAATATATTTCTGTTTTTCAAAATAACTTGCCAATTGCGTACCGGTAGCATTGTTGCCCATAATCGCAACAGATTTTACACCACGCAAATGATTAAATAACAAAAACTGAAAAGAAGTACCAATAAAACGGTTTACTAGAAAAAGAATTCCTAGGGCACCATAAAACACCACCAGAAACGACCTGGAAAATTCATTTTGTTTTGAGAAAAATAGATAAACAGAAAACAAAATCGCATGTAAAAGCACACTCCGCCAGGTCCCTCTGTAAATCCGTTCAATTCTCCTGGAGCCATATTCTGTATACAACCCGAAAGAAGTAGTAGAAACAATCCAGAGCAGACTACAAACCACCACATAATGCCACTGCAATTCGGCATCAACGCTCTTACCTAAGTAGCTGGTAAACTGATAGGAGAAAAAGTAAACTGCCAGGACCATTAAAAGGTCTGTTATCGGCAGAATATATTTTAGGATGTATAGGTAACGTGTTTGCATAAAAATTTTTGAGCGCCAACAACTAAGTTTGATAAATGTTTTGCAAAATTAACAAAAATAATGCCTCTTATACCAGGTTGCTGTTAACTTTGGTTATTATGTATACTAATTGCACACATTTAACTCACAATAAAGTTACGCTTTTTCATCTGACATGAAATAGGAAGATCCGTTCTTTACCATATTAGTAGAACAATACCCAAATCCAGTAGATCAAAAAAAGGCTTATCTGTTATGATAAGCCTTTATAATTTATGAATATTGATCTCCAAACCTGGCAACCATTTCTTTAGAGACGCCTATAATCTCTTGCTCTTCCGATTTTGGGTAAATCAGCAAAACCTTTTCATCATCTACCACAATAAAATTCTTTAATCTCAATCACCGCCGCTGTTTACCTTTTAGCAAATTAATAATGCAATTACGGGTATCATTCAAGTGAATGTGTACCGAATTGTATACATTCTGGCTTTCATCTTTTTCTGCAATAGCATGTAAGGATGCCCAGGTACCTAAATCAGACCAACCAATATCTAAAGGAATGGTACAAATATTATTTGTTTTTTTGAAAATCGTAGAATCAATCTATTCCAGTTCTCTAACTAAAATAATAGCCAAAAGATCATATAATGGAGGTACAACTTAATTGTTTATAATTATTTATCCTAATTAGTAAAGCCCACTTTTCTGACAGTCTTCAAACCAATCCAGAAGTGCTTCTTTTAAACTAAATTGAAGAACATAAGGCGATTTACTTAGTTTTTCTCCAGAAATATTCGTAGAAATCATGAGTTTCTTCACCCGATCTGGATGAATACCTGCTATTTTCTTGCCTAATAATCTTCCACCAGTATAAGCACTTCTGGCAGCAGACTTTAATGCCCATCCTGGCACCAAAACCTTGGGCACTTTAACGCCAGTCGCTTCTGCCATGGTTTCACAAATACGTTCGATAGTAGGGGCAGGGAAATAGGTTAAATTGAAAGTAACCACACCAGGCTTTTCCTGCTGAGCAGTTTCAAATAAAATTCTGACTACATCTTTAACATATACAGAGGCCTTAATGGTGTCTTTTCTTCCAGGATAAAAAAAGAATCCCTTTTTCATGGATTCGTATAATCTGGTGAAATTTCCGCCTTCCTGTTTACCGAATACTACCCCTGGCCGAACGATCACCAGTTTACGGTTTAACGGATCTTCCGCTTGCCATAACTTATGGATATATTCTGCAGTTAATTTCGAAATGCCATATGGGGTATTGGGCATAGGCAAGGTATCTTCGGTTTTGTAGTCTTCTGATGCACCATAAGGGGCAATGGAACTTGTAAATACAATGGTTTGAATGTTATTCTTCCTCGCAAAATCACAAACATTTTGTGCACCATAGATATTGGCTTCAAAATATTCATGATCAGGATGCCCGGGTGTGGTATGTACAGCGGCCAGGTTGTAGATAACGCTGTTAGCCACATCCGGTAAATTTAGATCAATAGTTTTTCTAATATCAAGTTCCGTAAAACCATCACTCACTTTCTTTCTGATATCAAAACTATAAACTTCATCAGCCAAAGCCAGGGTTTCAATAACGTAACGTTTGAGGTGTGTGCCGATAAATCCGGATCCTCCAAATATGATGTGATTCATTTTTTTATTTTACTTTATTCCGATGTATTCCACACCTTTAAATATGCATAAATATAAAGAAAAATGTCAGGCTGTTTCGATGAGTTTTTTTTAAAATATCAAAGCCTGATTATTTTGCTTTAGTTTTTAGTCCAATAATAGCTGGAAAATACCTATTCCAGAGTATCATTACTGGCACTAAGATTAATATTGTAATGGCAGCAACAAAAATATTAAAGTATAAGTTTGTTTCATAAATCGACATTGGATACTTAAGCATGTAGTATGTAACAGCCTTAATAATAGTAAATCCAAAAGCATGAAACGCAAGTATAATAATGGTATTCTTAGCGATGTATTCTATAACAAAGAGTTTCCCCAATCCTTCACTTATTAAATAAGATACTAGTAAACAAAGTATCACCCCTAGTAGAGCATTGAATATAAATAATGGATAATTATTGTATGCTAATGCCAGCATATCTACTCTACCATTTAAAGTAGACAGGTATATAAATACTAAAAGCAAGAATATCGTTAAGATGCCCAAGGTAAGTTTAGGACTCCTTAGTAATCTATCTATACCTGGCTTAAATAAATTCGCTAATCCATAAAAAACAATTGCTGTAAAAGCAGTATCTACACCCCATGGCAAATTAATTTTTATAAATTTATAATCCAGAAAACCGACCGCAAGGAAGCAACAAAGCAATAACACAGATACTATTTTGGTCTTATTCCTGAAAAAAATAAAATAAAGAGTCTCTACCATAAAAAGGCATGGCAAAAACCATAATACAGCGTCATGAATTAAAAATTTGTTGTTACCATTACCATAAAAAATACCTATTATAGGTTTATAAAGTTTTATGTCTTGCGTAGAATCAAGACCAAACTTCCGGCCTACAAATAGCCAGAATATGTAGGTAATGACATTGAATATCAGGTAAGGAATTATGAGTTGCTTACCCCGCTTGATGATGAAATCTATTACCGACATATCCTTTTTAAAAGAGAATAAGTAACCAGAGATTGCAAAAAAAAGGGGCATATGGAACGCATATATCGAATTTTTAATGTCTTGCGGTAATTCTAAATGTCCTAATACCATCAGATAGATACCAATAAACTTAGCATAATCTAAAAAATGTACTCTTTGTTCTCTATTAACGATGGAAGCCATTTTAATATTATTTATTATTCGAAAGTTGTTTACGATACTATCAAGATTATTTAAAACTCAAAGGATCCGCTACATCCCTACTTTAATATACTATCCATTAAAAATTCTAACTAGTATATTTATTTTAAATGTATTTAGCTTTAGCAAGGTCTTTGCTGTAAATGAATGGAAATAATCCTGAGATACTTAGCTTTCCGTAATATATCTATCAAGATAAATTTTCAAAAGGGTAATTACCTCCATAGCTATGTTTCACTATTATTTAATTCATAAACTAAATAATTTTCTCCTACCCCAGCTTTTTTCCCTGCTTCTATATCCGTTTTATTATCTCCAATCAGGACAGAGTTAGGAAGATCTAAATCAAATTCAGCTTTTGCACTCAAAATCATCCCTGGCATTGGTTTTCGGCAACTACAAGGGCCATCGAAATCTGGGTGGTGAGGACAATGGTAAACCTTTGCGATCTCAATATGTTGGTCCAGAAACTTTTGAACCATCCACGCTGTTAGGCTATAAAAATCACCTTCCGTGTAATAACCACGTGCAATACCAGACTGATTCGTAACTACAATAATTAAAAAACCCTGATCCTGGTAATGCTTCGCAATTTTAAAAATTTCATCTGTAAAAAAAAAGTTTTCAATCTTATACACATAGCCATGATCAATATTAATAACCCCATCTCTATCTAGAAAAAGTGCCTTATTCATTCTTTGTGTTTATTTTTGCAATTAATTTCGTTGAACTGTAACCATCAATAAATTCAATCGTTTGTACCTCACCGCCATCTGCCAAAACTTCCTTAGCGCCGACAATTGTATCAATGGAGTAATCGGCTCCTTTCACAAGGACGTCAGGCTTTACTTGCATTATTAATGCCAACGGCGTATCCTCGTTAAAGACTATCACTCCGCTTACATAAAACAAGGAAGCTAGCATTAATAGGCGGCTATATTCGGCATTTATAGGCCTATTTTCACCCTTTAGCCTCTTAACCGATATATCCGAATTAACTCCGATTATCAGTTTTGTACCTAACGAAGCCGCTTTCATTAGATAGCTCAAGTGGCCAATATGCAATAAGTCAAAAACACCATTGGTGAATACAATTTTCTGCCCTTCTGATTTCCACAATGCTGATTTTAATGCAATTTCATCAGGTGAAAATATCTTTTCTTTTGCTAATAATTCCAGTGTGTCTATCATTTGTTAATCAAAATTATTGTCAACAGCCGTACAAATCATATGGCCAATCAGAATATGAACTTCTTGAATTCTGGCTGTAACATCCGATGGAACAACAATATTTAGATCCGATAGCTCATTCATTGCGCCTCCGTCTCTGCCCGATAATCCAATGATGTAGCAACCCTGTTCTTTACCTCTTTCGAACGCCTTTAAAACATTAGTACTATTTCCGCTGGTTGAGATACCAATTAGTACATCACCTTCACTAGCCAATCCCTCTACCTGACGCTCAAAAACCCTATCATAGCCATAGTCGTTTCCAATAGCCGTAAGAGCCGAAGTGTCTGTGGTGAGTGCGATTGCAGGCAATGACCGGCGTTCTTTCAAAAACCTCCCTGTGAATTCGGCAGCAATATGTTGAGCGTCACCCGCGCTTCCACCATTTCCAAAAAGCAGAATTTTTTTTCCTTTTTTAAGTTGACTAATGATCAATTCACTCGCCCGGTGTATTTTTTGGGTAAGTTGCATTTCTGAACGATCAATAACTTCTTTGTGTTCCGCAAATATGGATTTAATAACTTCTTCCATTAGTAATATATATTATCAATTAAATAATTTTTAACGTAATCATACACACCACTTTCAAGTGTATAAAATTCTTCGTTATAACCAACAGAATGCAGTTTTTTCATGTTTGCTTCTGTAAAATACTGGTATTTATCCCTGATATCAATTGGCATGTCTATAAATTCAATTTTCGGCTCGATTCCTAAACCTTTGAAAGTAGCTTTAACCAAATCTTCAAATGATCTGGCTTTACCAGTTCCTAAATTATAAAGTCCGTTATTGTCAACAGACCAATTTTCAGCTAACATTTCGTTGGTCATCCATAGAATAACTTTGAGCAAATCTTTAACATAAACGAAATCTCTAAGCTGTTCTCCATCTGCATATCCTTCTTTATGACTTTTGAATAGTTTAACAAGCCCGGAATCATTTATCTGATTAAAAGAATGCCAGATAACACTTGCCATTCTTCCTTTATGATACTCGTTAGGCCCATATATATTAAAAAACTTTAAACCTGTCCAAAAGGTTGGGCTCGAAGGCTGCTTTAGTGCCCACTTATCAAATTCATTTTTACTAATTCCGTATGGATTAAGCGGCTTTAACTCTTCTACCACTTGATGATCGTCATTGTACCCAAGTTCACCATCGCCGTATGTGGCCGCTGAAGATGCATAAATTAAAGGGATCTGTTTTTCAGTACAAAAATTCCAGATAAACTGCGAATAATCGACATTTAATTCCTGATGAATACTGTAGTCAAACTCAGTAGTGTCTGTTCTTGCACCTAAATGGATAATTAAGTCTACACTCAATGTTGTCTCTGCTAGAAAATCTTTGAGTTCTTTACGCTCAATGCAAGCTACCCTTTCTTTATTTTCCCAATTTTTACGCTTACTTTCATGCCCAAAATCATCGACCAGGATAAGATTTGTATATCCATTGTCATTCAGATGTTGTGCCATACAAGAACCAATGAAACCTGCTGCTCCTGTAAGTATAATTGTATTGTCTTTCGTCATTTTTATGATTTTAAGGTAGTTTCTTTGTTCATAATTTCTTCCAAAGTGGCCGTTGCGCTACCAACTTTATTTACAACAACAGCCGCTGCATGATTTGCAAATGCACAGGCGTCGTGCAACGAATTATTGTTTGCTAATGCAATACCTAAAGATGCTAATACTGTATCGCCGGCTCCTGTAACATCCACAACATCGATGGCAACAGTTGGGATTATGTTGAGAACATCATGTGAAAAATAAGCAATTCCATCCTCTGAAAGCGTAATAATCACGTGATCACAGTCGGTAATTTCCTGTAATTTTTGACATGCAAGTTTTAAGCTTTCTTGATCTTTTATATTGATGCCAGTAGCCATGATCGCCTCTTTCTTATTTGGCTTTATGATGCCTACCCCTCTATATTTGGAAAAATCTAATCCTTTTGGGTCTAATATAGTAACCTTACCGTGTTTTTTGCACTTTTCAAAAATCTGAGTTAACAATTCCTTTGTCAACAATCCTTTATTGTAATCGGATATTAAGATGATATCAAAAAGCGGAATTTTACTATCCAAAAGCGGAAGAAATTTTTCAACTTCGGCAGATGATATCAGTTCAGTGTTTTCTTTATCTAGCCGAATTAACTGATGCTTAGCAGCTAGTACTCTCGATTTTATTGTTGTACACCTTGCTTTACTCCTTACTAGGCCATTTCCTAATAAACCATTATTAACCAGTTCACTTTGAATAAAATCAGCTTCCTGGTCATCGCCAACAATGGAAATTATATCTGCATAACAGCCCATAGCCTGCAAATTCTGTAATACGTTTCCCGCACCACCTAATGTCTGTTCTTCCCTTTGCACTTCAACCACTGGCACTGGTGCTTCAGGAGAGATTCTATTGCAATCTCCGTAAATATAATGGTCGATCATTAAATCACCAATCACTAAAACTTTTTTATTATTAATTTCCATTTTTTTATTCAAAGAACTCATTTACCCAATTATTAATGTAATACTTTTCAAAAGCTGCAGATTTACCTCTTATCGATTCAACATCTTGTACCGCTTTTTCTGAAATTTCAGTAATAGATTTTTCATCTGTTAAATCTTGTAGAATAAGAATGTTATAAGCATTGTAGAAGTCGGCTTGTTCAATATAAGGGTTCGTTGTTATCAAAACAGCACCTGACGCAAGCACTTCGAAAGTACGCATCGTTAATCCGGTTTGACCAAAACGTTGTATATCCAAAACACTTCTTGAGGCTTTGAAAATCGTTGCCACCTCAGCCCTGCTAATCTTCTTGAAACTTACATCTGATATTGATATAGGCTTAAATTCTTTCTTAGTAAGTTTTTCAAAATAGAAAAACCACCTGGCCGGCATATAATAAAATACGAAAGTATGTTTGAAATAACTGAAAAGCTTTTTCATTACAGAAAACCTGTTTGAATGCAAGGTACCTACAAAGGAGATATCATGTTTCTTTTGTGGAATTTCTCCTTCGAACAAAAATTCATCAGTAAAAAAAAGGTGCTTCTGTTTCAGAATAGGAAACTTCTTCACATCTTCAAAATCAAAACTAAAGCACTTATCAAAATGTTGAAGTATAAAAATCGAGTTTTTATTATTATTATTAATGGAGTCGTAGGTATAATAAATTAGTTTCGCATTTGGGTTTTTCTCCTTAAAATTTTCGATAAAACTAATAGGCACAACCTCACCCTTTATGATGAAAAGATAGTCATGCTTTTTATGAGCTAACTTCTCTTCCACTGATTTATAATAACTACTGATCTGCTTATTTAAAAGATCTTTCTTTATTCGGAAAATAGCTTTCGAAAATGAATTATTAGATGGTCGTTCATCAATATAATCCACCGAATAGCCATTAAACTCTAAAGCTTTAGTAATTGCAATTTCATATCCAAAAAATGCTGGACAAATAAATAAAACAGAACCTTTAAACATATTATTTGAATAGTCCTTTTTCTTTCATTTCTGTAATCGAGTTCTCATACTTATCAGCATTTACCTCCTGTGTGTTTACCCACATTGCAAAGTTCTTTATGCCATCCTTAAAAGATACCTTCGGCTCAAAACCTAAAGTATTTTTTATTTTAGTTAAATCTGCAAAATTATGTCGTATATCACCAAGACGATAATTTCCAGAAATTTTAACTGGTACTTCTTTTCCGTAGTTTGCTAATAACTCAGAGACAACAGTATTCACTTCTGTCGGAATACCGGTCCCAACATTAAAAACATGGCCATTTGCAGCATCATTTTCTATTCCTAGAATAGTTGCATCAACTACATCATCGATATATACAAAATCACGGGTTTCTTTACCATCCTCAAAAACATTAATGGCCTTATCATTTTTTATTAGTGTAGAAAATATAGATAAAATACCAGTATATGGATTAGATAACGACTGGCCAGGACCATAAACATTTTGGTATCTAAACGCTACTGGAGCAATTCCGATAGTGGGACAAACAGTCATAATCATCTGTTCTTGATTTTGTTTAGTAATACCGTAAACGGATGATGGATGTATTTTCGAATCTTCATCTGTAGCTACAAGCTGCAAAGGTTGCAAAACATCTGGGTATTTAACTTCGAAATCACCGCTCTTCATATCTGAATCTTCACGATGTTTAGGATAAACATCACCAAATTCTTCTGAATAATATTTTCCTTCGCCATATATTGATCTCGATGAAGCGATTACAATCTTTTTAACATTATTGTCTTTGTTTGCGAGTAAATCTAATAATATCGCCGTACCCCCAATATTCACATTAGCGTATTGTTCAATCTGATACATAGACTGGCCCGTACCTGTTTCAGCAGCATAATGAACAATAACATCCTGATCAACAATTGCCGCCTCAACATCAGTCCGAGAGGTAACCGTGCCTTCGATAAATTTAACTTTTCCGATTATGCTTTGATATAGCGGACTGGTGTGAATTGGATCATCGCCATGTATCTGTTTAGATAAGTTATCCAATACAGTTACATTATAGCCTTTATCAATTAATTTAAGTGCTAAGTTAGAGCCTATAAAGCCAGCACCGCCTGTTATTAGTATATTTTTCATTAGTTCTTATATATTTCTTTAATCTTTACAAAAATAAACCATTTTTATCGGTTTTCTGCCACGTTTTAGTTTCCGCATTATATCGCTTAATTATTTTAGCAGGTGCTCCTACTATTACACAGAAATCAGGGAACTCTCCTCGAACAACAGATCCGGCTCCAACAATACATTGTTTACCAAGAATTGTTCCTGCCTGAATCGAGGCCCCATAGCCTATGAAACAATTTTCACCGATATCCGTCTTCTTAACTAAGTACTCTTGATCGAGAATATGTTTGGATAATTCCCTATAATTATGATCAATATTAGTTACAAATACATTACCTAAAATCGTTGTATTTTTTCCAATTTTTAACAGCTCTTTAGCACTAGTGATATGGAAATTTTGCTGAATAGAGACATTATTGTCGATCAAGATGCTTCCTCCATAGTGTGTTTCAATCCGCAAACCTGGAAATATTCTAACTCTGTTTCGAATTGTCACCCTCCAACCTCCATATACATAAATTACTCCTCCTAGGTATGAAATTGGAGCAATCTTTGGAATCAACAATCTCAAAAAAACAGTTTTTATAAACCAGTAGTATTTAAACAACATAGGTCACATTATTAATTTCACTTAATATTTCTAAAACAGGTTGATAAACTTCTTGAACTTCTATCTCTTTGATACAAGCACTAGTTCCTAGCTTACAAAAGCTTTTGTGACATGGTTTACATTCCAGATTATGTGATACAATCCGCAGTATTCGAGCTCCCTTTGGAGTAACGAACCTAGGATCAACATTTCCAAAAATCTCAACGGTAGGAACCGAAAAGGCCCCAGCGATATGAGCGGCACTACTATCGTTACAAATAACTATTGAACAAATACTTATCAAAAGAACATATTCATTTAATTTTTTATTAATAACTAAATAATTCACCTCATTGTTACCTAAAATTTCTTCTAGCTGCATAACCGTGTTTCTCTCGCCAGGTCCTTCGAAAATTAAGAACTTGAATTTTCCTGCAGTAGAAGAAACTCTTAGAATTAATTCAGCATATTTTTTAACATCCCACTCTTTGATTCGTTGACTTGCTCCAGGATGAAGACCAATGATTACGTAGTCTTTTAGATCATTAGCCTTACTGAAATCATCCCGATATGCTAAGTCCTTTTGGTTTAAATGTAGTACAGGTTTTTTTTCGTAATCATAAATATCACATCCTAACTGATTTAGAAAATATAACCATTCATCACTATAACTTTCAATTTCGGGATTAGGCTCAATTATATCTGTTAGCATATATTCTCCTCCAGAATAATTAAAACTAACTTTTCTTTTAGATTTTATAAAGTTCATGAAAAAGATATTTCTCCAATCACCTCTAAAGTCAATGGCTAAATCATAGTGTATCTTGTTAAGATTGAATATTCCAGATATAAAATTGAAAATTAAATTAAAAGACTTTTTCTTCGCTTGCCAAGGGCTTTCAGTAATAAAAAAATTATCAACCAAGTTCTGATTTTCTAAAATGACTTTAACATGATTCCCACAAACGATAGAAATTTTGGCGTTAGGAAAATTTCGTCTTAAAACGGTTAAGGCAGGTAGCATCATGATAGTATCGCCAATCATCATCATGCCTATGATTATTATGTTTGCAACATCTTCCTTTACAACTTTTGGCTGTACTATTCTATTCTTAGGTGAAAAATATAGTAGTTTAAAAAAATTGTCTATTTTCTTCAATTTTAATAACTTCTCTGAATCGAATTTCCCCATTATATTAAATAATTACGTACTTGTTAATATTTTTTTTCTTTTTACCCTAAGCAATAGATAAAATATAAAAAAGGAAGGCAACCAATAAATACTAATACTATAGAAAGTTGTGAAAAGCTGTGCAGTACTGGAAAACATAAAGTAAACCATAAAAAATACCACGTATCCATTCCTGTTTGCGGCTAAATTATTCAAAATGATTTTCATTTTCCTAATTATATATCCGGAGAAAAATGCAGTAAAAAAGGGCAAAAAAACCACACCAAACCACCCAAAACTTACATATCCCCAAAGGGCAGGGCTTAATCGAAGGCCACCTGATGATATTTCAGAAACATCTTTCGTTTCATTTAATATCCTAAGTGTGTAGATACCAGGATTCCATTCAAAATTAAATGGAATTAATCCCCCGATAAAAGTCAAACCATAAGTATAATGTGCCCCGGAATTAAGGAACGCTGAAAGAAAACCAAGTTGATCGGGGATATCTGGCGCCCCTAGAGCAATAGCCTCGAAAAAATTATCTCCTGTGGCAATTCCTTCCAATCCGCTTAAATTAGGAAAAAAATATCCGATTATGTAGACGATCCCACTTCCAACACTGAATGTTATAAATACTAAAACAAGGAATGTCCAAAAAGGAAGATTACTCTTTTTTAACGCCACGATGATTGAAATTGCCGTTAAAACTCCTAAAGCTACCGCTCCCCTATTCAAACTTAACACTATCAGGATAATTGCTACCAATACTAAAATAATATCCTTTAATTTCTTGTTTAAAAAAATTTCTAATATTTTCAAAGGCATCAAAAACTCTATCAATTGTCTAGCCGTTCTATATATAAATGCAACTCTCTGATAAGGAGCCTGATACTGTCCCTTAAAAAACTTTGCCATGTAAGGATTTTCGGAAAATAAAGGTATAAAACCCATAGCCATATAGCTAATTATCACTCCAATAATGCCAATTAAAAAAATTCTATTCGATATTCTGATAATTTTATTAATCCGTTCATCATCAAAATAGAGTGTCTTTAGAAACTGAAATTTTATTACGTTATCAACAACGGTAAGATTCTTCCACTTGTAACCCAAAATCAATCCGCCTATAAAAGATATACAGCCTATAATATTAATTTTAGCGTACAATGCCCAAATTTCAGCATTTGAGTAATTTTCAAAATTTAAGACGAAGATTGGTATGACATATGCCACTACGCACAAGCCTATACTCATGTGATTAAAAATATTCTTTTTATTAAACCAAATTAAATACGTACCGATTAGGTAAGTACTTAACGAAAGGCCTACCAATATTTTTTCTGTCATTCTATAAATTTTCGATGAAATTACATTTTAAAACCGTCAATCATAGCCTTTTTTAAAACTTCTTTCTGCGACTTGTCGTACATAAAATATCTAATTAATCTAGTTACAATAGTGTAAGTAAGCGCTATGGACTGAACAGCAATGTTATAATTTTTCTTAATGAAATAGATTCTATTTCTGTTCTGATAGTAAATAGAAAAGTTCGAACTTCCTCCGCCCGTACTTATGGCAACCTTATGATATACCTCTAATTCCGCTTTTAAAAAAATTTTATATTTATATTTAAGGCAACGAGCAATAAAATCAGTATCATCATAATAAACGAAGTAACTCTCATCCATTAAACCTACCGTCTCAAATACAGACTTATTAATTAGCATAAAGCATGTTGGCGAATAATTATAGTACCCATCTAAATTATATTTTTCGGAGTCTTCATCATTTTCACCACGGTGAGAGGTATATCCACGATACTTTAAAATATCTCCTCCAGCCATCCATATTATTCTAGTATCGTGATATAATATTTTCGGAACAATCAACGACTGATTTTCATTAATAGCACAATTAATCAATTTTTCTAATAGATGCGGCTGAGATATTTTTATATCATTATTCAGAAGAAGTACAAATTCACATCCAGAATGAATTGCTAGCGTTATACCCTGATTATTGCCTCGTGCGACACCATCATTGTTTTTATTTTTTATATGAGTAATCACATGTTCTACGCCAAATTTCGCCCCAAGTTCGGCTATAATTTTATCCGTAGTGTCTGATGGTGAATTATCAATTATATAAAGATGATAGTTCTGATAGCTTTGAATCGAAAGACTTTCGAAGAAATCAAATAGAACTTCATCGCTATTATATAACACTGTAACTAATCCAAGCTTTGCCATTTATTTATTTTTAATAACTTTTTCCCAAACTTTTGTCTCCATATTAAATCTCTTGATAACCTTTGCAGGGCTTCCTACCGCAATGCAATAGTCTGGAATATCTTTAGTAACAACCGAATTCGCTCCAACTACACTATTTTTTCCCACATTTGCTCCTATAATGCAAACGTTTTCGCCAATCCAACAGCCCTCACCTAATTTCATGGAGTTAAGTTGTTTAATTGGTTGACTCATAATCGGGATGTTTATATTATCATATCCATGAAGGTTATCTGAAATATAAACTTTGTCAGCAATCAAAACATTTGCCTCTATTGTTATTTTAGAGGTGCAGTAAATATGACTGAAATTTCCGATGTAAGTCCCGTTACCAATGGTCAAAAAAGAGGTCTCATTTGTTAGAGGATTCGCGGCTAACCATGCATACTTTCCAATTCGAACATAGTCACCCAAGTACATGTTATTGGGTTTTTCTAAAGTAATAAAACCAAATAAACGCGATCGCCGTCCCAGTTTACCAAACACAAGTTTATAATACCAATAACTTGTTAAGTAGTATAAAATGCTTTTAACCTTTTCCATAATAATCCTTGAGGTAACCTTAGAGGCTGAGTAATTGCGTTAAGTATCTGGTGAATTAATTAAGCATTAAATTATTTTAAATACCTTGTTCTTATGATTAATGCAACACATAATGTTTTAATTGCTTCTTAACATAGAGTTTGGATCTAGAAAAAGTATATTTCACTAAAAATTCGGTGAAAAGAAAATTCCTGTTTTTACAAAAGGACTTAACCCTTTCTTTCCAATTATCAATTTTAAAATGATATGTTTCAGGATAGACCTTAATTCTCGCAATCCATGCGGCAAGAAATTTTAAAACTAGTTTCCGAACCTCATCTTCATACGTTTTCGGGCTTATTTGGCCCTTATTGATAAACTCGTCTAGAATGAAAGTATAATTGTCTACAAAAACTGTAATTAAATCATATCCTCCTTTTTTTTGAACTTCCAATACTTCAAAGATTTTTTCGTTATAGATTTGAACTTTTTTACCTGTACTAATTAATCTAAATAAGACGTCTGTCTGAGTTAAAAGCAAATGCGAATATCTATTAAAATCGTTTATTTCGTCGAAATCACTTTTCCATAACCCAAATGCACCGATCCAATTAGAATTATATGACACTTTCGAAACGAACTCATCAAGATTTTTACATTCTAAAGAACTAGCAGTCGATTCACCATTAGAAAAAAACAAGATTTTTTTTTCAGTCAAGTTAGAGTCTATCGTGCTAAGCATTTTCTGTAAGGATCCATCTTTATGTTTTAATGTATCATTATTTAGTTTCAGAAAAAGTCCATTACCCCTTCTCATCGCCAGTTCAAAGTTTTTGTCAACTATATTTATGTCATTTCTATAATATAAAATCTTTTCTCCATAAATTGACGTAAACTCGTTTGCTACTTGTTTTGTATTATCATCCGAACAGTTATCAGAAATAATTATTTCGACTTGATCAGAATCAATAAATACTTTTTGACATACTATAGATTGGATAGTATCTCTCAAATATACTGCCCTATTATAAGTTGGAATACATATGGATAGCTTAATACTTTGCATTTGAATATTGTCAAACATTTCGTGTATAATATAAAGGAACTAAACGAAATCTTTAAGGATTTCAGTACGATGCAAATTGTTTTTTTTATCTATTGTTTCATTAGTTATATGATTTTGGGCCTCGTAAATTTTGATATTTTTTATCAAGTCATAAAATATGTTCATCTCAGCTAAAGTCAATGCTGCAAAACCCGTTTTATAACCTTTTTCATAAAAATAGTTTTTTAATAAATTTTTCAAGATTACATATATTGAATAAAAAACGGATGTCTTGGCTTGTGAATGCCCATTTGTATCTAATTCACTATCAGTATATTTGTTGAGCTTTGATAAATGTGAGTCGAGTGTATTGTCTATGAAATGATGTACGAAATATTGATGAGGAAGATTAAAAATTCTAGATTCAGATATCATCGCCTTTCCCATTCCGTGAATAAAATTATCCTTAAAATCGTAGGCTCCTTTTTTAAAAAATCTATTATTCGCAGATTTAAAGGAATCATTGCAAAAATCACCATAAAAATAGTTTTTACGATAAATTTTAATTGCATCAAACTTGTTCGAGGCTACAACTTCAGAAACTCTTTCTAAAGTATCTTTACTCATATGTTCATCTGCATACCCCAAGAAAATCCAATCAGTTTTGACTATTTTAAAAAGAGCATCCATTACGATCTCATTCTCAACAAATGCATGATCTGTTTGGGGTCTTACAAATACTTCACACCCATTATTAGAGGCGATTTCATGGGTCTTGTCTGTACTACCTCCATCAGCCAGAAGCACCGCTCCATATTGCTCATAATTCTTTATTACCCGCTCTATCCTATGCTCCTCATTGTAGGTAAAAATCACGAATGTTATCATAGTATTTTCTTAAGATTTTTTCTTGTATTAAAAACAATGTAAGCCAGGTAAGCAGCTATTACCATCTGTGTAATGACTATAGGAACTCCTACTGTATAGACACTTAAATTCCTCGTATAATAAAGACAGAAAAAAGTGATAATAAAAATTGTTAAACCTGTCAAGCTCGCCTTAATTGTTGTACTAGTTAAATTATGGATTGTTAAGTAAACAGTTAAAGCTCCAATTAGAAAATTCCCAGCTTCTGAAACTACCCCATATAAAATTAAAGTTGAATATTTTACAAATGCCTCCTTAGTAAGTAACAAGACAATATAGTCTGCAAGGAAGTAACTCACTAAAAGTATACCTGCAATAGATAAAAGTGCGTAAGTTATATAAGTCTTAATATAACTCCCATGAGTTTTGTAGAGATTAGGTATAAAGAGCTGAGAATAAATTGTTGAATATGCGTTCATCCCATTTGTACCAACATTAGATACTGTCGCATAAACGCCGACAACTTCAACTAAACCCAATGGCACTAAAATCATCCTATATCCTTGGAGCTGTATCCAATTTATTACGGCACCTAAAGATATAGGATATGAAAATTTGATGATTTCAAAAGATTTAAAAATCTGAATCTTTGAGTTTTTATATTCTTCTGTCCTGCTTACCAATAAAAAAAGCAGTAAGAGACTCATTATTGATGCACTAAGTATTGATAATAAAATTACTTTTGAGGAGGACACAAAAAAATGAATTGAAATGAAATAAATAGCCAATTTCATACTCCCTTCAAATAACAAAGAATAAATCGCTACCCTACGTTTCTCTAAATTATTAATAAAGCCCCTTAACAGGTTAACAAAGTAGGTACTAACTGATAAAATTGTTATAATAATAACAATCTCTACATAGGTTTTATTTATAATATAAGAGCCTAATATTGCTACAAAAAGGATGATGCCTGTTAATTTCAAGACCCAGATATTTATTCCCAGAAAAGATTTTAGCGAACTAGAACTATCCTTCAATCTATAAATCTGTGATTGTTGGAAATAATCCAGTGGAACTAAAATAAAGGCATTCAAAGAATAAGATAACGTAAAAAGGAAATAGTATAATCCCAGTTCGAATAAAGTCGTATGGCTACTATACGCTTTTAAAAAAAACAACTGTAAAATAACTACTAAGATTCGAACAATTCCAACCTCTAATATTACCGATTTTTTCAATTATGAAAGTCCTAAAAGAATTTAAATATTATGCAGAAATATAGTCTCTAATCACATCAGCAATATAATCATAGTGAGTTTCATTTAATCCAGGCCAAACACCTAACCAAAATGATTGATTCATAATGATGTCGGTATTAGTTAAATCACCAACAACCCTGTGCGCTACATTTGCATAAGCAGGCTGTCTTAACAGGTTACCTGCAAATAACAATCTTGTTCCAATTTTTTTCTCTTCTAAATGCTGAACCAACATATGGCGATCGTTTGAATCACCTTCTCTTAACGTTAACAAAAAGCCAAACCACGATGGCTCAGAATTAGGTGTAGCTTCAGGTAGTATAAAAACATCTTCGAATTCTTTCATCCTGGAATATAAAGCTGCAAAATTTTCGCGACGACGTTGGATAAAGAAATCTAGTTTTTTAAATTGAGACACGCCAAATGCAGCCTGCATATCAGTAACCTTTAAGTTAAAACCAATATGAGAATAGGTATACTTGTGATCATAGCCATAAGGTAACGATCCTAATTGCTGTCCAAAACGACATCCACAGGTATCATCTTTACCAGGCAGGCAATAACAATCCCTTCCCCAGTCTCTGAAACTTTCGGCTGATTTTGCAAGATCGGGATTGTTTACAATTACAGCTCCACCTTCACCCATAGTCATATGGTGTGCTGGATAGAAAGAAAATGTTGAAATATCACCGAAAGTTCCGGTTTTCTTTCCTTTATAAGTAGCGCCTAAAGAATCACAATCATCTTCTACTACCCATAAATTATATTTTTTAGCAACACGCATTACCTCGTCCAAATCGAATGGATTGCCTAATGAGTGCGCAATCATAATCGCTTTAGTTTTCGGAGATACAGCAGCCTCAATTAGATCTGCTTTAACGTTATGCGAAGCAACATCAACATCTATAAAAACAGGGATGGCTCCAAATTGTACAATTGGATTAACGGTGGTTGGAAATCCGGCTGCAACAGTAATCACCTCATCGCCAGGTTTAATGGCACGGTCTCCCAACTTTGGAGAAGTTAAAGCATAAAATGCAACTAAATTTGCGGAAGAACCTGAGTTCACTAAAAGTGCTTTAGTTGCCCCAAAATATTGAGCAAATTCATGTTCAAATTGACTCGCAAAACGACCAGCAGTCAACCATCCATCTAATGTTGCATCAACACCTAACATAATATCCTCCTCGTCTAGAACTTTTCCTGTTACAGGAATATAGTTTTGACCAGGAATAATGGTTTGAGTTGTGTTCTGCTTTGCAATTGCACGCAATGCAGTTTCTAGATTTGAATCAGTGATATTCTTTAACATATGTTTTGTATTGTTCTGTATTTATCTAATTATAAGTATTAAGTGCCTTCCATTTCTATAGGCGTGGCGAAAGGTTCCATTTCAGTAATAGGCTTTCCAAATGCTATCTTAGGATAGGTATTGGTATGGGGGTCAACCATCACTTGTAAAAGCTGTGGTTTGTCTTTATTTTCTGCGCTCCAAAGCCAATCTACGCCAGATTGAATTTCATCAGGATGCTCAATAGTGATTGCTTCAATTCCATAGGCAATGGCAACTTTTGTAAAATCCGGAGCGCTATATCCCCAATAGGTAGATTGATATCTGGATTCAAAATAACTATCCTGAAATTGTCGGATCATGCCAAGTGTTTTATTATTCAACACTACGATCTTTACTTTAAGGTTATTTCGTACAATTGTCTGCAATTCCTGAATGTTAATTTGCATACAGCCATCACCGATTAATACCACTACGGGTTGATTATTCAGGGCCACGCATGCGCCTATGCCTGCAGGTAAGGAAAAGCCCATAGCCCCCATCCCGCCAGAGGTCATAAAGTGCTGCCCCTTTGACAGTTCTAAAGACTGAGCAGACCACATTTGGTGGCTTCCTACATCAGCTAAATACACTTTATTTTCACTTCCTGCTTGAGAAAGTGCATGCATAAACTTATTTGGATTAATACCTTCTGGAGTAAGCTCACTCGTGTCAGGCCATTCTGTTCTCAATTCGTTAATCCGTGTAAGCCATTGTTGAGGTGCCACGAATACCGAATCTTGAGCAGCTTTTTCAAACGCCTCAAAAAACTTACCTAGATCAGCGATGATTGGAATACAGCCTAAGACCCGGTTATTGATCTCTCCGGATTCACAATCGATATGATATATTTTTCTATTCTCAATAAACTTAGTATCTGCACCAGTTTGCCTAATGTCTAACCGGCTGCCCAATACAATAAGCAGGTCGCACTCCCCAAAGGAAATGTTGGCCCACCGGTTTCCATAACTTCCAATAAACCCAACCCTCAAATCATCTTGATAAGCTATCGTATCAAGCCCCAATAAAGTGGTAACCACAGGCACTTGCGTTTTTTCAACAAAATGATCAAAAGCGATTTGACTGGATGCTGCCTTTATGCCACGGCCGGAAAGAATTAATGGTTTCTTAGCTAATTTAATGTCAGCGATTAAGTCGTTTAGCGTATTTACAGAGATGTTCGCAGCTACATCTTTCTTCACATAGTTATCTGACACCTCTATCTGTGCCCTTTGCACATTCATTGGGATATCGATCAGCACTGGCCCTGGTCTTCCAGAAAGTGCCAAAGCAAATGCCTTTTCAAAAACCTCCTCCAGTTCATTGGGATCATTAACGAGATAACAAGCTTTAGTGATCGGTTTAGCCATAGCAACAATATCGGTCTCCTGAAATCCCAACTGGCGGATATCGCGATCACCTTTTTGCTCATGTGTATTTACCTGCCCGGTAATGAATACAGCAGGAGTGGAATCAAAATAACAACTTCCAATTCCGGTAAGCAAGTTCGTCGCCCCTGGACCACTTGTTGCGAGTGCTATTCCAGGTAAACCAGTAATGCGTGCATAACCTTCTGCTGCAAATGCTGCAGCCTGCTCATGGTGCATCGTAACAATTTTTATTTTGGTTGTTTGGTTTAAAGAATCTAAGATATGAGTAATCATCCCTCCCGAAAGTTCAAATACACTTTCAATTCCTTTTTTGCTCAAAAAGCTGGCAATAAAATCAGATGCCTTCATGGAAATTTTATTTAGATAGGTAATAATTTAAGGTTTTGGACAAAGCTACGTTAAAATCAGTAAAATCAATCACTCCAATTTCATTAGTGAGCTTCGTAATATCACCCTCAATATGCATCGACTGGTTCTGACGATACGGGATAGCCCCAAAATTGAGCTGAAAAGATGGATTTATTGCATCTCTGATTTGACTAAGCAGCGACTTCAATGTTAACGTATGATTTCCTGAAACATTATAAATCCCGGATTTAATTTCAGATTTTACAATCAATAACAAAATTTTCGCAAAATCACCTGCGTATAAATAAGCGTATTGTTGTGCACCACCAGTGAAATCCATTTCCATTCCGGTTTTCATGGTGTTGATAACAGACGGGATCAACCAGCTGTCACTTTCCCGCTCACCAAATACAGAAAATACCCTTAACCAAAGCCAATTGATATGATTGAGTTCAGAATAAGTCTTTAAAATTTGTAAACAGCTTAACTTAACACTTGCATAAGCACTCATAGGCTGCACCAAATCATCTTCTGAAACTTTGTGGCTAATATTGCCATATTCTGCCTGAGAGCCAAGAAAGATAAATTTCTTTAAATCCAGTCCTTGGGTAACCTCTAGAAGGTCAATCAAAAGCGCTATATTTTTTGCCTGTAGAGACCATTGATTTCGATCGTTAGCTTCAACACCGATCCATGCACAATGGATAATTTCAGTAGGCGACTGAGCAATTACCTGCGCTTTCCAGTCACTGCCATTGTCAAGGTCTATCCATTTGATATCATCAGCAAAAGAAGTACACCTGGATAAATTAGATGTACTTCTTTTTAGTCCAATAACCTCAATATTATTTTGGTTTAATATTTCTGCAATATGCGATCCTAAAAAACCTGTAATACCAGTTAATAATACTTTACGCATTTAGGTATGCTAAAATTTGATGTGCGGTGACGGCATCTATATTTTGCTTATCAGCTACGAATGACTTATACCAGCTTATGGTAGTTTCAACGGCCTTAGCCGCATTCAATTTTGGTTGCCAGTGAAGATCAGCAATAGCTTTACTGATGTCTAATTTGAGTAAGCCTGCTTCATGGGGTTGGTTTGGCAACTGTTCAACTTTGTAGTTTCCAGTCCCCCAGCAATCAATCGCAAGCTTTAACATTTCGCTCACTGGTAAGGCATCCGTCGCATAAGGCCCGAAATTATAAGCCACTCCAAATTTAACAGGATCAGCTTCTAAATTCATACCCAATATCAAATAGGCGATAACCGGCTCCAGAACATGTTGCCACGGACGTACAGATTTAGGGTTTCTAACAACTATTTCTTCATCATTTGATAATGCTTTAGCAATATCCGGGATTAAACGATCTTTAGACCAGTCGCCTCCGCCAATAACGTTCCCGGCCCTGCCAATCGCAATGCCTTTATGGTGTTCGTTAATCTTAGCCTTATTAAAAAATGAATTTTTATAAGAATCGATAACCAGTTCCGTACAGGCTTTACTGGCACTATAAGGATCATAACCGCCTAAACGATCATTTTCTCGGTATGGATAATCCCATTCGTTATTGTGATAAACCTTGTCTGTAGTAATTAATACAACAGAACACTTTTTTTCCAGCAAGCGAACGGCATCCAACAGGTTTGCCGTACCAATGGCATTGACTTCAAAAGTCTCAGAAGGAATATCATAAGATAACCTGACCAGAGGTTGCGCGGCTAAATGAAAAATATAGTCTGGCTGAAAATCAAGGATAGATTTTTTTAGTACTTCACGATCCCTCAAATCGGCGATAACTGATTCACATATCCGATCACCATCGATTAAATGATATAAATCATTTTCGGTTTGAGGCGCTAAGGCGTAGCCTTTTACTTCAGCTCCCAATAGCTTCAGGGTCTTAAGCATCCAGGATCCTTTGAATCCTGTATGACCGGTAAGGAAAACTTTCTTACCGGAATAAGTTTGCTTTAGTTGATCTAACATACTACCAGATTTTCCATTTTGCTTGACCAGTAGACCAAAGCTGTTCCAATTCAATCCGATCCCTTAAAGCGTCCATCGGTTTCCAAAAGCCGCTGTGTTTATAGGCTGCTAACTGTCTGTCGTTTGCAATTTGTTTCAATGGAACATTCTCCCATTGTATCTCATCCATGTCTCCTTCAAGATATTTGAAAATACCGGGTTCTAAAACGAAGAAACCGCCATTAATCCACATCCCATCGCCTTGAGGTTTTTCTACAAAGTGATTTACAGAACCATCCTCATCCATTTCGATGTTCCCAAAACGCCCGGGAGTTTGAATGCTGGTTAAGGTGGCCAACTTACCATGGCTTTTGTGAAAGTCAACAAGATTAGTGATATTAATATCCGCTACGCCATCACCATAGGTCAGCATGAAAGTTTCATCCTGCACATATTTTTGGATTTTTTTGATCCTACCTGCTGTATTGGTAGTTAAACCCGTATCAACTAAAGTTACTTTGAAGGACTCAGAATTGGAGAAATGAACATCAACTTTATTTTGTTCAATGTCAATGCTTACATCAGAGTTATAAAGATAGTAGTTTAAAAAGTACTCCTTAATGCTTTGCGCTTTATAGCCCAGGCACAATACAAAATCATTGTAGCCATAGACCTCATAGATTTTCATAATATGCCATAAAATAGGCTTACCACCGATTTCGACCATTGGTTTCGGCCTGGCTTCCGTTTCTTCCATAAGCCTGGTACCTAAACCACCAGCAAGAATTACAACTTTCATATGTTTAATTTTGAATTTCTATTTGTACGTTTTCTGTTAATGGATGTGAGCAACACAATAAATACTCATGTTCTTCTAAATCACTTCTTTCCTTGGTAAGGCCAATCATTTTAAGCGTCCCACTCAATACTTTGCCTTTACAGGTACTACAATTACCGGTCTGACAGGAATAAGGCAACTCTATATCTGCATCTAAAGCTGCCTCTAAAATAGTTTTGCCTTTAGCGATCTCTAATTGATGAACTTTTCCTTCAAAACTGAGGGAAATTTCCTGAGTATGGATATCTATAAAGTCCTTTGGATCTTTAACCAATTCAAAGTCTTCTGAATAAACATTAATTAAGCGCCCAAATTTAGTTTGGATGGCACTTTTAACTGACTCTTTCAAACCCGTGGGTCCGCAGATGTAATGCGCACAGCAATTTGGGTCGAGTTCAGCGTCTAAAATAGATAAAGCTTTATCCTGATCAATTCTCCCTTGAATCAGATAGGGATTACCCTCATCAAGTACAAGTTTAGTATGAAAATGTCTAATGGTTAACCGCTCAGCGTACTGAGTTTTTAAGGCTTCAATCTGATCTTTAAAGATAGTCGTTTCATGGTTTTTATTCCCATAATTTAAATGAACATTTATACGCGAAGTTGAGCTAAGAATATGCTTAATGATAGATATTAGTGGCGTAATGCCGCTGCCAACGCCCCAGAAATAAACATCAGTCAGATCATCATTTGCTTCAAAAATAAAATCGCCCATTGGAGACATCACTTCAATGGAATCCCCAACATTCACCATATCATTGATATGGTTAGAAACTAATCCATTTTGAACCCGCTTTACAGTAACTTCCAGATAGGAATCTACGCCGGGACAAGATGAGAAGGAATAAGGACGGATATAACGTCTGCCATTAATTCTAAAAATTAACGTGAGATACTGACCAGCAAGATATTTAATTTTCTTTAAACCGGGTTGTTTGAAGCATAAGGTAATAGTGTCTTCAGTTTCCTTTCTAATCTCAGCAACCTTTAGTGTGTAGTTCATAGATCTTATCCCTTAAATTTTTTAAGAAGAGACATGAATGTACTCTTTGTTTCATTTTCTCCATAAGATCCGTAGCCATAGCCATAACCGTAATCTTTTGGAACGATGTCATTGACAACTATCCCCAAATTATTCATTCTGTTGGTCCTGTATAATTGATCAACGATAGATAGTTGATTCTTTTGGGTAACTTTTTGCCTAACGATATACAAAGTTACATCAGCATACTTTGCTAGAAGCTGGGCATCTGTGATGATACCAACAGGAGGAGCATCCATGATAATATAATCAAACTGCTCTTTCAATTGGGCAATAAGATTATCAGTATGCTCAGACATAATGGTTTCTGCCGGATTTGGAGGTAAAGGGCCGGAAGAAATGATGAACATATTTGGATTAATCGCCAATGGTTTAGTGATATGCTGAATCTTCACAGATGGATCTATCGTGTAGTTACTAAAGCCGGTAATATTGGCAACGCCCAATTTCGCTGAAAGACCGGGCTTGCGCAAGTCAAGCTCCATTAATAGGACTTTTTTGCCAGCGAGTGCTAAAATGTTACCTAAATTAATTGCAGTAAATGATTTACCCTCTCCAGATGCACTTGATGTTAGTAGTATGACTTTCTGATTTGGGTTTTTCAGATAAAAGGAAAGATTCGTCCGCAATGCTCTAAACTGTTCAGAAATAGCTGATCTTCCCTGATGTGCCACAATTAAATTGTCTGTACTACTATTGTGGTTAATTTCACCAATAATTGGTGTGATCGTTGCAGAGGTAATATCTTCTTTAGTAGAAACCGTGGTATTTAATAAGTTAATTAATATTATAAATACTGTGGGAATAATAAGCCCTATTACTATAGCAATCAGATAAATCGTATTTTGCTTTGGGCTGATTGGAGCAATGGCAGATTTTGGAGGATCTATTGTCTTTGCTATTGCTAAATTTGATGTTTTGGAAATAGCAGTTTCTTCAGCTTTTTGCATTAAAAATATATACAACTCTTGTTTGATTTGCTGATTTCTGGCAAGCTTTAAATAATCTTTTTCAATTTGAGGTACTTGCTCACCCCGCCCCTCAACCTGATTGAGTTGAGAACGAAGCTTATCTCGGGTAATAATATAACTATTTTTCGAACTTTGTATATTACTCAATAATCCAGCTCTTAACCCAGAGATTTGTTCATCGATGTTCTTTATAAAAGGGCTTTCCTCCGTATCGCTCAACAGGCGTTTATCTCTCTCTATTAGTAAAGAATTATACTGACTCATTATACCAGAAAATACCATATCTGATGAAAGTAGAGAAGCTGGAAAAACCCTCTTATTTTTGTTTTCATCTTTTAAATAGCCCTCCAGTTCACTTAATACAGTGATTTGAGTTTCCGCCTTCGCTAACTCATTCCTAAATTCAGAGGTGCTCTGAACAAGCAACTTGCTTTGTTCAGACATGTCAGTCAATTTATTATTCTGCTTAAACCTCTCTTGCTTATCCTCAACATCACCTAATTCTCCAGAAATGATGCTTAGTCTTTTTTGGATAAATGTAGTCGTACTATCTGCGATAATATTCTTTTCTTCAAGGCTTGATGAGATATATCGATTTATTACGGCCCTTAAAATATCTTCACCTTTTCTAGGGTGCGGATATGAAAGTCCTAAATCCATTATAGTCACCTGTTTGTTCGTTACACCGACTGTCATTTTACCTTGTAATTCTGCAACACGATCATCTATTGAGGAAACGTGAATTAAAAATTTACCCTTTCCAAGCTTTGCAAGGCCAGTTGGCATTAATTTTACTACGCCTACTCCTTTCAAGCTAAACTCTTGATTAAACCTTATTTCCTTTTCAAAGTCGTTGGCGGAAACTTTAAGTGTATTAGAGCCAGTCACATCTACCGTGACCAACGTTTGAGAAATGGTATCTAATGCTTTTGTAATGGATAATTTGATTGGCGTTTGGTATATTTCCCTTTTCTTGAAACCTACCTGCTCCTGATAAACAATATTAAGTTCCATCTGACGAACTACCTGTTCCATCAAAAATCTTGTCCTTAAAATTTCAACTTCATTATCTACAGAACTTTTCCCACCCATAATCCCACCAAGATCCATTAAAGCAGAACTTTGTGCTCCAGGTGATCCACCTTTATCGCTACTATTGACTAATACTTTTGAGCTGATCTGATAGATAGGAGGGGTATACTTCGAATAGAAATAAGCAATTATCAAGGAAATGAGGACTGCGCCAAGATATAAATACCAGTTATCTAAAAGTTTTAATATTATTTTCCTAATATCAATTGTTCCGTCTTCATCTTCTGCACGAAAATCTAAATTTTGTTCTGGAATTGAGTTCATTTATAAATTATTTTTATCTGAAACTAGTGATAGCAATAATGATTACAGAAAGCACCGATGCCAATACACTTACGGTTTGAATTTGTGCAGAATTAGATGCCGACACCTTTCGTTTGTTAGGCTCCACGTAAACTACGTCATTTTGTCTTAAATAATAATAAGGGCTGTTAAAAATCTCTGATGAATTTAAATCTAAGCGGGCAAATTCTTTTTTTCCATTATTATCCCTTACAATCAATACATTCTCCCGGCGGCCATAGATCGTCAAATCTCCGGCGAGACTTAGTGCATCTAGAATGGTAACTTTCTCATTCGGTAATGTATAGGCCGAAGGAGCATTTACTTCACCTAAAACGCTTACCTTAAAATTTGCAAAACGCAATTGCACATTAGGTTCTTTATAAACCACGGCAGCCTTCTCTCGAATTAATTCTCGTGCTTCATAAGTCGTCAATCCGGCAACTTTAACTTTACCAATTAAAGAAAGTTCAACATCTCCATTCTTGTCTACTAAAAAGCCAGAAACTTGCTGCGCCGTTGCAGAGGTATTTGCAGATCCACCTAAAATATTATTGGATGCCGCTTGATTAACAACCACCCCGTTTTGCGGATTCAATGTAAAAACATTAATACTTAAAATATCATCTGGCTGTATGATGGGTTCCGTGAATTTTGTCGCATTTTCGAGTTGCGCTTGATTGACGGTTTGAATATCCTGAAAATAGGCGATTTTTTTATTGCTTACACAAGAAGTGGTAAAGCAAAAAGCAACAAGTAATATAATATAGCTATACTTGTTTTTGTTGAAGTTGTATTTGTTCATAGGTGTTTAATGGGTAGGCAATTGAGGTAAACAATATTAAGATTATTCAAAGCATCTGATCCTTATCTTAACTTCTCAAATACATACCGTGCCAATTGCAAACTTAATCATTTAAATGTAAAAACAAAGAGGGTAAATGCTAACTCATATAGCCTAAACATATTTAGGTCTTAACTATTTAAAGTTAATTTGTCTTATTGAAATAGATAAACAAGCCCAATCTTAGCATGTAAATTATTAACATCCTGTTTATTCCAATTCCAGTAATCACCAGGAGGATTACTGTCCTGCCATTGATATTGATAATTTAAAGATTTAATATAAGTAAGTTGTGCGTTTGCAACGAACCGCTTAAAATTCCAAGAGAAAGTACTCCCGATGGCTAAATCAACCCAATGCCTGTTGATATATTGTCTTCGATCCGGTGAAGCAAATGCAAATTCATAAAAGAGATCATTATTATTAACTTTTCGTTCCAATTGAAAACCTATTCTTTTCAATCCCTTTACCCAACTTACATCTAAGGTCTGTAAATTACTTCCAGGGCCAATACCAGCGCCAAGTACCTGCCCTTGATTAGTATATCCATCCAAGACTTGTCCATGAACGTACCAGGTAGGGTAATCTCTTAACTGCGTAGTTGCACTTCTTTCTAACTGCGTTAGTTCTACACCAACCTGAATAAATTCATCACTTCTTTTTAGTGGGATTAACTTTCTCACCCCAACTACGTACGCCCGGGTATGCTCTGGTTCTGCCACTGCATCACGCAAATCGAATGAATGGTCATTTCTCCCAAATTGAAAATAAATTTCTGCCTTACTTTCCGTAAATACATATTTAGTAAAGAATGAAATATACTGATCTCTTTCAGCTGCATCTTCACTATAAGTACCTTCTGGCGTAACATAGCCTACTTTTTCTACCTGAGAAAAAATAGGGAAATAGTCCCCAAAACTCTTACCCATTTTTGATCGGTTTACAATAAAGGTCCGGTCAAAACCCAGGTATAAACCTGGTACCCATTTGGGCTGATAGGTCAAGACCATGCCGGAAAAGTAACGCCATTCATAAGGTTTTTGAGCCAACTCATTTCTAATGGCTTGAGGAACAGTAGGATCACGGTTTAAAGTGAAGCCTGATTGCTCCAATCTTCCACCTACGATTTGCGCTTCAAAGGAACCAATATAGGTTTTTACAGGGCGGGTAGTATTCAAAGTTAGGTGTCTAAACCCAGAAGCATTGTTTGTCATCAACAAAGAGTTTCGAACCCCCGGCCCCCACCATAAATTTTCATTCGAGAATCCGGCAGAAACAGGCCCAACATTCAAGCGGATGCTGCTTTGGCCTAAACTTAACTTTGAATATTGTTTGTTTCCCATACGATCTGGAAGATCAATTCTATTATAATAATAAGTTATTGGCGTATTCCAAAATACCCCGTTTGGTGCATCTGCCAGGCGCTGGAATTGGCTATTTTCAGCAAAAACAAACTCTGGCCTCAATTGAATGCTTAACGGACCAATCTTGGCATAGATTCCTCCCGAAATTTGTGTCTGATAGCCCTTTGCCTGTACCATCGAACCATCATTCATGCCATAAGGATGGTGAGAATTAAATTGTTGTTGCCAGGAGACTGGTAAGGCGTAGATTTGTGTCTTGAGTTTAGGATTGCTATACAATAACTTCCTGAAATGGTTTAAAGAATAATTGGTATCCGGATCTAAAGCCAGGTCATTTCTGTCCGACATAAACATCGGTCGGATCATATACGAACTGTTTGAAGTATCCTTGCCCAATAGTTGCTGCCTTCTGTAAGCGTCTTCAACATTTTCCAATAAACCAACTGGTAAAGTCTGGGCGAAAGCCACTGCATTTACAAAGAACAGCATTAGGGAGAGATAGAAAATTCTCATAGTTTATGATATGTTTTGTGGTATGAACGCTAAAATGCTTGCAAAGGTATGCAAAGTTTCTCCTGAAGTGAAACTTTTTTAATTTCGAACAGGCTTCATTAGCTATTTATTTGCTTGTATTATCTATTTATAGCTAATACAATAAACTTTTTTTCAAAAACATATAAATCAAGCCTTTAAAATCTCTAGATCTGGCCTGGGAATAAATTGTTTGGTTTCGGATTAAAAAACTAACGCAGGTGTTTTCAAAAAAACCGGGGTTTAATTATTTAGAACAATTTGCTGTTTTAATTGATTTTAATGCGTTTATTTGAGGTAGTATAAAATTACGCTTAAGCTTAACAAATTGAATATTCCAATTGCCATGCTGCACCATGTAGCCGAGCAGCCTCACCCGAGTTTGCAGCGATGGTCTATCAGTCATCATAAATTTTTAGAATTTCTGAACAGAATCGAAGAAAAGGGATTACAGACCACCACCTTCGAAGAAATGATCACCCTAAAATTATCTTCCAAAGATTTACAGCACAAAATTATAATCACTTTCGACGATTGCGCTGCTGAGCTTTTTGAGTTTGCAATTCCGGAATTATTGAAACGGAAGATGAAAGCGGTTTTCTATATGCCATCTAACCACATTGATGGACAAAATATTTGGGACATTGAAGAATATGCCATGGCCAGCGTCAAGTTGATGGACATCGGCCAGCTTAAGCATTTATTAAGTTTAGGCATGGAAATAGGCAGTCATGGCGAAAAACACATTAAATTAAATAAAGTAGACGAAGCCGCTGCATATCTGGATATCGCCAACTCAAAAAAAACACTCGAAGATTTACTGAACCATAAAGTTTATTCCTTTGCCTACCCTTACGGCAAAATCCCCGCTAAACACCAACAAATGTTAACAAAAGCAGGTTATCACTTCGGTTTGGCCATTTATACCCCTTTCGAAAGTAAATATGCGCTTCGCCGGTTCGCCATTAATGAATCCGATGATCAAAAGATTATTGACATGAAATTAGGGAAGAGATATCGCCTGATGCGATTAATTTATGATCCGATTCTGCTTTTGAAGAAAAACCTGAAAAGCAAATAAAAGCTAAATTTGCTTATGCTAATAATTCATTAACATAACTTCTAGATCACATAAAAAATCTTATTATACAGCCACCTAGCCGAAAAAGTACCAATTGGCAGATAGAGGCCTTTCCCGTCGCCTGGCGATGTTGTTAAAACAGTCGTCTTCCTGAACTTAATTCAGGACCTTTTCACTATTTACTACTATTTTTTTTCAGTCGCTAGCTGCGAAATATCATTATTACACGCCCTTTCCCTCCCGGGGAAAGGTGCCGAGAGGCGGATAGGGGCCTTTCCTATCGCATGGCGATGTTGTTAAAACAGTCGTCTTCCTGAACTTAATTCAGGACCTTTTCACTATTTACTACTATTTTTTTTTCAGTCGCTAGCTACGAAATATCCTTATTACACGCCCTTTCCCTCCCGGGGAAAGGTGCCGAGAGGCGGATAGGGGCCTTTCCTATCGCATGGCGATGTTGTTAAAACAGTCGTCTTCCTGAACCTAATTCAGGTCCTTTTCATTATTTACTACTAATTTTTTCAGTCGCTAGCTGCGAAATATTCTTATTACACGCCCTTACCCCTTCAGGGGAAAGGTGCCGAGAGGCGGATAGGGGCTTTTCCCATCGCATGGCCATGTTGCTAAAACACTCGTCTTCCTGAACTCAATTCAAGACCTTTTCATTATTTACTACTAATTTTTTTCAGTCGCTAGCTGCGAAATATCCTTATTACACGCCCTTTCCCTCCCGGGGAAAGGTGCCGAGAGGCAGATAGGGGCCTTTTCGATCACATGGCCATGATGTTAAAACACTCGTCTTCCTGAACTTAACTCAATACCTTTTCATTATGTACTACTAATTTTTTTTCAGTCGCTGGCTGCGAAATATCCTTATTACACGCCCTTTCCCTCCCGGGGAAAAGTGCCGAGAGGCAGATAGGGGCCGCTCCCTCTCCTCCGGGGAGGGCTGGGGTGGGGCGCTAAAAAAAACACGGGTATGCACCTCTGCATACCCGTTCCTTCACTAAATAATTACAGTTACTATTTGCGGTCTTTAATCTTAATAAGCCATTGTAAAAATCGGCTGATGAAAAAACTAACTGTTGCACCCAGTGCGGCCAGCAGAATGGTTTGCATCACGGTGCTTTGAATTTGCCCCATTAAACTAAAAGAGACACCACCCAACACGCCCATTTTCGTTTCCGCACTATTCATCTTTTCCTGTTACTTTAACAATGCCGGCAATAACGGCGATATACTGCGCAAGGATAAAAATTTTACCAGGTAACTTCAGCGGCGAGGCCAGCAATACCGTTGCAGCGCTACCAGCGAGCTGGATAGATTTTTTAACCATTGGTAACCAGCCTTTCCCCGAAGGCTTGATCACACCATTTTGAATGTTACTTTTCAATTTTAGTTACAGCTGCACGTTTGAGCCAATACAGCAAATAAAACTAATGCGGGGCGGGCACCGCCCCCGCGTCAGTAAGGTTATTTTATAGAGGTGATAACCAAAAACACCTTTTCTCCTGCATCCAGTGCGGGATAAACCAATCCCTGCAACCTTTCCAGTGCAATCCTGCTGTAAGTTCCCTGACCTTCGCCCGTAATTTTGCTTACAGGAGCAATACAACCTTGCAATTCGCGCAGCGCAAAGTTTGCCGGGTGGATCAGGATCGCCTCGCGGTTAGGTACAATACTCAGCGCAAGTTGCAAACCATGCTGGCTATGTTGCCGTTTAACCAGTAAATACCTACCCTCCGGAATACAGCTAATGTTACGCTTGTTGTTTCGCCACGGCAATTCAATGCTCTCGCAGATCAGTTTACCCTGGTAGCTGATTTTGCCATTGGTACCACCTTCCCCATAGGTTCGGTTTAATAACAACTCCATTAAACACCTTGGATTCTGGCGAGCGTTAAACCGTTAAACGCCCCATTGCTCAATGGATAATCAACTTGATTAACCCTTTGATAGAAGCTAATCCCTAACAGTAAAAACAAGGGGCTTGTGCTACCAGCTGTCAATTGACAATCTAATCTCGAAGCGGCCACAGCAATGTCCTTTACACTCATCATTTCACTTTCCACTACATCAAGCTGAAAACGCTCCTCTTCAAAATTAATTGCAGCAGAAGCAGCGCTTAATTTGAAATGGGTAGAACCCTGTGGCGAATTAATCAGGTCTCTGGCACTGTAAGCTGGCAAAGTAATGCTTAATACCCCGGTGGCCCGGTCAATTAAAGCCTCGTACGGTACATTAATGGTGGTACCAATTGGTGCTTTAATGTTAAACTCAAAGCCTGTTAACAATTCGGTTTCTGCATCTAAAACCATTCTTAACCCACGCTCATTTACCGAGTCGGCCTGGATTACTTTCAGCATCTCCTTCATCAGCCTGTTGCTAATTCTCGAATCAGCCAGCTGGCTGGTCAAGGTTTTAAAAGCAATCCGCATAAACTTTCCGGCTTTGGTTGCGCGGCCAAATTCAGCCATGTTCTCCCTGGTTCGTTCAAACTTAGGGTCACCTGCAATACGGCTGGCACTGATGCCACCTTTTTCTCTTGCTAAATAACCATCTCTTGTTTTGTAAAAGGTCAAATCCCCGATTCTTCCATTTAATTTAATAATTCCTTCCTGACGTGCCATAATATATAGTCTTACATCTGCTTACAAAATTGCGGCAAAAGCAAAAACCCTGGGTTTCAAAATGAAGCTTTTGCAGTTTATATAACTTTTAATACAGAATTGCATTTTTAAACAGTATTTGTGAGTTGGAAAAAATAAAATTTTTATAGATATTAGGCCGCATTAGTCGTCATTCTTTTATTACTGCTTAGGAAGGATACTTTCGCGCTTATGCCGATAAGTAGGGCACCTCCATACTGTTGCGGTTTAACTCAACAACACATGAAAAGAGTATGTATTTATCCGAAAGATGTTAGTATTTTAACTGGCAAGAGCCTGGCCCAGGCACAAAGAGTGCTCAGAAATTTACGGTTTTTGTTAAATAAACGCAAAGACCAGTACATTACCTTCGAGGAGTATGCAAATTATTCGGGCATCGATCTCGAATTGATAAGAAAAATTTGCCTCATTGCCCCACTCGCCATGGCCGCAACCTGCTGTTAAAAAACAAAACCCGCCCCACATCCCCGGGTTTTGTTTCTTATCCTAAAACGTCAAACTCCGCTGATTTTTTTTCAGCATTTGCTTCACTTAGGCGCTGTCTAAAATTATAATTCATCAACTTACGAAATTTCCAAAGCCTGTGCGCTGAAGAATTTCGTCAGTTTTGATGATAATACCACAAACTTTCGAAGTATCTCCCCAAAAAAGGCCACCAAAACTTCGCAAGTTGATCTTCGTTTATGAAATTAAGACAGTCTCTTAGAAGCTGTCTAAAAATTATAATTCATCAACTTACGAAATTTCCACAGCCTGTGCGCTGAAGAATTTCGTCAGTTTTGATGATAATACCACAAACTTTCGAAGTATCTCCCCAAAAAAGGCCACCAAAACTTCACAAGTTGATCTTCATTTATGAAATTTAGACAGTCTCTTAGAAGCTGTCTAAAAATTATAATTCATTAACTTACGAAATTTCCAAAGCCTGTGCGCTGAAGAATTTCGTCAGTTTTGATGATAATACCACAAACTTTCGAAGTATCTCCCCAAAAAAGGCCACCAAAACTTCGCAAGTTGATCTTCGTTTATGAAATTTAGACCGTTTCTTAGGCATGCTCAACTTTTTTACCGAATGGTAAGTTACTTTTAGTTCTATGCCCATTGGTGCCCCATCCGCAGTTAGTGAATGTTATCATTAGCACTTTCTCCTTCAAAAAAAGGTGCCGACAGGTAAATAGGGGCCTCACCGCCCTGCTAAACAAACATTAACCCACCACTATCCTCACCCATTACGCCATCCGGCCTGGCAGGATTTCGCAGAAAAGCACATTGAAATTCTTGCACAAAATTTCAAATCCCCAATAACCAAGGAAATATGCAGCGAGGGCTGGACTGCAGCAAAGACTAAGCCTCATATTGCCGCTCTAAGGATTTCGATGCTGCTATTCAAGAAAGGATGCAAGCCTTGATTTTTGTTTCTTTTTATCAAGAAAAAGAAAGACGCCCGTCTGGCTAAGACAAAGAAATATCATTTTAAATAATCAATATTATTACGCACTCTTTCTCCTTCAAGAAAAGGTGCCGACAGTCAAATAGGTGTTAACCACCTCGCCTCAAAAAATCCTTATTACACGCCCTTACCCCTTCAGGGGAAAGGTGCCGATAGGCGGATAGGGGTTAAAAATCCCTATATAAATTCCTGAACGTGCTTCTTAAACCAAAAGTAACCAATCCTGTATTTTGAGCAGTAAGTGCCGAAGATTCCCTTCTGATAATCCCACCTATCTCTGCACGAAGATTATACTTTGGATTAATCAGGTAAGAAACCTTAGCTTCAGTAAAGAATAGGTTTGTTTTTATTCCCTGACCGGTATTCACCCCATAATCCTGTACACGGGTTTCATAACTTAAAAAGATGTTTTTACCATAATTCAGGCCTGCCGGATCTGCACCATAATTGGCATAAATCATTTGGCCTTGAAAATCAAATCGTTTGTAGCTATAATTCAACAAGCCCAAAAATTCCCTGAAATTAGCACCAAATGGATGCGCCAGTGGCTGGTTCATAGCGGCATAGTTAGATACCCGATCAAAGTGCGCATAGGTATAAGGCTTCGCGGTATTAAATTCGGCCAGATAATTTAAGCGGGGGACTTTAAATAAATCGGAGCCCCTGAAACCAACCTGAATAGCATGTTTATTGGCCCAGTAACCATTGCTCGAAAAAATTTCTTTAGCTGTAAACTCATCAAACATAAACTGACCGTAAACAGTAGTTTTATCCAAAATCTCATATTTTAAATTAACGCCTAAACGCATTTTATCCGGAGAAGTGGTATTAGCACTTTCCACAGAACGCAGGAAAATAAATGGATGTGCGTAATTAAAATCGAAACCCCTTTTCCCTTCTTTCTCAGCATCAGCCCAGGTTACCGCCTGGAAAAATCCTGCAGAGAAACGTTTAGTAATGTTCCAGTCAAGGTAATGAGCAGCCATCCACTTTCCACGATCACCTAACCTCCGGTCTTCTGTAAATCTTTCCGCGCCTGGGTCTAGCATATAAGCAAATATCGTTTGATACTGCACATTACCTAAAGTAGCCCTCAACCTTAAAAAAGAGTAGTTGGCGGCCACATCAGAAAGCAACATCGAACGGTAACCATCTCCAATAAAGTTTTTATCATAACCCAGGGCAATATTTAAATGTTTATTAGCAGTGAAGGAAAGTAAAGCGGTAGCGTACGACCAGTCTTTTGTTTTTCCATCCAGTTTACCTGTCATCTCACTTGGTACAACCTGGTTCGTGTTGATGAAATCGGTTACGTAATTGGCGAAAACACCCTGATTTTCATAAGCACTGGCATAGAAAGAAAATTGCTTTCCAATATCGCCACCAATCTGGAAACCCCTTGTATTTAACCAGGTAGTTTTACTTTCTTTAAACTCCCTTCCAATTTGAAAATCGGGCAGGAAATCAATATAAACATTGTAATCATCGCCATTAAAATTCACCAGATGTTCATCCGTAAGCTTTCTTCTGATCCAGCTCCTTTTATTCAGGCTATCTACACCAAGTTTCATTAAGGATTGATATTGGCCAACCAAAACACTGTCATCAGCATAAAACCCCCTGATGGAACTGTGGAAACTAGAATTGATATCATAAACAGAAGGATTTAACTTCTGATAGAATTGATAAGAATAGGGAATATTTTGGTTTGGTGTTTGTGCAAGTGCAACATTATTCAAGGCGAATAAGGTAAGGATAGCAAACAATAAAATTATAAGTGGCGCATTAGTTTTTTTCATCCGTATGGTCTAGTTCTTCGTAAATGGAATTATTGCTTTTGTATTCCTGCACCAATTGTTTCATCATCACCACTACTTGTCTGTTATCGTTCAATTTGGCACAGTTGATTAATTTGTAGATGTGTTGTTCTACATCATTAAATATATATTCCCTCACCTTCCCAATCATAATTTTATGGTGGTGAGTCGGCATGGTATTTTCATTATCATTCAACAGTTCTTCAAACAATTTTTCCCCCGGCCGAAGACCAGTGTACTGAATCTTAATGTCCTGGTTGGGTATAAGTCCGGCTAACCGGATCATTTTTTTCGCCAACTCCACAATTTTAACAGATTTACCCATATCGAAGATGAAAATCTCACCCCCAACACCCATATTTCCAGCCTCCAAAACCAAACGGCAGGCCTCTGGTATGGTCATAAAATAACGGGTAATTTCCGGATGGGTAACCGTAACCGGACCTCCCTTTTCAATCTGATGTTTAAACCTGGGAATAACGGAGCCGTTTGAGCCCAGTACATTGCCAAATCTGGTGGTTATAAATTTGGTGATTGGATGAACATTCAGTTCGTTAATATAACTTAATCCGTTACTGAAAATATGATTTTGATTAATTAATGTGTTGTTTAAAGATTGCACGTAAATCTCTGCAATTCTTTTGGAGGCACCCATAATGTTGGTGGGGTTAACCGCCTTATCGGTAGAGATCATCACGAACTTGCGCACCCCATATTTTACAGACAGGTCGGCCACAATTTTGGTGCCCATTACATTGGTTTTAATGGCTTCGCAAGGATTATCTTCCATCAAAGGCACATGTTTATAGGCTGCTGCATGATAAACGAAATGTGGCTTATAGGTTTGAAACAAATGCTCCATTCTTTTGATATCTCTTACGTCGCCTACGGCGGCGTGATAATTAGAATTTTGATTAGACTCTTCCAGCTCCAGGTAAAGATCATGTAATGCCGTTTCAGACTGATCATTTAAGATAATCAAACTGGGTTCAAACTTCAGCAACTGCCTTACAATTTCGCTGCCGATAGATCCGGCAGCTCCTGTAATTAAAATCCTTTTGTTTTTAATCTGACTGCGGATGCCCTCAACATCAATTTCAATGGTTTTCCGGTTGAGTAAATCCTCTATATTTAAATTTTGAATTTGCGAAGACTGTAGCTTACCATCTATCCAAACGTTCGATGGCGGGATATTTAACACCACTACATCGTAAGCTAAACAAGCATCAACAATTTCATTTTTGACATCGATCGGGATACTGAAGGAGGCAAAAATAAGTTCATCTATCTCCCTGTTCGAGATTAATAATTTTAATTCTTTTGCATCTAAAATCTTAACGCCATCAATGGTCTTTCCAACTTTCCGCACATCGTCATCTACAAAAGCAACAATATTCTTATTTACCCGGTTATCATGGTCGAATGTTCTTTTAGTGGCTACACCCGCTTCACCGGCACCATAAATCACCACCCGCATTTTATCCAGGTTCAGATTCTTAACATAGGTAAAAAAGTACTTGATCAGGATTCTATAGGTAATGAGCATTACAAAACTAACCAGACCATACACCACCACAATAATATTAGAGATCAGCATCTTAGTAGTAAAGGCAAGAATACTTACATTTAATATAAACAAAACGGCGCTACTCAGTACCACCGCAAACAAAATGCGAAAGGTATCCTGGGCGCTGGTATAACGGATAATCCCGCTATAGGATTTTACAGATAGAAAAACAATAATGTTGATAGCGATGGTGACCAAAGCACTGCGGCTAAAGTAGATCACATCCAGGTCGGTGATGTCAAAATTATACCTAATAAAATAGGCAACTCCGAGGGAGATAAGGCAAATCATCAAATCTATGATGAAAATTAGCCAGCGGGGTACTATATTAACTTTGCTAAACACCGGGTTTTCTTAACTATTAGCTGCATGGTTACGATAGATCAACTGGCCTTTGCCTTGAATGATCAACCGCAACACCACAATAAACGTACCTGTTATGATTAAAATCAGCGCAAGATAAGATAAATTGTTTATTGAACAGCAAATTAACCAAATGTTCACCCCCAATTGAACCACACAATACCCAATGGCAACGTTTAAATGGGGAATTTTTTTCTCATTGGCCAGGAATTGATAAAAATGTGTTCGGTGCGCTTCACTAATATTTTCTTTTCTGATCAACCTGAAAAAGATCGTGCTCACCACATCCCATCCATATACCAGTAGCAGTAAAATATAAGTTAGGTCATGGGTCGCAATCATAAGCTTCAAAATAAAAAAAAGCACAATAAAGGCAATGCTTACGCTTCCTACATCTCCTGCAAAGCACCTGGCATTTTTCCGGAAATTAAAAAAGTTAAATACCAGCACCGCAAGCATCGCAACCGTCAGCGTCATTTGATCAACAAACGGTGTTTCGTTGAAGTTAATATACAACAGGGTAAGCAAGGTAAGTAAAGCATAGCCGCCGGTAATTCCATTGATCCCATCCATAAAATTCACCGCATTAATACTCCCGATAACAAAAATTAAAGCCACAACAATCAGGTACCAGGGGAAATTAAAAAGGTTAAGCTGATAAAACAGCAAGGCCACAGCAATGAGATGTACACTGAACCGCAATTTAGCATCCTGTGGTTTAAGGTCGTCGAGGAAACTGATGGCACTGATCAGGACCAAACCCAATATAAACCATCCATAATGAAAGCCAGAAAAGGCATATTCAAAAGCCATAGCCAGTGGAAAAATAATTCCCCCACCCCTGATGGTATGGATGGAATGAGAACTTCGGGCATTGGGCCGGTCTATAATACCATTTCGATCTGCAATGCGGAGGTATAATAACATAACCCCGAACAAAAAAATGGTAAAAATTAGGAGTGTAAAATCAATCATATAGTAAAGTTTGCAAGCACTGGCTGAGGTTGCCAGCCTACAATTGTTCTTGCTTTTTGATCTGAAAAAGTTAAAGTATTCGTCATCTTATCAAGTTTTTTGCGGTTTAAAGGGAATTTGGGTCCTAAAAAATTGCCCACAAATGCAACGGCTTTCATTAAAGCATAAGGCATCACCACTGCATTTTTTTGATGGAGCTGTTTAGAAATCAGGTTTGAAATCTCCCTGAAGGTAGGGTGATAACCATCGGTGAGGTGAAATATGCCACCAATTTGATAAACCTTTTCAATAAACATAGCCACATCATCAATCAGCACCATACTCTTTTGAACATTAGCCACATTGATATCAAAGTAATAGCCTTTTTTGATGGCATTAATCATAGATTGAAGGTTGCCCGGTGGATTTTTACCGGCCAGCAGCGGCAAGCGCAAAATACTACAAACCACATGATGTTCCTTGCACCAGCTGGCAACTAAGGCCTCCGCATCAATTTTACTTTTCCCATAGGGATCTGTGGCCGCTAAAGGTTGATCCTCATCTATGAGCTCCCCCTTTTCTAACCCATAAACGGCGATAGAGCTGATAAAAACAAAATATTTTGGCAAAGTAGTTAATTTGCTCAAAGCGGTGAGCAAACGCCTGGTCCCTGCTACATTTACATTTTTAAAAGCTTCCTTTTCCTGCGCTGTTCGCGGCACGGAGTGTGCTTTGCCAGCGGCATGAATTACTAACTCAACAAGAGGAAGCTCAGGGAGATCATGTTCCAGATTACCAATCAGTTCACCTTCAGTTCTGCTTAACCGGAATACGGTCTCTGCCGAAAAATGATGATAAATCGCTTTCCCAAGAAAGCCATTCGCGCCTGTTAAAATGATCTTCATTTCGCAAATTGAATTAATCTTTTGGCAATTCTCCTGGGCATAAGCAGAAAGGGCGCTTTCAAATGATTGATTTTCCATGCCCTTAAAATTTCCAGGTTACCATTAATGATATTTTTTATACTCGCATTTGTTGCGCCACCCAAACGCATTTTCACAAATAGGCGGTTTAAATATTTGCTTTTATATGCATGAAGCTTGAACAGCCGCAGCATAAATTCATAATCGGCAGCCAAACGCATCTCCAGGTTAAACAAACCGACCTGATCATAAACGGCCCTTTTGATAAACAACGAAGGGTGAGGCGGTACATGCCCGTCTTCAAAAAATTTAGGGTAAAAAGATTTAGAAGTCCATTTTCGCACCACATGATTAAGATCGTTATTTTTAACATAAACGAGATCACCATAGAGCAGATCTAAATGCTGGTCTTCAGCAAAGGCATTCATTACCGCACTTAAAACATTTTCATCTGCATAAACATCATCCGAATTTAAGATACCAATCACCTCACCGGTGCATTGTTGTATACCCTTATTCATGGCATCGTAAATGCCCTGATCGGGTTCGGAAATCACTTTGCTGATTGAACGACCATAACGGTGAATCAAATCGATAGTTCCGTCTGTCGATTTTCCGTCAATAATAATATATTCCACGTTCGGATAACGTTGTCCTAAAACAGACTGAATAGCCGTTTCAATAGTTTTATGGTTATTGTAAACGACAGTTATAATTGAAATCTTCATTGTCCTAATTCATGATATACCTGTAAGGTCTCCTGGAAACATTTCTCCCAGGAAAATTGACCAGCCTGTTGTTGCCCCAATGCCCGAAGCGACGCTTCGTTCCCCCGAATACGCAGTATCGCCTCTTCAAAAGCATCAAGATCAAGCTCATCTACCAAAATGCCGGCATTTCCGGCAACCTCTGGAATGGAAGATTTATTTAAAGCTACAAAAGGAGTTCCGGTTTTCATTACTTCGAGCAATGGAATGCCAAAACCCTCATATGAAGATGGATAAATTAAAGCATAGGCTTCATTATAAACCTGATTCAGCTGCGGGTTGTCTATATGGGTAAACAATTTCCACCGACCAGGAATTTTTTGATTCAACAACCGGATTTCCTGATCAGTAAGCGCAGAGCCTACAATATAAAAATCAAAATCGCTAAGCCTGTACAGAAGTTCAATAGCAAAATGGAAGTTTTTATAGTACGCCCTCGAACCAATAAATAAAAGGTAGGGCTTAGAAGAGGTATCCGATACGGTCTCCAATGGATAAAAATCATCCGAAACCCCATTATAAATCACGGAGATTTGCTCCGCTTTTAAATAAGGGTGAAAATGCAGTAAATCTTGCTTGGTATGCTCAGAAATAACAATTATTTTTTCAGCGGCAAGGATCGCTCTGTTTTTTTGATGAAGATGCAGATATCTACGCAGGCCGCGATAAAATTGCTCATGCACAAAATCGTGAATGGTAATTACCTGTCGGGCATTCGGGTTTCGGGTAATGCGGTTATAACTGGAGTGGAAAATAAATGGATCTTTTTCTTTAGCCAAAGGCAAAACTTTGAAGCGATTGAGCAAAACACGCTTACCCCTGGTTTGCGATAAATATTGTTCAGGAATGTCTAAAGCCAACCGGGAAATATTCTGGTGGGGCAACTCTGTAAAAGAAACCTCATGCTGATCCCGCAGTAACCTCGAGATAAGTTCAGACCAGTAGGTAGAAATTCCACCTGCCCTTTGCAGGCTGTATATAATATTATCGAAATGTATTTTCATGAGGTACTTCCCACGTTAACATGTGCCATCACTTTTTTCCTAAGGAGATATAAAGTGTAAAAGTACACCACATTTTTACCCAATCCTATTTTGAAAATATGATGTTTCCACATCGCCAGAAACAAAGCTGGAAAGCTTTTTTGGTACTGCTGCAAAAAATCACTGATCATTGTTTTCTGCTGATCATGGAGCTCGCCCTGATAGCGGTCAAAAAACGACTGAACCAAACGGTAATTATCAATCAGGGGCTTCAACATATATTCCGTATCTTTAAAATACCGGTTAAAGCGACTCCTGAAAGTCATCTTATCTACATTGCCGCTTACATTTTTTTGATGCTGCCGGTAAAGAATCAGCTCTTCATTAATTAGAATATTTTTGCCAAAGGCAGAGACCACAAGGGCTACATAATAATCGTGGTTAACCGCATCAACCGGAATATGTTTTATTTTTTGAATCGCGGCCCGGTTTAAAATCATCGTACAACCCCATGCATAATTTTCATTCATCAGCACTTCCAGCTTCAATTCAGAAGGTAAAGGCAATCTGGCCTCAATATGCTGATCTTGCCCATCAATAAAACGGAGGTTGGAATAACACAATAAGGGATAATCAGCAGGATACCGTTTTTCATGCTGCAACATCCCGGCCAAAGAGCGCTCCAGTTTCTGCGGCAACCAGATATCATCCTGATCGGCAAATAAAATATAAGATTTATTTTGGTCGTATGCCCAACCAAAAAGTTCGGAGAAGTTACGGCAAGCCGATCCATGTGCCGTGCCGCAAGTAATCAATTTAATTCGGTGGTCTTTTTCCACATAGGATTGAATAATCTGCAGGGTTTTGTCAGTAGATTGATCATCACGAATAACCAATTCCCAACTGCGATAATATTGATTTAAAATACTATTCAGTTGCCTTTCCAGGTATTCGGCACCGTTATAGGTGGCCATGAGTATGGTTAAAACAGGCTGTTCCATCCTATTTTATGGCAATCCGGTTAACAATAAAAAAGAAAGCAACAAAAAACATGTGGTAAAAATTGGTGAAAGAACTCATAAAGATGCAGAAGATAAACAAAGACCATTCTACAATATAGTATTCACCATTTTTAGCGATGTAATTTTTAAAGGAGTTCATCGACAGGAAACCGTAAAGGAAATTCAGTGCCACTACACCAAACCACCTGAAATCGAGAAAAGGATCTACAACGTACGTTCCGATTTTAGTATAAGAACTATATAGCGGAGGATAGATAGCATTTTTATCAATGGGCAAAACGGTAATGATTGGTCTGGCCGAGTAAGCGCCATAACTCACATAATCATCCCGCAAGGCGGTACTTACAATTTCGTTCCCGGCAGAGAAGTTTACTGCGCCATATAAGGAAAGATAAGTTTCGATAATATTGGTAGGCTTGGTGATATCACCATAATCTCTTAAAAATTCATTCACAGACATTTCGTTCCCTTCATCTGATGAACTGCCCCGCAATTGACCTAAAACGATGAACAACACAATACAGGCCGCACCGATAGAAAATAATTTAAGTAGCGGAATGGTTTTATAATAACTGTAGGCAATAAGCATAGAGAAGAAAAAGAGCACAATAATCTGCCTGCTAAAGAAATTAAGGATAATAAAACCACAGACTAGGCTCAGTGCAATAAATTGCCAGAAACGAAGTGTTTTCTTTTTAAAAAGAATGTAAAACATGGCCGGCAATACCGAATTTAATACGATAAAGTTGTGCAAGGGCGTAACTTCATTTTCATTGATATCCTGGTATACGGCTGCATTACCTAAATTCAATACGGGCAAATAGCCCAACTGGCCCACCTCTAGTATAAATACCCCAATACCAGCAACGAATACAAGCAACAAAAAGGCTAAACTTACCCGGCTACTCAATGGCGGAATATAGTTTCGGAGGCTAAAAGAATAGGTTTTCATCGCCACTAATCCACCGATAATGAAGAATACCACACTGAAAATCATGATTAAGGCAAATTGTAACTCATAATCTACCTGTCGATCAGAAACGATGAGAAATGAAAAACCAGCAATGTAAACGAAAATGCTGTAAATCGTAAAGGGATTGATAATTTGGCCGAAACGAACAATGGAGAAAATAGATAATCCCTCGGCAATAACTAAAAATAGGGCAAAAGGAACCAGTTCTTCAATCGCACAGTCCCAGGAAGCGTATCTCACCAAAAGGTAAATGTCTACAAAAAGAAATGCAGCAATAATTAGGATTAATATGTAGGGTTTAATAACCATTTATCTGATATTTCTATATAACCTGATTCCCAATCTTAACATTCCTTTCGTTAACAATACGCCGCCATGCCACGGGTCTCTGGCAAAACTACTGAAAATATAACGGAGACCTTTCGAAATTTCAAGAGACCTAACCTCATGAAGGGCCAGTAAATCCAGGTTTAACCTTTTTAAATAAGTGTTTTCAGGGCTGATATTTAATGCAGAAAGCGCCACATCTATATTAGTTCTAACCACAACCTCACCCAAAAACATATTTTTCTTATTATTAATGGCACTACTTCCGTGTAATCGGATCCAGGCAACAGAGCGATCATCTCCATCAAAAATAAAATGAGGATGGAGTAGTGCAACTTTGAACCACAACATCCAGTCTTCGTTATTCTTCAATTCCGGATCAAATAGGCCTGCTGCTACAATAAGGTCTTTTGTTACCAGTGGACTATTAATGGTGAATACGTTGTTGATCACCAGCCGCTTCAGCAGTGCAGCATCACGCAAACTTTCAGTAGCCAGAAAACCATCCGGATATTTTTGAAGCACTTGGCGCCCGGAAGCATCATCTATAAAAAAGACGGCTTTCGAAAATACCAAACCCGCATGAGCTGCTTCTGCCAACGCTACCTGGATCCTTAATTTATCTTCACTTAGCAAATCATCGGCATCTAAAAACTGCAGGTATTTGCCTTTTGCCAATTTAATTCCAATATTCTTTGCCGCAGAAGTACCACCATTTTTTACAGGGTGGAAAATAATGTCGTAGCCTGGGTGCTCGGCCATAAACGCCCTTACAACTGCAGTAGTTTGGTCAGTAGAGCCGTCATCAACAACAATACATTCCCAACTTTTATAACATTGGCAAACAATGCTTTCCAGCGTTTCAATAATCAGGTGTGCGTAATTGAAAGAGGGTATGATGATACTTACCAAGGGTTCCATCATAAAGCTTCCTGTATTTTATCTTTAATAATCTCCCAACGATTTTCCCATTGATGGTGGCGGATCACGTGTTCATAATTTTTTTCGATCAGTGATTGGTAATCCTCATAATGGGCCAGTACTTCAAGCAACTGATTTCCGGCATCTGCCATATCGATTTCAACAATGGGATTATATCCGAAAAGCTCTTCCATATCTGACGGCAGATTTCCCACGATCAAACACTTTGCCGCCATGGCCTGAAGATACCTCAACGTCATAGAAGAGATATATTCTGCCCGCTCAGGATTGGTGATATTGGATGGTACACAGATCACCACCTTTGTCGATGCCAAAGCGTTTGTAAAGCTTTTTTTATCAGGAAAAAGCAAGGTCATATCGGGTTTTCGGTAAATGTGATGCTTGCCTTGCGCAGCCAGAATTGGAGCAATCCGATCATGGTATTCATAGTACATTCTGCCAAATTCAAGTACATCAATATTTCTTTCTTCAACAGCTTTGAATTGATAATCTTTTACAGATAATGCCTCAGGGAGCCAGATGGCTTTACATTTTACGTGACTATAATTTTGATTGAAGTTTTCTAAAACCTGCTTCGAAGAAAAGAAAACATACCGGACGTTAAAAAAATCAAGCAGTGGAAAAATCCACGGGTGAAATCTTGGCCAAACATCATACATATAAATAAAATTCAGCTTGGTCGTAAAGGCGTAGGGAATCAGCAACCTGAAATCGCCGCTAATCATCGAAACGAAATTTATAGCTTCTTCATGCCCAAAGCGAGGCCTTAACTTAAATAAGAATGGACATAAGGCCAGTTTCCGAACTAGGAAAGACTTAAACCGGGAATGCTTAACCAGTATCCGCTGGGTGTCAAAAGTTGACGGCGCTTTCTCTATTGTACGGTATAACTCATCGATACAATCAAGAAAGTATTCATCATCATTGGATTGTAACAGGCGCAGTTTTATTCCCATAGATTACAAATGTGCAAATTTTTATAAACTTTAGTCAACCTTAATATCATAGCCAAATTGGTTAATATATTTTTGCCAAAAGCCAAGATTGTATTTCCACCAGGCATGGCAACCAAAGGGCAGTTCGTGGTTATTCATTTCAAAAAGTACCTCTGGGTTAACTTCGAAGCTAAACTTCATGGCTTCTGTTATCTCAGGCATATTGAAATCAGAAAAATTCTGAGGTATAACCTCTGCCCAGAATAAATCCTCGTTAATAATGGGCTGAAAGGGGTAACCTGAATAGATATAAACCATCTGATGCTTCACGTAACGGTAGAAGTTGATGTAGAACGGCCTGTTTTCATCATCAAATGTCCGGATGAATTGAAGTTTTTTAAACTGACGTACTACATCATAACATTTCCGAACGTTTCTGAGGCAGAATCCACCATTTCCTAAACTTACCAACTTACTATCGGTTTTAGCCAGATCATATCCTTCAAACAATGGGGCGCCAATATTATCATAACCTTTCTTGCACCAGTCGATCAATTCGTCTTTAAAAACGAAGGCATCCAATTGATGAATAAGCATAAATTCGTATGGAAGAAAACGTTTATACAATCCATCAAATTTCATTAGACGGTTATAGGCAGGGATATCGGCAAAAAAATGGTCATCAAAAGTTTCATACTGTGCCTGGTTGGTAAGCACATATTGGTTGTTTTTGATAAATGCCTCCAATCTTTTGGGTAAAATGAAACAGATGTCGTGCTTACCCAATATCCGGAAACATTGGTCCATAGAAATCTGTTCAAATGGACGAATCTGATCGGCATATATAGGAATTACGATGCAAGCTTTCATAACTATATTTTTTGAAGGAATTTTAAAGGACCAAAGCCAGACAAAATCTCCAATACATTTTTATTCTTCCAAACAAACACCTGCATAGAAAGATAAAGTAAACCGGATAGGGGAACTGTCACCACCACCACCACAATTGGCAACGTACTGATCTTTAAAACCATTATTTTAATCAGAAAAAATAAAGCGGAGGTAAGCAAGGCTTGCAGCGTTTCTACAAAGGGAAATTTCACCTGGAACAGCTTAAACGAGAAATAGAATAACAAAAGCGTAACACTAAACTCAGTAGCGAGGGAACTGATGGCGGCACCATTTTGCTTATATACCGGGATTAAAAGAAAGTTCAAACCAAGGCTAACCAATACGCCAAAAAGTGAAGCATAAAGAATTTTCCTTTCCTGGTGTAATGGCAATAGGATCTGATGTGCAAAAACCTGGGCCATACCCACAAAGATAACGATGAAACTTAGAATTTGTAAAGCACTTACAGCTGGCAGGTATTTGTCTCCGGCAAATAGTCTGATAATTTCTTCTGATAAACAATAGGTTCCTATAGCGATAGGGATACTGAGGAATACCACAAAGTTGATCGATTTGTGCAATAACGTTTTGGCTTCTGCCCAGTTTTCTTCTTTAAACGCAACCGTAAGCCTGGGCAACAATACGGCCGATAAAACGCCAATCACAGCCAAAGAAATTTTACTGATGCGCATCGCTGCGGAATAGTAACCAACATGAACATCAGCCGTTAAAAAGCCAAGAATAATGGTATCAAAAACCAGGTAAATAGTAGTGATAATACTGTTTGAAAAAATAATAAAAAGGGGCTTGAGATGATGCCTTAACTCCAGATTTTTAAAAGAGATTTTCACCATCTTGCTAACTGAATACATGTTGGTGGCCGCCGCAAGCAAGGTCGCCACCAGGTTCAAGGCATAATAAGTATTGCGATCTGCAACAGAATGTACCAAAGCAAAAAGTAGACCTATGGTAAATAACCTGATAACAACCGTTCGGATAGCGATGTATTTAAACTTTTCTATCCCTTGGAAAAACCATTCGGCAATGAAAACATTACCGAGTAAAATGGCCATCCCGATTTGATAGAGCTGAAAATTAGCGGATAACTTTTCACTGGACAAACTGATCACCAGCAAAATTACAATAGAAACAATAGACGTGAGGAGGTGAATAAAAATGAGTGCAGAAAAAACCCGCCCAAGTGCGATGGAGTCATTCTTCACTTTGGCGATCTCCCTAACCCCATACAATGGAATTCCAAGTGCTGAAAATATCAAAAAGTAAGTGATAAAATTGTCTGCAAAGTTTACCGCTCCCATTCCTGCTGGCCCCAGAATTCTGGATGCATACGGAAAGGTGACAAGTGGAAATAAGATTTGAGAAACAGATAAGAGCGTATTAAAGGCAATATTTTTCTTTAAGCCAGACATGCATTATTTGATCATCAATAAAAATCCTCTCCTTACCAGTAACATCAGAGACATTAAAAAACCTGCCAGAAAAAACCCGGTTATCATACCCTGTGTTTTTGTAGTGGCTAATTTGGTTAAGGGTAAAACCGGGGCATCAATCATCTGGATCAACGGCATTTCCTTGCGTTGAGATACTTTAGACATTTCCAGGTTTTTCACCAATTCAGTTAGAATGGCCGTATTAGCCTGTGCATCTACCTGTCTCCGCTGTGAAGGCACCTTTAAGATCTGCCTCGCGGGGTTTGCATTAGGATTGGCATCTGTTAGTGAGGCCATTCCTGCAAGTGCGCCATTTAATTCGCGTTTAACCGAATCAGTTTGATGCTGTAGAATGGCTACATTTTGCAGTGATTTTTTTGTTTTCGTTTGTACGTAAAACTCATTTACAGTTTTAACAATCTCATCATCAAACGCCTTGGAAAACAACTCATCTTTAGAAGTTACCTGTACCTTTAAAATACTCAGTTTTTTATCTGGTTTTGTTACAACAAGGTTGCTCTTGCCAATCTCTTTAACCACTACACCTAAAATACTATCTTGAGCACGATTTAAACGTGCATTTTTACTTACCTTAAAATTAATATCTTTCAATATACGATGCTGTGGCCATTTTGCTTTCAGATTATTGAAATCCAGGTAACGGTCAATCAGCAATTGTTTTTTCCCGTTAAAGTCTGCTTCAGATAAAAGTGACTGCTGAATCATGGTTCTTGATTTATACAGTTCAATCAGATTATCGCCCTGAAATACGCCACCATTCCCAGAACCTCCAATTTCAATCCCAACCATAGAAGCCAGGCCTGCCATTTGCCCAAGGCTACCTCCTCCATTTGCATCTTCGAGTGCAAAAGTACTTACTGCTACATACTTAGGTTTTTTATATGTGGCATAGAGATAACCCAATCCAACACCGAATAAACAACCGATTAAAATAACCAGCCATTTGGATCGAAGATAAGATAACCACTCATTCGTTTTAATGGCTAACTCCTTCAGCGTAATTTCTTTATGATTGGTTTCAGACATGGCTTAACGTAATAAACTAACAATAATGGCAGCCAGTGAGGCTATACCTGTTGATACCCCAATAAACGTGGCCGCATTGAGTTTTTCTCGTTCAGCCCTTTTGGGTACAAAAATTTCAGAACCTGGTTTTACTTGTGGGAAATTATTAAAGAATAAAAACTTCCGGTTTGCAGCAACTGATCCGTTTGAATAAACGATAAACGCCCCTTTTTTATAGGCATTGTAACTAAAGCCTCCTGAGCCACTAATATAGCCCGTAAAACTTTTGCCTTTCGTATAGACAATACTGTTTGGTTTCAACACTTCTCCGGTAACACGTACCGTTTGAAGTTCTTTAGGTACCCTGATCACATCACCATTTTCCACAATTAAATCATTGCGGGATAAGGGCTTACCCATGATTTTTTTAAGGTCGATCCCTACCAGATCACTTCTCAGAATCTCCAGGTCCTTATCCAGGCTGGTGGTATCTCTGGCGCCAGATTGTTTTAAACGTTGTAAATTTAAAATCTTCTCTCTTTCTTCTCTTCTGGTTTCCAGACTATCCATCCGAAGATCTCCTTTACCAGTTCGCCTTAATGAAGCACCCTCTACGTAAGCCAATGGACTTAAACCTCCTGCACGCTTGATAATGTCGGAAATTCTTTCATCCTTTTTGGTAACAGTATAGATACCAGGATACAATACCTCGCCTTCAATCTTAATCTGACGCTGCGTATGATAGCTCTCTGAACTTCTGATAGAAACAATATCAAATGGCTTTAAAGTAAAGTCCTGATCCTGCAGTTTCAAATCCGGATCTACATTTACAGTAAACACTTCTGCCGTTTGAGCAGATACCGAAGTAGCATCACTGTTTTTAATCCTTCTGGAGATTTCAATTCTGTTAGGTGTTGCGCTTTCTCTGAAACCACCAGCCATCTGAATTAAAGATTCCAGGTTCATCCCAGCTGCATAAACAAATGTTCCTGGCTGCCTTACCTCACCCTGAATAGTTACCCTGAACTCTTCGCGTAACTCAAAGATCGATTTGATGCTCACCTTATCTTCCCGCTGTAATTTGATATCGGGTTCTGTACCGGCTAAAATCTTACCCAAATCAAAAGAAACCAGGGCTAAACTGTTATCTGCGTTTAATCTGGAGATATATCCCCGGTTTAAGAAAGCATCTTCCTTCACGCCATCGGCCTTTTGAATCAGACTTTTAAGCGTCAATTGATCATCAAGCTCATATTGACCCGGACGGAAAACAGCACCTTCAATTTCAACACGGTTAGCAAAGCGGTCGAGAATACGCTCCACAATATACTTATCACCATTTTTCGGTTGATAAGTACTGAATTCCGCCTCTGGAATGTCTGTAATTTTACGTTCCCTGTTGGTATTTTGCAATACTTTAATTTGTGCCGAATAGGCATCATTGGCAAATCCACCTGCAAAACGTAAAGCGTCAGCCAGTGTCTCTGAATCTTTAATTTCAAAATAGGCAGGTCTTTTAACCGCGCCTGATAATTCGATACGGGTTTGATAAACCGGGATATTAATTACATCCTGATCCTGCAAGCGAATATTACCTTTCTGGATTCCATTTAAAAGAAAGTCATAAATATCTACGGTATAAATTACTTTATTATTTCTGATCACCTGGATATTACGATAGCTTCCGTTACTATTGGGACCTCCGGACGTACTTAAAACGTTAAATAAAGATGAAAGGGAAGATACGGTATAAGAACCCGGTTTTACGGCTTCGCCTACTACAATAACTGAAATGCTTTTAATATTACCAAGCGTTACAGATACGGAGGTCCTTCCTGATTTTAAGGCAGGATATGTTCCTGAAAGTGATGATTTGATTTTAGAAGTTGCCTGCTCAATGGTGAGGCCTGAAACTGAAATAAGACCTACATACTGAATTCTGATGTTACCATCCGGACTTATTTTTGATTTGTAGCTTACTTCATTATCACCGGTAATATCGATTAGCAATTCATCATCCGGCCCCACTACATAACTCTTAGGTGTAGCCATCCTGAGGTTGGGTTCAAAGGTTTGGGTACTTAACCCAAATAATTCTTCACCAAATATTTTTAATTTATCAGGAACAATAGTATTGGCTAGGGCCTTGGAAGATAAAGCCGAATTCACCCTTTTTAAAGAATCAATTTTACTTTGCGAATTATTTACCCTGGTACGCTCTACATCTACAAATGGTTTGGTAAGTGTAGGATCTCCATTGGTCCCCGAATTTCCACCTCCATCCTGCTTCCTGATCTTTTCTACCCTCACCCGAAGTTTTTCAATTTCCGTTTGTGGCATACCTTGTGCCAATGCTAGCTGCTCCAATTGGGCATCGGTATAGCCAATGGATTCGGCACGCTGCATCAATTCTCTGATCTTGGCATCACTCAGCTCATCTACCTTTACATCGGCATAATTGGTTTGAGCATATAGGGAATGGGAAAGGATAAAGGCGCAAAAAATTAAAATTGCCTTAAGTAAATGTTTAAACTTCATGTGTAGGTAGTTTATGAAAATTTGTGTAGCCAGGTCATTAAAAACCATTACCCAACACAAGATCATTTTATTTATATGCTATGTTGCCCCAAAAATACAAAATTATTTCATTGCGTGTGGAAACGCACAAAACATTAACACCTGTTTTACCTTATCAAAGTCAATGTGATAATGGATTAAAAAATTTACAGGGTTTCAGTAACGCTTTGACCAAACAATTCTTTATTTTTAAACGGATACAGACCAATTAGATCGTATAGCTTTCCGCTTTGAACGGCATCTGTCAAAGTATTGAGGTGTTTATCATGGTGTAAATCTGTTCCAGCCAGGTCATACATATTTTCCTTTAACAGGTATTCTGCAAGCTGTTTTACTTCTTTTCCATAATAACCAACTATCGATAAAAGGTTTAGCTGTAGCAAACAGCCTTTTTCTTTGAAACGATTGAGTTTGGTTTTGTCTTTAAAATAAAAAATATAGCGCTCTGGATGCGCTAAAATTGGCTGGTATCCCTTAATCTCCACGTCAAATACCCTTTGACTGATATTCGGGCTTTCATTAAGATAAGACATCTCTATCAATAGAAACTTTTCCTGAATAGAACACATCTCGGCTTCCAGATCAAAATCCTGATCGATCATGTATTCTGCACCAGAATCTAATTTTAAAGAAACCTTCGCTTGGTCCATGGCAAGTTGCAAAGCAAGCTTAGCCTGATCGATTGTAATTTTGGTATTGGGATATAATTCTTTGAAAATATGAGGTGTGGCAATAAGTTGATGAAAGCCCAGATCCTCCAATGACTTCACAAACCGCAAAGAGGTAGCTACATCTGGAGATCCATCATCAATTCCAGGCAAAATATGCGAATGCATATCTATTCCTAACCAGGAAATATCAGTTATCTTATTTTTTTTTGTAAAAAAGTTAAACATCTTATCTGAATATTGAAATATGGTTGGAGAAGCGGCAATTTTAATCATTGTGCTAACCATTTATGCATTTTACCAAAAAGCAATGGTTAGTTTTCTTGTCTTTCTGGGATTTCAATTTATAAAATTACTAAAAAAGCGTTTATTTTTTCAAAAATACCGCATCTAAAAAAATAGATCAGGTTATCTGAAGCAAAATACCCCCTGCAATAATTTGAATCATCAAAATAACCTTTAAACCATAATTCTGCACCCAATGATGGATTACTCAAAATAGTTAAGCGTTTTATAACCACCTTGTTTCAGGTATTCATCTTTTTTCATCAAATTAAGATCGGAGGCAATCATATCTTTAACCAGCAAAGGAAGGTCGTACTTAGGCACCCAACCCAGTTGAGTTTTTGATTTGGTAGGATCGCCCAATAATAAATCCACTTCAGTTGGTCTGAAATATTTTGGATCTACCCGAACCACCGTTTGTCCTGGTTTCAGGAATTCACTATTTAAACCGAGTGTTTTAATCACTTGTTCATCAATATCAATAATTACCCCTTTTTCATTTTCATCTTTTCCGGAGAATTCAATTTCAATCCCAAGTTCGGCAAAACTCATTCTAACAAAATCACGAACCGTGGTGGTAACGCCGGTAGCAATTACAAAATCTTCTGCACGATCTTGCTGAAGAATTAGCCACATGGCCTCAATATAATCTTTGGCATGTCCCCAGTCTCTTTGAGCGGAAAGATTACCCAGATATAAACAGTGCTGTAAACCTAAAGCGATTTTACACGATGCTCTGGTAATTTTTCGGGTTACGAAAGTTTCGCCACGTAAAGGACTTTCATGGTTAAATAGAATACCATTGCAGGCAAACATATGGTAAGCTTCACGGTAATTTACAGTAATCCAATAAGCGTACATTTTTGCTGCCGCATATGGAGAACGTGGGTAGAAAGGTGTGGTTTCACTTTGCGGAACCGCCTGCACTAAACCATATAACTCAGAAGTAGAGGCCTGATATATTTTAGTTTTTTCAGTTAATCCTAATATTCGAACAGCTTCAAGTAAACGTAAGGTTCCAATCCCATCGGCGTTGGCAGTATACTCGGGCATTTCAAAACTCACTTGAACATGGCTCATGGCCGCAAGATTATAAATCTCATCTGGTTGTACTTCCTGAACAATTCTGATCAAATTGGTTGAATCGGTTAAATCGCCATAATGTAACTTAAAGCGAACATTGCTTTCATGCTGATCCTGATACAAATGATCAATGCGATCAGTATTAAAGGATGATGCACGTCTTTTCAATCCATGTACGAAATAACCTTTTTTAAGTAAGAATTCGGCTAAATACGCCCCATCTTGTCCGGTTACACCTGTAATTAAAGCAACTTTCATAAACTATTCTAAATTTTGAACTGCAAACATACTGAATAATTTATTCGATTGACAAAACACTTAAGTCTTTTAGGAAACGAGGAGACATACCCATCTGGTAGCATTTTGATTATGAAGCAAAAAACATATTAATAGAAGAAAATTAGATTAAAGAATTCAGCTGATTATGCTTGTCAAGCACTCTGCGCTTTTCAATATTTTTTAAACGCTTCAGGGAAAAATACGCTACTATATTTGAAAAAACTACAGCAGCAATGCCTAGGATTTCGATTGGAGTAATCATAATAATGGGATAAACTAATGGCAAAACAAAATGCGGCAGTAATTGTTTTACTTTTCTTTTGTTTTTTTCTGCTTACTAACAAACTTTAGGCTTTGGTCTTTAAGCCTTAATCTTTCAGCTTTGACCTTTCCGCTTTAGTCTTTTAGCTTTAGTCTTTCAGCTTTAACCTTTCCGCTTTAGTCTTTTAGCTTTAGTCTTTCTCCCTCCTTCAAAGCCTCGCATCAACAGCATCCCGGTTAATGAAAGACTTGGTATCATAAATAATAACCCCCTGTTGCTTTAACAAACTGAAATTTATCTTCTGAAATTCTTGATGAGCCACAGCAAGTATGATGGCATCATACGACGTAAAATCACCTTCCGGGACCAGGTTAACTCCATATTCACGATGCGCCTCTTCGCCATTGGCCCAGGGATCATGAATATCGGCTTGAATGCTGAATGATTGAAGCTCTTTATAAATATCGATTACTTTGGTATTCCTGGTATCGGGACAATTTTCTTTAAAAGTAAAACCAAGAATCAGCACTTTAGCATGTTGAATCTGCTTATTCCGGGCAACAAGCATTTTAATTACTTTATTGGCTACAAACATGCCCATATTATCGTTTACCCGCCGGCCAGAAAGTATAACTTCGGGTTTATAACCCAAAGCCTCAGATTTATGAGCAAGATAATAGGGATCAACCCCGATGCAATGGCCGCCAACGAGGCCGGGCTTATAGTTCAGAAAATTCCACTTTGTAGCTGCTGCAGCCAATACATCAGCCGTGTCAATCTCCATCCGATCGAAAATCAGGGCCAGTTCGTTTACAAATGAAATATTAACATCCCGTTGCGCATTTTCTATGGCCTTAGAGGCTTCTGCAACTTTTATACTGGGTGCCAGGTGGGTACCTGCGGTAATGATAGTAGCATAAAGTTCATTAACCACTACTGCGATTTCAGGCGTAGAGCCAGAGGTTACTTTTTTAATTTTGGTAAGCGTGTTGATCTTGTCTCCCGGATTGATCCGCTCTGGAGAATACCCGCAAAAGAAATCCTGGTTGTATTGTAAGCCAGAAATCCGCTCAAGCTCAGGCACACAATCTTCTTCCGTACAGCCAGGGTAAACGGTTGATTCATAAATAACCAGATCGCCTCTTTTTAAAAGGGAACCAATCATCTGGCTGGCTTTAAGTAGGGGCTGCAGATCCGGCCTTTTCAAATGATCAATTGGCGTTGGAACCGTAACAATGTAGATATTGCAGGTGGAAAGATCAGCCAGATTGGAAGTGAGCGTAAGACCTTTTCCTGACTTAACTGGATGCAATACCTGGGCAAGGTCATTTAGATTGGCCTCATGCGTGAAGTCGACCAGTTCGTTTAAACTTTTAACCCTGCTGGCGTTAATATCGAAGCCGGTAACGTTAAAATATTTGGCAAATTCTATCGCTAAAGGTAGGCCAACATATCCAAGGCCAATGATTGCAATCTTTTTTTTTGTATCCATTAATGATGATGATCCAGCCAAAGATAGGGCTTAAATTCTGATTTCGGAATTAAAGCAGCGATACAGATTTGATGGATACTAAGTGCCTGTATCATAAATTCGAATGTCATCCTGAGCCTGTCGAAGGATTTGTAAAAAATATACTTTACAATGTTTCGACAATCTACCATTGACGTAATTAATTAAATAACTAAAAATCAATTAATTACAAAAACATCACTTATATCGATTTTTATGGAATAAATCACCCATCTGCATGACAGCGAATGTTTATAGCGATCGCTATAGTAATTCAGAAAGGCCAAACCACTGTTTCTTCGTTCTGCTCTTAGACCGGCATGGTCAATTTTTCGGGTTGGCACTGACTAAGCCTATCTATTGACTTAAACAGAAAAATTGCGAGCCGGCACTTTTGTTTCTTTTGGTGCCAAAAGAAAATAAGCCCGTCTGGCTAAGACAAATAAACAACCCCGCTTTGCGGGTACCTCGCTTCTTTCGGTTGGTGTTATCAATCATCTTGTGTTTTTAATGCGTTTGCTATCAATGAATAACTTACTATCATCCTGCGGGATAATTTATTCATAAAAACCAATATGATTGACGTTAACTTATGATACTGAAAAATAGATTTAACAAAGCACATCAATGGTAGCCTGTTGAAGCATCCCTCAGGTCATACACACCAACTTCGTTCAACACCGAACCTGTTATTTTGCATTCATATGAACGGTGGGTTAAAGCGATCGTCCTCCTGAACTTGATTCAGGATCTTTGTCTTAACGATCTGCTGCCTCTTCATCAAGAGCCTATCGAAGCATCCCTCAGGTCATACACACCAACTTTGTTCAACACCGAACCTGTTATTTTGCATTCATATGAACGGTGGGTTAAAGCGATCGTCCTCCTGAACTTGATTCAGGATCTTTGCACTAACGATCTTGCTATCGCTTTACCATTAACGTCATCCTGAGCCTGTCGAAAGACTTGTAAAAATGTTCTTACAGGTGTCTCGACAAGCTCAACATAACAAATCTTATCTTAAATAATTGATACAATATTCATCAACTACTTAATCTGTTTCAATAGGTAAGAACCATATCCACTTTTAACCAATGGTGTGGCGATAGCTTTAAGCTGATCCGCATCGATAAAGCCCATGCGATAGGCAATCTCTTCGATACATCCAATCTTTAAACCTTGACGTTCTTCAATAATTTGCACGAATTGACCCGCCTGCATTAAGGAGGTAAATGTACCCGTATCCAACCAGGCTGTACCGCGACTTAGCACGCCTACTTTCAATTTACCACGCTCTAGATAAACCCGGTTAATGTCTGTAATTTCATACTCGCCGCGGGGAGAAGGTATAATATTTTTGGCAATCTCTACCACTTCATTGTCGTAAAAATACAATCCCGGAACAGCATAATCAGATTTTGGTGAGGTTGGTTTCTCCTCAATCGAGATGGCTTTCTTATTGGCATCAAATTCCACTACACCATAACGCTCAGGATCGGAAACCTGGTAGGCAAACACCACGCCACCATCAGGATCTGAACTGGCTTGCAACAGTTTTGCCATTCCATCTCCATGAAAGATGTTATCACCCAGTACCAGTGCAACCTTATCCTTACCGATAAATTCTTCACCAATCACAAAGGCTTGTGCCAATCCGTTCGGCTCTGCCTGTACAGCATAGCTGAGTTTACAGCCAATGGCAGATCCGTCACCTAATAATTTTTCAAAATTAGGAAGGTCATGTGGAGTAGAAATGATTAGAATTTCTTTGATTCCGGCTAACATTAAAGTAGAAAGCGGATAGTAAATCATCGGTTTATCGTAAACCGGCATCATTTGTTTGCTACAGGCAAGCGTTAATGGATGCAAGCGTGTACCGCTTCCTCCGGCAAGAATTATACCTTTCATATTTTTGTCATTAGTTCATTTGTTCAATAGCCATTAGTCATGACTGCTGCTTATTGATCAATAATTATCCATTCACTTCTTAATGTCATCACCAACTGTTAATTGTCAACTGCTAACTGAAAATTGTTAACTGTTAACTGATTACTGCAATTTTGCTATACACTCCACCAAACTATCTCTCCAGTACGGAATTTCTATATTAAAAGTTTTTTTGATTTTTGTTTTGTCCATAACTGAAAACGCAGGCCTGGAGGCTTTAGTTGGATATGCTGAACCAGGAATAGGATTAACCTTTACCTTTGTATCACTAATATCGAAAATAGCTTTTGCAAAATCGAACCAGGAGGTTACCCCTTCGTTGCTATAGTGATAAACGCCATAAGCATCAGAATCAGCATTGATGATATCAAAAATAGCATTCGCTAAATCAATGGCATAAGTGGGTGTACCTACCTGATCTGCAATAATATTTAATTCATCGCGATCTGCACCCAGCTTTAACATGGTTTTCACAAAATTATTGGCATATTCTGAATACAACCAGCTCGTACGAAGAATAAAATGTTCTTTCAATAATGCAATAACGGCTTTCTCACCATCCAATTTGGTTTGACCATAAACATTGATCGGATTCGCTACATCATCTTCAATAAGAAGTTTCACGTCATTTCCTTCAAATACAAAATCAGTGGAAACGTGTATTAATGCGGCTCCATTAGCTGCACAGGCGATCGCCAGGTTAGCTGCACCAGTTTCATTAACGGCCTTGGCTAATTCTACTTCATCTTCTGCCTTATCAACAGCAGTATAAGCCGCACAGTTAATCACAAAAGCTGGCTGTTCTTTAGAAAGAAGCGCCTGAAGGCCTGCCTGATCTAAAATATTTGCATCAGCTTCTGATGGAAATACAATGTCGGTGAGGTTACGCCGTGTAGATACTATTTTCAAACATTGTCCTAACTGTCCGCCAGCACCTATTACTAATATTTTACCCATGATGCAGTTCAGCAAAAGTTTTTAATAAAAGATCTTTATCAGATACAGACTGCTGATCTTCTGGAATCATCCAGTCGATATTCAAATCGGTATCGTTAAAAATCACACCAGTTTCAGAGGCCTTATTGAAGAAATTATCGCATTTATAAAGAAATTCAGCAGTCTCACTCAATACAGAGAAGCCATGCACAAACCCCCTTGGAATATACAATTGTAATTTATTTTCAGCACTCAAACGCACGGCAACATGCTTGCCATAGGTTGGAGATCCCGGACGGGCATCTACAGCCACATCTAATACTTCACCTTTGGTTACACGCACCAGTTTGGCTTGTGTAAATGCACCGGTTTGGGCATGTAAACCACGGATAACGCCATAAGACGAATAAGATTGATTATCCTGAACGAAATCGCCGGACAAGCCGGTTTTTTCTTCAAATGTTTGCTTATTGAAACTTTCGAAGAAATATCCTCGCGGATCATCGAAAACCCTTGGTTTAATGATAATACAGTCTGCTAAACCTGTCTGTTCGATTTCCATTTATTTTTCGCTATACTGTTTTTCGTAATAAGACTGATAATTTCCTGAAGTAACATTGTTTAACCATTCTTCGTTTTGAAGATACCAGTCAACCGTTTTGGCTAAGCCTTCTTCAAACTGTAAACTAGGTACCCAATCCAACTGGTTTTGAAGTTTCGAAGAATCGATAGCATAACGTAAATCATGACCCGCACGATCGGTTACATAGGTAATCAGTTTGGCTGATTCGCCTTTCTCACGACCTAATTTCTCATCCATGATTTCGCAAAGCAAATTAATTAGATCAATATTTTTCCATTCGTTATGTCCGCCAATGTTATAAGTATCGCCGGTTTTAGACTGATGGAAAATCACATCAATAGCCCTGGCATGATCTTCTACCCATAACCAATCGCGAACATTTTCGCCTTTACCATAAACCGGAACTGGCTTATTATTTTTAATATTATTAATGGCTAACGGGATCAGCTTTTCTGGAAAGTGATGGGAACCATAATTATTCGAGCAGTTAGAAATTACGCAATCCATTCCATAAGTATCATGATAGGCACGAACAAAATGATCAGAACTGGCTTTTGATGCAGAGTATGGACTATGCGGATCATAAGCAGTAGTTTCAGTAAACATACCTTCTTCACCTAATGCACCATATACCTCATCAGTACTAACATGATAAAAGCGTTTTTGATCATATTCGCCTTTCCAGTGTTCGCGGGCAGCATTCAGTAAATTCACTGTACCAATCACATTGGTCATCACGAAAGCAGTTGGATCTGTAATAGAACGATCTACATGACTTTCTGCTGCAAGGTGAATCACTGCATCAAAGTTTTCTTTTTTGAACAATTCACTCATTGCATTGGCATCAGTGATATCCTCTTTTACAAAACGATAATTAGCTTCGTTTTCAATGTCGGTTAAATTCGCCAGGTTACCTGCATAGGTAAGCTTATCTAGATTTACGATTTCGTAACTTGGATAGTTTTTAACGAATCGACGTACTACATGAGAGCCTATAAAGCCTGCCCCACCGGTGATTAGAATTTTTTTCACAGTATATTAAATGTTTTCAATTGGCTAAAATAACATAGTTATTACATATAAACAATTTAAGTCGATAATCTTTGTGATTTAGAAGCTCAACGATTTCAACATTTGAAGTGATTGACCAAACGGGAGCACGTGTTTAATGAGCGTAAAAAAACAGAGAAAAGGGTGACTTTAAGCGCCAGCCAATTGGCAATCTGGTGGCAGGCTTAGCCGTATCCTATTGCTGTTCTATTGCATGATAGTTGCATATAAAGGCATATATTATGCTTGCATAGCAATATGCGCTTAATAAAAGGCAGAATATAAATTCAAAAGGTCGTTCTAAGCCTGTCGAAGAGCCAATAAAAACTGCTCTTTAGGGGGCGTTTCGATCAGCTACCATTGACGTTATTTTCAATTAATTGATAATGAGTCTTTTTACTATTTGTGTTTTAACCTAGCTAAGCCTAAGTATTGCATCTTCGTTCCGCTCAAATCGGCCTAACAAATTTTTGGGGACAGCTTATTTAAGCCTAACCACTAACTTTAAAACAAAAATTTTAAGCCGACATTTATTAATGTGTTATTTATTGTTTTTTTCTGTATTAATGAGCTCGCAGAAATGCTCGGTTTTGTTTCTTTTGATACCAAAAGAAAAAAGCCCGTCTGGCCAGGACAAATAAACAACCCCGCCTTGCAGGCAACTCCAGATGAATCGGTGGGAATTGCATATCGCAGAACCTATATCCCGCACAAACGTCATTTATATTGATTTTTATAAAATAAATTAACCCTCTGAAAGACAAATACTAGATTAGCAATCCTTGGTTACATAGCTATAACAGAACTCTCCAGTTCTTTATATCGGTCTTCGCCATATTTTCTACCATTGAAGTTATTTTCAATTAATTGATAATGAATCTTTTTACTACTTGTGTTTCCACCTGGCTAAGCCTAAGTATTGCATCTCCGTTCCGCTCAAATCGGCCTAACAAATTTTTGGGGATAGCTTATTTAAGCCTAACCACAAACTTTAAAACAAAAATTTAAGCCGACATTTTTTTTTCTTTTGATGCCAAAAGAAAAAAGCCCGTCTGGCCAGGACAAAGAAACAACCCCCGCTTTGCGGGCACCTCTAAATGAATCGGTAGGAATCCCTGGTTACATAGCTGCAACAGAACTCTCCAGTTCTTTATACCAGTCTTCGCCGTATTTTCTGATCAGTGGTCCTTTTAAGAAACTATAAACTGGAACCTTTAACTCCCTCCCGAAAGTACAGGCATCATGACAGATGTGCCAGCGATCGTAATTCAAGACATCAAACTCCGGGTATTTAGTGATGCGGATGGGGTATAAATGACAGGATATTGGCTTTTGCCATGCTACAATACCTTGTTCGTAAGCTTTTTCTATAGCACATTTAGTAATACCATTTTCAAATAGTACATACGCACACTCTTCGTTTTTTTCTACACAAGGAGTAGTTAAATCGCCATCTTCATCAATCACATAAGTACCTTGCTCTTCGATGGCTTTAATTCCTTTTTCATTTAAAAGATGCTTGATTTTCGGATAAATCTCTTCCAGGATAGCCGTCTCATCATGATCTAGTGGCGCACCAGAATCGCCCTCTACACAACAAATCCCTTTACATTTGCTGAGGTTACAAACGAAATTCTCCTTCAAAACATCTTCGTGCACGAGCACCTGTTCAACTTCTATCATCATTATTCTTTTGCCAAAGCATATTTTAAGCCTGCGGCTGATTTTAATTCCATGGTTACAGCCCCTACCAATATCTCTACCTGTGCTTTTACAGGTACGCGATTCCCATCATCTGTTACCCAAAGATACAGGCGACTGTCTTTCTTAAAAATCCGACCTGGCTTAATAGACGGACTAAATTTAAGGCATCGGATATTACCCAACTTACTTTTGATGGTCTCTTTCCCTACATATTCTATTTCTAAAGCAGAAATTTCATCCTGCAGAAAATAGTTAAGTTTAAAAGTATCCCCGATCTTCATTTTAGTCACATCCAAACTCCTGGCGAAGTAATAGGCAGAAACCAAATCGAAAGTCTGCGTAGTAGGCGTGTTAAAGGTACCTCTATTGGAAACTACCTTTTTACCATCCTGATTAAACCTCGCCTTATCCTGTCTTTTATAACTGGCTTCCCTGATGTTTTCCTGATAGAAATAAGGCAACAAATCAGTTTTATCAATATAAGAATCATAACGATCCCTGATCTTGTAGAAAACATCAAAAGTGCCAGAGGTCTGTGCATCGACTGAAATCCTGTACGTGGGCTTATTATCAAACTTAAGATCAGAGTTGGTTACTTTTATGGTAGCTTCTGCTGCCGTAATAAAGCCATATCTAAGCCGGTATTGCAATACCTCGCCCTCCTGAAAAACAGGGTCTTTTTTTAAGGGTAACTGCTGTGAAAAACTCGTCAATGTTAGAAAAACTGCCGAGATGGTGATTAATATTTGTTTCATTTGCTTATTGGTGTCAATGGTGGAGATTCAACATGATAACCCTAAAATTGCAGAATCTTTAGGAAAGATATACAAAAAGCAAACCAATTTAATCTTTTCTTTTGAATACAGGAACTGTTGAACAGGGCTCACCGAACATAATGCTTTTAACTACCGGCGTAAGCAAATTGGTCACTTCTACATAGGCAGATACCGGAATATCAATATCCCCGCAACCTTTTACCACTACGCGCTCATCTGCATATTCTGCAGGATTTATTTTTGATAAGGCTTTGGCAAACATCACCGCTTCCAGCGTATCTAAACCGCCAAATACCACTTCGTTAGCATAAGGCTTAATTCTATTGGCCAGGAGCATATAGGCCCAGGTAGGTACAATGGCATCGGCAGAACAAATAATGGCCACGTTCTGATCTTGATATTGCGCCCAGTTGTGGTCTTTTATAAATGCCCTGAAATCTTTTTCCCTTAACATAAGTCCATGGAAAAGATTGTCCTTGATATCATAAAGAACCCTTTCGCCTTTATGATAAAAGTCTTCCAGATTTAAGGTGATTAATCCGCTATTGGTAACTTTATTAATAATATTTTCCTGAATCTCCATGGCATTGAAATAAAAAAACCGTTCCGACTAAACATCGGAACGGTTACAAAATTACGCAATTTCTAATTAATAGAATTTCACACGATTGTCTTTTATCTTCGCATTATCTTGTAATGCCTGGAAAGCAGATTGTAAAGAACGCTGACCTAAGCTTAATAGCATTCCTTCTTTTTGTTTGAACATATTCGCAATTGGTGCAGGATTAGTGAATCCATCAACCGTGAATACATAAACACCACGATCGCCATCAATTGGAGCAGAAACTTTACCTGGCTGAGAACCAAATACACTACCCACCAATTTATTTTCCTGAGCAATACCTGGAATAATCGGGTTTGCAAAAACTATATTTTGAACTGGATTTACCGTACGGCCAAGTTTTGAAGCAATTTGAGCTAAACCTGCTTTGCCTGCACTGTTAAATTTCTCTTTCAACATTTTAGCTTTCACAGCATTGCGAACCATTGGCTCTATTTCTTTTTTAACTTGCGCTAACGTTAAAGTACCTTTTGGTTTAACATCAGTTAGATGCGCAACAACGTAGGCATTTGTCATGGTATAGATTTCTGGTAAAACATCACCTTGATCTGCCGCATAAGCATCTTGAATTAACTTACGTGGGTTATCTAATCCTGGGGCGAAACCCTGAGTTGGTGCAATCTTATCAGCCACCGCAACTTTAAGTCCTTTTTCTTTTGCATAAGCTGCGAAGTCTTTTCCTTTCACATCGTTTAAGAAGCTACTTGCTGCTTTATAAGCAGTAGCTTGTGTTTTACTACTAGCAGCTAATGCTTTCTCAATGTATGCCAACTTAGCAACTTTAGAAGAACCAATTTGTTTTTCAATTTTGATTACATGTACACCGAACTGTGATTTTACTACTTTAATATCACCAGCCTTTCCTTCAAACACTGCGTTTTCGAATTCAGGAACCATTGCTCCACGAGCGAAAGTACCCAATTCTCCGCCTTTATCTTTAGAACCATCTACACTGTAGGTTTGAGCCAATTGAGCAAAATTACCACCATTCGCAATTAATGCTTTTAGTGAATCTGCTAATTTTACGGCTTTATCTTCACCACCAATTTTAGCCGGATCAATTAGAATATGACTGGCTTTAACTGAATCAGGAGAGAAACGGGTATCTACTACTTTTACTAATTTATAAGAGTTGTTAGATAAAACCGGACCGTAATAACTTCCGGCAGGTAAAGCAAAAACTGCTGAATCTACTGCAGGATCTAATTTACCTTTGGTTAAGTAAGTAAACGGAACTTTAACTTCCGAATTAATAGCTGCAAAAAGAGAATCATTTTTAGCCACTTTAAAATCGGCTGCAATTTTCTCAACCTGTGCTTTCACGGCTGCTGAATCAGCTGCAGTAGGATTAATGCTGAAGGTTACATAATCAAACGAACGATTTTCCTGAGGATTATTAAAACGTGCTTTATTCTGATCATAATATTCAGAATAGTCGCCATCGGTTAATTTTACAGATGCATCCGGAACGCTGGTATAATCTAAACTTACATATTTAAAATTCGCCAGTTTATTGCGGTTGGTATATTCATCTGTAGCCTCTAATGAAGTTACATATACAGAATTGCGAATTAAATTAGAATATTTAGTCTGCAAAGCCTGGTTAGTAATTTCCTGTTGCAACATGGTAGACTGTTGAAGTGCCTGAGGTTCTTTTGATTTTAAAAAGTTCATCAATGTTGCACGGTCTAATTGGCCGGTTTGAGGATTCGCAAAATATTGTTTAATTAATGGGCTAGGGTTTTGACCTTGCAAAAGATCTAACAACTCATCTTCAGAAACAGTAAGACCTAAACGATCATATTCTTTTGTTAACAATACTTTTCCAAGTTCTGCATTCCAGGCTTGATCTACCGCCATTGCAGTCATCTGTGGATTTAGGCTTCCACCGTATTGTTGTTTAAATTGATTTAAGCTTTGATCTACCTTTGGTTGAAAATCATCAATGCTGATGTCATTGCCATCTACAGAACCTACTACCTTTTGGTTTGCTGACCAGAAAGGTTTACCCACGTTAATTGCATCACCTACTAAAAATGCAACAATTGCAAAACCTATAGCGAAGACCAGGATATAGCCCGCACGGTTACGCAAAAATGTCATTAATCCCATATTGTACTTTATAAATTTATTTAGTTTTTTTTAAGAGGGCGCAAGATACAAATTTGCCTTAAAAAAGAAAACACAAAATTTTATTTATCAAGTGTTTAATTTTTAAGCAAATAGAACTACTTAATTAGGGAATGAGAGATGGATAGAATGATAGAATAGCATATAATTTAATCAAATCGAAAACAGTATTCTCTCATTCAAAATTCACTCATTCAAAATTATTATTTACGGCGCAATACCTTCCTGCATATTTAACTGGCCGCTTCCCGTTTCCATCTCATAGGTACTGAAATCCTGAGGGGCTTTGAAGTTAATTCCATCTCCAATGCTGCCATCTACACCTTTAACAAAAACCCTTTGGGTAGAATAGAAGATCTTTTTAGCTTCATCCCATATTAATTCTTCAGAAGAAAAGGTATCGCCCTTATCGTTTTTAACTACAACATTTTTTCTGAATATCGTTTGCTTAATCTCTTCTTTTCTAATGGCATAATCGCACACCAGGTTTCCACTGATTGTGCCGTTGGGGTTGAAGAAATCTATGTTAACTCCCTTGATCATTTCTTCATATCCTGTACCAGTAGAGGGAGTAACTTTATCCATAATAGGCGCTTTACCTTTCGCCTTTACCCTTGCCGAATCACTATAAATGATTTCGACCCCCAAGGTACGGTCTCGGGTAAAAGTTACTTTTTTAGAAGATACTGCATTTGCATTTTTAAGGTCGTCTTCTCCACAAGCTACCAGAAAGAGAGGTAACCCAAGTATCAAACCGTATAAAAATGGTTGTAATTTCATTAATCTACCCTGTATTTACGGAACCAGGTATCGTTAAGTGTAAAGCCAAGATGGAAATTAATGTATTGCTCTTTAACAAGATTGTTTGTTAATGTACCTCTCTGACCAAACTCGGTAGTAAAATTGATTTTATAGAAAGCCGAACCTGCATTCGCAGTAGGAAGCGGGAAGCCAAACCCTAGCGACGCGCCCATTTGCTTAATATCTTGATTTCCTATTTTGATATAGGTCTTATCATAGCTCACACCTAAACGATAATCAATACGTTTCATATAATTGTTGTATGAGGTGTAATCTGGTGTCCATTGTCCACCTAATGATGCACCCCAACTATCCTGTAAGCCAGAGTTCACATTATTAATACTCGTTGCAGCCCACTTGCTCATTCTGAAATCTGCACCAATTAACCATTTATCATTTTGTTGAATGGAGATTCCGAAGTTGTGCGTTAATGGGAGTTTCAAATCAGACTTTCCTGAATTGATCGCATTTAAGGTATCTATAGCAAGATTTTCAGTTCCATCTAAAGCCCTGGTGTATTGTATAGCGAAAGCACTTTGCTCAGAATTGATTTTAGAACCAGAACTTCCGGAGTAACCAAGCGTTAAAAGCGTTTTTGCACCAAGATTAAAATCATACTGAATTCCGTATGAATAGTTTAAGCCACCAACACTATTTTTATTTTGAAGCTTTGCATTAATTGCACCTAAAGCAGTGTATTCAGTTGCTCTGGAGGTTTGTAGATTTCCAAAAATATATTCCACATTACCGCCAATTCTTAAATGATCGCCAAAACGATGACCATAACCGAAATATGCTTTTGATAAACCACCTTCACCTTCGTAAAGCTGATCAACAGATAAAGTATCTATTCTAACACTATTTCTATAGGAATATCCCAAATCTGAATAGGGCAGAATCCCAAAACTTATGGCCGATTTTCTACTCACCGGTACTGCAAAAGCCAGGTGACTAAATGTTGAGTTGAAACTAGACTCTTTTAAACTATTGCGCGATAAGCTGGTTAAACTGGCACTCATCCCAATATCAATAGTGGTTAAAGTGACGCCAGAATACGATGCCGGGTTTTGCATATTGATATAATTAAACCCGGTTACTTTATTCACGGCAGTAGAAATTCCACCCATTGCCCTAAGCTGAGGAAGCAATGAACCCTTTATATTTCCAAGGCCGTATCTTGAATATGGTGATGAAGTGGTAACCTGTGCCTGAGCACCTAAACCACAAACTAGAACGAGTATGGCTGCAATATAATTTATTCTTTTGTACATTTTAATCTGCAATAGCTTCATTTAATCCTTTTAATACTAAGTAGGGATCTTTTATAATTTGAGGGGCAAAGATGCTGTTTTGTAATTGCTTATACAAAAAATTAGCATCGCCACCCGTTATAATCACCTTTAAAGCACTTTCTTTTATATTGTTTAAGGCTATATAACCTTCAATTTCATTGATTATCCCCTGCAATACACCATTCTTTATTGCAGAAATAGTATCCAAACCTTCAGGAATTTCTTCATTCGCATCCCAATCAACCAGGGGCAGTCTTCCGGTATATTCATGCACAGCTTTAAAACGCATTTTTATCCCCGGGCTGATACTTCCCCCAAAATACTCATTTTTTCCGGTCAACAAATCATAAGTGATACAGGTTCCTGCATCTACAACCAAGCAAGCTGATCCGCCAAATAAACCATTTGCCCCCAAAATTGCGGCCCATCTATCCAGTCCTAATGTATTTGGCGTCTGGTATCGATTCTTCACACCATTGGTTAATGAAGTTGTAAATCGGGTATAATTGGTACGTTTTTTTAAAAATTCCGCTAATGGTGCGATTTCCTGATTTACACTACTGATGATCGCTTTTTTAGGCGAAAACTTATCGATCAAATGCGCCAGATCAATAATACCTATCTTAAGCAAGCGAAGATGATGAATCATTTCACGATCAGCAAAAACAGCAATTTTCGCTGATGAGTTTCCAATATCAATAGTTAATCTATGCATTTAAGACGCTAATTATGCGATTATTATCTGATATGAAACCATGCCCTTATCCAACAGATTAAAACCTAAAACAGCCTTAATGCGAAACTTCATGCCACAAAGCTATTAATCTTTGTCAAGTTTTGTTCTAGTTTTTTGTTAAAAAAGGTTAAACAAAAAGAAAATATTGTACCGACAGGACAAATAAAACGAACAATGTTTCATAGAACCACCGCACCTTCGCATTACTAAAATAATAGGCCAGTAATACTGCACCCGGAGGTACACAAAGTAAAAAATGCCAGGTACGAAAGTTGGGTTTTAGATAAAAACTAGCTCCTGCAACGATAAACATAAAAAATAACAGCTGAAATCCTTTTCGGGTACTGATAAAGCTCCTGAAAAAGTTCTCACGAAGCTGCAATGATGCCAGGATAATAATCACTGTTACAGGTATTAAAACCAAATAATCATTGTAATTTATTTTAAATACAGATGGAAACTTACTCCCCAGCGGTCGCCAGATCTGGTAAAAGGAAACGATATTATCATTCCAATAGTAGAATACAGCCAAAAAGAAGAAGATCGTGATAAAGCCCACTATTCCGGCTATCCACTCCCGCCAATTAAATGACCTGAAAAGCAAAAGTGCTAAAAAGATCATCAATAACATGGACATAAATGGAAAGTAAATAAGCGTTCCCACTCCAATAATCATCCCGATATCGAAAACAGTGGTGATGGAATTTGCGCTTTTATTTAGTTTGAGAAATTTATCAATTATCCAAATAAGTAGAATGTTGGTAATTAATGCCGGGTTTAAAACCATAAATGGCATAAACAAACTAGTTCCGGTAACATACATCAAGCCAGGCAAAAAGTTGGGCTTCGCCAGTAAATTATGATTATTAATTACGCGATTAAATATTAATGCCTGAATAAAAACGAGTGTGCCTGCAAAAAAAATATTGGTGGCTGGAGACAGTGCATCATCCAAATCCACGTTAATCAACAACCTGGCAAAAGGCTCTAGAAAATCAAAATTTAACTGACTCGGCAACTCATAAAATATGGCAATACGCATAAAGAATGTGTAAGCCAACAACAAAATGAGGTTAATAGGATTTAGCTTTCTAAACTGATTAATCATGCCTTTTCAAAGAGCAAGCAAAGTAAAGATAAAAAGCTGAAAGCTGAAAGGATTAAGCTTAAACTCTGGCGTATTTTTTCACCATATCATCAATGATTTGTGCTGTTTCATCTGGAAAATCAAATTCATGCTTTTGAGCGTTTGCCACCCAATCTTTTATAATTGGCAGCCAGTTATTTGTACTTCCCCAGATAACAGGTAAACCAAACTGCTTTAAAGCATAGGCATTACACTGCTGTTCGAACTGAAAACGCATGGGGGCAACGAGTAATTTTTTCTTTAGATAAAGCGCTTCTGACGGGCCTTCAAAACCACCGCCTGTAAATAAGCCTTCGCAAGTAGCTAAACTTTTATTAAATTTTTCATTGTTTACAGGCTCAACAGATACATTTCCTTCCTGATAAGGTTCACTAGCATGTTTGGAAAACACCTGCCATTTTACTTCCGGTATCTGCATAAAAAGTTTTACTAATCTTTTATCATCCACCGCTGGTAAGTAAACCGTATAATGCCCCAAATTTTCAGTCTTCATCGCCCTGATTTCAGATCTGATTACAGGCGTATGAATAAAACTATCGTAACGATCAAAATGAAAACCGATGTGATACTTTGTTGGTGCATAACGACTTAAAATAAGCTTACCCCAGTCTAGTGTTTTTGGACGAGGTACCTTTTTAGATTTGAATGCTGCCTGATGACTCAATGAGATACACTCTATACCCTGAAGTTTGCAAGCCCATGCACTTACTGGCTCAAAGTCATTCACAATCAGGTTATAATCCTTTAGCGGCAACTGCTTCATATCCTTTCTGAAACGGAATAAATTCATGTTCAACCAGGTTTTAAAATGGTCTACTCCGCCTTTTTTCCCAAAAATAAAGCTGAAACCATGCAGCTGATATTTAACTGGCTGACTTAGTTTCACATCAGCCTGGGTTCCGCTAACGAGAATATCCAGTTCACCATATTTCTGAAGTAAAGGAATAATCTCCCTTGCCCTGCTAATGTGTCCGTTTCCTGTTCCCTGTATCGCGTATAGTATCTTCATTTAATCCCGAATATCTCAAAATTATTGAGCAATTTCATATTTTATACTTTGTAAAAGAATATTTATATCCAATTTGCTCTTCAAATCCTCATTATCAGAAAGGATTCCTTCATCTGTTTGATCCTTCATAAAATCTTTGTGATCATATTTGAAGACGGTCCAGTTTTGATCTTGATATTCAAGTGCAGTTAAGCTTTCAACCCAGTCACCACTATTCAGGTAAGTTACTTCCCCATTTTCCATGGAGATTTCCCTTTGTTCTGCCTGGTGAATGTGGCCACAAACCACATATTGATATCCTTTTTCGATTGCCAGTTCTGCTGCGGTCTGCTCAAAACTATTAATAAACTTTACGGCATCTTTAAACCGGGCTTTTATCTTTTTAGAAAAACTCATCTTCTCTCTTCCGAATGCGGTAAGTACCCAATTAACGAAGCTATTGATGAGGATAAGGGTATCATAACCCACGGCACCCATTTTTGCCAGCCATTTGGAGTGCTGCATAGTAACATCGAAAACGTCACCATGAAAAAACCAGGCCTTCTTGCCATCCAATTCCATAATTAATTTATTCTGGAGATGAAATGTACCCATTTCCATGCCATCGAATTTACGAAGCATCTCATCATGGTTCCCGGTAAGATAATGAACCTGCACTCCTTCGGAAACAAACTTCATCAGTTTACGAATAACCTTCATGTGCGATTCAGGCCAATAGCTTTTGCTAAACTGCCAGATATCTATAATGTCACCATTCAAAATTAATGTTTTAGGCTTAATGCTTTTTAAATACTTTAAAAGCTCTTTGGCATGGCAACCATAGGTACCCAAATGTACATCGGAAATCACGACTACATCAATATTTCTTTTATCCATAAATAAAATTTAGGGGGAACGAATTTAGTACCGCTTCAGAAAAGCAGTTTAGATTTAAAAAGGATTTGCTACCAATCTTCTTCCTCATCGAGTTTCACCTCAAATGGGCTGAAAAAATAAAGTACAATAATTAGCAGGCATATGGCAAAAAGTGATTCTAACATATCATCTATTTTAACATTATAAAGATAAGATGCTGTTTATCAAACAAATGTTACGCCATTGTTAAATTATTCTTCACATTGATAAATAATGTTAAAATGATTCTTAAAGGATATTGTTTAAAGATAAGACTGATAACATTGATCTAATAATTACCCAACTGCTCTTGTATAGATCTTTGGAAAAGAGTTTCCTCCCATATTTTAGAAAATTATTGATAGATCAACTCTGGACTGCGGGGAATACTGACTAAAGACTCCAAACTAAAATTCCGTGCTTTCTGTGTTTCCGTGGCAAAAAAAACAATCCTTGAAATAAAAAACCCCGTAAGATCAAAATCCTACGGGGTGTAAATCTATTAAAGAAAGAACTACACTTTCACTCCATTTTTTTCTTTCTGTTTTCTGTGTAAATCCCGAATCCTAAGGCTATCACTAAAATGATCGATCCAGCCAGAGAAATATTCTCACCAGCATAATATGATGTTGGATGGAAAATAAACTCAAGTTTGTGGTTACCTGCTTCCAATTTTGCAGCACGTAATACGTAATCTGCACGGAAATAGGGTTTCTCAACACCATCGATGTACATTTTCCAGCCTTTGTTATAGTAAATCTCAGAGAAAACAGCCACTACTTCCTTAGCAGTAGAGTATTCGTAAGTTAAATGATCAGGTTTATAGTCAGTTAATTTGATGAAACCTTCTTGTCCAGTACCTAAAATTTTGCTGTCTACTAATGCTTTATAGCTTTCATCTACAATGGCTTCTTTCTTAGCATCGAAACTGCTGATGGCTTTCATTTCCTCATCAGAGTTTTTAACAAACTGAATGCTTTCCACAAACCAGGCATTACCTGCCGCAGTAGGATTACGTTGCATTTTATAAGACCCATTTTGAGGATCCTGGGTAATGATATATTTAGTATTCAACATATCCAATACATCCTGATTGATGCTTTTGGTTAATTGATGATCAACCAACTCCTGGAAACGCTTCAACCTTGCCGAGTGGAAACCACCAACCGTTTTGTGGAAATACGATGTTTCAGCACTTTTGAACGGATCGCCGAGCGATAAATCGAAAACCCTAAAATTTGGATCTTTATCTGCAGAAATAAAATTATCTACATCCCTGGCTTGATAGTGATTTGCAAGATCTGATTTGCTTACGAAATTCTGGCTATTAAGGTAACGACGGTCAACCTGCCATAAATCTACTAAAATGAACAGAGCCAATAAGCCAAAGGCCAATTGCATATTCATTTTTTTAGTGATGAAAGCCCAGGTTAAACCGAATCCAATCGCAATGAATAATAAAGTACGCAATGCATCAGCACGGGCAAGTGCCACACGATCAGCAACAACTCCGTTAATGATTTCCATTGCCGCGCCTCTATTATTTTGCAGCGTTTGTGTTAGCGCATCCAAAACCTGAGATTGATTTGCTTGCGTAAAGCTGAAGAATGCAGTTGGCATAACCGCAATAATTAAAGATAAGCCACCTGTAATCCCTGCCGACCAGGTTAATCTCTGCACTAAATATTTTTGATCGTATTTGCCTTCTTGCGCTTCCTTGATGGCTAAAATCGCCAATAATGGAACAAGTAAACCTACAACTGCTAGGATTGATTCAACTGCTCTGAATTTGTTATACATGGGTAGGTAATCAAAAAAGATATCAGAGATTAATGGAAAGTTTTGCCCGAATGAAAGAAACAACAACAAAATACTACTTCCCAAAATCCACCATTTCCAACGGTGTTGAACGATGAATAAACCGAATACAAAAAGCAGGCAAATAATCACTCCAAAATAGTAGGGGCCGGAGGTACCGGGTTTGTTTCCCCAATATTGATTTGTATTTAAATTTTGAGCAACATAGCCAATTACCTGTCTGGGGTCAACACCTTGAAGATTCTTTTCTACAGCCTTATAAGTATTGCTTTCCGGCTTGATCATTTCATCAATACTGCTGGCGCCACCATATAAATTAGGGATTAGGAAAGTGAAACTTTCTCCAACACCCTGGCTCCATTGGTAAGCATATTCCTTATCCAAACCATTTGCAGGCTCTGACTTATCTGTCGTTAAGTTAGATTTTCCACGGATGGTTTCTTTTCCATACTCATAGGTTGTCCACAAAGTACCTGCATTTACCAAAACAGCCAATACTATTCCTGCTGAAATAAAACCGAGTGATTTACCATAACCAGCTAACTGTTTATCTTTATAGGCATGATAGAGTTCGATACAAGCTAAAATGAATAATGCTATAAAAAGATAATAAGTCATTTGGATGTGATTGGAACGAATTTCTAAAGCCATAAATAAGGCTAATAGACTTCCTCCAACCAGATATCGCCCTCGTAGAGTTAAAATGATAGCTGCTAAAATTGGTGCAAAAAACCCGATGGCTAATGCCTTATTGCTATGTCCCGCAGCGATAATGATAAAGTTGTACGAAGTAAACGCGAAAGCTATCGCGCCAGCTGCAGCAAGCCATGGATTGATTTTGAGCACACAAAAAAGAAGATAAGCCCCTAACAAATATAGAATTACTGTGCCAACCGGATCAGGAAATACACCTTTTATTAAATCGATACCATATGTAGTAATATTTGAAGGATACTGAACCCAGATTTGATAGGCTGGCATTCCGCCGAACATTTGGTTTGTCCATAGCGGGCCTTTACCAGTTGCTTCTTTTACATCCATAATTTCTTTTTGCATGGCTTTCGCCTGCAAAACATCGCCCTGCTGTGGTGCTTTACCCTGCAAAACAGGACTGAAGTAGGCAAAAGTAATGACTACAAAAATTGCTATAATGGCTAAATGGATGCCATTTTTATTAAACCAGTTATTCATTAAGGTTTGTTTAAGTTTAAACGAACGTCAAAAATAAAAAATTGGGCGGTATAAAAAAGGAATAAATTAAATGTGAGTAGAATAAAAAATTAATTTTGAAGATCGAAACTTCAATTTAACCTGTTTATTATGAAAAAGTTTGTGCTTAGTTTTATATTATTTATTGCGTATTCGGTTACGGAAGCTCAAATTGTCAGCTTAAATGCTGGAGAAATCAAAGCTTTGAAAGCGATGACCTTAAATGAGCCTGCTACAAAAAAAGCCTATTTGAGCTTCCAAAAATCTACTGCTGTCTATTTAACTGATCTTCCAAACCCTATTGATACCATAAGAACTGAAGGTTTACTTAAAGGAGATCTTCGAAAGGAAAAAACAAAACTTGCACTGGCAGACATGAATAAAATGTTTGCATTGGCGCTGTCCTATAGATTAACCGATGACCAGAAATATCTAAATAAATGCGTAGTATTTTTAAATGCCTGGGCAAAAACCAATCATTCAAAAGGTGATCCAATAGATGATACCAATTTGGATAAAGCAATTGAAGCCTATGATCTTATTAAGACCAAAATTCCGGCTCAGGAGAAAAAAGTAATAGACAAATGGCTAATGGAAACTGCCCGGGCAGAAATTAACAGTAAGCGCATGAAACCTGGTAAAGCCACCGCCATTAATAACTGGAATGCACACCGGTTAAAAGAAGTTGGAGAAATTGGTTACGTTTTAAATAACCCTGAATTTATCACCTGGGCTATTGATAATTTAAAAAGCCACATCAACATTAATTTAAATGCCGATGGAACGAGTCTGGATTTTAAGCAAAGGGATGCCTTACATTATCATCTTTATGATTTAGAACCATTACTCAAGCTTGCCATCATAATCAATCGAGGAAAAGGCGAGAATTTCTATACCTACGAATCTCCAAAAGGGTCTTCGATCAGAAAGTCTATAGAATGGCTTTTACCGTATGTAACAGGAGTAAAGCAACATGAGGAATATGTAAATACAACAGTAAAGTTCGACCGTGACCGGGCTAAGAATAATGAGACAGGTTTTGCGCCAGGAACGATGTTTGAACCAAAACTCGCCGTTCCGATTTTAAAACTGGCAGTGTACTTTGACTCATCGTTAGCCGAAACTTTAGAAAAATTTCAAGATAATACGAACATACAAACCATCGCTGATAGAATAAAGCATAAAAAATAGCTTAGTAAAGATTCATTAATCTGGCATAAAAAACAAAATAAATAAACTTTCAATAATTTTTGAAAGTTTAAAAATTTAATTATATTTGTTCATGGAATTAGCAGCAGCAAAGTTGAAATTTATTGAGGCCTGGGGCAAATTAGGTTCCGAATGGGGAATTAACCGAACCATGGCGCAAGTGCATGCTTTATTACTGATCTCACCCGAAGCATTAACCACAGAGGAAATTATGGAGAATTTGAGTATCTCCAGAGGAAATGCGAACATGACCCTGAGAGATTTAATTGGTTGGGGTTTGATCGAAAAGCAACACAAAGCAGGTGAACGCAAGGAATATTTTTTTGCAGATAAAGATGTATGGAACATTGCCCGCCAGGTGGCTAAAGAACGTAAAAAAAGAGAACTGGAACCCGTGCTGAAAGTTTTAAATGAATTATCTGCAGTTACCGGTAATGAGAAAGACCCTGAACTGATTACCTTTAAGAAATCTGTTGCAGATATTAATAAGCTTGCCGGAAACGTAGATAAAACACTTGAAACAATGTTGAAAGCAGAAGAAAGTTGGTTTTGGGGATCCGTCTTGAAAGTTTTTAAGTAAAGTATTAAGATTTCAGTAGCAAGTATCAAGATAGATAACCGACTAACACCAAAAACCCTAAGCCCTATACCTTTATATGGCTTTATTTTTTAATCCAAACTTTCATTTATTACTGAAAGTTTAAATATTAAAAGAAATGAAAACACTTCAAAACCATGTAATTCTATTTGATGAAGAATGCCCGATGTGTGAGGTCTACACCAAAGCATTTGTTCAAACCAGTATGTTACCAGCTAATGGACGAGTGTCTTATCAAAAGGTACCTGCAGAAATTTGTCCGTTGATAGACCGGCAACGTGCAGCGAACGAAATTGCGTTGGTAAATACCGAAAGTGGTGAAGTGACCTATGGCATAGCAAGTCTTTTTAAAGTGATTGGAAATTCAATGCCAGCCTTCAGGCCGCTATTTGCCTTTAAGCCATTTCTTTATATAATGGCTAAACTTTACGCCTTTATATCTTACAACCGGAAAGTAATTATCCCGGCTGCGGCAAAGACAAACAGCATTCAACCAACCTTTAAGGCCATTTACCGCATGGCATACCTTTTACTTACCTGGTTAGGTACATCTTATATTCTCACCGTTTATGCACATTTGCTAACTGAATATGTGCCATTAGGTGGAGCATACAGGGAGTATTTTATTTGTGGCGGTCAGATGATCTTTCAAGGAATAATAATCTATTACTACAAAAGGGAAAAACTCTGGGATTATCTGGGAAACATGATGACGATCTCATTTGCAGGATCAATTTTACTTACCTTGGGATTGATTTTAGATCAGATTGTTCATCTTCATCCAGTTATATATATTCTTTACTTCTTAATGGTGGCAGGACTCATGTTTTTGGAGCATATACGCAGGAGTAGATTGTTACAACTGGGTTGGTTGATGACCATCACCTGGGTTATTTATCGCCTGTTCGTTTTAGGGTTAATCTTTAGCATTTAAAAATCATGACCTATCAAAAAATTATTTTAGCTGGCGGTAATGGATATCTGGGCAGCTTATTAGCAAAGCATTTTAGTAATGAGGCGGAACAGGTGATTATATTAGCCAGAAAACCGAGAGCTCAGAATGGAAACATCAAAACTATTGTTTGGGATGGAAAAACTGCAGATAAATGGGTTAGCGAAATGGAAAATGCAGATTTGCTCGTTAACCTATGTGGTAAGAACGTAAACTGCCGTTATACCCCGAAAAACCAGAAAGAGATTATTGATTCAAGAGTTGTACCAACCCGTTTACTTGGGGAAGTAATTAAAGGCTTAACCATTCCACCAAAACTTTGGATCAATATTACATCTGCTACCATTTACCGCCATGCCGAAGATCATGCTCAGGATGAATATACTGGCGAAATTGGATATGGCTTTTCAATAGATGTTTGTAAAGCATGGGAAAACAGCTTTTTTGAGAATGAATTACCTCAAACCAGAATGGTTGCCTTAAGAATGGGCATTGTATTGGGTAGGGCCGATGGTGCTTTTCCAAGGCTATTGAACCTGGTGAAGTTCGGATTGGGTGGGAGACAGGGCGATGGAAAACAGTATGTAAACTGGGTACATGAGCAAGATGCAATCCATACCATCGAATGGCTGTTCAATCACCTAGAAATAAATGGGATAGTAAATTGTACAGCACCAAATGCGGTTACCAATGAAGTACTGATGCAAACCATCAGAAAGGCTTACGGAATCCCATTTGGCCTACCTACTCCTGCTTGGTTACTAGCCATTGGTGCAAAAATCATCGGTACCGAAACTGAACTGATTTTAAAAAGCAGATGGGTTAAGCCTGCAGTCTTGCTGGATAATGGATTTGAATTCCAATATGGCAAAATAGATGAAGCAGTACATGATATCTTAAGCTTAAGGATTTAAAAGATGGCGATAATATTACTCAAAACATTAATTAACGCACCAATAGGCAAGTGCTTTGATTTGGCCAGGAGTATTGATCTGCACCTGCAATCCATGCAATTCTCTAAGGAAGAAGCCATTGCGGGCAGGCAATCAGGGTTAATTAATTTGAGTGAAACCGTAACCTGGAAAGCCAGTCACTTCAAAATTTATTTTACGATGAAGATAAAAATAACAGAGATGGGATATCCACAGCTTTTTGTAGATGAAATGGTTAGCGGTCCATTTAAAAAACTTCACCATCAACACCTGTTTAAATCTTTAGATACAAAAACAGAGATGACTGATATTTTTGAGTTTGTTGCTCCGGCAGGTCTATTAGGTAAATTGGTAACCTGGTTAATTCTAAAAAGATATATGAGAAAGTTGTTATTTGAACGCAACCAGATGATTAAAATGGAAGCAGAAAAGTACTAAACGAAAAACCCTGAGACATTGCTCAGGGTTTTTTTATTTTTTTACTTCTTCATAGTCTACAAAATCACCAAGCTTATCAGTTTTACCTGTTTGTTTGGGTGGCATATAATCTATGGATATTGAACCTTCTGGTTCTGGTTTTGATCGCCTCTGCTGTTGTTGTGTCTGCCCGCTTGCCTGCTGTTGCATTTTGCTCGCCAGGTTACTAAATAGCATAGGAAGTATTAGTCGGATCAGCATTCTGATGAGCCAAAGCACTAATATTGCTATGAAAATGAATTTTATTATTGCCATTCTTTAAGTACTGTTGTTACAAATATAGACTTATGAGCATTTATTTTGTTACTTTTTACGCCTTTGATTGCATTCTGATTACAAATAATTAACGTAAGTATGCAAGATATAGTTTTAATCTTCTACAATTTCGGCTACCCGGCCAACCTGACCATCATCCAATCTCACCTTTATTCCACGAGAGTGAAAGGCAGAAGAAGTAAGTAAATCCTTCACTACACCATACGTAATATTCCCAGATCGCTGATCTTTCTTTAAAATAATCCCTACTTCTAAGCCTGCATAAATATCTTTTCTGTTTTGCCCGTTCATTGTATTATAATTGTGTTTGGCAAATTTCTACATTTTGCCAGGAATTGGAAGTTATCCTCAACTATTTTATTTACCAAACTTCTCAGCAAACATTTTCTCCAGTGCAAACATTTCATCCCGAAGTTTTGCTGCCTGTAAAAAGTCCATATCTTTTGCGGCTTTTTGCATATCCTTTTTGGTTGTATCAATTGCTTTTTGCAATTCGCCTTTACCCATGTATTGCACAATAGGATCGGCAGCAATACTGATCTCGGCATTTTCGACATATGCCCTGGCTTTATTATCGCTTGCCTTTTGCGAGAAATCTAAAACAGAAGTTTGTTCCAGGATCGCTTCGCGGGATTTTCCTACGGTTTTTGGCGTAATACCATGCTCCAGGTTATAGGCAATCTGAATATCTCTCCGTCGATTGGTTTCTGAGATTGTTTTTTCCATGCTATCGGTTATTCCATCAGCATACATGATTACTCTACCCCGATCGTTACGTGCGGCTCGCCCAATGGTTTGAATTAATGATTTTTCTGAACGAAGGAAACCTTCCTTATCAGCATCCAGAATCGCAACTAAAGTAACCTCTGGCAAATCCAGTCCTTCACGCAACAAGTTAATTCCAACCAATACATCAAATTCTCCCAAACGCAAACCGCGAAGAATCTCGACACGTTCTAACGTTTTAATTTCTGAGTGAATGTATCTCGTTTTAATATTCAGTCGATCCAGGTATTTCGTTAGCTCTTCTGCCATTCTTTTGGTTAAAGTGGTGACTAAAATACGTCCGCCCTCTTTTATTGTGATGTCGATTTCATCTAAAAGATCATCTACCTGATTAATGGCCGGCCTGATCTCAATTACCGGATCCAATAAGCCTGTTGGACGAATGACCTGCTCCACCACTACACCTTCCGATTTTTCTAATTCATATTCTGCAGGCGTTGCACTTACATAAATGGTTTGCGGTGCTAAGGCTTCGAACTCGTTAAAGTTGAGCGGTCTGTTATCAAGCGCAGCGGGTAAGCGAAAACCATATTCTACCAATGATAATTTTCTCGATCTATCACCACCATACATGGCTCTGATTTGTGGCACCGTTACGTGACTTTCGTCAATCACCATCAAATAATCTTCAGGGAAGTAATCCAAAAGACAGAAAGGACGCATCCCTGGAGTTCTTCCATCAAAGAAACGGGAATAATTCTCAATTCCGGAACAGTAGCCTAATTCCTTCATCATTTCAATATCGAAGTTAGTCCGCTCTTCTAAACGTTTCGCCTCTAACAAATGTCTGTCTGCAATTAACTGGTTTTTTCTAATCTCCAGTTCTTCCTGTATTCCCCAGATCGACTGGTTAAAACGATCTTTTGGTGTTACGAAAAGATTTGCAGGATAGATTGCCATATTCTCCAGTTTTTCAATTGTTTTACCAGAAACGGGATCTATGGCAGAAAGTTCCTCGATGTCATCTCCGAAAAAAGATATGCGGTAAGCATGATCAAGATAAGCTGGATAAATATCTACGGTATCACCTTTAACCCTAAAAGTTCCCCGCTTAAATTCTGTTGTGGTTCTTGAATATAAAATCTCTACTAAACTATGTAAAAAAGCATTTCTTGAAATCCTTAAGCCCACAGCAAACCGGAAAACCATCTTGGAAAAATCTTCCGGATTTCCCATACCATAAATGCAGGAAATAGAGGAAACCACAATGACATCTCTTCTTCCACTCATTAATGATGAGGTGGTGCGTAAACGAAGCTTTTCTATTTCTTCGTTAATGCTCAAATCTTTTTCTATGTAAGTATTGCTTGAGGCTATAAAAGCTTCTGGCTGATAATAATCGTAATAAGAAACGAAATAATTGACCGAATTTTCTGGAAAGAAGTTTTTGAATTCACCGTAAAGCTGTGCAGCAAGCGTTTTATTATGACTTAAAATAAGTGTTGGCTTTTGCGTCTGCTCAATTACATTGGCTACAGTAAAAGTTTTTCCAGATCCCGTAACCCCCAATAATGTCTGGTAATGTTCATTGGCATTTACTCCTTCAACCAACTGTTTTATAGCACTTGGCTGATCTCCTGTTGGTTTATATTCTGATGTGATCTTAAATTTCATTGATATCAAATATACGATTTCGACTGTAAAGACTAAACAGTAGAAAGTCAGGAAAGTTGCTCATGCGGGGATAATAAAATCTTAAATCCTCTTCAAAATATTATCGTTCAAATTTTAAAAATTAACTGATCTGACTTCATATTATTAGTGCCTTTATCTTAATAAGCAAAAGTGCTCTGCTAGCAATAGATAAGCATCAACCTAGTAAATCGAAAGTTTAACTTTTGATTTACTAGGTTAATTTGTACATTTGTGATATGTTAATAATTCGAAATTTAGCTACTCAACTTCGTATACGTTTAAAAAAGGCACCTGCTGTAGCCATATTAGGCCCAAGGCAAGTTGGTAAAACTACCATAGCCAAGCAACTGGAAGAACATTACATTTATTTAGATATGGAAAATCCCAGAGATTTGGCAAAGCTTCAGGATGCTTATACTTTTTTAGAAACACTACAAGATCAAACTGTCATTATTGATGAGGTACAACTACTGCCCGAATTATTTTCATTGCTGAGACCTTTAATTGACGCTAAAAGAACTCCTGGCAGATTTATACTTCTAGGCTCGGCTTCTCCTGAATTAGTGAAAGGTATTTCGGAAACATTGGCTGGACGGATTTCTTATAACGAACTCACTCCAATTGGTTTGACAGAGCTTCCTAATGAAATAACATTTGAGCAACATTGGTTTCGGGGCGGATTTCCAGAGTCGCTTTTATCAGAAAATGATCAATCAAGTAAAGAATGGTTAGATGATTTTATTGTAAGTTATGTAGAAAGAGATTTGGCAAAAATGTTTGGTGTTGAGTTGGCTCCAAAACTTTTAAGAAATTTTTGGAGTATGCTGGCGCATTTAAATGGAAATCTTTTTAACGGAGAATCTTTTGCCAGATCACTTGGGGTAAGTGCACCAACAGTTAACAGATATCTTGATTTTCTGGAAGGTGGATACCTCATCAGGCGATTGCAGCCATGGTTTGTTAATGCGAAGAAACGACTGGTAAAGTCGCCTAAAACTTATGTCCGCGATACAGGTATTTTACATCGTCTACTAAATATCCCAGATCATAATGATTTATATGGTCACCCGGCAATAGGTGCATCCTGGGAAGGCTATGTTATCGAACAGATTGCCCAGATAAAAACAAAACAAACCGAACTATTTTTTTATCGCACGCAAACTGGAGCAGAATGCGACTTAGTAATTGTTCAAGGAATTAAACCAATTGCATGTATAGAAATTAAGCTTTCTAACGCCCCAACAGTTTCCAAAGGGTTTGTTAGTTGTATGCAAGATCTTGAACCTTTAAATCAATATATTATCACGCCTAAAAGTGAAACCTACAAAACAACAAATGGAATTATAGTGACTAACTTAAAGCATTTTCTGGCAGATATCCTACCCAAAATTTTATAGATAAGGAAAATAAACATTAGTAGCTGAAAGAAATGCTTTTACAATATACCACAATGCCTTCAGCCTTTTTGCGAGACATTTTATGTTTAACTTAATACTAGACATTTAATTTCAAAAACCGATGGAACTTCAGGTATATATTTTATGTATTTTCAAAATGAATGTTATGTAAATTCAAAATAGAAGTTATGTTAATTCAAAATAAGAGCGCACATCTATTTGATAATAAGGAATATATCTGTCAACCATCAATAGCAAAACGGTGGATCTAAAAACCAAAACAGAAGTAAATATCAGGTACAATCCTGGAAAGATATTTCTTAAAAAAAATAAACAGTTCACAAAAAATCCTCGCTGAAATAATTCAACGAGGATTTTTTATAAGGCAATAATTGTTAATTGCTAATTGAAAAATTAGGCAATAATTACTTACCTGCAGCAACTTTCATTGGGTTCGAGCCAACTGACTGGCCTCTAACCGCACCACCAGTTTTTGCTTTGAATGTTCTAAACTTGCTTTCTTTCGCCTTTCCACCCCAGCTATTATTTGTGGTGTCGATATCAGCTGTTTCACGAAGGGGATCTACCAGAATAGATTCAACTTCCTTATCCTTTACGTAGAATTTAGAGGTTTTTAACTCATTATGCCTCCAGATTTGAGCCGGAATGCGATCAATCTCTTTCGTTCCATCTTTGTAGGTAAATTCTACAATAACCGGCATCACCAAACCACCCTTGTTGCTAAAACTCAATTCATATAAGAACTTATTTTTATACTTATCCTGATCTGATTCAGCTACGGGTTCGAGAGGCATTCCTGTTTCTACTTTATTTGTTAGCGTGGTATCTATATTAACTAAACCTCTATCATATTTATAATAGAAATCTTGTGCTGCAGCATTTTTATCTACATAGAAGTTACCCTTTTTCTCTTCTCTGTTTCTGATTTTTGAAATATCTTCAAAAGCATTTACAGCAGGCTTATCTATTTTAAGCATCCTGGATCTTGCCGCCGGAACCTCTTTTGGAAAATCTGCTTTTGCAAATTTTACGCTATCTAAAGAGATATCACAAGGATCTGTTCCATAAAACCAGCCTCTCCAAAACCAATCTAAATCCTCGCCACTTGCATCTTCCATCGTGCGAAATAAATCAGCAGGTTCCGGATGTTTAAATGCCCACCTTCTCGAATATTCTTTAAAGGCATAATCAAATAACTCTCTACCCATAATCGTTTCGCGAAGGATATTCAAGCCAGTTGCTGGTTTAGAATAAGCATTCGGACCAAAACGAGCAATGTTTTCTGAGTTGGTCATAATTGGCTCTAATTCATCCTTTGGTAATTTCATGTAATCAACAATAGTGTATGCAGGGCCTTTTTTACTTGGAAACTTGTTATCCCAAAGCTCTTCTGTTAGGTATTCAACAAAAGAATTTAAACCTTCATCCATCCAGGTCCACTGGCGTTCATCACTATTTACAATCATCGGAAAAAAGTTGTGTCCTACCTCATGGATAATTACACCCAACATTCCGTTTTTTGTACTTTCGCTATATGTTCCATCAGCATCTGTACGGCCGTAGTTGAAGCAAATCATTGGGTATTCCATTCCGTTCGCAGCTTCAATACTTTGTGCCACAGGATATGGATAAGGAATGGTAAAATCAGAATAGGTTTTTATTGTGTGTGCAACAGCTCTTGTAGAAAACTTGCTATATAAGTTATAAGCTTCTTTGCCATAGAAACTCATACACATTACAGTATTATTATTGGCTTGAATCTTTTGCGGCATGGCATCCCAAATAAACTTACGTGATGAGGTCCAGGCAAAATCACGTACGTTATTAGCATTAAATACCCATGTTTTTTTTGCTGTAGATTTTTTAGTTTCGGCAGTTTTGGCTTCTGCCAATGTTTGAATTTCTACAGGAGCTGTAGCTGTTTTAGCGGTATTATATCTGCTTAACTGTGCAGGTGTTAATACAGCGCTATAATTAATACATTCGCCTGTTGAACCGACTAAGTGATCAGCCGGAACCGTCATTTGTACTTTGAAATCGCCAAAAGTTAAGGCAAATTCTCCTCTGCCCGTAAATTGGTGGTTCTGCCAACCCTGAAAATCGCTATACACACATAAACGTGGGTACCACTGCGTCATGGTGAATAAATAGTTTCCATCCGCAGGGAAAAACTCATAACCACCGCGACCGCCAACACTCATTCGATCGGTTATTTTATAGCTCCAATCAATATTGAAGATAAATTTTTGTCCGGTTTTTAAAGCTACGGGCAAATCTACCCGCATCATGGTTTTATTTACCGTGTATTTTAAATTTTTACCGAGTGCATCTGTAAGTTTGGTGATGTTAATTCCATTCCCGTTATCTCCCTTTGCACTTAGCTGATCCAGGCTTTGCGTGGTTCCAACAGCTGGCATTTTGGTGGCATCCTGGTAATTGGCACTTTTGCTTGTGCTGTGTTCATTTTCATCCAATTGTAACCAGATATAAGTTAATGGGTCTGGCGAGTTGTTGGTGTAGGTGATGGTTTCGGCACCTGTTAACAGCAGATTTTTTTCATCCAATTCGCACTTGATGTTATAATCAGCCCGTTGTTGCCAATATTTCACACCCGGTGCGCCACTTGCGGTACGCTGCTCATTTGGCGTTGGTAAAATAGTACCCAGTTGTTCGAATTTATTCCCATGGTTGCTGCCAGGGTTATTCTGAATGTTTTGAGCCATAGTCAAACTACCAGAAAATAGTAAGAGGCCAGATAAGGTAAATAGTTTATTAATCATTATGTTTAGTTGAAAGGGATTCGCTCTAAAGCCATTTTTAAAGCCAGGCTAAATACGGCTGCTGATATAAATAGAACCCAGCTAATTCGTTTTATCTTTGTGTAGTTAAAAGTAAGAAAAGTAATGATCAAAATGATCAACACCATAAAAATCTGCCCCGCCTCTAAACCAACATTAAAACCAAATAAGCCCCAACCCATATTTTGGTCTTTTGCCAGCATCATTCTAATTGAATTTGCAAAACCCATTCCATGAATCAATCCAAAACCTAAAGCAAGAAAATAATTTATTCTTACTGATTCCATTTCAAAATTTTTCCTGAACAAATTACTTATTGCAGTAATCACAATGGTGCAGGGTATCAAAAACTCCACCCATGCACTATCAAACCTGATGATATCTAAAACACTGAGCAATAAGGTTGCAGAATGGCCAATGGTAAAGGCGGTTACGAGGATTAAAACTTGTTTAATATTAGTGTAGCTATAAATCGCGATCAGTGCTAAGATAAAAAGCTGATGATCCAATGCATCGAGGCTTATAATGTGTTCCCAACCTAACTTAAAATAAAAGATAAAATCTTGTAAAGGCATGGATAATTAAATTTTCTATTGATGCTACGAGTTTTAACGGCATAAAATTAAATTTTTTACTGCAGAAATGTAAGATTATCTTAAAAACACCAGCTTAAACACCAAACTTGTTACGATTTAAGAACGGAAAACTATCATCACATACTGACAACCACATTAAATCCGTTCAAAAAAGCATTAATATCGTAACTTTGATTTCAACAATATTTTTTTAAAGATTAAACACCTCATGCAGAAATTAAAATTTCTTCTCCCATTACTATGCTTTGTTTACTTAAGTCTTTCGGCTGGAGTTCGACATCCGCTTCATGTAAGTACAGCAGAATTAAGTTTTAATGCGAAAGAAAAATCGTTGGAGGTTAGTTGTCGTATTTTTACTGATGACTTTGAGTCCATTCTGGCTAAGCTTTACAAACAAAAAACAGATCTTTCAAAGCCATCTATGAAAACGGCTATGGATGAGGTGGTAAAAAAATACCTGATCAGCCACCTGCAAATTAAAGTGAATGGTAAGCCTGTTCTTTTGCAATATGTTGGTTTTGAAATTGATCACGAAGCCACGAACATCTACCTGGAGGCAAGTAAGGTTACCTCAATGAAAAATGTTGAAGTTACCAATACGATTTTATATGATCTGTTTGATGATCAAATGAGTATCATCCACGTAACGAATGGAAAGACCCGGAATAGCAATAAAATTCTTTTCCCAGACAAGACATTCACCACAAACTTTTAAAGGTATTCCTTGTATTAATATTAAATCGATATTTAATATCTCGCTAACCTGAAGTTTATCTCTGTAAGAACACTATTAAATCTTACTTAGATATCCTCAAATTGTTTAAATAAGCATGCTTTTAATCGTTTTTTAAACACATGTTGGAATATGCAGGAAACCAAATTTCCAATTAATTTCATGGGAAAGTGGTAGATTTAGCAATCAATTAAAAGCAGCCTAAAACAGATAGAACCTTATGATTTTTAATCTCAGCAAAACCAAATCAATAGCCAATACCTTTATTGCGGAACTTAGGGATGAAAATATCCAGAAAGATTCGATGCGTTTTCGGAAAAACCTGGAACGTATCGGAGAATTTTTCGCTTATGAGATTAGTAAATCGCTCACCTATATCAGCAAAGAAGTGACTACACCGCTTGGTATTTCCAACTGTGAAGTATTGGCTCAGCAGCCAGTATTGGCAACGATTTTAAGAGCTGGATTACCTTTGCAACAAGGCTTGCTAAACATTTTTGATCAGGCAGAATGTTGTTTTATTTCTGCTTTCAGGAAAGTTAAGAAAAGTGGAGAGTTTGTTATCCAAATGGATTACATCTCCACGCCAGATCTTGACGGACGGGTTTTAATTGTGGCCGACCCAATGTTAGCAACGGGACAAAGTATGGTAATGTGCTGTAAGGAATTGATGAGCAGATACGAAATTTCCGAATTACATATTGTTGCTGCCATTGCCAGTGCAGAAGGTGTAACGCATGTGCGTGCTAATCTCCCAAAAGCAAAACTCTGGCTTGGGGCAATTGATGAAGAAATGACCAGCAAATCTTACATTGTACCAGGTTTGGGCGATGCCGGTGATTTGGCTTATGGCGAAAAAGTGTGAACATTACCCTCAGGATTTTAAAGTAAACATACTTTTTGTTTGTAGCCGGAACAAATGGCGAAGTGCTACTGCCGAGAACATTTTTAAAAATCATCCGGCACACCAGATTCGGTCTGCCGGAACGGAACCTTCGGCCAGGATAAAAATCAACGCAAAACTGATCATCTGGGCAGACCTGATTTTTGTGATGGAAAAAAAACATCAACAAAGAATTACACAGCGTTTCCCTGAAGAACTTTACGACAAGGAAGTGATTACACTTGATATTCCTGATGAGTATCAATATATGGATGAAGAATTGATTGACGAGATTAAAACCAAAACAGAAGGATATTTATAGCCGTTAATGTATAAAATTCTGCCGTCATTAATCACACCATATACATCGAATTTCAACCAAGATTTATTATGTTTGAATAAGACTATCGATGTTATGCTCTTAGATCAATATGAATATTTTGCTAAAAATAATTTCTTAACCTATCAATTTACGAGCGAAGGCGTAAAAGGCTCGGTTGAAAAAATTGTACAATATTCAAAATTAACTATTCCTGGAGTTGGCATAGTTTATAATCTTGGCTTTGGAGATCTTAGTGAGGACGGCAACATCAGCGATATCACAAATAGTAACAATGGTGATATGGAAAAGGTTCTTGCCACTGTTGCCAACACGGTTTATGATTTTATTGAAAACTATCCAAATCAGTTGGTTTTTGCACATGGGAGTACTACAATAAGAACAAAATTATATCAGCGGAAATTAATCGTTATATTTGTTTACAATAGAAAAGGAGAAATGATATGCCTACTACAATTAAGAAAAGTAACCAAAGCATAGATCATAGTAATGCTATCATTAGCAAGCATGTTAAAGGTTATGAAGATGATCAATACTTTGTAAAAAAAACAGAAAAAGCATTAGCAGTACTAGAGAAATTCGGCCTGCCAGATCTAAAGAAAAAACAATAATTAATGCCTGAATCTTCAGGCATTTTTTTTGTCCTATTAACAATCTTTCCACTCAATAATCTGATTGATATTGCTCCTTACAACTCAAAAACAGCAAGCATACAACTAATTAATTTAAATCAAAAGCAGCGCATTATTTATATATCAAAGCTGATAAGTCCTACCTTTGCAGATAAACATGCATCAACATAAAAAACACATCTTTTTCGATCTGGATCATACCATTTGGGATTTCGATCGCAACGCAGAAGAAACACTTAATGAATTATATCAAACCTACAACCTGAAAAGCTTAGGCCTTCATTCCTGTTCTGATTTTATCCTTACATATACTGAAAATAACCATCAACTGTGGGCTGATTATCACCTCGGAAAAATTACAAAAGATTTCCTCAGGGCGGAGCGGTTCAGCAAAACCTTCATTCAATTAGGCATTAGTCCGGACGCGGTTCCCAATCAGTTTGAGGATGATTACGTCTCTATATCACCTACCAAAACTAATTTATTTGAAGGTGCAGAAGATGTTTTGACCTACCTGCAAAGCAAGTATACGCTCCATATTATTTCAAATGGCTTCAAAGAAACCACACTCACTAAAATGAAGCTTTCCAACCTGAACCCTTATTTTAATAATGTAATTATTTCAGAAGATGTTGGCGTAAATAAACCTAATCCACTGATTTTTGAATATGCTTTAGAAAAAGCTAAAGCAAGAAAAGAGGAAAGCATTATGATTGGCGATAGTTTAGAAGCTGACATTTATGGGGCTTTAAATTTTGGAATGGAAGCGATATTTTTCAATCCCCTTAAAAAAGAGAAGCCTGCTGATGTTAGTGGTCAAATAACACACCTAAAAGAGCTATTGCATTTATTCTAAGCCAGGATGCTTATATTTAAAAATGAATGTAGCAAAGGTCAAGGTTTCGATACATCAAATCATAGCTTCCTATAAATCAAGATTATCTGTTTATGCTGATCATGATTTTCAACGCACACCGCCTATAGGTGGCTGGAGTTATAGCGAGGTCTATTCTCACATTTTTGACGCAAGCCTGCTTTCTGTAATTGCATTGAATAACAGTATAACAGGAAAGGGAGAAAAGAAACCAACGCATTTTATTGTTAGACTGATCTTACTGTTGGGTGCATTCCCACCTGCACAGCGATATAAAGTACCCAAGAGGATTGCAGACCGTGTAAATAAAATCAGCAAAACCGAGGCTTTAGATTTCATTATTGAATTTGAAGGGGCGATTGATACTTTAGATTCGGCGATCGAAACGGCAAACCCACAGTTAAAAACCAAACATCCACGCCTAGGGTATCTGAATGCCAAACAATGGTTGAGATTTATAGAAATACACCTTAAACACCATTTAAAGCAATTAGAAAGAGTAGAAAAGAGTTTTAAAGCATAAGATATTTTAGCATATTTGATTGAACTATAAACTAACGCTCATGAAAAACTTTTTTTACCTATCAGCAATTGTTCTTTTCTGTTCCTGCAATAGCGAGACAAAGGAAAGTAAGGAGGCCTTAGTTCAAACACCAAATGGTATAAATGGACTGCAAAAAAATATTGCTTCACCTGCCGCTCAAAGTACCAAAAGCGCTTTAATATATAATCCGGTCCATGGCAAACCAGGCCATACCTGTGCGCTCGCGGTAGGGGCTCCTCTTAATCAAACGATCGCTGCACAACCTCAAAAAAACACCACAACAATACAGCCTGTATCCCTTCCAGCTCCTACACCTGTAAATACATCAGTCAAGAAATTAAATCCAAAACACGGGGAACCTGATCACCGATGCGATATTGCTGTGGGTGCACCACTAGATTCTAAACCCGTAGCGCTTGCTACAGCCATAAGTAGTCAGCCAAAAGCGATCCAACCCTCATCGGTAAAAGTTGCCAAAGGAATGAATCCGGCGCATGGACAGCCGAACCACAGGTGCGACATCGCGGTAGGCGCACCGCTTAATTCAAAAGCAATTACAACACCCAGTGCAGTTGCCGTTAAAACACCTGATGTTAAAGCTACAGATACTAAAATTATAGAAACGACCCAAAATGGAGTTAAACTTAATCCAAAACATGGCGACCCTGGCCACCGATGTGACATAGCAGTTGGCGCACCGCTCACTTAGTTCACGCATTTTTTTTACATCTTTGCGCTAATGAAGTTACCAAGCATAAAAGGTTTTGATGAAGAAGCGTTTAACAAGTATCTAAAAAATGCGGGCTGGCTGATGTTTGGTAAGGTGATTAGTCTTATCGTAAATCTGGCTATTACACGGTACCTGGGTCCAATATTATTTGGAGATTTAAGTTTTGGGTTATCATTAGTAGCTATTTTAGCTGCAATTGGTGGTTTAGGCCTTGATACTTTTATCATTCGCGAAGTTATCCAGGAACCTTCAAAAAGAGATGAGATTTTAGGTACGTCATTAGCCTTAAGAATGGTTGCAAATGGATTACTCATTCCTATTGCCATAGGGATTTATCTCATTAGTCATAATTTATCATCAAACCCTGGCGACTCGCTCACTCTACTGATCGCTTTACTTGCATTTGCATCGTTTTTTAAATCATTTAATGTAATTGATTCTTATTTTCAATCACAGGTGCAATCTAAATACGTTGTTCAGGTGCAAAATGTAAGTCTTATTGTAACATCCGTTTTTAAAGTCCTGATCATAACGTTTAGCTTGCCTTTAATTTATATCGTTTTTGCCTACATATTAGATGCAATCGTTCTGGCTACCGGCTTAGTGATGGCCTATCAAAACAGGGGTTTAAAGATATTAAACTGGAGTTTCAATAAAGAACGGGCAAAACTATTGCTAGTTAAATCTTCCCCCTTAATTCTTTCTGCAGTAATGGTTACCATCTACATGAAAATAGATGTTGTGATGTTAAAAAGTGTCGGCAGTAAGGCAGTCGGGATTTACAGTAGTGCCCAGAATTTAAGCGAGGCCTGGTATTTCATTCCCAGCGCCATTGTAACTTCTGTTTTCCCGGCTTTGTTAAATGCCAGAAAAACTGACCTAAGCAGGTATAAAAAACGCCTTGGAAATTTGTACGATCTACTGGTTTATATCAATATTCCAATTGCCATATTCATCAGCTTCTTTGGTTCAGATCTTATCCACATCGCTTATAGTGGAAAGTACGATGGCGCCGGACCAATGCTATCTATTCATATTTGGTCGGGCATTTTTGTTTTCTTAGGGATGGCCAGTTCTCAATATCTGATCGCAGAAGGGTATACCAAAATTTCATTTTACCGTACTGCGGCTGGCGCGATTGCAAATATCTTGCTAAATTTCTGGCTTATTCCAAAATATGCAGGCGTTGGCGCTTCAATTGCTACACTCATAGCTTGTTTTGTTTCCACTTTTTATGTTTTATTAATTCCTAAAACCCGCCATCAGGGTATAATGATGTTAAAATCATTATTTTTGATCACCGCATTTCAAAAAATACTTAAACGTTGAGCACTTTAAAAGCACTAGCATCACTAATTGCAAAGCCAAATAGGCTGAAAGCATTACTATCATACGGACATAAAGGTTACTTAAACAGCACTGGCTGGTTTACGGCCTTTGATCAGAAACAAGCCGTTGATGGCAAGGGCAAAGCTTTGCCTTGGGTAACCTACTCCTTTATCGATTTCATTAAGGAAAGAATAACTAAAACACAACACATCTTTGAATATGGCTCTGGCAGTTCGACCATTTTTTATGCTGAACGAGCGGGGAAGGTTACTTCAGTAGAGCATGATAAAGGCTGGTTCGACAAGGTGAAGGGCACAAGTCCGGCAAATGCCGAAATGATTTTTTGCGAATTGCACAGAGATGGTGAATATGCCAGAAAGGCAACACTATTAAATCAGCAGTTTGATATTATTATTGTTGATGGACGTGATCGTGTGAACTGTTGCAAGTATAGCCTAGCTGCTTTATCTCCGGATGGCGTTGTTATTTTGGATGATAGTGAGCGTGAAGTTTATGAACCTGCAAGGATCCTGCTTAAAGAAAATGGCTTTAAAGAGATTAGTTTCAGCGGTATTTCACCTGGTTTGTTTTATGAAAAAGCCACATCAGTATTTTACAAAGCCAATAATTGTTTAAAAATCTAATTAAGGTTTATGTTAAGCGAAGAAGTTAAAACGGCCTACGATAATTTTTATACCAATAGCGATGTAGCCTGGCGTATGCTTGGCGCAAAATACAAAGCTCAAAACATTGTTGATGTATGCAAAGGCATTAAGCCTCAAAGAGTTTTAGAAGTTGGTGCTGGCGATGGAAGCATTTTGCACTTTCTGAATGACTGGAATTTTGCTCCGGAACTTTACGCTCTGGAAATTGCAGAAAGTGGTGTCGATCTGATAAAGGATAGAAAACTTTCCCGACTAAAAGAAGCGCAAACTTTTGATGGTTATAAAATTCCTTATGCAGATGATTCTTTTGATTTGATTATCCTGGCTCATGTTTTAGAACATGTTGAACATGAGCGGATATTAATCAGGGAGTTGAAACGCGTATCGAAATATATCGTTGTGGAAGTACCTAAAGATTACCGTTTTGGGGTAGACAAAAGGATGAAACACTTTCTTGATTATGGCCACATTAATATGTATACGCCAACATCGTTGCGGTTTTTACTTCAAAGTGAGGGATTGGAAATTCTGGAAGATAAAGTCTCGATGACGGCCCCTGAAACCGTTAAGTTTAACGAATTTGTAAACAGAAAAGCACCTAAAAGCTTTATTAAGAATTTCAAGATCGAATTGGAATATCGTATTAAGAAAACTATGGGAAATCTCCTCGGGCTAAAGAAGAAAGAACAGTTCGCTAATGCTTATACCGTATTAACGAAAAAATCAGATCAAAATCTGCATATATTTTAGCTTTCTGGTGAAAGGAAATGTTTCGCTTTGATCTTTAGTTTTTGAAATGAGCGCTTTTATTTACTCCCACTCCTCCAGGTAGGGTTGCTCCCTACTTGCACCTATAGCCACCGCATAACAACAAACCATCTTCCTTAAAGGTAATTATAGAATGTCTTCATAAATTCCATCAGCATATTATTTTGGATATCGCCATGCGCCGCAAGTACCTGAGGATCTAACTTAAAAAAACTTTGTAAAACAGGGTTATCATCAAGTATCATCTTTTCAAATCCCATTTCCCATGAATCAAAATTTCGGTTTTTAATCTTGCCCTGTTTAATTAGGGTAATACTGCCATGCCGGGTATCTCTTTTAATATTTTTGAAAAGGCTGATCACTTCCTGTTCAGGACCTTCCAGCACTTGTATAAACCTGCATTGATGAGTATTGTCTATTTGACCTTCAATATAAGCCAGGCAGCCTGTAATATCATGATCTTTATTCCAGTCTCTTGAGTACTTTAAAATCTCAATAAGTTTTGCAGGTTGCATCACCGTGGTTGCAACACTAGTATATATTAAGCTATACATATGCCGTGTTTTAAATTCATTACATGATATTAATTCCTAAATAGAAGCTAAGTAGTTTACTATTCGCTAAAAGCCAAAGATAGCTACACAGTAATTTTAAAATCAACAAATCACTTTAAAATAAGTGGCAACAGAAGTTGCTGTTAATACAATCATAAATAGATTACCAATACTGATATGCGTACAATAATCTACCTGTATATGCGCTGATTAGCAGTTTAACTTTAGTAAAGTAACCTAGAAAGAATCAAATTGTTTATTTGGGTTATAATACAATATTTTTTTTTAAAAACGGCATTGAAAAATGGACATATTCCTGGGTAGTCATAAAATGATGCGATTAATTCATGCATCAGCATTGAATCTAAATCCTCCCCTTGTTAATCCCGTTCGTCGAGAAATTACAGGCGTTGGTCTGAATGTAACTGATGCTGGTATAATACAAGCAATTTCGCTGCAACGTTTTCTTGTTACTTGCGTCTCATCAGTATAAAAACAATAAGAAACTCTAAAACATACAGTCATGAAAACGATAGCAAAAACATTATTCGCAGCAGCATTAACAGCAGTATTATTCACTTCATCAGTGATGACAACCTTTGCCTCCGAGCCTGTACCAGTAGCATCAGCAACTTCATCATTAAAAAACATCAACCGGATCTGGGTAAGTGGCAATGTAAAAATTGTACTTACACAGGGCGAAAAAGAAAGTATAGTAGGTGCTGAAAATTACGATGCCACCAAAACATCGGTAAGAAGTAACGGACAAACCTTATACATCAACTCTATGGAAGCTAACCTGGTTACCCTAAACATTACGGTGAAAGATTTAGAAAGAATAGAAGCTTATGGACAATCGGTAGTGATCACCAATAACAACTTTGATGTTAAGAACCTTCAATTATTTTTGTATCAAAGCGCTACGGCTAAGATCAAAACAACGGCAGCAAGTTTGTATACAGTAGTTAAAGAAGATGCAGTACTTAAATTAAATGGCACGGCAGCTGAAAGTACGATGATAGCCAGTAACGCAAAAAATGTAAAACTAGGGGATTTTGTAAGTTTAAAATCAGTATCATATGCCTCTGAAACCATTATGGATGCAGAAAAAACAGCAATGACTTTAGCAAAATAAGAAATTAAGTTCCGCTTTTAAATAGATGCAGCTGCCCGAAAGGCAGCTTTTTCTTTTTTAGCATGATCTGATCAACATCAATTTTAGCCCAGAATCCATATTCTAAAATCATGCGGTACACTCCACATGCTGCAATATCGCGATAACCGATTTTGAGACAACTGAAATGGTATGTGGCTGATGAAGTGGGATTTGCATAAAATCGCCCGGCCCCATCGTGATGGTTTCATTACCGATGGTACAAATACAAGTGCCTTTCAGGATCAAAAAGCTCTCCTGTATATTTTCGTGTACTTCTTCCTCTACACCTTCTGAGGTAATTACCAATGCCTGCATCACTTTATCGTCGTTACGCAACAGTTTTTCAAACCGATCTCCGGAATTACCTTTTGGCAATAATGGAGATATCATTTTGAGCCAGGCATTTGCATCAGAAAAACTGGTAATTAATGGTGGCGCTGATAACTGCATTACTTGTTCAATCTCAAGATTTAAAAACAGCGATTCCATTTTCTCATCAAATTTCGGATCAGGTTTTACCACACGCCGCATGGCTTCCGTTTCAAAGAATGCCTCCAGCGTGGCCAATTCAACGGCTACTTCGGGATGAGCAGCCCGCATTTGATTAACAAGTAATGCCTCTTCCTGATCCAATGTGCCAATTAGATAAAGTTCGAGCAAGCCACTATTTAAAAACGCTGTTAAATCCATTTTGTCAATGCTGTTCCTTTAATTCTTTTCTTAACCTGATGATGGCATCCTGCACATTAAGGCCAAGTATGCCCGCAGCTTCCCGGATACTAAACCCTTCTGAAAGTACAAGTTGCTTAATGCATCGCTGATCGCTACTTTTTTTAACAGAATAATCCAGTAAATATTCTCTTGAGATCTTTCTGGAGATTTTCATCAGCCAGATCAGTAGCCTACCTTCTACAGGAATATTGTTTTCTACTTCCATTCTTGCCACTTCAAATACCTTAATGGTCAACTCCCTGGCCTTGTCGCGCTCCCTGCAAAACATAAAAAACTGCCCGTAAACCTCCAGACAATAGGTTTCATAAAGTACCTGCTGAATATTGCTATCTTTCAAAAGCAGGCATTCTCTGATCTTTTCCTCAGCATGTATGCGATAGCGCGGCATTTGTTTTTTTGTTAAAGATAACAAAATAGACGCATTGGAAAAACTGGCAGCTGTTTTGGCTGCATTCCGCTTTAGCGTTATAAAATAGTCATCACCAGGCTTCGGGTTTGAGAACCAATGAAGAAGATACTTAAGGTCTGCAAGTAGTTGCAATCCCACTAAGCCTCATCATCGCACATCTTTAAGATTAACTTTTAATTTTTCTCCATCAGTTTTAATGGTTACGAGTGTTTCAATAACAGCGTTTGCCCCTTCATTAGCAGTTGCCGTATTGTAAACTGCAGAAGAAGAAAGCACTGCTCCACTAGGGTGCATCAGGTAGGATGTACCTGCATAATAACTATAAGAATAGGCGTGTGTATAGCCGAAGGAGGTCATTAAAACATATTCACCAGGCATGAGATTGGTAAATTCAAAATGCCCCTGATCATCATAAACCTTGGTGGTTTTGATGCATTGCGTCAGATTAGGATCTATGGGTACTTCTGGTATTTTCTTACCCTTCCGGAGTTTTTTATTTACTTCTTTCCATTCTACAAGATAGGGTGAATTAGGAATAATAGAAATAACGGTTCCTTTTGGGGCATATTGTGCCTTATTAATGTTTACGAGGGTGATGCCCCTTCGTGCATGATCTCTGGCAAATGAAGTTCCTGTAATTACACTGTTTCCTTTCTCTAACTTTGCTAAAGCCTCTTCTTTATTAAATTTATTTTTAATGGGTTGATAATCCAGTTCTTCGTTCACGCAGATTTCCCACATGCCATTTGCCATAGACATTTCCCGCTGCCAGATAAAGTGTTTGCTTTTATCAATCACATAATAATAGATGGCACCCGTACTTTCTTCTAGTACAGTAACCAGCCAGCTTTCATGAATCCCTGTTTTTGGCGAACGCTGCTGAAAGCTTTTCACTTCTTTAATGATGTAATTGGTAATCAGTTTCTTTGTTTTACCATCATAATAGAATTCCGGGATCGTAGCTTTATAGCCTACAGAAAGTGGTAATGTGGTAAAAAGATGTTCGGCCAGATTATAATCCACAAATTTTTCTTTTGGTGCTACACTAACCAATTCATCTTTCCTGTTATCGAAAAAATGGAATTTACCAGTAATGGGATCGCCAAAGGTAAGTTGAAAGGTATTTTTGGGGCCTTCAAATTTATAGGCCAATGGGGCTAATGTTTTGGCATCTGCCGATGAAATAGTTTTCCGGTACCATTTATTATTTTGATCACTATAATTAGACACCAGCTTTACCTCATTACCGGAAACAGAAAGCTCATGGGTAAAGGTTCCTTTTTTGGTCCAGGAAGTGTCTTTTACATAATAGATCGTATATAAAGATTTGCCAGGATTTAGATTAGCAGTCTTAATATCTGCACTTCCTGGAACCACTGTTTTTTGGGCCAACGCACCAAATGACAGGGAAATAAACAAAAATAAATAAAGGCTTGTTTTCATTACAACTGGGAATTAGGAAAACTAAATTTATAAAATTTTGAATAACCGACAGTGTTTAGTGCGAGATTGAAAAGTAATTACTAAAAATTGGGCATAAAAAACTACTGAAAAATAAGGAGTATTCTGAAAAAACAAAATGATGATTGTGATTAATTGCTTAGAGCAAGACTTCCTTTTTAAATTTGTCTCCAACATATTTTATGAAATGAGGAAAACCGTAAAAAAGATATCCTAGTTGAAATTATCTTTGATTCAATTGAGTTTTGCTTTTAAATCCAGAAAATGATGTTTAAAAAAGTTTTGATAGCCGATGATCATAAGAGCATCAGTATTTCTGTTCAAAATACATTGGCAGACTTAAATATTGTTCAAGACAATCGCGATCATGTAACTTATTGTGATGCAGCATTGAGTCGCATTCAAAAAGCTTTAGCTAATGGCGAGCCATATGATCTGCTGATTACAGATTTGTCTTTCAATAATGATATACCTCAAATACTTGAAGATGGCACAGATCTGATTCTGGCGACACAAAAAGTTCAGCCGGGATTAAAAATACTGGTATTTGCTGGCGAAGACCGAAGTGCCGTAGCCAGTCGCTTATATCGAGACTTGAATCTTGATGGTTATATTCCTAAAGGTCGGGGTGACATTAAAGATCTAAAAGCGGCAATTGAAAAAATGGCTACGGATCAAAGGTACCTTTCTTCCAACCTCAGAAAGGATTTGAAGGCTAATTTTTCCATTATTTTTGATGAATACGACAAAATGGTTCTTGCTATGCTTATGGAAGGCAATTCACAAAAAGAAGTTGCTACTTATTTAAAGAAAAATAACATAAAGCCTTCCAGCTTAAGCAGTTTGGAAAAAAGATTGAGCGAAATTAAATCTACACTTAACATTTCTAATAACGAGCAATTGATTGCTTATTGTAAGGATAATAAATTAATCTAATTAATTTCGGCACTTTTCTCCTTGCTGACTTGAAAAGATAATATATCTGTGTTAGAAACCTTCAAGAAATGAAATTTGTTGTGGTATTCATCAGGTAGTTTTATAACTAAATCAATATAAAATATTTCCCTACGGAAACCCGTAAATATTCTCTGTGTTAACATATTACATTTGGACCTTAAATAAGAAACAAATGGAAAAATATGCAAATAAAGGCGGTAGTTCAGGAGTAGCCGCTTATCAGATCGGCACAGACTACATCTGGGTTCAGTTCACATCAGGAAGCATCTATGAATACACGTATGCTAGCGCCGGGTCAGGAAACATTGAAAGCATGAAATCTCTGGCAAAATCTGGAAGTGGACTAAATACATTTATTACGAAAAATGTAAGAACTAAATTTTCAAGAAAAATCAGTTAATATGGAATATAAAGTTGTACCCTTTACCGCTACTTTGGATCAAAAGAAGGAAACTACCAGCTGTTGCACAACAGTTAGAGAAAATTGTAAATTCCTATCGTACCCAGGGCTGGGTATATGTGCGATTAGAAAGTGTTTCTACATACGTACAGCCTGATCCCGGATGCTTTGGATTTGGTGCAAAACCAGGGTATTTAGCAGCTTATCAAATGGTTGTTTTCAGTAAAATTTAAACATGAAATTTTTGCTGCTTGCCATAATTCGAATGTATTGGGCGCTGAAGAATAAAAACCAGGCGCCCAAATGTATTTTCAGCGTAAGTTGTTCTCGGCATGTCTATCAAGTTGCTAAAGATAAAGGGCTAATTAAAGCAATAAAGGCATTAACCTTTCGCTATAAAAATTGCAGGAATGGTTATCATATAATCATTAACCCAATTGATGGCAAAAATTCCTTAATACTGCCAGATGGCACCCTATTAAAACAACATGAAATTGCGATGAGATTTATCAAATAAACCTAAAATATTTAGGCAATATTTTACAAAGTTTACGCCAGCTCCACCCCAATCCTCTTAATTAATTCTATACAGGCGCGGCTATTGTGGTAAGGGCATTTCCATGGGCCAACCTTATCTTCATTGTCCATGATTTCGCCTGTTTCGGTTATGCCCCAAAACCATTCTCCGTTTTGATGATCGATGATTTTGCTTTTTACAAATGCCCAGTTATTCAGGCTGGTTTGTAAGAAACTTTCGTCGCCAGAAATTTGCCAGGCATTGAAAAATCCCACCATGGCTTCTGCCTGAACCCACCAGTGTTTTTCTTTAATAAAATGATCGTGAACAGGATCAAATTCGTACCATAAGCTTCCGTCTGCATCAATTCCGTTTTTAGATATTGTTGCCATTTGCACAGCAAGGGCGCTAATCTCACTAATTAATTTTTCATCATGTACCACCTCTGCGGCTTCCAGTAAAAGCCAAGCGGCTTCGATATCATGTCCGTAAGAAATGATTTCAGATTTAGGATTCCAATCTTCATCCAGAAAAAGGATCAGGTTTCCCGTTTCCTTGTTCAGGATATGGGAAGTGAAATCATCAATTAAACCGATAATGTTGTTTTTCAACTGCTCATCTGGCCAGATGCGGTAAAGTGTGGTAAAGGCTTCCAGTACATGAAGATGGGTATTCATGGTTTTCTTTTCATTCGCGTCTTTATCGCTCAGGCGCAAATCTTCCAATGCTTTCCAATCCCTGCTGAAAGCCTCAAAATAGCCTCCATTTTGTTTATCATAGCTGTGCTGAATTAAATCGTTATACAGACTAATCGCCAGCACTTTGCTCTGTTCTACGTTACTGGCCAGAAAATATTCGCTCAGGGCATAGATGGTAAAAGCTACCGCATAAACTTGTTTTTTAGTATCAATCGGATTTCCTTTTGCATCCAGCATCCAGTAAACGCCTCCGAATTCGGGGTCTATAAAATAGTCTCGAAGGTATTGAAAGGCGCGATCTGCAAGCACCAGATTTTCAGGGTCTTTTTTTAAATTGTAACAGGCCGAAAACGTCCAAAGGATGCGGGCATTCAGCACGCTTCCTTTGGGTGCAGTAGCATCGATGTAATTATTATTGTCGATTTTCCCCACAAATCCGCCATTCACCTCATCAATAGTGAAATTTTTCCAGAAGCTCAGAATGTTATCCAATTCCTGGTCTAATTCTGCCTGATAGGTTACTAAATCTGCTTTCAATGCCATTGGAGGTTACTGCGCTTTTTTGTTATTTTCAATGTTTTTTAAGATCACTTGTACCGTGGTGGTAGAGCGGAATCCATCTGCCGGCGAATTCATCACGTAATCTACTAAAACCTCCAGCGAACTGGTGGCCACATGCATCCTGGTATCAGAAGAAGCATAATAAATGAAAACCGTTCCATCTTCATCCAAAATCCATCCATTGCTGAATACCACATTAGAAACATCGCCAATGCGTTCTTCGCCCTGTGGCGCCAGGAAATACCCGGCAGGTTTATAGATTACCTTTGTTAAATCATTCAAATCCGTCATGAACATATAAAGAACATAACGCAAACCAGCAGCCGTGTTCCGCACGCCATGTGCCAAAAATAACCAGCCATGCTCCGTTTTTATAGGCTCCGGACCCATGCCGTTTTTCGCTTCGTAAACGGTATGATAGTTTTTATTATCGACAATAAATTCCTTTTCGATCACTGCATTTTCAATCGAATCGCTTAAGCCAAAACCAATACCTCCACCGGTTCCACTTTCAATAAAACCATCCTGCGGACGCGTATAAAAAGCATATTTTCCATCTACAAATTCCGGGTGAAGCACTACATTTCTTTGCTGCGGCGATGGTGTTTTTAAGTCGGCCAAACGCTCCCAGGTTTTTAAATCTTTAGTACGTACAATTCCATTTTGTGCAACCGCCATAGATTGATCATGCGCAGGTGCATTCGGATCTTTTCTTTCCGTACAGAATAAGCCGTACATCCAGCCATCTTCATGGGCCACAATACGCATGTCGTAAACATTGGTATCGGGTTCTTCTGTTTCCGGAAGCAAAATCGGCTCGTTCCAGAAAGAGAAATGATCAATGCCATTATCACTTTCTGCTACCGCGAAAAACGATTTACGGTCTCTGCCCTCCACCCGCACAATAAGCAAATACTTGTTATTAAATTTTATCGCGCCAGCATTAAATGTTGCATTAATTCCGATCCGTTCCAATAAAAATGGATTGCTTTCAGGATTAAAATCATACCGCCAGTTTAGCGGGGCATGTGCTGCAGTTAAGATCGGATTTTCATACCGGTCGAAGATCCCATTTCCTAAAGCTACTTTTTTATTATCGACTGCAATCAGTTCTGCTTGCGCTTCTTCCAGTTGCAGTTTTCTTTTTTCAAAATCTATCATAAAAATATTATATCGTATTATCTAATCTTCTAATTTATTCCACCAGGTTCTTTTCAAAATGATGACGATAACGGCTAATACCGCAATCGTGGCGAAAAGAGGGGTGTGCATGCCCAAAATGAAATACATGGGTAAAATGGTGAGACATAACTGGGCAATAATCCCCAACACCACGTTCAACATATCTAGCTTAAACCTTTTATTGGACTGAAAGCCAGGATCTTCTGCAACAACCAAAGCATGAATGGGTTTCCAGAATCCCCATGGCCTGACTGTACTGTAGAATTTTTTAAGTGTAGCTTCTTCAGTTGGTGGCGCGGCATAAGTACCGATAATGCAGCCGGCAAGGGAAAGCACGAAAAGCAGCGGCCACCAATAGAGTGGGAGGCCACTGGTTACATAAGGCATGAGCAATGCTGCGCCGATTCCTACCGCCATTCCCCAGAAAAAACCATTGGCATTAAAGCGCCACCAATACCATTTTAAACAGTTGGCCGCTACATAGCCACCATAAAGGCCACCAACAATCCACTGCAAAATATCGTTTACATTGTTGGCGAAAAAGCCGAGGACCACACCAATGGTTACCACCGCTACACCCACGATGTAATTCATGTTGATGATTTTTTTAGTGCTGGCAACTGGGTTGATATATTTCAGGTAAATATCATTCACAATATAAGCCTGCGCGGCATTGAGCGTACCGCTGAAAGTGCCCATAAAGGCGCCAAGCAGTCCGGTGAGTACAATGCCTAAAATCCCGACAGGTAAAAAGTTGTTGATGGTAGCAGGTAAAATCCTTTCGAAGTCGGTTACGCCATCCGGTCCTTTTAAATAAATCTGATTGTAATATAGTAGCGCTAAAACGGTGAGGCCAATCACCATCGAATAACGGATAGGCAATAAAATGATGCTCACAAAACCCGTCATTTTGCTGGCATCTTTAGGGCTTCTTGTACTCAATACTTTCTGCATATCGTAATTTGGTGCCGGACCAGCCAGCGATGCAAATACACCTTTCAGCAACATCATCCCAAAGAAAATACCGAATAGACTAAAGCCATCATCGGCGATTTTTTTATTGGCGTCGGCTGCGATTTTGCTCCAGTCGAGGTCGAGTTTCCAGCTAAAAAAGGGATCATCCCAACCTTTTGGTACATTTAAAGTATGGCCTTGCAGGTGATTCATGGCAATTACCGCGATTGCGATACAGCCGACCGTCATGAAGGCATATTTAATCATATCCCCCAATACGATGCTGTGCATTCCGCCTAAAATGGAGTAAAACATGGCAAAAAGGGTAAACAGGATGCCATAGAAATGAGGTACATATTGAGGAGAAACTTCAAAGGGGACGTAAGCTTTTACCTGATCCCATGGGATGAAAATCTCCATGAATTTCCCCAGGCCGATAAAACCGTAAGCCAGGAAACCGAAACAGCTGATCAGTGCAAAAGCAATGACTACCATGTGCGATCCCCTCACGCCTTTACCAACCAAACCAAACCGCGTTTGCAGCCATTCTGCTCCGGTATTGGCATTACTCCGGCGCAGCCATTTACTCAAAAACATCATCATAAACACCTGGTTAAACACGGGCCAGAGCCACGGAATCCAGATGCTTTTTAAGCCATAAACGAAACAAAGGGCAACCATCCACATGGTTCCGCTGATATCGAACATATCAGAGGCATCACTCAGCCCCAACTTATACCAGGGCAGCGACTTCCCGCCCATCATGTAACTTTCCTTGTTTTGCTTTGCTTTTTTTCGATACCAGAATCCAATAAAAATCATGGTACCGAGGTACAGCATAATGATCAGGACATCGATTAATTGTAACTTCATATTTGGTTATTGTGCTATTTGTAAATGGATTTAAGTCCTTTTTGAAGAAGGATCTGATCTTGCTTAATAAACTTAAGAAAATCTGCTGCAGAAACCTGGCCGGGATATGGCGCATAATAATGGTTATCTTTTTCCATTTCACGGTATCCGGCATTTCGCCATAAAAGCAAATACGAAGGTTTATTTTCCTGAATTGCCTTTGCCAGGATGGTTGTCCACCAGTTGGCTACCGGAATTTCTACAAAACCGATTTCTGCAATGGCGCTGATTTTATTTACACGCTTAGCAATATTATGCTGAATGGCCAGGTTTCTTGCAATTTCTTTGGCAAAGGTTTCTCCTTTTTCTGCTCCGTATTGGTACTGATCAAAGCTAAGCACATCTACAAACTTATCACCCGGATAACGTTCCAGATATTGTGCTTCTGTAGTAAAATCGCAGGGATTAAACACATAAATCAGGTTGTGCAACTTCTTTTTATCTTTCAAATAACCAACGGTAAATCGCCATAATGCTTTGTATTGATCGGGCGTACACGACTTTGTTCCCCACCAAAACCAGCCACCACCATTTTCGTGGAAGGGCCTGAACAGGATTGGAATGGCTTTCCCATCGCTGCCTTTTAAGGTATGGGCAAAGGCCGCAAACTGATCTAGCCAGCTTTTATACAGCGCATGTTTAGCGCCCTTTGGAAGAATAGATTTTACCGCAGTTGAGCTGGTATCCCATGCAGTTTTTCCATTATCAGGGTTGTGCATATGCCAGCTTAAGGTGCTGATTGCCCCCATATCATATGCTTTTTTGATGTAATCCTCCATTTTAGCAAATGGAACACCATCTATATTTTCTTTTTTATTGGTTTCCAAACCTGCTACATCCCAACCAAAAACTGCCGGATATTCGCCCGTAAGATCTTTGATATCACTCCGTCCTTCCTGGTATTTCCAACCCACACCATATGCCAGGTCATCCTGATGTCCGATAAGCGTTGCTTTGCCATAAAGGCTGGTTAAGTTTTTATAGAGATTCCGGGTTTCCAAGGTAGATTTATGATCAATCAGCTGGCCAAAAGACACAATGAAACTGACACATAAAAAGAGGAAGAAAGGCATTGTTTTCTTGATCATATTGCTATCTTTTGGTTAGAAATGAGGTCTGCTATAATTAAAGTCTAAAGTAGGAAGGTAATCATTTTTATAATAATACTATTTTAACCAAATGACATAGAATAACTATCATTTTTATTCTTATAAGTGCCTTGAAGTTTAATGAAAAACCCATTTTTTTATTAAATTGCATCAATGTTCTTTTATCTTAAAGATATCTATTTTGAACGCCAAAGGTTATGAATAATATTATCAAGGAAATTACGCCACTCACTCAGAACGATTGTTTCACTATATTTTCGAGGGTGAAAAAGGAATTTGATTTTCCGCTACATTTTCATGAAGAATTTGAGCTGAACCTGATTTTAAATGCACCTGGGGCAAAGCGAATTGTTGGCGATAATATTGAAGAAATTACCGACATGGAACTGGTGCTGATTGGCCCGAACCTTTCTCATGTATGGACTACCCACCATTGCAAAAGCGAGGAGATTACCGAGGTAACCATTCAGTGGCATAAAGATCTTTTTGATGATAAAATGCTTCGAAGAAATCAACTAAGTTTTATCCGGAAAATGTTTGAACGCTCGGTGCGGGGGATTCTCTTCCCCCGGGAAACCATTGAAAAAGTTTATAAACGCATTCTGGACATCGACCAATTGCAAGGGTTTGATTCTGTACTGGAACTGATGAGCATTCTGCACGATTTATCATCATCGAAAAGCATGCGGATTTTATCTGATGGCACGTTTAACAACGACCAGGTGATGAATTACAACAGCCGGCGGATTGATAAGGCTTTTGAATTTATGAATGCCAATTTTTATAAGGCCATTACGTTAAAAGATTTATCAAAGTTGGTAAGCATGACGGAAGTTTCCTTTAGCCGGTTTATTAAAAAGCGGACCGGAAATACCTTCATCGATAGTTTAAATGAAATCCGCTTGGGCCATGCCACGCGGATGTTGATCGAAACCACACATTCAGTTTCTGAAATTTCTTATAAATGTGGTTTTAATAATATCTCCAACTTTAACCGTTTATTTAAAAAGAAGAAACATTGTACACCGAAAGAGTTTAGAGAAAATTTCTCCGGAACGAGGGTGTTTATTTAGAACTATGATTGTTGGTTAGTTTTTTGGCTTGGTTGGTCATAATTGATTGATTCAGGTATCTTTTTAGGAAACCCAAATCAAATTTTTACCAATTATTTTGGTTCCAAAATTAACGTTAGCACATCGTGTGATGGAACTTCTGCATTTAGAATATTCTTTGTTGTTCCCAGCTGTTTATTCGTCCAGGCATTTTTAATTTGATAAGAAATTGCGCTGACGTTGAGGGTTTTGTTAAACACATCATCTACAATCTTTTCTTGCTTCCAGTTAAAAGCGATTTTCTTAGCTGTAGCCGAACGGTTTAGAAAAGACACCGCCCATTTTCCATTACTCATGGGTTTAAACCAGGTTTCAAATCCATCAGCTTTAGCATATCGAAATGCCTGAATACCTAAAGAATCCTGATTAATAGAAATGATTTCCTTGTTGGTTAGCACAGCCTGGGTTTCTTTGTCCATATTGCGTAAATCATTACCGGCGATTAAAGGGGCAGCAAGCATGGCCCACATCGAAAAATGTGCACGGTCTTCACCTGGCGTTAACTTTCCATTTCCAATTTCCAGCATATCAGGATCATTCCAATAGCCCGGCCCTGCATACTGTCGTAAGCCATCCTGCTTATCTACAATCTGCATTACGCCGAAAGATTTCCAGGTGCCGTGGTCTTCCACGCAATCGAAACAGTTGAAAATATCGCCACTGGTTCTCCAGAGCTGACCAACAGCAGGCCCCCAGATCCAGGGTTTATCCGTTCCCCATTCGCAAATACTCAACACCATCGGCCTGCCTGCTTTTTGCAATGCAGCCATTATGGTTTTGTATGCGCCTTCTGCTTTTAATCCTTCAGTATTACACCAGTCATATTTTAAATAATCTACACCCCATTTGGCATAGGTGAGAGCATCCTGAAATTCGTAACCTCGACTTCCAGGCCGGCCGCCACAAGTTTGAGAACCGGCATCAGAGTACAAGCCTAATTTTAGTCCCTTACTGTGAATGTAGTCTGCCAGTGCCTTCATCCCTGAGGGAAATCTCTTGGCATCCGGATGAATAAAACCCAAACTATCACGGTCGCCATGCCAGCAATCATCAATATTAATGTAGGTATAACCCGCCGCTTTCATCCCAGAACTTACCATGGCATCTGCTGTTTCTTTGATCAGTTTTTCATCCACATTGCAGGAAAACTTGTTCCAGCTGTTCCATCCCATGGGTGGAGTGAGTGCTAAGCCTTCAAACTTGGTATATTTCTGGGCATAATTATTCCCCTGGCCAAAGGCGATGGAAATATGGAGCATGGCCATTGTAAATAATGCCAGTTTTAATTTCATTTTTTAAATTTATTGATTTAATTTTTTGAGTTGCGTACGGATATATTGTCCAGCAGGGGTAAGTTCTTCAGGTTTCCATTGTCCTTTTACTGAAGCACCAGGTTGAAGAATTGCGGTGGTTTCTTTTTTATCAGTGATGTTCCAGTTCGCCCAACTGAGCTGGTGGCGTTCCATCCAGGCCAGCCATTTATTCGTCTTTTCGAGGTTAAATTCGCCATTTCCATCAGCTTCTCCAACGCCCCATTCAGTTACCATTATTGGCACCCCGGCAGCGATGGCTGCATCTGCCTTTTTCATCAAAAGTTCCTGATGATTTGGATCAGATGCGTAAAAATGGAAGGAATAGGCGATATTGTTATAACCTTTAATCGGATCCTTAGCGGCCACATCGATATCCTGGTCCCAGGTCGGGCTCCCAACAATGATGAGGTTCGCAGCATCATATTTTCTAATTTCTGCAATCACCTGTGTTGCGTAATCTTTAACCGTTTGCCAGGCTATTTTCTCTGGCTCGTTAAACACCTCATAAATTACATTAGGTTTGCCAGCGTATATTTTAGCCATTTTTGTGAAGAAAACTTTCGATTGTGCCAGGTGCTGATCTGCATGATGGTCGTGCCAATCGATCAGCACATACAAACCGTTTGCAATGGACGCATCAATGGTTTTTACCACCAGTTTTTCTTGTTCAGCGGATTGTTGCAAATATCCGCTATCAGGCTGGACCGCCATAGATACCCGCAGCAAATTGATGCTAAAATCTGACCTTAGCCAGTTCACCACCTTAGGATTATAATATTTTTTTCCTTGCCAAATGCTCCATGATAAACTGATGCCACGCAATTGTGGCGGAACATTTTTGCTGTTTACAATTTTTCCATTCAGCACTTTTAGCTGACCATTTCTTTCTACCCAATTAATGTTTTGAGCAAATGTTGTGGCAGCTACTAACACCGCAATTAATAAGATTAAAAATTTCTTCTTCATCAGATTGGAATTGAAAGTTGTTTTTAAAATTCGTTGACTTACTTCTTTGTAAACTGTCTGATTACCTTCCAGGTCGAATGATCTGAATCAAAACGGCATTTAAACCCTGCTCTTCCTGTGGCGGATCGCCAGAAAAATCATCGCCATCTTGCCAGAACAACTGACCTTTTACAGGGCGGGAACTACCACCAAAAGTCCAGAAATTGCACCCGGCAATTGCGCCGTTCATTTTCTTACTATTTTTCCAATGCTTAAAAATGCTTCCAAAATATTCATCGCGAAGCTGGGTGCTTAATGCCGGGTCAAATGAATGCCCATCTCTGGGCAAGCCAAATTCTTCAATAACCAGTGGCTTGTTTAACGCTTTGGCAATATTTTCATGCTGTTGAATGTATTCGGTTGTTTTCTGAATCACTTCAGGAAGACTTTCCTTTGTTGGTGAATCTTTAAACCACCCCCAATTTTTTGGCCAGATGTGTATCGTCAGGTAATCAACATTTCTATCGCTGTGAATTTCTTTAAACAAGTCCCAGTTTTCTTCCGTGCCCATGAAACCCTCCGTCCCGATGGTAACCAAATGGTTTTTATCAATTGATTTAATGTAACCAGCTGTTGATGAAATCCATTTCTGATAACTTTCAACTGCATCTGCACGCATAGGTCTGGGTTCATTTGCCAGTTCCCAGGCCATGATGGCAGTTTCGTTGATATACTTTATTCCGGTATAACTATTTCTATGGCTAATGATGAAATCCAGCTGCTTTTTGTAATCGCTTTTGCAGGGGTCACAATCGTAAAATTTACTGGTATAATCCCGTTGTTCATCCCAAGTGAGTTTTCGTTTCAGGGTTTCCTGATCAATTTTGCCATTCCAATTCAGGTATTGCAAAAAGCCTCCGCTCCATTCCCAATTGTTACTTAAATAAATTACGGCATACATTTTACGTTTAGCCATTTCCATCAACAGGAAATCCAGACTATTTAAAATCTCCTCATTAAAGATCTGATGTTGTGGCTGTAAAGCTGGTTTTACCCGGTCTACCCCATTAATCTTTCCTTCGCCCTCGGCACCTACCAGTACCCTTAGGTTATTAATGCCACGCGATTTCAGAAAATTGAGTTCGCTGATTAATCTTTTTTTCCCTTTTACAGGATCTTTTTCCAACGCCAGGAGACCACCATACCAGTAATTTGCACCAATAAAATAATAAGGTTTTCCGGCAATGGTAAATTGTTGTGCGGTTTGTTTCACAAATGCCTGTTGTGCATTTGCGGTTAGCATAAGGCTGAAACTTAAGAGGAAGAGATTTATTTTTTTAATCATTTTTATTTTTAAAAAAGGCTGAGTCATTTTAGTCATCGGGTAAATACTTAGCACGTTGGCTATATTCATCCGATGACTAATGACTAATAGCTAGATAAATCCAATATCGTCTACATAAATTACACTTGGTACGGCATTGCCTAAACTTTGCAGCACAAACTCTGTAATTACCGTTGGATTACCTAAATCCTTAAGTGGAATCGTATAATCAGTATAAGTTCCTGGCGTTAGTGTAATCGGCACTGCGTTTCCGTAGTTTCCATTAATAACCAGTTGTACCCGGCTTCCTGCAACAATTCCGGCACCTCCATAAATAGACAATTTAATCGCTGTTAAGCCTGACCGGGTTACATCAATAGTTGAGCCATTATAACCAATTTGTAATGCACCATAGGCATCGGTAAAGGTGGTGGCTATGGCATTTGTACCGCGTTTAACCTGAACAGTACTAGCCAGGTTTATGGTACTGTTATAGCCTAAATAAGAACCCCATCCTGTCGGGAAGGCATCATCGTAAAGAAGAGATTTAAAGCCAAACGAACCAACTGATTGGGTAGTACCACCCGGTGTAGTTACTAAAATCCGGGCTTGTACAACTCCTGCAGGCACTCTTACCTGAATTTGTGTCTTGGTTGGTGTGCCAATAATCTCAGCAGGAACTAAATCAAAAGCAACTCTTGTTACGCCTTCAAAGATGCTTCCTAAAATGGTAACCGTTTCGCCAGCTCCGGCCGCTACCGGACTAAAAGAGGTAATTACGGGTGGTGGTTGCAAAATCGGGAAATCGAAACTCGCAGTACCGAACTTAGTGGTTACTACCAATTTATTGCTCTGACTGGTTCCGTAAGGTGTTTGCTCCGGGATGGAGATGATAATGCTTTTATCTGTCAGCAATGCTGGATTATAATTCACCTGCAAGCCATTAAAAGAAACCGAAAGCGTGGTTAAAAGGTTCTCCCCAACAATTGCATATTGGTTATTTAATCTTCCGGCCACAACGGTAGAATCGAAACTCACTTGTCTGGTTTCATCATAAGTAAGATTTGAATCCAGCGTAATGCGATGAACCACGTTTTTAAGGGTATCAGTTTTACTGATGAGCCTTACTCTGGTAATTACCGGCTGACCGCCAGCGCCTTCATCTGTTTTTTTACATGAGGCATAACCCAATACCAGGGTGAACAATACCATGAACATGGCAAAGTTTGATTGTTTATTGATCTTTTTCATGTTCATTTTATTTAAAAACATAAGGAACTGGTGGTTGAATTAATTTAGGATTCGAGGCTACTTCTGTTGCCGGGAAAGGGAACAGGAATTTACTGTTCGTCATGCTGTAATAGCCATTTCCAAAACTGTTTGAAGGCACACTGTTATCACCCGCACCACGATCCTGTTGATTAATAATGGTAATGGCATTAGGATGGTTGCTTACATTAAATCCATCCAGGCGAGCTAAATCGAACCAATAATCAAACTCAAACATAAATTCACGTCTGCGTTCTTCCAGAATATCATCGCGATAGAACTGCGCAGGTGCATTTGATGGTTTGCCTGGCGTATTGTTGGCAGTAAAATAACCACGTCTGATTTCGGTAAGGTTACCAAGGCCGGCACGGGTTCTGATTTTATTGATTGCCGCTAGAGCCTGAGGGTTTGTGCTGTTTCTGGAAGTACCCATAATCGATTCGGCAAGAATCAGGTAAACTTCTGCATAACGCATCATGTAAGTATTATTGTTTGAAGATTGTGCAGAGCCAATGCCACCATTATCTGCAGGTGTACCCACTACATATTTTTTAACGAAAGCACTTGTTCCCTGTCCTTGGTTGGCCTGATGGGTATAACCGCCCGCCGCCTGATTGATTTCCGGATAGTTTGATCCCGTTACCATAATGGTTGGTTTAAAACGTTTATCATCCTGTTGAAAAGCAAATAAAGCATCAAATGTTACTCCTAAAACGCCGTATCCATCTCCGGTTCCGGTAATGGACGTATTGGCTGCCCAGGAAGCTTGTAAAGGATTACCCTTGCCATAACCACCTGCACCTGCCCATTGCAATGCAATTACCGATTCTTCGTTATTATTATTGGCGGTTAAAAACAGATCCTTGAACTCTTTGCCAGGAACATCAGCACCGTATAATTTAAATTCGCCACTCGAAATTACTTTCTCTGCCGCAGCACGTGCGTTTGTATAATCCTGCATGTAGAGGTAAACTTTAGCCAGTAATGCAGTTGCAGATCCACTCGAAACGCGACCCTGAGCTAGTGAATTTCCACTTCTGATTTGAGGGATTAAATTGGCCTCTGCAAATTTCAGATCGTTCAGAATAAATTTGTACACATCAGTTACCGGGTTGGTATTTACCTGGAAATTTTCTACATAATCCAGGGTGTTTTCAATAATTGGCACATTGCCAAAAAGCCTCACCAAATGGAAATAAGAAAGGGCTCTGAATAAACGCGCTTCTCCTAAAGCCTGGTTAACCACTTTTCTATCTACAGTAGCTGGAACTTTAGCAGGCAAGTTGTTAATAATCGCATTCGATTGTGCAACTACGATCCATAAAGAATTGTATGCATTAGCCAGTTCACTGTTGCCATCTGTTACCGAGAAGTTTCCAAAGTTAGCCACATCAGAAGAATAAGAACGGCCGTTTCCGCCGGCCATTTCTGTAATGGCCCACCCACCTTTAGTTACCCAGCCAAACCAGGCTGCACTATAAAGAATGTTGGTGCTTGATGATACCTGATCGGCAGTTTTGTAAAAGTTATCTAAAGTGATGGAGCTTTGTGGCGGCCGATCGAAAAATTCTTTTTTACAACTGGTTACCGTAGTCATGGTAAGCACAGCAATTGCAAGGGAATATTTTATATATGTCTTCATGTTTTTATAGTTAAAATTCTGCATTAAGTCCAAAAGTAAACGTGCGTGGAATCGGGTATCTACCACTATCTACATTGGTTAAAAACACGTTATAGTTCTGATTACCTACCTCTGGGTCAAGCCCTTTGTATTTCGTAAATACATACAGGTTTTGCACACTGGCGAAAACTTTTAACCTGTTTAGTTTAGCCTTGCGGATAATTTCCTGTGGAATATTATAAGCCAGGTTTACATTCTGAACCCTTAAGAATGAACCGGTTTCTATAAAACGGTCTGAACTTTTAAGGTTCGGATTATCTCCACCTCTTGGTGCAGGGATGTTAGAACTTGTGTTTGTTGGTGTCCAGAAATTAATGGCAGATGCCAGTTGATTTTGGTATTGACCAGAAAGCCCTTGCAACTGATAATTTAATGCGTTATAGATTTTAGCTCCATAAGAACCATTTAAAAAGATCGATAAGTCGAAAGATTTAAAAGAGAAATTATTGGTAATGCCGTAAGTGAATTTTGGATTTGGATTGCCTAATGAGGTCTGATCCAGCTCATCAATTTTACCATCTCCGTTAATGTCTTCATATTGGATATCACCTAACCAGGTACCTGCGCTATTGTTAGCTATTGGTCTTGCAAACTGAACAGGCGCATTTCTCAACTGTGCATCGGTACGGAAAATATCCTTCACTTTGTAACCGTAAAATTCTCCGATTGATCCACCTACCTGTGTTCTGGTTACCGTCATCTGCAAGAAGCTTACGTTAATTTTTCCATCGATAAAAGGAACACCATCTGCCAGAGACAATACCTTATTGGTGTATTTTGAAAGGATGAGGGTAGTATGCCATTTGAAATTACCCGTTAAGTTTTTGCTGTTTAATGTAAAATCGAAACCTTTGTTGCTTACTTTACCACCATTAATATAAGGTGGACTAATTACTCCTGTGCCAGAATAAGCGGCTGGTTGCCCAACCAAATAAGCCGGAAGTGGTTTTTGGAAAAGGAAATCTTTTGATGTTTTATTGAAATAATCGAAAGAGGCATCGATTCTGCCTTTGGCTAAGCTAAAATCAATCCCCGCATTGGTTTGTATGGCACTCTCCCAGGTTAAGTTAGGGTTAGCCACTTTATCAACAGCAAAACCGGTACCTAATCCAGTAACCACTGGTGTTAAGGCAGATCCGTACTGGTAATTTGGCAAATTCTGATTTCCCACTTCTCCATAACCCAATCTGAATTTAATATTATCCGCAATATCCTTCAGGCCAGCCATGAAAGATTCATCAGAAAGGCGCCACGAAACTGCAAATGCCGGGAAATAACCAGTTTGTTTTCCTTCTACAAATTTGGATGATTTATCTGAACGAATGGTTGCCGTTAAGCTGTATTTATTGTTGTAAGTGTAAATACCACGCGCAAAATAAGATTCTAAAGCCTGACTGTCTTTGTACTCACCAATAATGGCTGTTTTAAGGTCTCCTAAACCAAGCGTTTGCAAATCATTGCTTAAAAACTTTTGGATGGAAGCATCTGTGCCTCCCCATGATTGTTCATTTACTTCATAACCCAAAAGCGCAGTAAGGTTATGTTTCCCGAAGGTATGTGCATAGGTTAAATACTCTTTCCAACCCCAATATGTGGTATTTGAATTGTATTCCTGTAATCTGGCGGTCTGGTTTCCAAAAATTCCATATTGGTAAGTTGGCGTAAATACCCGGGCTGCAGAATAATTGAAATCGCCGTTTACTTCCGATCTTAATGTCAGATCTTTTGAGAACTTAATCTCACCATAAAATGCACCATTAACATTACTTCTATTTAAAACGTTGGTGATATCCAAAGACTGTGCAACCGGATTAATTTGTCCACCTTGCTGATTTGAATTTGGAATCGGGCCGGCAAAAGAGCCATCGGGATTTCTAACGGCTTGATCAGGCGCACTTAAAAGCGCATTATAAACCACACCGGTATTGTTAGATAAGCCCTGGTTTTCATTTGAACGACTACCAAATAAAGACAAGCCAACTTTTAACCATGGCTTTACCTGGCTGTTGATGTTAGAACGGAAAGTGTATCTTTTATAATCACTGCCTAAGATCGTACCATCTTGTTTAAGATAACCTCCGGATAAGTAATAATCTAAGCCATCTTTACCGCCAGATATACCTAGCTGATGATTTTGCATGGCCGCATTTCTGAAAATTTCATCTTGCCAGTCTGTACCTTTTCCCAATAAATTAGGGTCTGCAAATTCAGATCTCCGCTGAACGCCGGTTACATCTGCCAATGCATTTTGTAATACGGCATACTGCTGAAGATTCATCACATCCAGAAACTTCCCTTGTTGTGAAATGGCGCCATAGCCATCGTAAGTAACTCTTGCCGAACCATTTTTACCCCGTTTGGTGGTGATGATAATTACACCATTTGATGCCCGGCTTCCGTAAATGGCGGTAGCAGAAGCATCTTTTAATACGTCTATGGATTCGATATCACTTGGATTGATGGCAGAAAGCGGACTCACAGCAGATTCGCCATTGTTTGGCGATAAACCCACAGTTCTACCACTGGTGGCCTGATTGGTCGCATCGCCGGAAATCGGCACCCCATCAATTACATATAAAGGTTCATTGGATAAACTAAGTGAAGTTACACCGCGTACCCGAACGGAAGTCGAACTCCCTGGCGCACCTGAGTTTTGAGTAATGGTTACGCCGGATGCCTTTCCCTGAAGCATCTGATCGATACTTACCTGGGGAACATTGGCAATATCTGCTGCCTTAACAGAAGAAATTGCACCATTAACATCGCCTCTTTTCTGACTTCCATAGCCAATTACCACTACATCAGATAAGTCTGTTGTAGCCGATTTAAGCACAATATTGATGGCATTTCTGTTTCCTACCAAAACCTCTTGCCTGGTAAGGCCAATGAAAGAGAAGACCAATGTGATGGCTGATCCTGTTGGAACGGTAATAACATATTTACCATCTGATGAGGTAGAAACTGCTGTTTTTGAGCCTTTTACTGAAACCACTGCACCGGGCAGTGTAGTACCTTTCTCGTCTGAAACAGTTCCTGAAATTTGTCTGCTTGTAGTGTTCTGTGCCAGCGCAGGGAATAGCGAAGCCAGAAATACGACACACAGCATGGTTGCTCGTAACGTTTTATACATAATGTTTATATTTGGGTTAGTTGTATTTTTACTCAAATTTACCACCCTTAATAGAAACATTTGTAATAGTATTTTAACTTAACCTAGTTAAAAAAAGACATCTGCATTAATAAAGAACAACTAAAGCAATCATTATCAGCATAAAGCAAGAAAAGCTCGTGTTGTACTTTTTTGCTGAAAAGAATTAATGTATTGCCTTCATCATTCTCATTTCCTATCACTTACACCAATTAAACAACATTAGCTTACTTAAATTTTACCTTCAGATTTGTCGGTTTTAATCCGGAGCCTGAAGCTTTTAAAAATACATCATTTTGTCCCGGTGTTTTCTGCATGATTACCTGTGCAAAACCACTGAAAAGTTTTCTTTTCCATTTTGCGGCTGGTGTGTACAGCTGAATGGCACCCAGATCTGAATTAATAACATCCCAGCTGTTCTTCTTTAGTAATGGAGTGGACAGAATGGTGATGGTGTTTTTTCCGACTTTTAGCACTGAACGATCAAGAACAAAACGATTTCCCTTTTCACTTGCCGGAATCTTTGAGGCCAGGTTTTTACCGTTGATATAAATAGATTGTTCTCTTCCGAGGCTCTTGTAGAAAAAGGTAATTTTGTTTTGGTCATTCCAATAAGGAAGATCGAAATCACCCTGATAAGCTAAAGCTTTTACTTTTTTCCCAAAATCCTGTGTCCGTTCCTGCGTAAAGGCAGCTTCCCATTTTTGCTGACTTTTATCGATTTCAATCAGGTTATCTATATTGGAGATGGCCTTTTCTTCGAGGTGATTAATCTTGATGACCTCAATCTGCTCAATAAACTGATCTGCCTCTAATGAAGTTGGATTGCCATTTCCTACGCCTATAATCCTGGCAGGCCCGCTCACCTGGAAATCTATTTCGTTAACCGCAGTGGGCACCACATTGCCTGATGCATCTTTAACCGCCACAGTGAAGATGGCAATATTTGGGTTCTCTACAGGTATTTTTTCTTGTGTTACCGAAACCCGTACCGGAGCATTGGTTGTTTTGACTAAATCACTTTGAATTTTTTTTCCATTTTTAAAGCCAACGGCTTCCAGCACACCTGGCCTATAATTAACCGTCCAGGTTAAATGGCCATTTTTTTCCATGCGCTTTTTACCCAGACTGCGTTTATTCAGGAGCAATTCTACTTCATCGCAATTGCTGTACACCCAAACTTCTTTAGGCTTATTTTCTTCACCTTGCCAGTTCCAGTATGGCAGGATATGCACGGTAGGCTGATCTGTCCACCAAGACTTCAGATACCAGGCACTATCTTTTGGAAAACCACATAAATCGAGCATGCCGAAATAAGAAAGTACCGATGGCCAGCCAAAAGGAGTGGGTTCGCCGCGATAATCAAAGCCTGTCCAGATGAACATTCCGGCCAGGTAAGGGCGGGCGGCATAATGCTTCCATCCATTTTCCAGGCTCAAAAAGTTATCATTTTGTTTAACATCATAAGCTGCCAATTCATTTCTCGGTCTGTTATCTACATATAAACCCCGGCTGGCCACAGTAGAGCCCTCTTCTGTTCCCCAGCTTAATTGCGCAGGATATTTCTGATGCTGTTCATCGGTATTTTTGGTGGCCACATAGTTATAACCTAAAAGATCAATCACGGTAGAAATGCCATTGCCAATCCCACCGCTGATGGCGGCAGTTACGGCCCTGCAGCTATCAATGGTTTTCACATAGGCTTGCATGGTGGTGGCAATCCTGGCTCCGGTAATGTTCCCTTCAATGTTCCATTCTTCATTCCCAATAGACCAGCTGATAATGCTGGGGTGGTTACGGTCACGGATGATCAGTCTTTTTAAGTCGTTTAAATGTAGATCGTTAATACCCATTAACCGATTTTCATCAATTACGAGCATGCCCAAACGATCACAAGCTTCGAGTAATTCTACCGTTGGCGGATTATGCGAACAACGGTAGGCATTGCTTCCTAATTCCTTTAACTTACTGATTCTGAAATATTGCAATTCATTGGGCAACGCTACACCAAGCCCGGCATGATCCTGATGGTTATTGGTGCCTTTAATTTGAACGCGTTTTCCATTCAGAAAGAAGCCTTTATTCGCATCGAAATGGATGGTTCTGATGCCAAAGGGTGTCTTATAAGTGTCTACAATTCGCCCATCAACGCTTATTTTTGTCATCATTTGATACAAATACGGTTTTTCTAAATCCCATAGCTGAGGATCATTAAGTGCAATCTTTAATGAAAATTCATGTGCTTCTAAAGCCTTCATCCTGAGATTTTCTAAATTCCCTGAAGCCACTACTTTTCCAGCTGCATCAATAATTTCCTGTGTGATGTTAAATTTTGAAGTGGTTAAGGCATCATTCTTTAAAATAACGCTCGCTGCAATTAGCGCATTGTTGCTATTAACTGTACTCTGTACAAAGGTTCCGTTTGGCGCCACATGTAGTGGATTATTTTTGTTCAGCCAAACGTGGCGATAAATCCCGGCGCCCTCGTAAAACCAGCCTTCTTCCATGGTTACATCTACCCTGACGGCAATTACATTTTCACCACCATAATTCAGGTAATCGGTAATGTCGTATTCAAAACCGAGGTAACCGCTTGGTTCGTTCCCAAGATAATGGCCATTTACCCAAACAATCGAATTCCGGAAAACGCCATCAAAAGCGATGCTGATTTTTCTTCCCAAATCACCTTTCGGGATAAAAACAGATTTGCGATACCAACCCACGCTCGCGTCAGGGAAATTCCGGCCGATAGCTTTAAAACCATGACTGAAACTGGCTTTCTCACTAAAAGGTTGCGCTACGGCCCAATCATGAGGTAAATCGAGCTTTCGCCAGGTACGGTCGTCAAAGCCAGCAGCTGCGGCGCCATCACCATAACCAGTTTTGGCCAGGTAAGAAAAATAACTTGTGCCGTTTTGATAATCCTTTTGGGTATCGAACGGATGACCAAGTGCAAAACGCCAGCCCGTATCAATCAGTAAGTGTTCACGCCCTTTTTCTACTCCGGTTTGTGCCTGAGCAAATTTTGAAAGGCAAATGATTATTAATAAAAAGCGGAGAAATATTTTCATGGTTTAGTGGGCTAAGTGAGCAGATTATTCAACTAAAAGATATTGAACAGAATAAGGTGCCGATTCAAATTTGATTTTATCGGTAGTGATGCCTGAAAGGGCTTTAATTTTTTCTGGATGTGCTGGTCCGCCAGCTGAATAACTAGTTGTTTTACCATTAACAAATACTTTTTGAGAAAAAGCACCATTGTCTTTAAGTGCAAAACAGCAATAAAATCCAGGTACCAATCAGCCGCTGCATATTTAAAATTTAACGTTGATTTGTCTACCCATATATCGAAGCGTTTTTTCTGGTGTTTGATTAAAATCTAATGGCTTTGCTTTCTTCGGCGTAATCCGGATGATGTGAAAAGTTCTGTTTTCCAGCATGCCTTTGAAACTGCCTTTTCGATCTGCAATGGTCAGTGTTTTATCGCTTTCACTATATTTTAGATCGATGGTTGTAAATGCTCCTTTTTCATAGCCATAACTTGTGCCGTCATCTTCATAAAGGGTAAATGTAGCATCCCGGCCAGTGTAAATGTAAAGGGTAATGGGATCAGCAGGTTTCTCTGCGGTATATTGAATTTCCGGACCGTAAGGAATAATGGAACCTGCTTTTACATAAACCGGCATTTGGCTATATGGTGCCTTGGCGGTAATGGTTTGCCCACCTTTAACATAGGTTCCGGTGTACAAATCGTACCAGCCGTTTTGCCCGGGTAAATAAACTTTTCTGCTGGTTGCACCATATTGATAAACCGGGTTGATCATTAATGATGGGCCAAAAAGATATTGATCTCCAATGTTGTTCACCTTTGCATCTGCGGCATAATCCATCATCAAACCACGCATCATGGTGTGGTCTTTCTGATAGGCATTTCCGGCCAGCGAATAAATATAGGGCATCAAACGGTAGCGCAATTTGTTGTAGAACAACATGCTTTTATAGGCAGCGTGTTCAGGCGGTGCAATGTTATAAATTTCGCGGAAAGGAAATTGCCCGTGCGACCTGAACAAAGGCACAAAAGCACCAAACTGGTACCACCTTGTGTTAAGTTCCCGCCATTCGGCCAGATTAGCGGCATTGGGTTTTTCATATCTTCTTTCAACAGAAAAACCACCAATATCCATTGTCCAGTAAGGCAAACCAGATAGAGAGAAGTTAATGCCCGCAGCAATTTGCGATTTCATGTCTTCCCATCTCGAGGCAATGTCTCCGCTCCAGGTGGCAGCCGCGTAACGTTGCAAACCCCCATAAGCCGAGCGTGTTAAAATAAATACGCGGTTGTTCGGGTTGGCTTCCCGCTGCCCTTCATAAACCCCTTTAGAATTTTGCAAAGGAAAGGCATTAAAGTATTTGGTTGCTGACCCTAAGAAATTAGGATTCATCAGTTGCTTACGCTCGTCTACAGGTAGATTGGAATGAATATCTGGTTCTGTAGCGTCCATCCACCAGGCATCTACTCCTTTGGTATATAGCGATTTATTCATCAGGCTCCAGAACAGGCTTCTGGCTTTTGGATTAAAGGCATCATAAAAAGTAGAAGGATAACCAAGCCAGTCTTTTCTGCCATCGGCAATGTTGCGTTTATACAAAAAGCCATTTTTATTCATGAGGTCATAATTGGCATTGCCGCTATAAAACTTTGGCCAAACAGATACCATTAAATGGGTGTGGTAGGTATCATGCAGGATTTTGATCATGGCATCTGCATCAGGGAAACGACTTTTATCAAATTCATGTGTGCCCCAGCTATCTGGTTTCCAGTATTGCCAGTCGAGGACGACGTTATCCAGCGGAATTTTACGTGCCCGGTATTCTTTCACCACATCCAGCAATTCTGCCTGTGTTTTATACCTTTCTCTGCTTTGCCAAAAACCCATTGCCCATTTAGGCATCAGCACGGCCTTGCCAGTGAGCGTTCTATAACCGCTAATCACTTCATCCGCATTAGCGCCCGACACAAAATAATAATTGATTTCATCACCTGCTTCAGAAGAAAAAGCATATTGATCTGCTTCTGCTTTGGCTACTGGAACCAGACATTTCACCGCCAGGTAAGATTCACCTCCATCAGGAACCCACTCTATTTTAAAATCATACTTTTTATCTTTTAACATTTCGGCACCTACAACAGCCGAACCCGGATTCCAGGCCTGCCGCCACTTATCAACCAACAGTTCACCATTGATCCACACTTTGATGTAACCCGCATATTTCACACTAAACTGGTGGAGGCCGGAAGAACCGGAAGCGATTTTGCCTTCCCATTTCACAATTCCATCGGCCAGTTTAAAGCTATCCGGAAATTTTTTCATATCACTCAAAAAGGAATAACTGATCTCTGATTCGGCTCTTTGAATGGGTTTTTTATTGTTTTTCTGATCGGTGTAAGTTGCCGTTAACCAGCCCTGATTTCCTTCCTTCGAAAATAACGCCAGGTTAGAAAGTGGCTGATAATCCCTAACATCGCCCACTTTGGTGATGGCATAATTGTCCCACAAAATGCCATAATTCTTATTGCTGAGTAAAAACGGAATGGCAACATCGGTATTGTTTTGAAGCAGGACGACCTGTTTGCCTTTGTAATTCATCATATCATCCTGATGCTGACCTAAACCGTAAAGTGCTTCATCAGCAGGAGAATTAAATGTTTGTGTGATCTGATAGCTGGCTTCGCCATCATTTGAAACAGCACTAAACGACCGTGAAACTTGTGTTTTTTCTTCGAGAATATTTTTACCATCTAGGTGCTGGTATTGAATCTGGCCAGTTTTAACATCTACTTTAACCAGCAGCAACTTCGTTTTAAGCTGAATCTGATCTTGATTTTCGGTCACCGTCCAATCGGCATTGGCTTTAACCGGAAGCACCATTAAACTTGGTTCGGTTGAAAACTCATCATTTGGAGAGATCACCGTATGAATGATCTGATCAGAAATAACATCTATCTTAATCTGTTTCCCAACATTTGCCGAGCTCATTTCCGGCCTAACAATTATGCCTTGATTTGTTTTTTGGTAGTGCAGGTTCTGTGAGAAACTGTACAATGGAAATGACAATAGAATCGCTGTTGTAGCCAGCAAAAAGGTATATTTTCTCATAGATTTTAACTTAGCTGGCCATCGGTAGAATGGTAAGCAAGAACATTTGGTTATCAATAGACTAAAGTAAATGTCTCCGGCACAATAGTTTCATACTTTTTCAGCATTAGTTGATAGTTTTTTATCGTTAGACCATTTCGCTTTTTAATTTATATATCTTGTGAATCGAAAACTGCTAACCAATGAAACTTAAGATTTTCCCACTGCTTGCCTTATCCTTTTTTTTCCTTAATTCTGCCCGGGCAATTGGCTTTGATAAAGGTATAGATACCCTCCACGCTTCGGCGCTTAAACCTTTTGGCAGAACAATTATTAACGTAGCGAAAAAGCTAGAACTAATTAGTTCTGCAGCACATTTTGGCTTTAAATTTAGCGGAGATAGCTGTGTTATTTTTGCAGATGTGCCGAATGCCTGGGAACATAACTATTTGCAATATGAAATTGATGGTGTTTACCAAAAACGGATCCGGATAGATGGAAATAAACCCAGGCCAATCACGATAAAAGCGACAGGAAAGGGTGAACATACGATCTGGATTTATAAAGCAACCGAAGCACACACCGGCGCCATTTTAATAGGGAACATTGTGGCCAGAAAAGTTAAGGCACTTACTGTTCCGAAAGCTCCACTGATTGAGTTTATTGGCAATAGTATTACTTGTGGCGCTGCTTCTGATACTACAGATTATCCTTGTGGAACGGGAGATTACCATGATCAACACAATGCTTACCTGGCTTACGGACCAAGAGTGGCGAGAAAATTAGGTCTAAATTATTTAATGAGCAGTGTGAGTGGGATTGGAATTTACAGAACCTGGAATGCAGATGGCCCGGCGATGCCTGATGTGTATGAGCACCTCGATTTCCACGCCAATACCAAACAGCAATGGGATTTTAAAACCTACAGTCCGGCAATTGTAAGCATTGCGCTCGGCACCAACGATTTTAGTACTGGTGATGGTAAATCTGTTAGGAAACCTTTTGATGATTCATTGTTTATGAAACGTTATGTAAACTTTATTAAACTGATTAAATCTAAATATCCGAAGGCTCAGATCGCGATATTAAGCAGCCCGATGGTAAAGGGAGCGCAACAAGAGGTATTTGAGCAATTACTTGTAGAGATTAAAAACCAGGTCGATGCCTTGTATCCCCAAGATCGGGAAGTGAAAACTTTTTTCTTTAAACCGATGGATCCACATGGATGTACCAGTCATCCAAGTGTGACAGATCATTTAATCCTGGCGGATGAGCTTTACCCATTTTATCGGGCAATGTTGAAATAAGGTATGTGAGGATTGATAATCAAAATATTAATATGTTAAAGAAAATTTCATTTTATCAACTAAATTAATTTCATGATAACAATCCCTCGCAAGCCTCTGATTCATGCGCAACTTGAGGGGCTTTCTTTTGCCATAAAATTTGTAATACGATAAGCTTCCACTTTCAATAGCTGATTAAATTACTCTGGATTTCCTGAAGACTGGATCAATAATCCGGAATGGAAATAGTGATGTAAAATCTATTGAAGTATTACTATAAATAAGTTAAACCGATTTAATGCACGCTAATTATTTCACCAATTCTTGTATCTTAGCCGCTCGGTAAAATCCTGCTAGCAAAACATTAACATATTATTTATTTTTAATTGAGTTTATCCTGATTCTTTTAGGGGAAACTATGTTTAGCAACATGCAAGCTGATCTTTGGCAAAGTATTCGGAATGGTAGTAATACAGCAATGAAAACCCTTTATCAGGATTGCTATCAGGAACTTTATGCACATGCCTTTCGGATTCTGCCAGATAAGGAAAAGGTGAAAGATATTCTTCACGAACTTTTTTGTGACCTATGGGATAACCGCGAGAATTTAAGTGAAGTTGTTCAAGTTAAAGCCTATCTCAAAACATCCGTCCGCAACCGTGTTTTAAAACAAATTAAACAAGATCAGCAGGTTGAAAAAATAGAAAATCAGCCGGAAATTTCTTTGTTAAAAGAGTATGCGTATGAGCAGCTTTTGATTGAATCACAATATTTCGAAGAACAGAAGCTTCAAATCTGGAGTGCCATCAATAAACTCACACCCACCCAAAGGGATATTATTTCCATGAAATTTTATCAGGGTTTAAGTTATGAATCCATTGCCGCCCAATTACAGCTAAAGCCCAGAACCATCTATAACCACGTCCACATGGCGTTGAGTAGCTTACGGGTTGGTTTAAAGCGCCCATCAAGCGAAGATTAAGTGCTATTTTACAGCATGTTATAAAGTTATTAAAAAATAATTCAGATTTTTCTGGTAAAAAAGAATGTTAAGGGTCTCTTATCAATAGTAAACCACACTAACATCTATTTTAAACACCAATATGGATTATCACTCCTATCATGCGGAAGATTTTGCCGCTGACGAATCCTTCAATGCTTATTATCTTGAAAGTGATCAGACTGCTGTAAAATTCTGGGAAGAATGGATCAGTCATCACCCTGAAAAGCTCGATGAAATTTATAATGCAGAGCAACTATTGGCTGCTTTGTACCTCAGGCTGCCTGATGAAGAATTGCATCTCGAATTTGAACGCTTTGATCAATTTCTTGGATCAACATCCTCGCCAGAACAATTCGTAAAAACTGAGCGAGACAAAGCCCCACTCCGGTTTTGGTTTGCCGCAATGGCTGTTTTTTTAATAGCGGTTTTTGGCGGCGTGTTTTTCCTCATCAAGCCAGGTGTGAATCAGCCACAAACCTACATCACCAGAAAAACCAGTAGTGGCAAGATGTTAATTGTGTCATTAAGCGATGGTACCACAGTAACACTAAATGCAAATAGTTCAATAAAATACCCAAAAATATTTCAGGGTAATAAGCGATCAGTTTCTCTTATTGGTGAGGCATTTTTTGAGGTTTCCAAAGATAGCACACGGCAATTTATCGTAACTGCAGGCGCAACAAAAACCACTGTTTACGGAACGAAATTCAATATAGATGCTTATCCGGAAAGTAAAAATATAGAAATCGCATTATTTGAAGGAAGCATAGCCGTTAGTACCAGTTCTAAGTCTGGCGGAATACGGCTTCAGCCAAATCAAAAAGCTGTTTTTAACAGAGCTGAAAGTAGCTTAAGCTTACAAACTATTAACGCAAATGAAGAAATTGACTGGAAAGCTGGAACGCTGATTTTTAACAATTCAGGCTTTGAAGAAATTGCCTTAAAAATTAAAAATACTTACGGGATAACCCTTATAGACAATAGCCATTCCGGCCAATGGCAATACACCGGAACTTTTAATAAAACAGATTACCTGACTATTATAAAAAACATCTGTTTCGCCAGAAATTTAACATTCAGTCAAGACAAACAAAACATAATTCTTAAATAAAAAATGAAGAAAACTTCCCCCTGTTATTTATTTACGCTCATACTGCTGGTTATGGCCAGTTATCACTGTTTCGGACAAACAAAGAATCCAGAAAAAACTATAGTAACGCTAAACAGAAAATCAGTGCTTCTACCAATTGTTTTAGCCGACATTGAGAAACAAACGGGTTATAAATTTAATTACGATTCCAACGAAATAAATATTAATCAAAGCTTATCTTCAAGTGGAAGTTCTACCCTGGCCGATCTTTTAAAAAGTCTTTCCGATCAGTTGGGTTTAGATTTTGAAGTAAGTGGTAATGCTATTGCCATTCGGAAAGGCATCAGGAAAGTACGTGTTCCTAAACGCTCCATCTCTGGCCGGGTAACCGATAGAGAAACCGGGAGCCCTCTTCCGGGAGTAAACGTTTTTATTAAAGGAACCCGCCAGGGCGCTGTTACCAACAATAAAGGAGAGTTTATCTATCAGCTTAATGAGGCCAACATTAGCGAAATAATACTAGTATTTAATTATATCGGTATGAAACCGCAAGAGGTAAAAGTTGGTAAACAGGTTTTCTTTAGCGTAGTAATGGAGAATGATTCTTTCGGAATGGATGAGATTGTGGTAACCGGATCTTACACCCGTGATAAGCGCCGGGAAGATGTAGTTGGAAGTATTGCACAGGTAAGCGCACAGCGACTGCAAACCGACCGGCCTATAGAAAGTTTTGATAAGATGCTGGAAGGTCTGGTGGCTGGGGTGCAAGTTGAAACCACAACAGAATTAAACACACCAGTAAAAATTTATATCCGCGGTCAGGGGTCCTTGCCAGCCATTAATGGCTCCAGAACTACGTCAAGTCAGCCACTTTATGTAATAGATGGGATTCCTATTTATGAACAACAACGAGGTAACGAAAATTCGAGTTTTTCGAATGAAAGTTATTTAAACCCACTGTCGAGTATAAATCCCGATGATATTAAAAGTATTTCCATATTAAAAGATGCCACTGCATCTGCACTTTACGGCGCTAACGCTGCTAATGGTGTAATCATTATCACTACTAAAGGCGGGAAAGAAGGTCGTACGGCAGTAAATTTTAGTTATGATACCGGGGTAGCACAATTTATAAATAAATATAAATGGTTAAGTGGCCCGCAATATTATAGTTTGTTACGCGAAGCTTATATTAATGATGGAGTGCCGGCTACGCTAGCTTCGCAACAAGCCGGAAGCCCAACAACAAATACAGATTGGTTAGATCTTACTTCCAGAAATGCCATTTATCATAATGCTGCCATTGATATTTCAGGTGGTTCTCCGTCTACAACTTTCCGCTTTTCAACAGGTTATAGAGACCAGCAATCGAGTGCACTAAATAACGACCTTACCAAAATTTATCTTCGCTTAAAAGTAGATCATAAAATCAGCGATAAATTCAGCGTTGGTTTTAACCTGAGTCCTACGGTTACAAAAAGCAATACACTTTCCAGTTTTGGTGCCGTTATTTTGCCTCCAAACTTAGCGCCTTTCACCAACGGAACCTATACAGATTTTCTGGGGGTACCCAATCCTGTTGCTGTTAATGATCAGAATGAAAGCCGTAACCAGGGCATGGATTTTATTGGAAATATTAATGCAAGCTATAAAATTAATAATGAAATTGCTATTTCCGGAACCTTCGGTGCCAATGCTTATCAGAATAAACAAACGCAATATCTTTCTGCACTTAATGCTACTGGAAGCAATTTGAAAGGAAGTTTAAGAATCTTCGACCGGAACTATCTTGGTTACACTGGATTTGTGCAGGCTACTTATGATAAAACTTTTAAAAGAAACACCATTAACTTTGTATTAGGTACGCAGGTAGAGGATAATGAAACCAATTTGCTAAGGGGATCGGGTACGGGTTTTACCTTCGATCGATTGCGTACGCTAAATGGGGCTGCCTCGCAAACCTCGGCATCTTCGAAATCTGAAAGTGCTACCGTGTCTTATTATTCACAACTGGGCTATGATTTAGACAAAAAGTATTATTTGAATGTAAATGCCAGAATTGATAAATCATCCATCTTTGGCGGCGATAAACAAGTTGCCTTAAACGGATCATTGGGTTTGGCCTGGATTGTTTCAAAAGAAGATTTTTTAAGAGATAACAAAGTATTAAATCTGTTAAAGTTACGTACTACTTATGGTTCTACAGGTAACTCAAGAATTGGTAATTATTCTGCCAAGGGTTTATATGATTTCGGAACAGCAACAGGTAATACCTATGCGGGTAACTTTGCCGCTAATCCTGATGGAAGTGCGGCACCAAATCCTGATCTGGGCTGGGAAAAAAACTATAAACTCAACTTCGGAGTAGATGTGGAACTTTTCAATAAAATTCAGATCACCGCAGAATATTATAATAATACCATTCATGATTTAATCTCATCGGTAATTGTGCCTTTAGAGACCGGATTTGGAACCATTTCTGCCAATACAAGCAAAACGCGGAACCAGGGTTTTGAGCTGAGCATTGGTGCAACTGTTATTCATAAACAAAATTTCGATTGGCGAACTTCCTTCAACCTGGGTACGAATAAAAACAAGCTACTATCTTTTAACAATGGATTTGCCTCTATTTACGGCTTTCGCGATGATGCAAACGGATTAAAGGAGGGCAATAGCATGAATGCCATTTACGGTTTCAGATGGGCTGGCGTAAATCCGGAGACTGGCCTTGAACAATTTTATGATGCCAATGGACAGTTGCGTTCTGCGCAGGAAATTAACGCATTGCCACTTACAGAAACGAGTGTGCTGGGCGATAGGCTTCCGAATTTTCAAGGCGGTTTTTTCAATAATTTCGACTACAAAAACTTTAGCTTTTCTTTCAATATTTTGTATAGTTACGGTGCAGATCAATTATTTAACTATGCTGACGAGGCAGATGGCAGGAATTTGGCGAACCGAAACCAAAGTGTAAACCTGGTAGACAGATGGCAAAGACCTGACGATATTACTGATATTCCCAAATTATCAACCACCAGAGCATTGGTGAGTAACTCTTCCAGATATTTATATGATGTGAGTTACCTAAAACTCTCTAACGTTTCATTAAGCTACAAATTTGCTGATCCGTTAACGAAAAAACTTCGCCTCAACAGTTTATCAGTATTTGCCAATGGCAATAATCTTTTTTATGTGTATAAAGATGCCGGAACAAAAGGCAGAAATGGAATCGCAGAAAGAAGATTTGTTTACCCGGAAACCATGGCTTTCACTGCCGGAATAAAAGTTGGCCTCTAATAATAAAAAAATGAAAAGAAATATAATCCTATTACTTTGTATTGCAGCATTAACGTTCAGTTCCTGCGAGAAAATTTTAGATAAACAACCTAGCGATAAGTTATCCATCGTTGATTTATTTAAAGATGTGCCTGGTGCCAAAACAGCTTTGGCAGGTGCTTACAGCGATTTACTTTCTGAATACCATTATATGCGAAATACTATGGTTTATACAGACCTCCTTGCGGGAAATATCAAGTATAGCAAAATTATCAATAATCGGCTGGAAGATGTATACAATGTGATTCAAACGCCAATTATCTCTCCTATGAATGATACTTATGCTGGTTTGTATGATGAACTTAATAATGTAAACAATATCATTTCTTATACCCCTGGCGCTGCGGGATCGGATCTGGAAAAAGCAAAGATTCTTGCAGAGGCAAAGTGTCTTCGGGCCTTGATCCATTTTGATTTGGTACGAATTTTTGCAAGACCTTTTAATTATACCGCGAATGCTTCTCATGTAGGCATTGCAGTTATTTTAAAACCGCAGCTTTTTGGAGATCCAGCCCCGGTACGGGTTACCGTTGCAGAAACCTATCAGGTAATTATTAATGATTTGCTGGAAGCGATTAGCCGTTTTGACGATACAAACAAGGGTGTATTGAACGGAGAACTTAAGCAAAATTTCTTCACTAAATTATCAGCCAAGGCATTGTTAGCCAAGGTTTATTTAAATGCCAACAATTGGGATAACGCTTACAATACCGCTGATGAGATAATCAAAAGCAATCAGTACAGCCTGTTAACCAATGCCAATTATGTAGCAAGCTGGACAGGCAGGGCACCTTCCAGCGAATCTATTTTTGAACTTGCCATCGAAAATACTTTCAACAGCACAGGCTTAGGTGGTTACTTCGAACTCACAAATACGGCCTATCGCCAATACGCAGCTACAGCAGATCTTACAGGATTATATAGTGCAAGTGATGTAAGAAGACCGACAACCATGTTTAATCCCATTAGCATTAATTCAGTTGCTTACTTGTTTAGCAAAAAATATGCAGCCGGCGGCACCGGGCAAACCCCGATTAAGGTACTAAGGCTTTCAGAATTATACCTGATCCGTGCTGAAGCTGCGCTGGAAAAGGCAACGCCGAATTTTGTTCAGGCAAATACAGATTTAAATGCCATAAGAAGGCGTGGTGATGCCAGCGCGGTAATTCTTAATTTAACATCCAAAAATCTTTTAATTGATGCTGTTTTGCTGGAAAGAAGGAAAGAACTAGCCTTTGAAGGAAACCTGCTTTATGACTTGGCCCGTAGAAAGAAAGATATTGTTCGTGCAGATTGTACCTCACAAAATTGCAACATCACTGCCGATGACTACCGTTTGGTAATGCCGATTCCATCCAATACCATTATTGCAAATAGAAGCATGGTTCAAAACCAGGGATACTAAATCAAGCCAGAAAAATGAAAAAAATATTTATACTGATCATTACCATCACCATTATTTTAGGCTGTAAAAAAGATCAGCCTGCAGATAAAGCAGATCTTTATCCAGAGCAACCGATAGCTACACCATCATCATCTGCTATTGCAGTTTTTCAATCCAATGTGGCTTTTTACCAGATGTTTGTTTATCGCCTGGATCCGGCAACCAATACCTGGACGAATAGAATTGCCAGTCATTTTTCTACCATTTCGGTTTCTGATCCTACTTTTATTGGCTTCAACAATCCAAATGTAGCTGATACTGGCGTGGCCGTGTTCGATATGGTGCGGCTTTATGCTACGCAAACCGGAAGCACCAATATCAGAACCGTTAAAATTAATGCCGACCAGGTTTTGCAGTTTTTCCCCGATTTCGATGGTGCCAAAACAGGTGTTGTTAGGGTGAAAACACAAGATATTACCTTAACCCGGCAAGATGCCAGTACCTTTAAAATCGGCATAAGCGGCTCTGGTACTTACAATGAAACCAGTAAAGTAATTGATTTAAGTGTTACGTTCAATGAATCAGCGATAGGTGGCACAACCAGAACATTTGCCTACAAATTAAGCCCAACGGCTTTAACCCTTTAATGAAATGAAAAGACTTGCAATCATCCTGAGTGGTATTATTTTCTTTATCATTAGTACCGCTTTTTTGCAGAATGTGTCTTTCACCATCGAAGAGCTGCGCGTGCTTTATAGTGGTGATCAATCGAAATGGCCCGCTGCAACTTTGGATGCTGAGGCAAAACCCGGCTTTAAGGATATCGGCTTTTTGGGTAAGCCTGTTTACCCGAAAAGTAATCCGTATAGTGCTGAAAAGGCAAAACTGGGGAAGATTTTATTTTTTGATCCGCGGATGTCAGTCTCCCGGCAAATTGCCTGTGCTTCCTGCCATGATCCGGAATTGGGTTGGGGAGATGGTAGAAGGGTTTCTTATGGCCACGATCGCCAGAATGGGAAACGCAATGCGATGACTATCTTTAACACTGCCTTTTACAATAAGCTGTTTTGGGATGGACGGGCAACCAGCCTGGAACATCAATCTGGTTTTCCGATACAGGATCATGTTGAAATGAATGAAGACCTTACGGTGATGGTAAAAAATATCAGTGCGATAGCCGGGTACAAACCTTTATTTACCCAGGCTTTTGGTAGTGAAGAGATTAGTCTTGATAAAATTCAGCAGGCAATAGCCACTTTTGAAAGGGGAATTGTTAGTACGAATAGCCGCTTTGACTCTTTTGTGAAAGGCAATAAAACGATATTGAAAGATGAAGAAGTATTAGGCCTTCATCTTTTTCGTACCAAGGCCAGGTGTATTAATTGCCACAATACGCCGTTGTTTAGTGATAATAAATTTCATAATGACGGGCAAGCTCTGTTAGGCTCCAGGTTTGAAGACCTGGGCTTATATAACATAACCAAAAAGCTTAAGGATGTAGGTGCTTTCAGAACGCCTTCGCTTCGCGAAACAAATATTACCGGCCCCTGGATGCACCATGGAAATTTTCCTTCACTTCGTGATGTGATTGAGTTTTATAACCTGGGCAATCCAGTTGCAGCGCAACGTTCGCTGGCAGCTAAAGTACCCGATTCTTTAAAAACACCAAAGTCGGCTATGTTAAAGAAGCTGAATCTTACATTCCAAGAGCAACAAGCTTTAGAGGCTTTTCTCCGCTCAATTAGTACGCAGGTAAATAAAATTATGCCTCCTGTGCTGCCAAAATAGGAAAACAATATTTAAAAAGGATAGGGGAAAAAGCTTTAAAATGAAAAACGGGAATCATCCTTATGGACGACTCCCGTTTAATCTAAATTAACGCTCTCCCAATAAAGACGGTATTTTTAAGTGATTATTGTATTGTACCTAAAATAAATCTTTAAGGGTTCGAACTTAGAAGCTGTTTAAAAACTATAATTTATCAACTTACGAAATTTCAAAAGCTTGTGGGCTGAAGAATTTCGCAAGTTTTGATGGCAGTAACGTAAAACTTTCGAAGTATTTCCCCCAACAAAGGGCCACCGAAACTTCGTAAGTTGATCTTCATTCATTAAATTTAGGCAGTTTCTTTATGTTTGAACCAGATGGATTAAAAAAGAAAAAGCTGCCTTTCGGGCAGCTGCATATTTAAAAAGCGTAAGTGAATTTCTTATTTAGCTAAAGTCATTGCTGTTTTTTCTGCATCCATAATGGTTTCAGAAGCATATGATACTGATTTTAAACTTACAAAATCACCTAGTTTTACATTTTTTGCGTTAGTGGCTATCATGGTACTTTCAGCTGCCGTTCCATTCAATTTCAATACGGCATCTTCTTTAACTACCGTGTATAAACTGGTTGCTGTTGTTTTGATCCTTGCAGTGGCACTTTGGCTTAAGAATAATTGAAGGTTTTTAACATCGAAGTTGTTATTGGTGATCACTACCGATTGGCCATATGCTTCTATTCTTTCTAAATCTTTCACCGTGATATTAAGGGTAACCTGGCTAGTCTCCATAGAATTGATGTATAAAGTTTTTCCGTTACTACTCACTGATGTTTTTGTGGCATCATAATTTTCAGCACCGATTACACTTTCTTTTTCGCCCTGTGTAAGTACAATTTTTACGTTGCCACTTACCCAGATCCGGTTGATGTTTTTTAGCGATGAAGTTGCTGATGCTACTGGTAGCGAATCAGAGGCAAAGGTTGTCATCACTGATGAAGTGAATAATACTGCTGTTAATGCTGCTGCGAATAATGTTTTTGCTATCGTTTTCATGACTGTATGTTTTAGGTTTTCTTATTGTTTTTATACTGATGAGACGCAAGTAACCGGAAAACGTTGCAGCGAAATTGCTTGTATTATACCAGCATCAGTTACATTCAGACCAACGCCTGTAATTTCTCGACGAACGGGGTTAACAATTGGAGTTTTTAATCTTTGAAGCAATAAGCTTAGCCTGTAAAAGCCTTCAATACTTTGAAAACAGTAGAGATCTTTTTTGATACCATGAGTTGAAGTCTGAATCTCTCACTTTCACTTCGTTAATATAACATGCCTTAAAATGCAACTATCCTGCCTTAGGACTGCGACAGGACTCCAATAGGCATCGAACTAAATGTGCCTCTGCCATGTGGTAAAAAGTTGAGCTCCTAAGTGAAAAAAATGCAGCGTAGTTTGACAGTTTAGAATGAAAAACAAAACCCAGCGATGTGGGCCGGGTTTTGTTTTTCAACTGCAAGTAATGGTAATAGCAAATAATACGATGCGGCATTTTTTTTTAGAAACTGTCTAAAATTATAATATATCAACTTACGAAATTTCAAAAGCCTGTGCGCTGAAGAATTTCGCAAGTTTTGATGAAAGAGTACCATAAAACTTTCGAAGTATTTCCCACAACAATGGCCACCAAAACTTCGCAAGTTGATCTTCATTCATGAAATTTAGACATTTTCTTAGGATAACATTCTTAAATTGGAAACTGGACAGGAGGGATCCTGAAGTTCACGCTGAATTACCTAGGGATTTTTCGCTGCACTCTGAATAATAGCTTTGTTAAGGTGCTGAATCAAGTTCAGCATGACGATCGTTTTATTTACTACCTTGCTAACGCGCTGAGGTAAAAAAAAGCCATCTATTAATGCTAAAACTATTAGCTCCACAGTACTAAATTAATCCAATTTCCACTTAAATTTTTCTAATCACTGTTTTTAAAGCCGACAGGATAAAGACCAAAAAAAACGCCGTAATGATTGGGGCGAAAACCCCCAACCATCCAACGCTTCCTATGGTGATTTTTACGACAAAAAGAATGATCGTAAATAAAATGCCAAGCGTTATCAGCACATCGCTTATGTTTCTTTTTTTATTATTAACTGGTCTCTTTTTTTGCTTTGCCACAATAATTCCTTAATTCTTTATTCGAAAGTAATTTCCACTCTTCTATTTTTTCTTCTTCCAGTATCGCTTTCGTTTGATGCGATAGGGTTTTCAATGCCCTTGCCTAATGCGACGATTTTGTTTTCATCAACACCTTGTCCAACCAGATATTTCTTAAATGCGTCAGCCCTGTTTTGCGCAATTGCTTCATTTGCTGCCAAAGGCCCATCACTGCTGGCATAACCATTAACGTTGATGGAAGCTTTAGGGTTTGCTGCCAGGTATTGAACAATTTTTTTGATGAGTGGGGTATTTCTGCCTGCAAAAGTGGTAGTACCCTGCGCAAATGTTGCCGCAACTTTACTGTTTAAAAAAGGCTTCGGCGCACTTTTCTCTTCTGGCTTTGCAGGTTCACTAGCTGTTATGTTCAAATCTTTTGGATTTACGATTGAGTCAGCAGTATCAGAATTATTATCAGCAGCCAAAGCATTGTTTGAAAACTTTCCATTTGCAGCAGAATCCTTCACCAAATTTCGGTTTGTGACGATGCTTTCAGATATCTGTGCGTAAGATGTATAAAGATAATACCAAAGGCCGCCACCAATAAGCAAAACTAAAATCAAACCAATGATCCAGTTTCTGCTTTTTGGAGTTTCTACAACCGTTTCTCCTTTAGCAAGGTTGAATGGAGTTTTGGCTTTTTCTGCCGACTCACTTTTATTTAAATTAAATGCCATAATTTTTTGAATTTAAGTGTACATATCTACTAAAGTTTGCAAGCTTCCGGTATGCGCACGGCCCATGGCTTCAAACTCCCAACTGTCTCCGGAACGGAATAAGCGACCAAATTCTACGGCATCTTCATTGGTGTATTGATCTTTAAGGTTATACCTGAGGATTTCTGATCCGGTACGTTCATCTACAATCCGGATGTAACAATCATTTACGCTGCCGAAATTAAGATCAAGGGTTCTGCGGTCTTTTTTATTGTCGTTTGGATATTTACAAATAGTGCAGCAAACAATAATTTGCTCTATTTTATGGCTCACTTTTGATAAGTCGATAAACATGTCTTCATCATCATCGCCGTCACTTCTCGTTCCATCCGGATCATCTATTGCACCGATAATGGCACCATCTTCAGTAAAGGGCCTGAACAATCCTTTTTCGATTTTGTCTTCAATTTTATTGCCCATTCTAATCTGACCATAAAAGGTGAAGTAGGAATCAGAAGGGATTTTAAAATCGCTTCCGATAGAAAATGCGGAAACATCTAAATCAAATTCTGGTCCGCCAGGTTCATCATTTGGGTCCCAGCCCATTCCGATTTTAACAACGGTTAGTCCGGGTGCTGCCTTGGACAGCGAAAATCTATCTCCTTTATTTAAGTTAAAACTGCTCATGATTTCTTATTGATATAATTCTACTAATGTGTTTAATCCGCCAGAAAATGCCTGGCCAAGTGCCTCTACATTCCATTCGCCACCGTTTCTGGAAATGGAAGCAAAAACCACCGAATCTTCGTTTGTAAATTCATCTTTCAGCTTAAACTGGCAGAGAATAACATTATCGGCTGCATTTCTGATGTTGATGTAAGAATTTTGAACATGACCGAAATGATGGCCCCTTTCTTCACTCTGATCGATGGTTACCGAGAAGTATAAAAACGCTACCTGGGCATCCATAGCAGATAAATCAAGTTTGATCACCTCATCATCTCCATCCCCTTCGCCACCTCTGCTATCTCCCGCATAAACCGTAGAACCATCAGGACTTGATGCATTGTTGTAAAAGATAAAATGATCATCGGAAACCAGTTTACCATTCTCTCCCAGCATAAATAGCGAGATATCGAGGTCTACCGAATGGCCATTAACATTGGCGGGGTCCCAGCCCAATCCGGCCGTAATATTTCTTAATCCTGATTGCACTTTCTTTAGTGATACCGGTTTTCTTTTTTCTAATTGTATTGCCATTATATTTAAATTGTTAAGCCCATTTTATCCTTTTTTTGGAGGTAAGGGCGGTAGTTTAACAGGATTAGTTTTTGTATCAGGTGTATTCTTTATTTCCGGAAGTTTTGGAATTCCGCCAGGAATTTTTGGCGCCGTAGCCTCTTTTTTAGGTGGCATTGGTGGTGGTAGTTTAGGCATTGGAAGTACTGGTCTGGAAATTGGTTTTGTTTGAGATACAGGAGGAGTAACTGGCAATACCGATGGAATTACTGGTTCCCGGGGTTTTAGTTGAACTGTATAATCAGCCGTAGCGATTTCGGTGAAAAGCGCTTTCATGGTGTCGCTGATATCGGTAGGTTGTACTGCTTTAACGTATTGATATCTTTTTAAAAGTTTGTTCAAAAAATAAGCCGTACTTACTTCTGCAGTACCCAGCAGGAGCATTACTTCTTCCACTTTGAGGTTATTTAATTTCAATAAATCATCTATTGCAGCATAAACCATGTTATCATTCGAGTAATACAGAAGCCGCTCATGAAGATTATTAGTATTCACTTTAAACCAATATTTATTTCCATCAGACAGTTCGGCATCACCATTAATGATGGCACTTGTACCTTGAAGCAGACCTGAACAAAAAGGAAGTAATAATGCGATTTCCCTATCCTTATCAATTGACAAATAGGAATTCTGTAAAGTAATGTACTCCACAATCATGTCTGCTAAAATCCTTACCCTTGGATCTGCACCTTGACCCTGCAGTTTCAAAGAACCTATGGCGGCTGCATTTTTATCTCTATACAAGCTTAAGTACAGAACGTTATCTATTCCACTTAATAAAAGAATGCTTTTGTTAGGTAACAGAACCTGTTTTTGACTCAGCACCTCAAAAAACGACTTACTATATTGCATCCTGTTCAGGTTGAAATAACCCGCTTCCTGAAACAAGTTTTCTACCAGTGATTTCTCATTATCTTCAATATCCTGATCAAATAAAAACCGCAGCGGAAAGTGTTGCCGATAAGATTCTATCGAATCGGTTTTATACAGAATGGTGTTCAGGAAATGGGATAAATATTGCTCTACCCCATAATAAAGCAGCTGTTTTACAGGTTTTTTATTGCCATAAATGGTAAAGTGTTTAGCGGGATCTTTTATAATTTCGAAATAGTTACCAAAAGTATATGGATCATGCCTGTTAAAAAGATCCCGTGCAGCACTTCCAAACAGAAAATCGTTCCCGTTTACGTAGAAATATAAAGGAATCTCGTTTGATTCCTTTATAATCAAAGGCGCATAGGCATCGCTTCCAGATTGATACCAAAAGGAAACCGTACGCTTAGAAATTTTCGCCAGCACACAAAACTTCATAATTATACCTTTTGAATGCCTTTAAGTAAATGCTTTTCGAAGAATTTCATCCCTTCTAAAATGATAATTGGAGCCACGTAATCGAAATCTTTCTGATCTTCATGTTTACGTTTTTGTGCACGGATAAAGCCCGGTTCTCCTTTAATGTAATTTTCGATATTCATATCCTGGAAGCCAGCCATAAAATCAGATGCGTTCATTTTAAGGCCGAACATGCCAGACGAAACTTTAAAGAATAAATCTGCAAAATCCATAAACCTCGGGCAATGTGGTTTGCCATCTGGCGGAAGGCAAATGAAATGATTACCAATATGTTCCAGCATTTCTGGCGTGATCGAATTCGTAGCTTCTATATATTTAAATTCTCCGCTTGGCGTTACCACACAGAAGTTTTCTTCCCCCAGAATTTCGATGGCCTGCTTATTTGTAGGCACCAGGATGCTGGTGAAGTTGGTTGGAATAGCCAGTCCTTTAGATACCTCGTATTTCACGTCGGCATTGTCTGTTCCCCGATGAGAATTAATATCGATGATCTTTAAAGGATTAATGCTAACCGGACTAATTGTTTGTTTGGCTACCGATTCCCCGCCCATCCCTCTGATAAACATTTGGGTATAATAATCTTCTGCTGCGGATGAATTTACAGCGGCAAACCAGTCGAATATTCTCGATCCCTTACCCGCAAAGGCAATTTTAATTTTTGGTGGAATGGCTTTAACTGCCGGAGGTGCATCTTCAGACCTCAAAATTTCATTCCGAAGTTTGTAAGCCAGTTGCCCTGCATAAAACATAATCAGGCCGGTAACATATAAGTTAACGCTCATCATTTCTTTACATTCGGCAGCAATTAAGAGGTAAAAGGCTTCAAAATCTGCCGCTTCCAATCGATCAACCACCTGTTCAAAATAGTACGGAGCGGTATTTTCGTTGTATTTAGGTGTACCCGCATTTAAACCCTGAATGGAAATGTTCTTCCGCTCACACATTTTCAGCAAAACGTTTTTAAAGTTTGGCGAAAACTTAGTGGCCTGCGCAATTCTTTCGGCAGCAAAGCGGATAGAATTTTGTTTAATCATCGCCTTACCACCATCCATTTGGCACAGCGCCGTAATATCAGTTGTGCTTCCGCCAATGTCAAAACACAGTACCAGTTCATTAGGGCCAATGGAGTATCCACCATTTGGCCTCACCAGGTAATTCGCTACGGCACAGGCTTCAGAAAGCGATTCTTCGTTGCCTAATTTTTTAAAGTCGAACCTTAAAGGTCCTGTTTCCGTTTTAATATCAATAACGGCTGTTGGCTTCCGCGTTTCGCTTGCCCAGCCATTTGCTGCAGGTTGCGGCTCGCTTCCCCAATTTGAACCGGTAACCGGAGATGAACCCCAGGCAGATCCTGCAACAGGCGCTTCATTACTGGTATCGCTCCAGCTCGAACCGGCTACAGGCGCACTCCAGCTACTGGCGCCGGATGTTTCCCCAATATCGGCTAAATCAGATGGTGGGTAAGTTTTCAGTTTCACATCGCTTTCTATGGGTGAAATCTCCCTAAGCGAATCCCAAATGGCCCTGTATTCACTTAATAACTCTTTTCCCATTGATGATGGGTAAGACCATTTTAGCGTGTGGGGTTCATGGCCTTCGATAAATAACTGCGCATAAACATGCAATAGTAAAGAACTCAGGTAGGCTGTTTTATAACTTTTATCGATAGGCTGTGTAGACCATTTCATATTGTAAACCAGCTCTGCCTTTCCAATTCTGTTATAACCTAAAATGTATCGGTTATCTTCAGCAGATTCTATTGGCAGGTTTTTTTCAAAACAAGGAAAACCACCTTTAACCGCTTGTGCCATGAGTGAATGGTTGAGCACACTGCCATCATTCACCACCCTTCGGGAATCGTGAATGGTTAATACCGACTTAATGGAGTTGGTTAAAATTTCATCATTTTGAAAGAAGAAAATCTCGTCTTCTACTGCTGGCCTTTCATCATTATTTTTAGTATCGGTTGATAAAAGAGAAACCCTTTTGTTACTCAGTTTTAAGCTTTCACAAACCTCATTTTTAGTATCAGAAAAATAGGCGATGGAAGAATTGGTACTACCGAAATCTATTCCTAAAAATGCCTTTGATAGCGATTTTGGAGAATTCAGCATGTTTACGGGCAAAGATTGCGCATTTCCTGATCCATCATAACGGATAATACCAAATCCACAATCAATGCCCGCGTAGGCAAATTTTATTCCTTTAAACGGCTTATTGCTTTCATAAATTTCATATTTGTATTTATTATCGGCTACTGCATTGTTAGAAGCGATGTGCAATTGCGCTTTAATGTTTCCGTATTTTTCTGGAATATTGGCTGCTTTACCATCGTTTGCCAAGTATAATGGAACACCTTTCTCATCCAATACAATCCTGAAAAAATCATCTTCTACATTCCCGATAAATGGAGTAGTCTGGAATTTAGCATCGTTGTGTGGAATCTCTGAATAAATAAAATATCTGTTCCATTGTTTAGAAATGAAATTTGGCCACATCAAAATATCTTTGCCTACGATAGATGATGAGGTAACTTTATAAATAACTTCCTTTACAATTTCATTTCCGGCTTCCGTATATAACTTCAGGTTCACAATCAAACGTTCGCCATCTTTATCCTCCGGATCATATAAAGCGGTAATTCTTGATTTCACATTAGAAGCTTCAGATAAACCTACTAAAGCATCGAGCGTAGCACCAAAAACATTTAAAGCCAAAGGCGTGAGGGGCAAAGTAAAATAGGCGTAATGGCCTGGCTGACCTTTCGTTTCAGCACTCAGTAATAAGATCGGTTTAGTTTTTAAATAATCTTTGGTTTCCATTCCATATCGCCCGAAATCTATCTGGGCAATTTCAGTAGTATCGGGAAGTAAAAGATCTTTTGGATCGAAAACGATACTACCATCTCTTGATTCGCTGTAGATAATCCCTTCTGAACCATATAATTCTGTAGAATAATTGAAAAGAATACTGAATGGATAAGTAAACAGCGCACCCACTTCAGGCGCTGCCGCCTGATCCAGTTTAGGGTAACCTTTTTGCTGCTGATAAACAACCATTTCATCTAACCAACCTTGCATGCAACTAGAGATGTTCCCATATTCAGGCCTGATAAATTCTGCTAAGCCTGAATAATTTAACCTGAATTTCTCTATGTTTTTTAGGATATACCTGGCATAACCATAAATTTTAAAAAGTTCTTGCGGATTAAGTTCCGATTGCAAAGGATCGATAAACTTTCCATTCTGAACATTTACAAAAGGTAGTTTTTCTTTAATTTGATAGGCTACAGATGTGAAAAGGAAACTATCCGGCGAAGTTCCGCCTACTACAATGCCTTTGTAAGAAATGACATCTATAAAAGGGATTTTATCTGCATTATTTGATAAAGACTGATCACACCAAAGCGGCTGCCTTTCGAACAACATATTGCCAAACGCACCTACAGGCTCATAAATATTTGCCGTGGTACTTAATCCTTGTCCGTCAGAATAAGATAGTTGAATTCTATTTGATTCGATATCTTTATAGTTTAAAGCTATACAGCTGATAAAACCTTTCCACTCACTAACCAGCGATTTATAAAAAAGCATTAAGCCTGCGCTTTCTGCATCTTTATCCTGAATATTATCCAGCGCACTTTTGAACAGGTTTGCCCTTGCAAATACAGATGGAATTCCTGATACGATGGTACCAATATTCACTGAAGAATTGCCTTCCTGATCTACTGCAATCTCCGGGATTAAAATATTTTTGGTAAAAACTTCTAACTGGGGTATTTTGTCCCATGCAAATTCAACGCCATTGGGTTCAGTTTTAGCATGAACTTTTATAGCCAGTGCCTTTATTCTTTTATCTGACATGTTCCTTTAGTTTATATCGAAGTTTTGTGAAATGGTAAGTGCATTAAAAATGTGCGCCAGAAATTTTTCCTTTGTGGTGTTTACCTTTTGCTCATCCTGCGGATTGGTGTTGATCAGTTTCGAAACAAAAGTGTCATATCGATCGCCGAAAAGTCCGCCCTTAGCCCAATGGTGTTTTTCATCCAGAAAGATGGTACCTACATCTAGTTTTTTTAACTCTACCTGATTATCTGGAAAGGCTTTGCTTTGAAATAAAAATTTGCCCGGTGCAACAGAATTTCTAACCTGGTATAACCAGCCCGGCACAAATTTGGCATCTTTAAATGTATAGGCAAAAAGTTTGAAATATTCGTTGATGTCTTTGCATTCTGCATCTGAAATGGTGCTGTATTGATTCAGTTTCTGGTTTTCACATTGTTTAATGAAACCTTTGATCCCCGAATCATTAAATGCGGCGCCATTTTTAGTGAGGGAGATGTGTGCTAGTGAGAAAAATGCTCCTAATTTATTGACAAAGATTTCGCCGGCTTTATTTTCATTTCCAACAAAATCATCGAAAGAAAAATTGAATGAATTGTCTGTAAATTCTACAGCTTTATACAAATATTCGGCCTTGGCGCTGCTAAATCCGTCTTTACGGGTAAAGAAATCGTAAGCAGCACAGGCACAAAGCAGTTCTGTAATGTGGCAGCCATTTACCTGTTCCGTTCCGCCGGTAATGGTTTTGTTGGATGAGTTGTAGCCATCTATCTTTTTACTTTCTATCGGCCAGCCAATATGGTACAGAAGCTTATAACACTTTTGAACGGTAGGATCGCTTTGGTAAAACTGTAAGGCCGCCTGGCTATTAATGGGGAAGAAAGATGAATCGGCAATTACGCTGTTCGCCTTGCTTTTCTTTTGCTGATCATCTGGCTTGCCAAAGGTGAAATATTCCGTAAGTAGTGTAGCTCCGAACTTTGCCTTAGCAAAATCGATACTGGAATTGCCGTTGGAACGAATTTTAACGAAATCCTGAAGTGCTTTTGGAATAACCGGAATAGATGATGCACCAGTACCGCCAAATACCGAACCGAAAATAAACACCCTCGCGTTTGCCCCGACACTTTCCAGTTTAGTGATGAAACCATCTAATTCTCTTTCCTGAGATTGCACCACAGTACCTTTCACCAGGTTTTTGGCAGCCTCTACAATTCCATGGTACATTAACATCGAACCCAGATGGGTTTGGGCACGATAACCGTGTTCCAAAGAAAATTCTTGTACCGATGCCGTATCCAGAAACAAATCAGAAATCAATTTATTGGCTTTCTGTTGCTCTGTTGAACCTGTAGTAATTTTGGAAATGTTCTTATAAGTTTCCCGTCCTAATCCAGAATAGTTGGTAAAAAAACGGTGTAAATTTAATTTTGCAGAGAAAAAAGTATTGGCATTCGGGGTTCCGCCAGCAGCCACATCGGTAGATTTAATTCGGTTGTAAACCGCAATCAATTCTTCCACACGGCCTTTATTGCCATTGTTCTGATCAGTATCTAAGGTTAATATTTCTATTTCCTGATTATCGAACATTCCGATCCCACAGAGGTGGGTGAATGATTCCAGACAGCGCATCCCTGTGCCGCCTATTGCAATTACGAATAATTTATCCATTGGGCGTTCAGCTTAAAACCAGTGACCAATTTTTCCATTTGCAAATATTTTGCTCAACACGAAGCCCAAGACGATGTATAGCAAAAAGCCAACAGCTGTGCCGATGCTTAGCGCATTTACATAGTTGTTCAACACCATCATATTGGCATCGGGCCTGAAAACGAAGTAGCCCAATAAAAAACAGACAATAGGATTTAATGCGGCTAAAAGCCAGAACCAGGTTTTTCTTGATTTTGGATCGCTGGGGTTACTGCCTCCCTCATATTTGATGGCATTTGCAATAATAACGGCGAGCAGGAGAAAAAATAATGCAGTAATAATTGATATGATGTACGCTGATGTAGATTCCATTTTTTGATCGATTTGATGATTAAGTTTTAGTTAGTTACTTTTGGTTTTGATGTAATATGAATAGACTGTTTTGCCTGTTGGAGCAAGTTCTGTCAAGGTGTTTTTTATAGATTCTGAAAGGGCGGTATTGGGTTTGTTCCTGGCATTAATCCATTGAAATTTTGCCAGCTTCGCATTGGATAAATTGGCTTCTGCGCTGGCTAAAACAAGATCTACTTTAATTAAGCCTTCAGGATTCTGAATATTTTTTAAATCGAACTTTGGATGAAAAATGACACCTAATTCTACATTCTTTAATCCTGATGCTTTTGTATTATCAAACAGTGCTTTATTCAAAGCAAACACCTCGTTTAAACTAGCGGGGGCCTGTGGTTTGTAAATCCATTCTGCTTTTAATTTTCCATCTGCATTGTAGCAACCTGATGCAATTGGGTCGTCTTGATTATCGGCTAACTTAGCTTCCCCATTATTTCCTTTAGCCAGTTTCGGCTTGTGTTTCTTTGCTTCATCATATTTGGCAAAATTTTCAAAATCAGTCGTTACATCCGAAACCTTAACCTCAAAATTCCCGAAAACATAGCTGTCTTGATTACTCAGGTCTACAAAGAGCTTTCTAAAAAAATCGTTAAACTGATTTTGGCTGGCATACGAAGCATGAAGTTCACTGATTGTTTTCCAGTCTAATCCTAATGGATAAAACTCAAACGAATGGCCGTCTTTCAACCCGTTGATGTAGTTTTCCTTTAAGTCGAGTACATTTCTGGCGTTTTCTGATTTTGCATTCACATCGTAAAAAATTCCGCCTGATTTCACAGAAGGATAATCTGTTCGCAAACGGTAGGTTTGATCCGATAAGTCAAATTGTACCGCTAAAGGTGATAGTTTGGGTGAAAGTTTAGTAATTAAACTTGATGCATCTGGTTTCCCGGAACTAAAAACCGTAAAATAAAGGTGTTTAGCAACCGTACCTTCTTTATAATCCACAACAAAAAAGTGGATGCTGTTTCCTTTTTTTAACCATTTTGAAAATGGAATTTTTAAGAAAGCGGTACTGGTTACTTCTGCATTTGATTGCCATTCTTCGAAATCGGTAATCAGAAGTGCGTCGTTATTACCATCAACAATTTTATCTACGGCTGATTGTATTGGCGCCCAGATATCCAGGTATTGTTTCGGATCGCTTACCTGTTGCCCCAATTCTGTGGAGTTGGCTACATTCATTGGTGTTACTTTATTCGAACCCAATTTGTAGACTTCAAATTTGCTGGCGAGAATGGTATTGAAGCAATCAGTCATCATACCTTTGATGCCGGCCTCATTAAAGGCTTTGTTTATTCCGGAGGAGAAATCGATATAAAGCGCAGGGTTTCCGGTTTTTGGTCTGGTTACATTTTGCGCGATAGTATCATTATATGCAGCAATTCGATTTCCTAAATTAGAATCGAAAGGGTCGAATTTTGCTTCCTGAAACGGATCTGCTGTTTTGCTTCCTGTGCCGCAGGAAGAGATTATTAAGAGCGTTAATAATCCTGCGATTTGTGTAAACCCTAAAGTTTTACCAATTTTCATAATCTGAGGGGATTGTTTTAATTTATACCTCAAAAATAGGAGAACCGTAAAGCTCTTTTTTACGGGAAACCGTAAGCATTGATTTTATTCTTACTCAAAAAAAATGTCCAAAATGCAGGTGATTCGGAATCCGTATTTATCAAAAATCCATCAAGTAGTTAGATAGAAAGAAGCAATGCTTATTTTTGCTGAATCAGATTCAACCTCTCCTTTATGTACCAAACATTACGCAAACATATCGAAAAACAGGTTGCCTTAACAGATGAAGAGTTTGCTTTTGTGCAACGTCATTTTGAGACAAAAAAGTATAAAAAGCATCAGTTCATTATCCAGGAAGGTGAAATGGTAAGGTATTCGTACTTTCTGGTTTCAGGATTAACCAAGCTGGTGCATCATGATGAAAGTGGTAAGGGACATATTATTTCTTTTGCCATGGAAGATTGGTGGGAAAGCGATTTCCATGCTTACCTCACGCAAACACCAGCAACCCTTTCGCTCGAATGTATTGAGGATACTGTGGTGTTGTGCATCTCTCTGACAGATTACAGAAAGCTATGTGCTGAACTTCAAAAAGTAGAATCGTTTTTTCTGGAAAAGGCACATTTCGGCAATATTGCTGCACAGCGCCGAATTTTATCATTACTCACTTCCAACGCGAAAGAGCGTTATGAACAATTGCTCAAACAGTATCCATCTTTATTTCAGCGGGTTCCAAAATCATTACTGGCTGCTTACCTCGGTGTATCCAGAGAAACCCTCAGCAGGCTGGCTGGTTAGTGTGACAAAGCTCACTTTAAAATGGTGATGTACCGCAATTGATTTGATTTTCTATTTCTTCAATTTTGTGGTATAGCAATTTCGCTATGCTTAAAACAATTTGAAATGGAAACACGAGCAATAAACCCATGGAAATGGCAGGATCAAAGAAATTATGTACAGGCGGTAGAAGTGAAAGCCGTAACCGGAACACTATATTGTTCAGGGCAAACGGCTATTGATGCAGAAGGAAAATCGAGTGATGCAGATATGGCAACTCAACTTACCCAGGCCATTGCAAACCTGGAACAGCTAATTACCGAAGCAGATTATGATTGCAGAAACATCGTACGATTAAATGTTTACCATACCGATATCAATGCATTTTTTGGTAGTTTTCAGATCCTGCAAAACTGGATCGTGAAACATAGCATACAGCAGGCTACAACGGTTGTGGAGGTTAAAAGTCTTTTCGAAACCTTAAAGGTAGAATTGGAGGCCACTGTAGTAAAGTAGAAGATTTTACTGTATTTAATTTATATCACTGAAATACAAGTATCTAACAAATATACTTCGATGGTAGCGCAGCAATGGGCCTTTCTGCTGCGCTGGCTTGCCTCGGCTGGCCGCCGAAGGGCTCTTACTTTTTTGCTTGATCAAAAAAGTAACAAAAAAATCAAGGCTTGGACCTGATGTCGGATAAATTCGTTAAAGCTTTATTTTGGCAGCACAAGCACCCGATGAAGAATCGGGAGAGAATGTGCTGACTTGGGCAGTGGTGGTATGAAAAATTGTGGTAGAAGCTTTAAACGTTTTCTCCTTCCATCATTTCCTAGGCCGGAGAGCAGGGCGGCAATAGCAGTATTGTCAACATAGAGCGTAGTGTTGACAATACTGCTATTGCCACCCATCAACTTCATTTAACACCAAACCATTTTTCGCATTCGTATGAACGGTGGGTTAAAACGGTCGCCCTCCTGAACTTGATTTAGTACCTTTAAAAATTACATAAAGGTCCTTCGACAAGCCAACATGACAAGTTTTAATTATGATAAGTAATTGGTAATTTTATTTTTTATCTCTGATGTAAATGTTATCATGGTTGGATTTTAGAATGAGATCCACCCCTCCACCATTTATTTTTCCATTGAGTGTTTCTGAATAATTTCCACCGTCATAACCAAACACCGGAGTTTCATCTTTGCTTTCACCGCTGGTTGCCAATCTTTTGATAGTTAAAGCCTGAACACCTTTTCCAATAATCATCGTTTTTACAGGCTGGCCGCTTGCATTTTCTTTCGGATTGGCTATGGGGTTGATTACAATTTTCAGGTCATCAGCCGCATAGATTTTCCCATAATTACTCATAGCTTCAAGATTGGCTTTAACAGAAGTCGGAAGAGCAACATCAACATGGCCATGCACAGATACAATCGAAATAGGTCCTTTCAGGTCGGCAGGGAAGGAAGCATCAACTGAGCCATGTAGTGTTTTAATATTCATTGGCCCAACATTGTTAATTAACATAATATCATTGCCAGTTACCGATACATCAATCTCCATTTTTAAATTTTTAAGGGTAACCGTATCCTGATACATGTTGCTATTATTAGAGAAAGAAACACGGATATTTCTAGGTAGCTTAATGCTTAATTTTGATTGGTTACCTACGCTAACCGGATTTACATTGATATCATCTCCTGTTACGGTAACATCATAACCAAGACCGCTATTGTCTTTAAAACCCGAACTGTTAAATGCCTTTAATCCTTTAGCGCGTTCATCTACCTCTTCATCCTCGTTTTCCGGAAGAGAAAAAATGATTTCATTTCCATCATAACCCTCTACCGTTGCACCACTGATATTGAGGTTCAATTTGCCGTTGCTTTTAGCGAGTTTATATTGTTTCTGCGCTGATGCAGATAGGGTGAGCGTGAATAAGGCGAATAATAAGATTAGTTGTGATTTCATATTTTTATTTTTTTACGGTGATTAAAATTTATTTTCTTTAAGTAAAATCTGGTAAGCTTCATCTTTTACGGCTTCCATTGTGGTTGGATCATTCACCAGGGCATAAAGTTGCTCATCAATTTTAATGTTCTTCATTTTGCCCAGGAGGTTAACCAGCGATAGCTGTATCATTGGATCATCCTGATGATGGAGTGCCGTTACCAGTAAATTAGCAACATGTGCATCCTGCTGATATTTTTCCAGGATACTTAATGCCGCCAAACGAACATTACTATTTTTATCTTGCTGAATGGTTCCTGCCAGGCGATCGAGGAGATCATAACTAATCAAATCGCTTCTTTTGATGGCTAAAACTGCGGCAAGACGGGTGCTTGATGAAGTACTGTCGCTCAACTGCTTAATAAGCATTGGGTCGAATTGCTCAATGGGCTGAACCTCTTTTTTAAACCTTTTCTTTTTTACTGGTGGAGCTGTTTCGTGTTTCGCAAGCTGAAAATTTTGTGCCTCTTTGGTAAATACCTTTACATCTGGCTTCAAAATTACTTTTTGGCTTGTGTTGTCTTTTTTTATCCCCACATGCTGTTCAGGACTTTTGGCCTGATCTGTCCTATTGAAGAACCAAAATCCCATAGCACTAACCAATAAGACAGCTGCGGCGGCCATCCACTGTGCAGGTTTGATACTTAAAACACGATGCTTTTTTATCACCGGTTCCTGGGCCTGTTTAGCTTTAAATCCGGCAAGGTCAAACCGGGGTGCCTCCAGATGATCGAAATCTTCCCGGTGCTGTTCCACAAAATCTTTTATCGGATCATTCATAATAAGCTTTATCCTTTAGTGATACTAATATTTTCTTTTTTGCCCTGTGGTATTGTGTTCTTACCGTAGAGGGCGCAACATCCAGGAGCACGGCAATTTCTTCCTGAGTCATTTTTTCGAAGAGATACAGGTTCAATATGGTTCTATATCCATCCGAGAGTTCGTTAATGCAACGGCGGACATCTTCTACACGGCTTTCAAAAATTTCATCTGCTCTGAGGTCGTATTCCGCTTCGGCCCTGAGCTCATGATCACCCAGATCTGAAAACATCAGTTTCCTTCGCCTCAGGTGAGAGATGGATTTGTTAATCGCCATTCTCCTTACCCAGGCTTCGAAACTATTGATGTCCTTCAATCGCTTCTGATCACTGAAAGCGGTGAAAAATGTTTCCTGCAAAATATCTTCAGCTTCTGCACTATGCGAAATCAGTCTGCTTATAGAGTTGAAAATTCCCTTCGCATAACGGTTGTACAATCCGGTATAGCCAGAGTCCTTTCCTTCTATGCACATGGAAATTAATTCCGTATCTGATATGTGTTCTTTTTGAAGCAAGTAGCGTTTAGTTATTCTAATGGGTTTCTATCTTGTAGTCGCAGGATGGTTAATAATGTTGCATCGCTACACTGATTTTTTGAAATAATTAAGCAACTGTGAGCTATATCCGTAAAGATCGGCAAAAAAGGTTAATTTGAAATTGATAAATAATTCAGGATGAGGCTGATTCTAAACCTAGTGTTTAACTGTGGGAAGCGCTTTCTAAGTGGTTAAACCTCTTTTGTAAACGGCTTGGCGATATTAAAAAATAAAAATATTTTAAGCTCAATACAATAATGATCGAAAATCCCCGTCTTTATATGGAGAGCGTTAATTTAGATTAAACGGGAGTCGTCCATAAGGATGATTCCCGTTTTCTTTTTAGCGATAGCAGAAAAGCCCGGGAGAAAAATATTTTCAAGCCCATACAATAATGATCGAAAATCCCCGTCTTTATATGGAGAGCGTTAATTTAGATTAAACGGGAGTCGTCCATAGTATGATTCCCGTTTTCTTTTTAGCTTGATTCCTGAAGCATTAACCAACAGAGAAATTAAACATGCAGTTTTGGTTTTGGCTTACGCCATTCCCATGGTGCTATTGGATTTATATCCCGCCATAAACCTACTTTATTTTTTCTCGCGATGATTTCAAGTTGCGAATAAAGAACATCAGTAGAATATTTTTTATAGTGCCATGCCATTCCCTGCCTGATCATTTCCTGATTAATTACTTGCTTTCTTTGATTGCTGACCACCGCAATTAACCGTTTATACCGATCATATTTCTGACCATACACCATTACATATTGTCCGAAACATAAATCAGATAGCGCTTGCTTCGCATTATTACCGAAAGGTTGTGAGCGTCGTTTCTCCGGACAATCAATATGGGCCAGACGAATTTTTATCGGGGTATTTTTGTAGAGAACTTCCATCGTATCGCCATCCATAATACGAATCACTTTTGCACTGAAAGTCTGGTTTTTGAGGTTTAAGTTCTGCGATTCTATCTTTTGTAAAAAAGGCTGAATCAACAGCAGTAAAACAAGTGTAGTTATTTTTCCCATTTACATAAGGTTTTACCCTGATCTCTTGCTTTATCTAAGGAGATTGAAATTAATTTGTGATTGCAATTACTCAGGCCGCGACAACCGGTGCTGAGGTGATATTTTTTGCTACCTCCGCTGTTACAAAGGTAAACTGTTGTGGTTTCTTTGCAAGTAGCCGTTGCCAAAAAGAAAAAAGATAAGAAAAGAATTTTCATGGGATGTATGGACAATACTTTTACAAACTTTAAAATGTGAGGTTGCCAGTTTTATTTTATTCAACCTTAAGGCAACCTCAACATTTTTCCGAGCGCTAATTGTTATTCGATATTATTTTTTGGGTGATTTTCTGAGCTCAAAATTAGTGATGATCAGAAGGGATTTTATACGGGAAACCGTAAACATCAATTATTTAACATAAAAATAATAAATGTGTTTAGGATGGTTGATGAGTGCTCAAAATCTTAATGTTAAATTAAATGTGGTCTTAGCGAGACGCTACAACCAGGATCCAGGCAAAAGGCAGAGAACTCATCAGTTTATAAACATTAAGGCATTAAGAAATCTAAATTAGGGCTCAATATCTTAATGCCTTGATGTTTGAATTGAAATGCCAAGTTAACTTGCGAAGTTTCAAAGGGAAAGTGCGGAGGAAAACTTCGTCAGTTTTAACGGTAAATATTTGAGAATGGAATGTAGCTTTTGCTCATCACTACAAATTATTTAAATTTTACTGATTAAATAATGCCAAAGTCTTTACAATAAGCCACCAATTGCTCATTTTTAGAGAATTCCAATACCTCTTTCATCATATTTAATCGTTTTTCAACACTACTTAAACCCGATGGTTTGATGTTGTTTTCCTGCAAATAAGAGGGAATGTTTTTTTGAAGCGTACCCTGAGAGAGCAGAGAGATAATTGTGATGTCGTAATTGGTAAATTCGAAAGTATTTTTTTGTTTTACACTTTGTTTTAAATCGGGCGAAAGATAGGTTTTGCCTTTTGCCAAAGCATCAATGGCCAGCTTCAGGTCTTTAGCATCATGGCGTGCTTTACGCACGAAACCATTGATGCCATATTTTTTAAAAAGGTCATCAATCAATGCAGGTTTGTTTTCTGCAGAGAATACAAGCACCTTAATATTTGGGGCTATTTTTTTCACCGCCTCAATAAGTTCTACCCCTCCGGCAATTTCTTGTTTCCGGTGGTCTTCCTCGAAAGAAAGATCAGTAATGAGTAAATCAAATGGTGCTTCACCTTGCATATTTTTTTTGATATGCATTAAAGCATCATCGCAATAATAGGTGTATTCAGTTCTTGTAATATTCAGGTCTTCTAAAGTTTTACGCACAGAAATGCTGGTCATTTCATGGTCTTCTGCAATTAATACGCTTTTAAACATCATCATTAATATTTAGGAAATAGGAAAGGAGATCTGGATTTTAAGCCCTTTTTCCACTTCGGTATCAAAGATAATTGCTCCATTAATTTCTTCTATACGGTTTCCCGTATTCCGCAAACCATTATTAAATTCTTTGTCTTTGGGCATTCCCACACCATTATCGGTGTAATAAATTTTGATTTGTTCGCCATTATTTTCAAACCGCATCACCACATTGCTGGCCTGGCTATGTTTTTTCATATTCACCATCAGCTCCTGAATAATGTGTTCGAGTTCGTATTTGGTTTGCTCGCTCACTTTCAGCCACAATTCGGCATCATTACCTGCAATTAATACTTTTCTGTTTTCTGTTGCGAATGAAGTTAATATTGCAGAAAGGATTTCATGAAAAGGTTTATTGGCTTCCGTTGGTTTTTCATACGAGATATCCCGTGATTTTTCATAAAGGTCTTCAATTTTATCCAGTACGTGATCTCGATCAAGATCCTGCTGGTTTTCGATTTCCGTCATTACCCGGTACAAGCCATTGGCTACCACATCGTGTACCTTTTTAGAAGTCTTTAATTTACTATCGGTGATGGCTTTTTGGCTTTTTATTTCAATATCTCTTTTTCTTTTGCGATACCAGAAAATACCACCTACTAAGATGAATAACGCGACTGAAGAGATGATGATGATTTGGTATTTCTTTTCACCGTTCTCTTTTTGTAATTTGAGATTATCAGCTTTGTGTTTTTCTGTTTCGTAGCGGACAAGGGCAAATTGATTTTTGGCAGCGTTGCGGGCAGTTTGTAGGCTATCAGATAAGCTGGCATAAATTTCAAAATATTGTTTGGCAGTATTGGTCGGGGATAATTTTATTAGCTTTTGCAAAGCTTCCAGTTGATCATCTGGACTATCAAGATTTCGAGCAATCTTATACATTTTGGTTGAATAATATATGGCAGAATCAAGATTTTTTTTAAAATAAAAATCTGACAAATGAGAATAACTAGCATTTAACCCCCATTCATCCTTTTCCTTTATACGAATTTCTAACGCCTTTAGAAAATCTGGAGCAGCATTATATTGTTCGTTCTGAAGCCACTTAGTTTTGGCAAGATTAGATAAAATTCTTGCATATTCTTTATTATCAGTAGTAGTAGAAATGGCATTATTATAAATTTTACGGGCCAATTGATAGTTCCTATTCTTCTGATAAACTACAGCTTTATTATTAGAAATTATCTGTTTAAATTCGCTATTCTTTGTGAACTTTATTGCTAAATCATAATATAAAATAGCAGCGTCATAATTTTTTATATTAAGGCTAGTTGCTCCAAGTTCATTGTAATTTGAAGCAAGACAAGAAAAGTCTTTTGGTCTATTTTCATGTAAAAAATTCAGAGAGGTAAGTAAGGTTTCTTGGCTTCCAAAGTAATCTCCAGCATCTGCTTGTATTATGGCCATTTCGTTGTAGGCTCTAGCTATTTGTAAGCTATCCTTCGAACTTGTCGCCACTTTATTAAAATAGTAAAAAGCTGAATCGTTATTTTTAGACATAAACGATTCAGCTTTAACATAATCAATATCATCTATTTGATGATTAGTTTTTTGCTTTTTGTTACAAGCTAAAATACCTAAAACAATGGTCACTAAGAGCAGTCTATTTTTCAAGGATATTATGTTTGCTCAAATATAAAGAAAGTAAGGCAAGTTTCCTTGCCTTACAAATACACGCATTATCCTTTATTAGGGATATGTCCAGTCTCCCCACCAGTATCGTCACCTGGAGGTTGATCCCCTGGATCTTCGCCATCATTACCATCTTCACTGTTGGTTGCATTTACAGTAGTGGTTGGGCCGCCGGCACATGGCGTAGTTGAAGGACTAACAAATCCTAATAATATGGCAATAAATAATGGAATAAACATGATTCAAAAATTTTAAAAGTGAAATACTTTTGTAATTCCCCTCGCACCATGCGAGGGGGTTGTTACGGTTGTAAATCAGAAGGCCTTCTGAAAATTTTTGGGAAGTAGGAGACTCAAATGCGGAAGCTGATAACTGCTTCCCAAACCGGCTATTTACTTCCGCATCTTTGTCTTTATTTAGAAATCTGCACGGCGTTGTTTTTCTTTTTTCACAACACTTGCGCTGATTGTCTGGAACAAATGTAGGGTGGTTTAAAGGGCAGATATGCAGGCAATTCCAGTAATTCTGATCATTCCAATTGAATTCCGGTAATCCGTTTGGTGATTCCAAAAATTCCAATTACTTTGTGCGGATTAACGATTCCTTATGTTTGAATTATACAAGAGACAAGTAATTAGCGCTTTTGAAAAAATGGAAGAAGACAGATTACTTTCACCAGCTTTAAAGCGGCCGAGTCCTGCGAATCTCAAAAATGAATGCTTGGATATTTTTAAAGACCGATGCACGGAAAAGGATTTTGAGACTTTCAGAGCAATATTTGGTTTGCGAAATAGCAAAGAAGAATATTATCAAAGAATTAAGATCTCCAGCGCAGATAAATTCAAACCTTTAGATAATTACTTGAAAGGTAAAAACGAGGGTACGCATGATCGTAATATTGAACTTTTAGCTTGGTTTATTGATTTTCAACCTCGCCCATATCAAATGGATGATGCTTACCATATATCGACACCAATAGATAAAATCGAAGAAACTCTTATAGAAAATAATCCTCCACCTAATGTAGAGATACCAGCAGTTGAAGAGAAAATAGATGCTTCAAATAAAGAAGTAGAAAAAAGACCTGAAATCAGGACAATTCAAACCATAGTTGAAGATCCGAAACCTATAAAGGAGAATAATACCTTCGGTTTCCCCAAAAAATATAATAAGGCTGTTGCCTCATTTGCAGTTGTGGTTGGTGTTTTAACTGCATCTTACATTCTTTTCAAAGAAAATAAACAATGTATGTATTGGAATGGGAAGCAGTACATATCAATTGCTTGTGATGAAAGGCTGGCTAATACTTCCGTTATTGCCTTTAATGAAGAAACGGCAGATAATTTAAAAAAAATACTCCGCCCGGATACGCTTACCGAAAATTCTGTCAGAAAAGTATGGTACAATAAGGTCTGGACAGATAGCATAGATTTTTACACTGCACCTGGAGGTGTACCCACAGATCGCACAAAAAGACTGATGCCAATGACGGATTACATTCTGAACAAGTATGTTATTCAGAAAAAGCTCGCCAAACAGCTATAAAAACAAAAAATCCCGATGCGTTTTCAGGCGTATCGGGACTCTATATAAAATCAAAAAATTATATCTTACTTCGCTAACCTAACTGTAGATTGGGCCATTGCTGGTGAACTAATGGCATTAAGATTAGGAACTGGCATTTTAATTAAGTTCGCCGCCAGAGAAGAAGCATCGTGTTTTTTAGTTAAAGCAGCAATGTCGTTTACTGTAGTAGATAGTATTCTTAAAGTTAATAAATACCATTTATCTAAGTTTCTGATGTACTGAACATTGTTTTCTTCGTTTACGTAGGCCATGTTTATTCTTTCGTTGTAATCGAATTGAACTTGATCTAAAAATGATAGTTTTTCAGTAATCTGGGCTAAAACATCATCAGAAAGATTTAATCCCTTTACTGCCAATACACAGTTATTCTGAATTAAATAATCAAGACCATTAAAAGTGATGATGGTTGGTTTATTTCTATTTAAAATATGTTGCGGTGCTGAAAGCTCTGACAACAAAACAGTTTCCGACTTGCGTTTTTTGTTAAATTCATGCTTCGCCGAAATCATTTTTTTGATCAGGTTATTTCCATCAATGCATTCGTAAGCTTCAAATGATGAAGATACTGTATTCGCTGTTACCCTTTCTTGGGCAAAAGCATGAGATATTAAAAGAGTTAGAGTTGCTGTGAGTATTGAGCGTAATGAAAATTGTTTCATGATTGTTATTTCGTGCAAAGGTATATAAACACTCGCAAAATATAAACCCTGCGTAGGTTTAATGTTACATTTTTTAACTGTTTTAATAAGATTTGCATTGACAAAAGTCAATTTTTTTTATGCCTCTTTATTTTTATATTGGTTTTATCAGGATATGGATCTTTTGTTATCATACTATTAGTTAGCCTTTTGGGCAAATATTTAAACAGAATAGCTGTACAGAATAAGTTTGTATCGCCGGTTAGATTATATATTAAACGGAAAGCAATGAGAATGGATGCTTTTTTAGCTGATAGCAACACGTATTAGTGCGATAAAACTGAGGTTTTATGTTGAATAGATAACTAAGGTTAATGAGCAATATTCAGCCTTTAAATAATTTAAGTAAGAGTACGAGGAAGATTTTGATCAGCAAATGACGTATGAATAAGTGGTTATGGATATATTTACGCTACAAAACAAAGGCATTTATGCCAGATAAGATTTAATTATTTATTTTATGAGTGACGATTTTTTTGGTTATCTATTTAAAAAACGAGATAGGAATAGCCAAATGCCATCTAATGAAGTGATAGCAAATTGGGCAGCTAAAATTGTCGATTTGTTATATCCTGAACATAGCGTTACCCGATTTGAAAATAAAGAAGAATTAGTTGCTTATACCTCTCGTTTAAAAACGGAACTCCTGTTGATTGCATCAGCGAGTGGTGAGGGAAAAGCCAAAGATTACCAGGAATTGACTCATCAATTCTTCGAACAGTTGCCTGCACTTTACGAATTACTTAATACCGATATTTCTGCTATTTATAAAGGAGATCCGGCGGCAGTGAGCGAATTTGAAGTGATTCGAACTTATCCCGGTTTTTATGCCATTTGTTTCTATCGCATTGCACATGCTTTGAATACGTTGGGGCTCAGGCTTATTCCGCGGATTCTTACAGAACATGCACATTCGAGAACCGGTATCGATATTCATCCTGCAGCACAAATTGGTAAATACTTTTATATTGATCATGGCACTGGCATTGTAATTGGCGAAACATCCATTATCGGGGAGCATGTAAAGCTGTATCAAGGGGTAACATTAGGCGCAATGAGTGTTAAAAAAGAGTTCGCCGGCAGTAGAAGGCATCCAACTGTAGAAGATCGTGTGGTTATTTATTCTGGTGCGACCATTTTGGGTGGTGATACTACAATTGGCCATGACAGTGTGATTGGCGGAAATGTTTGGCTAACTGAAAGTGTAGATCCTTATTCGTTGGTTTATCACTCCCCAACCATTACCATTAGAAATATAAAAGAAAAAAATTAAAAGATTATGGCGGGAATTGTAGATTTAATTGGGAACACACCGATGGTTGAACTCAGTAAACTTAGTCCGAATCCAAACGTAAAAATTTATGCCAAACTGGAAGGTAATAATCCTGGTGGAAGTGTGAAAGACAGGGCTTCTTTAAATATGATTCGCAGTGCGATTGAACGCGGCGAGATTAAAAAAGGAACCAGATTGGTAGAAGCTACCAGCGGAAATACCGGAATTGCACTTGCTATGATTGCCAAACTTTACGATTTGGATATTGAATTGGTAATGCCCGAAAATTCTACCCGCGAGCGTAAGGTAACCATGGAAGCATTTGGTGCGAAGGTAACCTTGCTCGAAAGCATAGAAGCTTGTCGCGATTATGCAGAAGAAAAAGGTGTTTCTGATGGTTATTTTCTCCTCAATCAATTCGCTAACCCAGATAATTACCTGGCACATTATAAAACCACTGCACCAGAAATGTGGAAAGATACCGAAGGGAAGATTACGCATTTTATCAGTTCGATGGGTACCACTGGTACGATAATGGGTTGTTCCAGATACCTTAAGGAACAAAATCCGGCCGTTCAAATTGTGGGTTGTCAGCCTACTGAAGGATCTTCTATCCCAGGTATCCGCCGTTGGCCCAAAGAATATTTACCAAAGATCTTCGAACCGGAAAGAGTAGATCGGGTAATGGATATTAGCCAGGAAGAAGCGGTTGACATGTCTAGACGACTGGCCAAAGAAGAAGGTATTTTCGCCGGAATGAGCTCTGGTGGTGCTTGCGCTGCTGCCATTCGCCTGGCCACTGAACTGGATTCTGGCTTATTGGTTTTTATTACTTGCGATCGTGGCGACCGATATCTCAGTAGTGATTTGTTTGGCTAAACCTGTAAATAAGTTTATCGGTTTGGTATCTTCACCAACTGAACGCTCAGGTTTAAAACATATAAGCATTAAAAAAAATAAAGAATTTATTTCAGTCGGTAGGACACACGACCGATAGATCATGAGCTTATCGAAACACTGTTAAGGATATTTATTTATAAGTCCTTTGACAAGCTCAGGATGACATTTCGAATTTATAATACAGCCTCTGGTCACAGACCGGGGATGTAATAAGCCATAAAATAAATAGTTATTGAACCTACGTTAATAAGTTTAGTCTGCAATCTCGATCTTATTTCTGAACTCTTTTCCTGCTCAAATATTTCCTTACGGGGATATCATAGAAAATCATCGTAAGATAAGCCAGTAACAATAATACCGCCACTCCCACAATGATAATCATGGCCAGTTCACTTCCCTGTGGTTTATGTACATTATAATAATTGCTGAACATCCAAATTGCAGCATAATGGGTCATGTACAAAGGATATGAGATTTTCCCCAGGAAAATACATGGCTTTTTAAACCCTTCACTAATGTTTGTACCAGCACCCAAAGCAATCAGCAAAGGGAAATAAAGCAATACCACTAAGAATTCTGCCAGCCAGTTGTATTTAAAAAATGGCATCAGGAAGGTTAAACTTAGTAAAATAGAAAGACCAACAAACCCTAAATTATTTTTAATGATAAGTTTGTAACGAAAAATTAGAAGACCTGCTAAAAAAGAGTAGAAAATTCTTGCGCCTCCATCCCAAAAGTTAGATCCTGCCCATCCACCCATGAGTGATCCGCTATGATAAGCTACCAAAAGAAGACATATGGCACCCAATATAGCCAATGCAACCATATACTTTTTACTTAGCCTGAAAAGGATAAAAGCATAAACGATATTGGCCACATATTCCCAGAATAATGACCAGGATGGTGCATTTAATCCAAATAAATTAAAGGCTCTTTCTTCTATAATTGGGAAAGGAATAAGGAATGCTGAACTAAGGAAAAGAAGTATGATTTTACCCATGCTAAAAATAGCCGGATGCCCGCCAAAAGGATCAAATAAAAAGGCGAGTAAGCCCAGTATAGATCCAAAAAATACTAAGGGATGAAGTCTGATTATTCGAGATTTAAAAAATTCGACTAGGCCCATTTTTTCCATCCGATCATCATAGGCATAGCCGATAACAAAGCCCGAAAGGCAAAAAAAGAAATCTACAGCCAGAAAACCATGTCCGATAATATTTTTAGTGTAATCGGTATACACCATTTCCATAAAGTGATAGGTAACCACACCCAATGCAGCTATTCCCCTTAAGCCATCAAGAACAGTAAAATGTTGTTTTGTTTTAAGAATTTCCTGGTTTACGGTGTTCATGATCTGCTGCTGTGGATGGCTAATTTTAATCGACTCCACAACAAGAATAACGATTTAGGAAGGTTTTTCAAACTGATACCTTGAATGTATAAACAAAAATAAGGCTTCGAATTTATTTCAAAGCCTTATTTTTAGCTAATGGCGATTGCCTTAAAGGTGACCGATATTTCTACAGTATTCTAATATCTTCAGTCATTAGGTTTTAAATCAGGTTTCTTGTTTTTTATTTATATAGAAATTGCACCTATTTGTTGCAATACGCTAAGCGAATCTACCAACGACCAATGCTCGGTAATTTTTTCGTTGCTAAATTTTACAATGTATACCAGGTCATACTTAACCTTTATGCCTGTGGCTGGCACATTCATAAATATGTCTTTGTGCGTGCCTTCTAAAGTGAAATGGCAGGTCACTTTATCACCATCACCTAAAATTTGATTAAAATTAATTTTCAAATCAGGGAAGGCTAGGCTATAAATCTGACTGATATCCCGATATCCGTCAGCGCCTTTTCTTTGTCCGGGAAATGGATTTTGAATGGTTACATTATTATCTACAAATTTGTCAATCGCATCGATGTTTTTTTGATTAAATAATTCATCAAAGAACACTTTACAAATGGCTTTATTTTTTTCTACCTGGTTATCCATGTTTATCTATTTTTGTTGAAACTTTCATAATACAACAGGATAGATTTGATGTTGTTTCTCTAAATTTAAATCATTAAATCAAGGCATAAAAAAAGGAACCTTCAAGTTCCTTAAGTATCTGAAATTTAAAAGCATTCTACTTCCCAAAAACGTTCCCAATTACGGCCTGCGGGCAATTGAACTATGCCTTCTTTGTGTGCAAGTTCCTGATTATGGTCTACCTCATCTGCTACACCACACCAGGGCTCGAGGCAGATAAAAGGCGCATCAGTTGCAGCCCATATGCCGAAAAATGGAAAATCATCAAAATGAAAATGTAAGCCATAATCATTTTTTGTGTTCAATAAACTAATACAATTACTTTGCATCGTTTTAAAAACCAATGCATCATTATAAAACAAATCGTGTTTCAGATTTAACTTATGTCCATCCAGTTTAATACTTCCCGTATCTTTTGCAATTAAACCTTTATCAAGCTTCCAATACGTTAAATTATCGTCGGCATTAAACGCCAGGTAATAATCTGTATAATCTGTTTTTGGGGTATTCGGAACGGCAAATGCAGGGTGTGCGCCGAGCGAAAAAAGCAACTCATCTTTACCGGTGTTGATAACTTCATAAGTGAGGATTAATTTTCTATCCTTGAGCTGATATTTCAATTTAAGCTCAAAGTGAAAGGGATAAACTTTTAAACTTTCTTCGGTTTCCGTTAAGGTAAAAACAGCTTCGGTATCACTTATTTTTTCGGATTTAAAAACCTGATCACGGGCAAAACCATGGCGGGGCAAGTGGTAAGTCTCGTCTTTATAGGTATAGCTGTCGTTTTTTAAAGCACCAACAATCGGAAATAAAACCGGACTGTGTTTTCCCCAATACTGATCATCCCCATTCCAGAGGTATTCCAGTTTGGTTTCTTTACTAAATAAACGCTGGAGTTCTGCCCCCTTAGCCGCTAAGCTTACTTTGATGTAATCGTTTTCAAGAGTTGTCATGGTGGGCTAAAAGTAATAAATATGATGCTTTAAAAAATATCTTTTTTGCTAAATTTGGAGGCCCGGTTACAGAATTGAAAACAATGCGATCTTAAATTACATTGTTAACATTTAAGCTTATACTCAACGTGAAACATTGTTAAGAAGTCTGAAGGCACCCCGCATATCAAACAACTTAAATTATGGCTTTAGATTTATCAAAATTATCAAATGCTAAAGTAAAAGCGGCAATTACAGCTTTACAAAACGGAGATTTAAAAAGTTGGTTTCCGTTGTTTAGCGATAACGTTGCCTTTTCTGATGATGGCAATCAAATGCAGTTTGCCAATTTCTTTAAAAAAGCTTTCGGCCATGAGCGTTTCATCAGCATCGATAGGGTAGAAGATAATGGCCTTTCTATCTATGGCGATTTTCATTCCGATCAATGGGGAGACTTCAAAACAGCATTTAAATTTCAACTGGATAAAAGCGGAAAAATAAACCGTTTGGATATTGGACAGGCTTCTTAGTCCAAAGTCGTAAGTCCTTAGTCTGAAGTCGGGACTCTTGACTAAGGACTTTAGACTAAAGACTACAATTCACCTTTTTCTTCCCAGATACAGGCAATGTTAATAATCGTTTGCACTGCTTTTTCCATATCCTGCACACTTACCCATTCTTGTTTGCTATGAAAAGCGTGTTCGCCCGCAAATATATTCGGACAAGGCAAGCCCATAAAAGATAATCTCGAACCATCCGTTCCACCACGAATGCTTTGTGGTTTGGCTACAACACCTGCTCTTTCAATGGCTTCAATTCCAAATTGAACAATTTGAGGATGTTGATCCAAAATCTGCTTCATATTTCTGTATTGTGCCTTAATTTTTAAGTCAAAAGTGGAGTTAGGGTAACGTGCCATTACTTGCTTTACCGTTTGCTCCAGAAACTGTCCATGTTCGACCAGCTTCTCATCAGTAAAATCTCTGATGATGAAATGTGCTTCGGCCTGTTCCACTTGGCCAGTGAAGCTTACCGGATGGATAAAACCTTCTTTTTGATGCGTAGCCTCTGGTGTTAAGGTATCCTTTGGTAAAGCAGCAATAACATCTGCAAGAATTTTTATTGCACTTTCCATTTTGCCCTTAGCAAAACCAGGATGCGTACTTACGCCATTAATTATTAAAGTTGCCCCATCTGCAGAAAAGGTTTCATCTTCAATCGAGCCCAATGTCTCTCCATCTATGGTATAACCGAAATCTGCACCCAGTTTTTTTAGATCTACCTGATCAACCCCACGACCAATTTCCTCATCCGGTGTGAAGAGGATTTTAATTGTTCCATGTTTCACATCAGGATTTTTAACTAGAAAGTTCGCCGCTTCCATAATTTCTGCGAGGCCCGCTTTATTGTCTGCGCCTAACAAAGTGGTGCCGCTAGCCGTAATAATATCATTGCCGATTTGTTGCTTTAAGTCTCTGTGATCAGACAATTTAAGCACGATATTGTGATCATCGGGAAGAATTAAGTCTTCTCCTTGATAATTATCATGGATAATCGGTTTTACCGCTGCACCACTACAGTCTGGCGAGGTATCCATATGAGAACAAAAGAAAATTACCGGTATTTTCTTTTCGGTGTTTGATGGAATCGTTCCATAAATATATCCATTATTATCCATTTCTGCATCAGAAATACCCATTTCGAGAAGCTCCTTCACTAATAATGCACCTAAATCTTTCTGTTTAAGAGTAGAAGGACAGGTAGGGGAATTAGGATCGGATTGGGTATCGATTTTCGCATATCTGATAAATCTTTGCGATAGGGATTGGTCTGAATTAATGTACTTGCTCATAAATCAAAGGTAAAAGTTATAAATATTCAATAAACATATTATTTTTGTAAAAAAACACCATGACATCTAAGCGCCTCAGGTCTACGCTCCTTACTGTTTTATGCTCTCTGATAATTAATTCATCTTTTGCACAGTCTAATTATTTTAAATGGTCTGTCGGTTTTGGTGCCGGACCTAATTTTTCTAAAACAGATGTGGTAGAAGGCAGTTGGGGCCATACTGCATATGGAGAAGTTAATCATTACCTCACTCCTTTTGTATCCCTGGGTGTTGAAGCTCAATATGGTTTAGTGCAGGGCGGAAATATTAGAACCGATCCACACAACAGGCAATTTGTAAATGAATATTCCAGTATCAGCCTAAATTTTAAAATGGCTCTTGGTGAACTGATTGATTTTGAAAGCAGCAGATTTCTTGATAATATTAAAAGTGCTTATGTTGGTATTGGTGTTGGGGTAATTCGAAATAATATCACCGATATTGTACGTATTAAGCCACTTTGGGCAGCATACGATCCGGGTTTTGGTCCTTTTCCGGGAGAAAACAAAACCAATAACCTTTGGGTACCCTTGAATTTAGGTTACAATTATTATCTATATGATGGTTACGGTTACATACGCTATGCCATCAACCTTAATCTTCAGAGTAACTTTACATTAGGTGAGGGGTTAGATGGATACGACGATCCATCGGTTAAGTTTAAAAATTACTCGCCCGATTCTTACAATGCCTATAGCATCGGATTTAAATACTTCTTCGGAAATACAAGAGCTTATCGTAGAACTTTGTAGATTCGGTCTTTTATATCTACAATCTTTTTTTTATGAGAAATCTTTTTGTGTTTTGCCTGATGTTTCTTTCATCATCTGCTATTGCACAAAAAACGCCTTTCGAGCAAAGTAAAAAAATACAAACAGCAACTTATCCAGAAGCCATTACTTATTATAAGCTGTTGGTAAAACAATACCCGCAGGCAAAACTTTTTAGCTATGGTGACACCGATTTTGGTCAGCCATTACAGCTATTGGTTTTATCAAAAGATCAGGTTTTCGATCCTTCAGAAATTGTAAAAAGAAAGAAAACAGTGCTGTTGATTAATAATGGGATTCATCCGGGTGAACCTGAAGGGATAGATGCCTCCATGATGCTGAGCAGGGATTTATTGAAAGGTAACAATCTCCCAAAAGATGTGGTCATTTGTATTATTCCAATCTATAATATCGACGGAAGTTTTAACAGAACCTCAACTTCCAGGGCTAACCAAAATGGTCCAACGGCTTATGGTTTTCGGGGTAATGCAAAAAACCTGGATTTAAATCGTGATTTTATCAAAACCGATTCGAAAAATTCAGCTGCATTACAATTGATTTTTAATACCTGGAAGCCGGAAATTTTTGTGGATACGCATACCAGTAATGGAGCCGATTATCAATATGTCATGACTTTGATTCCGACTCAAAAAGATAAGCTAAATACCATTTTATCGGGATATTTAACCAATACTTTAGTGCCTGGTTTGTATGAAGCCATGGCAAAACAAGGTTATCCAATGATTCCGTATGTAAATTCAATTGGCGAAACGCCTGAAAGCGGAATTACCGGATTTATCGAATCGCCACGCTATTCAACAGGATATGCTGCATTGCATAACGTAATCAGTTTTATGCCAGAAACACACATGCTAAAGTCTTTTGATTTGAGGGTAGATGCCACCTATAAATTGCTGCAGAGTTACGTAGATGCTGTTCAGCGTGATGCCAAGATTATTTTCGAGAATAAACAAAAAGCGGATGCCTTTGTTGCTAAACAGAATGAATTTCCATTAACCTGGCAGTTGAATAAAAACGAGGTGAATGAGATTCCTTTCAACGGCTTTGAAGCAGGGAAAAAACCAAGTGGAGTAAGTGGATTTGATCGTTTGTTTTACGATCGGAGTAAACCGTATACTAAAACCATTAAAGAATGGAATAAGTATGAGCCTGCAATTTCTGTTCAGAAACCAATCGCTTACATTATTCCGAAAGCCTGGGATAAAGTTATTACCCTTTTAAAGCTCAACCGGGTAAAAATGCAGGAGCTGAAAAGTGATACTAAAATTGAAGTTGAAAGCTATTATATAGATGATTTTAAAACGGGAGCAAAACCTTATGAAGGTCATTACTTACATTCGGCTGTGAAGGTGAATCCGATCAGGCAAAGTCTTCCATATTATGCTGGTGATTTTGTGGTATATGTAAACCAAAGCAATAATCGATACATTGTAGAAACATTGGAACCACAAGCCACAGATTCTTTTTTTAACTGGAATTTCTTTGATTCTATCCTGGATATGAAAGAACACTATTCAGCTTATATTTTTGAAGATACGGCGAATGAGCTGTTAAAGAATAACCCTGACTTGAAGACTAAACTGGAAAATAAAAAGTCATCTGATCCTGATTTTGCTAAAAATGGTGCCGCTCAGCTTGACTTTGTCTATAAAAATTCTGATTATTACGAGAAAACGCACAATCGATATCCAATTGCCAGGTTAATGGCTCCTGCAAAACTTGATTTAAAATAACCCAAATGGAATACTTAAACATGGCGCCCGTAGCCTCAATTATTTTTGTTTTTACACTGGTTACCAGCCTGTATGCTTTTTATGATCAGAGCTTATATGGTAAATTCATGCTTCATCCTTACAGTGTTTCCAAAGGGAATAAGGTTTTTACGCTAATTACCAGTGGATTAATTCATGCCGATTGGATGCACTTGTTTTTTAACATGTTTACCTTTTGTGCCTTCGCCTTTACGCTGGAGCAAATGATGGGGAGCTGGCAGTTTGGATTAATGTATTTCATTGCCTTGATTCTGAGTGATTTGCCAACGGTTTTTAAGCACAAAGACGATTTTCATTACAATAGCCTTGGTGCATCAGGAGCAATTAGCGCCGTGCTTTTTAGCTATATCCTTTATAATCCACTTTCAAAAATTTACATTATGTTTATCCCAATTGGAATCCCGGCGGTTGCATTTGGAGGTTTATACCTGATCTATTGTGCATATGCTTCAAAAAACTCCAGAGATAATATTAACCACGATGCTCACTTTTTTGGTGCTTTAACCGGGTTAATTTTTACTGTAATTTTTGTGCCCGGCATTATTCAACATTTTATTGCAGCATTAACCGGCGGTGGGTAAGCAGGGATTTTCGAAAAAACTCATTGGATTATTAGGGTCTTTAATAATTTCGAACTTTACATAACCCCATGGTTTCCAGAAATTCTCTAATACCTGCGCATAAACCTTATGCTGCCAAACATCAAATAAAGGTTTGCTCATGTTTCCACGAAGTGGCATGGCCTCTATGTAGGTGGTGCCTTCCACAGGCATAAAAGTATATTCAGGTAAGCGGTTAAAAAGATAGGCAGAGTAATAGAAACGGGCCGTTAATTCTTCAAACTGCTCTGCAGTTAGCGCTTTTTCCTTAATTTCATTAATAATTTCCTGGTGAAATCGTTTATTGGTACCATTATCTTGCAGGCAGGCAATGATCCCAAAGTCTTTCAGTTTTAATGAAAAGGTAAGGGTATTTATTTCATCGCGGAAGCTAAACGGCGTTTCCTCATTTTCAAGTTTAACGATAGTGATCGACCATGGCGAAAAATCTTCAAATTCGATGCTGGTGTACAAGTTTTGTAACATGAAATTCAGGTTTGCAAATTTCATCATCAGCGATTGAGACATATTTAAACCATCAGCCGTCATTTCCTTTCTTAGGGCCGAATGCATTTCGATATACACAAAACCATATAAAAACTTACCAATCCAGTTAAATAGTTCAAGTTCTGTTAATGCAGAAACCCCAGCATAGCCTGCTGCAAATGCATTTTCTATCTTGTTTTCCAGCGGATTTAAAAACTGCTCATTCACCTCGCTATTTACCGGGATAACCAGCTTATTATACGAACGGATGCTTTCATCCAAAAATTGAATTTGCTCCTCTCCAGTTAATGCAGCCTGCGCTAACAACCATTTCGGAATTAACGGAATCTGAATAACCGGCGAATTAAAAGTGTTGCCACTTAAGAAGCATTTTTTATATAAAAAATCGAAATTTTGGAAGGGATTGTATAAGCCAGTATTCATCACTGCAATATTAACCATTATATTTCTAGGGCTGGTTAACGATGATTTTTTTTAACGTTTGGATTACGATTCCTTGGTCGGTGACAAAATCCCCTGGTCGATGGCGCACTGACCAGACGCAAATTTGATGATTTGTAATTTGGTTGGTGAGCCACCAACCAAGGGCTTTGCTTAATAAGTATTATAAAAATAACTAATATTATCCACCAGCTGACTGTAAATTGGCTTGGTAAATTCCAGAAACAAAACATCAGGTGGCGGCGGAAGAATTTCTTTCCTCCTTGTCATGGCCAATTGATTATTATTTAAGGCACGATCGTCGCCCTGATAACTTGCCCAGCTATCTTTCCAAACGTAAGTGCCTGGAAATTTCTGTTGTTTAATAATTTTCCGGCTTTGCCAATCAGTGATGGTCATATCCAGTAAGCCTGAAGATGAAATGTTTTTTTCAAAAATGCTCAAAGTTGCTTTTACTGTTCCGTACACCGCTTTTTTATCTCTGGTTTCTCCTATTATTACACTGTCGCGCTTTAACTTCTCTACCCTTTCTTTCACATAAGTCTGGCCAACAATAAAATCATCAAAGTTTAAACTCAATACCTGATCCGGAACAATTTTTTCATTCGTTGCCTGATCTTCAGCATAAAAAATAACAAACTTATTTCTCGAATAATGGCTAATGAACTCGTTAATTTGCTGCTGGAAATAATCGCCGCTTAATTGATATGGTCCTCTGTTAATGATAATCGGTTGAACCACCACACGGGTAACGGCAGCCCAAAAGGCAGCATCCATTTTAGTTTTTACATCTTTATAATTAGATTGCAGGTTTTGTGCTTTTTCAAATTCATAGTAAGCTTTTTTAGCAGACTGGCGATTGTTTTCGCCCAGGTAAGTTATTCCTGAATTGTACCTCGCCACAGCCGCATTATATCGGCTATCGGCCAACTCTTTAATATATTTTACCGGCGAAGAAACGACAACCAAACATGCCGGACAGGTATTAATCTCATCGGCCAACTGGTTTATTTTTTGATAATCGTACATAATCGATTCCCATCTAAATAAATCATTAGATAATTTAGCCTCATCAATTTTTCTTAAGTGATCTTGCAATGCAAGCTGGTAAGCGGTTTTTAATACTTGCGTAGCTTCACTATTTTTTGGCGAATTCTGCAATCTGCCTACCGCTTTGGCAACTGAAGTATCATAATCACCTTTCTGTAAGGCATTCTTTCCTGTGGTACATCCTCCTAAAATTATTAAGGATAAATAAATAAAATACCGTAATCTTGAAATGTTTTTCATAACCAGCGCATTTAGTAGTAATCGGATGAATATAGCCAAATGTTTTTATTCATCCGGCAACGAGATTTGTAAGTTGATATTCCCTTATTTAAATAAATAGACGATCGATCATGAAGATTAGTTGCAAGCCCTTCGAATTAGATTTGAAACACCCTTTTTCCATCTCAAAATTTACGCGTACCAACACTCCTTTAATGCTCCTCAAAATCCAATACGAGGATATAGTTGGTTATGGAGAAGCTTCAATGGTGCCTTATATGGGCGAAAGTTATGAAACCGCACAAGCATTTTTAAACCAGGTTGACTTAAGCCAGTTCCAACATCCATTTATTTTTGAAGAGATTATTGCCTATCTCGATTCGATAGCGCCTGGTCAACCAGCCATTAAAGCGGCTATTGATATTGCGTTAAACGATATAAATGGCAAAATTTTAAATAAACCCTGTTACGAAATTTATGGTGCTGATCTTTCTAAAATGCCGGTTACTTCTTATACCGTCGGCATTGATACTCCTGAAGTTATCCGTGAGAAACTGAAAGATGCGGAGCAGTTTAAAGTGATTAAAGTAAAATTGGGACGTGATAACGATCGGGAAATTATCGAAACCATTCGGAGTATGACTAATGTTCCACTTTATGTGGATGCCAATCAGGGTTGGACGGACCGGATTAAAGCCATCGATTTAATTTACTGGTTGCACCAGCAGGGTGTGGTTTTGATTGAACAACCGATGGATAAAAATAATCTGGATGGAAATGCATGGTTAACCGAAAGGAGCCCGATTCCTTTACTGGCTGATGAGGCCGTACAGCGTTTAGCCGATATGGATCAATTGAAAGGCGCCTACCATGGCATTAACGTTAAACTAATGAAAAGCTGTGGAATGTATGAAGGCCACCAAATGATTTTGAAAGCCCGTTCTTTCGGGATGAAGGTATTAATCGGCTGCATGAGCGAAACGAGTTGTGCCACCCTAGCGGCCGCTGCCCTGGCACCACTTTGTAATTGGGCAGATTTAGACGGGCCATGGCTAACATTAAACAATCCTTTTACAAATCCTCCATTCGAAAATGGAAAATATATGCTTAAGAATTTGCCTGGCTTAGGCCTGGAAGGCGTTACTTTGGATCTTTTTCTTTAAAAGATTTTCTGATGTCTTTGGTTAAATGGTACTTAAAATAAAATAAGCAGCAAATTACACCAACCAGAAATCCGGCAGGAAGATACTTAGCATTATTATAACACCAAACCAATCCAAAAATGGAAAGAATGATGGCAAGATTGTAAAAGATATTTAAAGCAAATTTTTTACCCACAGGAGAAATAATTGAATGAAAGAATGACTGAATGAAAGAATGATTGAATGATTGAATGACGGATTGAAATAATGATGGATTGAACTTTGAAAAAAGCATTGAATGAGAGAATAATTGAATTTAATAAGTGCAATGCTAATAACATTTACTCATACAAAACTCTCTCATTCTACCTTTAATAAATTGACTGAATTTTAAATAAACGCTATGCTAATAACATTCTCTCATTCAAAACTCTCTCATTCTATCATTAATAAACTGATTGAATTCTAATAAGCTCCATGCTAATAACATTCTCTCATTCAAAACTCACTCATTCTACATTAATAAATTGATTGAATTTCAAATAAGCACCATGCCAGTAACATTCTCTCATTCAAAATTCACTCATTCCACCATTAATAAACCGGCATATTTGGATCAAAGGCTTCTTGCCAAGCTAGAATTCCGCCTTTTAAGTTATATAAATTTTCGTGGCCATATTGAGCTTCCAGTTGCATTACAGCAGCAGCACTTCTTTTCCCACTACGGCATTGAATAATCACTGGCTTATCTTTTGAAACTTTATCTGCCTCAATTAAAATTCCGCCTAATGGAATATTCTCACCATCAAGGTTGGAAACTTCATATTCGAATGTCTCACGAACATCGATTAATTGAAAATCTTCTTTATTGTCGATTTTTGCCTTTAGTTCTTGTACCGATATTTCTTTCATTTTGATTTTTGTGTTTATGCAAATATAGGGAATTCAATTTTACGGTTAACATCAAAAAAATGCCATATAATCTTGCTCTCGGCTGTAACAACTTAAACTCTTAGGCGTTTAACTATAAATCGTTACAATGGACAAGTTGAACCGTTTCTTCTGGTTTTGTTCTGGTGCACACATCCCTACACTGGAAAAGTATCCAACAGAACAAAATAAATATACAGGCATTGGTGCCACCATCTTTTTCACAGGTTTATTTGCTGCACTTTCTGGTGGCTACGCGATGTATTTCGTTTTTAAAGGCGATGATTTGGCCGTCATTTTTGCTGTTATTTTTGGTTTTCTTTGGGGTGCAGCCATCTTCAATATGGATCGCTATATTGTATCCAGCATTAATAAAAGCGCCAGTACCAATAAACAACTCTTACAGGCAACGCCACGGATTTTACTGGCCATTATGATTGGGATGGTTATTTCCAGACCAATTGAGTTGAAAATATTTGATAAAGAAATTAAGGAGCGTTTAAAGGTGAGTTACCTGAATGGGCAACGGTCTAAAATTGATACACTAAACAAAGCTTTTGAAAACAAATACCAGGTTGAGTTTGGCAGATTAAACAAAGAAAAAGCCACCAGAGATTCGCTGGAGAAAGGTATTAAAACTGACCGGCAGAAGCTGAACTTCGAAATATTCGGAAATAAAACCAATGAAACATCTGGTGTGATGGGCTACGGACCTTATGCAAAACGTAAAGAGGCCGAAATTAAACAGCGCGAGGTGGAACTGGATTCGCTTAAGGCAACGATTAATAAATCAGAATCTTTTGTAGATAAACGGAAAGAGTTTGATGGCTTATTCACCGAAAAATTATACACAAAAAAGCAACTCGATAGTTTAGCAGACCTTGCTGGCTTTGCAGATCGGAACTGGGCTTTAGGTCAGTTAAAATTTAATGTAGATGGTACGAGCGATAGCAACACGGCAACGGCAGTAACTTTTATTGGTTTGCTCTTTATCTTTTTCGAATGTTTACCCGTATTTGTAAAGTTAATGAGTGCACGTGGTCCATACGATTATGCAACTTCGGATGGTGATGAGGTTTCTATTTATCAATCTAAAAAAGATAAAGATTTCCATTTTGAAGTAGCAGATAATATTCATGAAACCCGTGTAGATGCTGAATCATCCAAACGAAAAGAAATTATAAAAGGGAAAGCCCATAGGGATTTGGAAAGGCATGACTGGGATCAGGAGGGATAATAATGGAAAATGGGTAAGGGTTGAAGGAAGATGGAGAATGGATGATGGGTCAGGGGTAAAGGTTTGGAAAACTTACGGGAACCAAAGATTACTTTTACCAATAGAAAAAACTGGAGGAACATTAACCCCAGCGATGCAAACTTTCAGAGATAATTGGCTAAACTCGCAGGTAAAATATAAATAAGAGCAAAATATAAATAGACCATGAAGAAAATCTTCCTTTTAACGCTTGCCGGAATGGCAACTTTACAGCTTAATGCGCAAAATATCGATAAAATCATCACACGAGAATATGCCGACCATCTGATTAAAACCTTAAGCAGTGATGAGATGCAGGGGCGTGAAACCTTTACCCCAGGTATAGATAAAGCGGCTACTTTCATCGAATCTGAGTTTAAAAAGATAGGTCTTCAACCCTTAACAGGAGAAAAAAATTTTAGACAGACATTTTATAAATATCAGGTTGCTAACGTAAGTAAAACCATTAAAATTGATGGGAAAGAGATTGCACCCGAAAATTTAATGGTTACGGGCATCACCACAGAAAGTGTTACGCTTGATAAATCAAACACTACAGTTGTTAAATTAGATCCTGAAAAACCATTTGTAGCTCAGTTTAGGACGATGCTGAATACCAATAAAAACCAGATCGTATTGATAGACAGTAAATTTGCAGATCTTTTTAACCGCTATAGAGACCATTTTAGTAAGCCGACAACTGTTGATGAAAAAGATGTAAAAGCAACTACTAGTGTTGTACAGGTTTTTGTTTTAGGTAAAGATGCAGCAACAGATTTTTCAGCAACTTTTAAAAGCAAGGTAACCAAAATTCCATTGTTCAATGTTGCAGGTGTAATTCCAGGTAAATCAAAGGCTAAAGAACTGGTTGTTTTCTCCGGCCATTATGATCATTTAGGCGCACTAAAAACGGTAGATGGAGATAGCATTGCGAATGGAGCAGACGATGATGCATCCGGAACAACAGCGATGATTGCTTTGGCTAAATATTACAAAGCGAAAAAAAATAACGAACGCACATTAATTTTTGTGGCTTTCACCGCAGAAGAAATTGGCGGTTTTGGTGCAAAATATTTTTCTAGCAAGCTAAATCCTGATGAAGTGGTGACCATGTTTAATATCGAGATGATTGGCAAAGATTCTAAGTTTGGCAAAAACACCGCGTTTATTACAGGTTACGATAAATCAGATTTCGGGAAGATTTTACAGAAGAACCTGGCAGGGACGGAGTTTACCTTCCATCCTGATCCATACACCGAACAGAATTTATTTTATAGAAGTGATAATGCAACTTTGGCGGCATTAGGCGTTCCGGCGCACACCATCAGTACCGATCAGATTGATGTAGATAAATTTTATCACACCGTAAAAGATGAATACAGTACGCTTGATGTAGAAAATATTTTATCAACAATTAAAGCCATTGCAAAGAGCGCTACTTCAATTGTAAACGGCACAGATACCCCCACCAGAATACCAAAATTAAAGTAATGTATTAATTGGTACTCACCAAAGGATATATACAGTTAAGCCGCAGATAAGCAGATTTTTGATCCAAAAAATATTGGTATCATCTGCAATCTGCGGCTTTCTAATGAAAATGTATTAATGATTAAAACCGATATTCCATCACATAATCATCCATAAAAAAGCCTTCTCCAATATCTAATTTTACAGATTCTTTAATGGTGAAGCCGCCTTTCAGATAGAAATCTTTCGCTTTATTATCTTTGTTTACATTTAATTGTAAGGCAGTAGCACCTGCATCCTTAACCTGATTAAATACCTCATTAATGAGGATCTTCCCTACGCCTTTTCCATGTGCCGATGGCAGCACATAAAGTTTATGAAGTTTGTAAATTTTTTCTTCCAGATCGATAATGGAATAACCGGCAAAGCCATATTGATGCGTATTATCTTCTGCAATTAAGAAAATATGCCCACTCAAAAATTGATTTAATAATTCGCCTTTATTGTACATCTTATCGAGCATGTAGTCGATTTGTTGCTGACCAATAATATCTAGATAGGCTGATGGCCAGGTTGCCGCAGCAATATCACGAATCACTTCTATATCCTGCTCTTTGGCTTTTCTTAGCGTAATCATATCGGCTCACTGATGTAAATTGGTTGCCCTGAGAAGGTAAATTCCACAAAACCATCATTAACCACCACGAAGATTTCTTCTTCAGTTTGCATTAAATTGGTCACTTCAAGGTATCGGTTTCCGTGAATTAAAAACTCACTTCCGGCAGGTTTCCAAACCGAAAAACCAGATTTTATAGGGTAGTGTTTTGCCTTTTCTGTAAAAACAACCAGATTAATCTGATCTTCAAAACCTGCAAATTTTTCTAAATCAAATTTTCGGGCGATGACATTTACTGCCGGATATTTCTCTTCGTACAGGTAATTTATAGCGACCATTAAAGCATCAACCGGGCCTTGAATAATCTTCGTATCTTCCTGAACTTCTTCTGTACTTCCATTCACCAGAACATCAACTTTTAAGCCTAAAGAAAAGATTTTATCATAATTTTCACCATTAACCAAAAGCGTTGGGCTCCACTCTAAAAGCTGACCTAAAAGTTCTTCATTAAAGTTACCCAGCTCGTCAATATATAAAGCTGGCTCTTGTTTTTCTTTTACAATGTGGTGTGATGACATAATGCGAAGATAAAAAAAAGTAGCGAGTAGTAGGTAGCAAGTATTAAGTAGCAAGTATTAAGTAGCAGGTATCGAGTAGCAAGATTCTGAAACTAGCCTTTCACTGCATCATAAAAATCCTGATAGGCTTCGATAAAATCATCAGCAAAATTGATCGCGCCAGATACTGCAATGCCGTGAATTCCAGTTTGCATCAGGGATTCAACATCAGGGAATTTAACACCACCAACAGCCAGAATCGGAATTTCAATGGATAACGCCTTAAGTTTTTTCAATATAATGGAATAGCCCTCAACGCCTAAAAGCGGTAAATCATTAGGTTTTGTTTCCGTATCGGCAAAAGGACCAAAACCAACATAGTCGGCTCCTTCATCCGCCTGCCTGATGATATTTTCCAGTGTATTTGCAGAACCTCCTAATGTGACATCATTCCCGACCAATTTACGCAACGCAGTGAAATCTGCGCCCATATCTTCCATGTGGAATCCCTGAATATCGGCCTTGCCATTTAAATGAATATGATCTGTTACCATTAATGTGGTGCCCCAATCATCACAAATTTCAGCAATAACGTTAATTTCAGCTAAAAGTGCTTCATCGGTTTTACTTAAACAACGGTATTGAATCCACTTCGCTCCAGCTTCACACGCCAGTTGTGCTTGTTCAATATGTGTTAAGTGCGGAATATCGTGGGTGATGTATTGAAGTTTTTCGATGTATTTCATAATTTTAAAAGTACTAAACTTTAAGCTTTCACCTTTCCGCTTCTTTTAAAACTTCACATTCAGGTTCAACAAAAAGTTGGTTCCGGCCTGTGGATAATAAAAGTTTTCTGTGATCCTACTTCCGCCAGAAAGATAGCCATAAGTATAACCATTGCTTTCATATTTTTTATCGAACAGGTTATTTACCAATAAGCCAAGATTTACATTTTTAACCCCTGCGAATTTAAAATTATACCCTAAACGTGCATTACTTACCCAATACCCATTTAGGGTTCTGTCATTGTTTTGGGTATTATCTAAATATTGTTTGCTTACATATTTACTTTGCAATGCAATGGCGAAGCCTGTTATCGGCTTATAAACAAATTCGCCAAATAGTACGGCCGCTGGTGAGAAAGAAATGTTTGTTAATGAATAGTTGTTAACTACTTGTCCGCCATTATCATAGTCATCATAATATTCGGTAAAATTCTTAATCTTATTTCGACTAAAAGCTGCATTTGCATTCAGTGCGAAAGATTTATTAATGGTGTATGAACCATCCAATTCAATACCTAAACGATAGCTATCGTCTACATTTTGGCGAAAATTTCCACCCACATCATTAATTTTTCCTGTTACTACCAGTTGATTTTTGTAAAACATTCCGTAAGCATTGGCGCCTAAATTAAACCGGCTGTTTTTGAAACGATAACCCAGTTCCACATCATTTAAACGTTCTGACTTAGGAAAAACCCCAGCTGCTGCATCAACATAATCATCACGATTTGGCTCTTTATTAGCTACGCTAAATGACGCATATACGTTGCTTTCAGTATTAATAAAATAAGTAGCACCTAATTTCGGATTGAAAAAATTTAAATGATCATTAATGGCCAGCGTATTTAATTTATTTTCAGTCCCTGAGATATTGTAATTAACACGGCGATATTGCAAATCAACAAATAAACTTAACGCTTCGATAGGGCTGTAATTTACTTTTCCGTAAATATTAAAATCAGTTTTAAAACCTTCGTTATCATAATAGTGCCTGTCTATATTTCCGTTAGATGCATATTGCGCCCAGATAATTTGCCCGAAATGCGCACCCTTGTATTCATTGTATGCTCCCCCGAGGGTGAAATTTAAGTTTTTTTCAGGCACATAGTTGAAGGCATAAGTAACGCCATAAAAATCATTATCTAACCAACGCCTGCGAATCAGGTCTGTATTTGTTATGGTTGTTCCGCCAATGATAACCGGGTTTAAGCCGTAATCGCTTAACTTATTGTCTACCCGAAATTCTTCATAATACCCCTCGCCTTTTGTATAATGTAGTGCTCCATTGAAGGACAATTTATCTGAAAATTGCCTTGCATAAAGCATTTGATAATGATTTTGCGCGTAATTATCGGTCTGATTATTATAAGTAAAACTGTTATATCTGCGACCTGAATTTAACAAATTCGCTGCATCATCAGCACTCAAACCATTCCGATCAATATATGCCTGCATTCCCGCAACATCATTATTTAAACGAGATTCTGGAATACCATTCCAAGATTGGTAAGTTTTTTCTGTTCCCGCGAAAACATTCACTCTTAACAAATCTTTATTGCCATGGTAAGCCCCCGAAAGGAAGTAGGATTTTAAAAGTGAAGCTCCTCTATCCACATAGCCATCAGAACTGATTCTCGATAGGCGACCATCAAAGCTAAAGCGGTTATTGATCAAACCTGTACCCACTTTAACTGTATTTTTCCAGGTATCGAAACTTCCATAAGTGTTATTCACCTCTGCATAAGGTTCCATTTCACTTGCTGTAGTTTGAATGTTTAAACTGGCACCAAAAGCACCCGCACCATTTGTGGATGTTCCAACACCTCTCTGAATCTGAATATTATCTACCGAAGAGGCAAAATCTGGCATGTTTACATAAAAAGTTCCCTGACTTTCGCTATCATTAATGGGAATGCCATTTACCGTTACGTTGATCCGGCTGTTATCGCTGCCGCGAATCCTGATACCTGTGTAACCTACACCGGCACCAGCATCAGAATTAACCACAACTCCAGGTGTGTTTTGAAGAATGAAAGGTAAATCCTGCCCAAAATTGTTTTCTTCGATCTCTGCCTTGGTTACGTTTTTGTAAGTTGTAGCTGATTTTTCATTTGCCCGTGTTGCCCGAACAATCACCTCGTCTGCCAGGAAATTTTGTTGAACCAGGTTGAAATTCAAAACCGTATTACCAGAAAGCACAACAGATTTTTCCTGCGTTTTGTACCCCACATAACTCACCAGAATGGTGTAATTGCCATTAGATAGATTACTCAATGTATAATTGCCACTGGCATCACTAAGTACTGCAGTTCTTTGGTTTTTAATTTTAATTGTTGCCCCTGGTAAGGCATTTTGATTCTGATCTGTTACTTGCCCGGTAACAGCATTTTGTGCCAATGCAAAGAAAGGCAGGAAGGCAACAAGTGTTGCAAAAAGTAAAGTCTTCAATATTTTTGTTTTTAGTTAAACCGATCGGAAATAGGGGTTATCCCGATTTAGTTAAACTTCCATAACTCCAATTCCTACGCCGGCATTACCCGGATCAGGTGCATTTGAGGTTGATGGCTGGAGGGCTTTAAGGTTGATGGCATTACCCTCTACCTTTTTACCTTCTACCTCTCTCCTCAAAATGGGTATGATCTCAGCCTGTTTTTGTGTTTATACAAACAAGGCACCCCTAATGATGAGGCAAATGTAGAAAAATATTGCGTTATTGTTTGAAATATCTGATATTCTTACAGCTTAATGTATAATAAAGGGAAATGGTAACCTGTATGGCTAATAAGTTGTTTAAATATTAATGGTTAAGATCGGTCGCGAAACTTAAAACATTATCCAAATTTGAATATCGTGAACAAGCCTATTCTTTTATATTTGTTGATATAATGGATGCTGATGAAAATCATTAAAAAAGCAATAGCTTATTTTTTTCTATTTCTAATTTTATTCTTTGCAGGACTATTTATCTGGCAGCCATATTTAGTGCGGGTGCTTTGGTATCGTACACCTGATGCCACTACTTATAAAGCGTTTCCACAAGATACAGTTCATAAAAGCGATGTTGCTTTTCATTTTATTCGGCCACAAAAAAAGAGGATGGATATCGATACACTTCAGGTTTTAACCGTTGACAGGCAATCTATCCCTTTTAGAGATTATTTTACAAAAGGTAAGTTGAATGCATTTATTGTGATCAGAAATGACAGCATATTATATGAAAAATATAGTGAAGGATATACCGACACTACCTTAACAACTGTATTTTCTGGGGCAAAAAGTATGGTATCAATTTTATTGGGTCAGGCTTTGAAGGAGGGCTCAATTAAAAATTTATCTCAGAAAGTAACAGATTATATCCCTGAATTGAAGACAAATCCTGCTTTTAAACACATCACTCTGAAACATCTTTTAGAGATGAAATCGGGTTTAGTATTTCAGGATGCATTGGGTGGAATCATTAAAGCATTCTTATCTGATGAGGCAAAATATTACTACACCCACGATATGAAAGCCGAACTGCTAAAGGTAAAACTGGCGAATGCACCAGGTACGGTTTGGAAATATAAAAGTATCGATCCAATCTTATTGGGCTGGGTAATTGAACGGGCGACAGGAAAAAGTTTATCGAAATATTTTGAAGAAAAACTGTGGAAGAAAATAGGAACAGAATATTTTGCTACCTGGGGTCCCGATCACCAAAATGGTTTAGCCAATACCGCCAGCCGATTTCAGGTTACTGGGATTGATTGGGCTAAAGTAGGTCGTTTATACCTGAACGGTGGAAAATATAATGAAGATCAGGTTGTACCTGAAGATTGGGTGAACCAATCTATTGGTATTGGAAATGAAGCACCAGCATCTGCAAAAGGCTGGCAAAAATCTGCGCATCATTATTTATGGTGGATTCCACAAGCTGGTGATAAAGGTGATTTTGCTGCAGAGGGGATGCGCGGACAGCGGTTATATGTAGACCCTAAAACAAATACCATTATTGTTCAGTTTGCAGCGCATGGCACAGGAGATTATCCTTATCGAAAAATCAGCAGATACCTGGCGGGGTTGCCGTTTAATTATCCAGGTCTCAACCGTAAAGCTCGCGAAGGAAATACGCAAAGGAAAAGAAGCGGATTTTAAGTTAAGTTTTTATGAATAGTGAGATAAGCATTTTTACTTTGCTTTCTCTGCGTATTACTTTAAATTCTTTGCGGTTAAATTTTTAAATAGTAGTACATTACTGATCAATGGAAAACGAAGACGTAAAAATCCTAAAAAAGAAACCAATTTTTCCGGTTACGCCGGCATTACAGAAGTATTTGCGTACTTACCAACGCGAGGCCAAATTGCCAATTGGTTACGATGATTTGATGCAATTTAATGAGGCTTTTCCTTTGATGGATAAGTTTGGCAAAGATTCGCTTTGGGAAGGGCCAATTTATGCACAAGATTTGATTGAAACTTTGCATAGTGGTTTGAAAGAGATTTACGCGAACCTTAAAGCATCAGGAAATCTTCGTATTGTAGAGCACAAATACATAGACAAAATTGAATACTGCACTTTTGGAAATACCCATCCATTTCGCATTAGAATCGTTAACCGACTGAATGATGTTTATGACTATTTCTACATTAAAAAAGCTGATGCTTCCCGTATTTATGGTTTAGAAATGGAAGAAATTTTATCTCCGAATCAGGTCAATTACCTGGTAGATGGTGATACATTGGTTGAAGAACACGTTGCCGGAATTCCAGGTGATGTGTTTACAAAAGGCCAGCTATACACACCAGAATTTAACCCAACGCGAATTGCAAAAGAGTTTGTAAAATTTAATGAACGATGTTTAATTATGCTCTTAGGCGATATGAGGGCATATAATTTTGTGGTGCAGATTACGCCAGATTTTGATGATATCCAATTTCGCATCCGTGCGATAGATTTTGATCAGCAATTTTACGAAGGGAACCTTAAAGTTTATTTACCTCAGTTTTTTAAAGAGAATCTGCCTTATGTAAAGATGAGTATGGAGCAGCTCACAGAGAAAACCGTATTGCAATATCAGCAGGAAGAACGTTCTTCAATTGTACATCGTGTAAGGAGCGAACGACATCGCTTAACCGATCTTCGCGACGTATCAAATAAGGAAGAACTAACTACCCCAGAAAACATAGCCATTTTAAAACAAGGCATGAGTGATTATTTTAAGGATACTAATTATTTGAAGTGTAAAAACATGACGGATATTATCGAACTGAATATCAAAAATATCATCAGACAGGTTAAATTATAATTTATTAAATTAGTGGATTAGTTATCATATTATGAAAATAAAAGCTTTTCTTTTTCTCATTATAGGTTTTCTTTTTTTAAACATGTCTTTCAAAGAAGGTACACCTCCAAGTGCCGATGCTGTTTTAAAAGCAGCATTGAAAGAAGCAAAACAAAAAAAGAAAAAAGTATTTATTATGTTCCATGCATCGTGGTGTGGTTGGTGCCATAAAATGGATAAAAGTATGAATGATCCTTTAGTGAAGGCTTATTTCGATGATAACTTTATCATTAAACATTTAACAGTTTATGAGCATACGGATGAACTCAAGAAGACTGAAAATCCCGGGTCGGAAGATTTAATGAAGAAATACAATAGCGAAGGTTATGGGATTCCACTTTGGTTTATTTTTGATACAAATGGCAAATTGTTGGTAGATTCTCACATAAGGCCTGAAGGTACCGGATTCGAAACAAAAGGTAGTAATATAATTGGTTGCCCATCTTCAAAAGAAGAGGTAGAAGAGTTTATTAAAATATTAAAACAAACTACGAAATTAAATGACAACGATCTTGAAAAAGTAACTGCTGTATTTAGAAAAAATGATCCTAAATTTAAGGGCTAAATAAAAAACGGTTGACAATTTGCCAACCGTATCTTGAGTAAATCTAGAAAGAGCGTCTAAAAACATTTAGGCGTGCTGCCCCTCGTGTACTCCCTCTGCAAATTCCTCTACAATTTTATCATTAAAAGCTGGTAAATCTGCTGGTGTTCTGCTGGTAACCAAGCCCTGATCTACTACCACTTCCTCATCACTCCATAATGCACCTGCATTAATCAAATCTTTAGAAATGTTTTTTACAGAAGTAAGCTTTCTACCTTCTACCACTTCTGCATTAATTAAGGTCTGCGGGCCGTGGCAAATGGCTGCAACTGGTTTTCCATCTGCGAAGAAAGATTTTACAAAAGCAATCGCTTCTTCGTTTACCCGTAAATGGTCTGGGTTAATTACCCCACCCGGCAAAAGCAAGCCATGATAATCTTCGGCATTCGCCTCTGATATCGTTTTATCAACATCAACTTCTATCGACCAATGATCCTTATCCCAAGCTTTTATTTTTCCACTTTTTGAGGAGATGATGTGAACGGTTGCGCCCTCTTCTTTTAACCTTTTTACTGGTTCGGTTAATTCAACTTCTTCAAATCCGCTTTCTGAAAGTACAGCAATAGTGCGGTTACTTAATTGTCCCATAATCTTTTCTGTTTTAAATAGGTGATGTATTTAAGACAAGAATGAGGGAAATTTTGTTTTTATAAATTTGAGATTAATAGCTGAATATGCCTCTGATGACTCCGTTTATTTATGTGCTTTTAATCGTTCGTTCGCCTATGCTTTACAAAGTAGAAGGCTAAGTTACCTGCAATGAAAACATGATTAAGGATATTTGGAATTAGTCCGTAATATTTGGTAAAAATATCAAAACGTTCTTTTAAGCTTTCCCGATGCTTTTTTTTGCTCATGCCACCAACCAGGTATTTGGCTACATAGCGATGAACATTCACAATATTGGATGCTTTTTTAGTTGCTTTAATAATCCAGTCGATATCCGCACTGTACTTATATTTCAGATCATAATTTTCTACAATGCTTCGTTTAATGTAAATGGCCTGATGACTGACATTCATGCCATATTGAAAGCTTTTCCAGTTAAAAACTTCAGGAGCTTCGTGGCGTCTCCGGCCTAAACTTTCCCAATTGTCGTTATACATTTCGGTTTCACCATAGTAAATATCTGCAGCAGGAGCGGAGTCAAAAATATCTTCTACCGTCTGTTCATCATAAAGTTCATCACCAGAATTCATAAATAAAACATATTCACCTGTAGCCAAAGCTAAGCCCTTATTCATGGCATCGTAAATGCCCTTATCAGGTGCTGAAATAATTTTAGAGATTTGATTCTTATAGCGTTCTACTATTTCTAATGTGCCATCAGTAGATTTTCCATCAATTACGATATATTCAATGTTTTTATACGTTTGGTTTAAAACCGAATTAATCGTTCGTTCGATATCCCGAACATTATTGTATACAATGGTAATGATGGTTAATTTAGGCATATTTTAGTCCATAAGTTTTTTAAGGGTTTCCACATCGGGTAAAACACCCTTATAAGCTGCAGGCAATTCGGTACTTGTTTTATAGGTGGCAACACCCATAGCCTTGTTAAAATCTCTGAATGAAAACTCAACCACTTTGTTTTTCTTCTCCTTACAAAGGATAATTCCTATTGAAGGTTGTTCATGTGGTTGCTTAACATACTCATCCAGAGCTGATAGGTAAAAATTCATTTTACCCATATATTCAGGTTTAAATTTACCAGTTTTAAGCTCAAAAACAACCAAACATTGCAAGCGCCTATTAAAGAATAAAAGGTCTAAAAAGTATTCTTCATCTTCTACAATTAACCGGTATTGATTGGCAATAAAAGCAAAATCTGATCCTAAAGACATTAAGAATTTTTTGATGTTTTGAACGATTTCGCTCTCTAATACTCTTTCGTCTTTTTCATCATTATCTTCAATGTTAATGAAATCCAATAAATACTCATCTTTGAAAGATTGTAGAGCCTTTTGTCTTACTTCATCATTAAGTATTGTTTTCGAAAAGTTATTGGGTAAACTACCTGTTTTTTGAAAGGTTTGATTATTAAGATGGTTTTTTAAGGTGCTTAAACTCCAAAATTCTGATGCTGTTTTCTGAATGTAGAAGATCCTTTCTTCTAATACTTTTGTACTTTGTAAAACTTCAATATGATGGGTAAAGCTTACATTTAAAAAACTATTTTCCAATTTGGCCGTCACTGACGGGCTAAATACAATATCCTGTAAATCAAGAACTTCTAATTTGGCCGTCACTGACGGGCTAATTAAGAAATGATCTTCCCAAGACTCAAAAAAGAGCCTCATTCGTTTCATGTTCGTAGCAGAAAACCCCCTTAACCCTGGTAGTTCCATTTGCAAATCTGATGAAAGATTTTCGATAACTTTTGCACCCCATTTTTCCTCATCAATCTTTTGAGATATAAATTTGCCAACTGCAAAGTAAAGTCTCAAAAGTTCTTTGTTAGCTAATGAAGCAGCCTGATAACGACTTTGTAGAATGGCTGATTTTAATGCCTTAATATTGCTGAGATGGCTATTAGATATTTCCATAATCGTATTTACTTCGGTTGTAAATCTATCAGTGTTTCATACAAATGAATGTGCTCAGCTGCAATTATTTCTTCCGAAAAATTAGTTAAAATGCTTAATCTCGCTGCCTTTTGGACTTCTTCCTTATTTGGACGATGGTATAACCACTCGATTCCATTAGCTAAATCTTCAGCATTTTCATATTCGGCCAGGTAACCATTTTGCATGTGCTTCACCATATCCGGAATTCCACCCGTAGTAAAGGCAATTACAGGCGTAGCACAAGCCAGACTTTCCATTACCGTATTGGGTAAATTGTCTTCCAGTGATGGTGTAATAAAGGCATCGGCGGCAGAATAGCATTTGGCTAGATGTTCATCGTTACTAATTGTTCCTAAAAAAGTAGTTTTAAAAGGAAATTCTGGCATTTCTGCATTATCCTTATTGCCAAATATAACGAGTTCTATGTTCTCTTTTTTTATTCCAGAACGGCGTGATAAAATTTCTAATGCTTCAATTAAATAAGGTGTACCCTTATGTTTATCATTTTTAGACGGCATGAAACCGCTCATCAATACAAATTTATCCGGATCTATCTTTAAAATTTTCTTTGCTTCTGATTTAACATACGGCTTAAAGATTTTAGTTTCGATGGTATTCGGAATAACCGATGCTTTTCTTGTGCCTAGTAAACTGCTAAATTTTACTGATTTTGCCATCCAGTTGCTTGGCGCCACAATATGAAAGTTTAGCCTGATATAGGCTTTTTGTTTGCGGAGCCAGGTTTTATGAGACAAATCATCTTTATTACTAATTTTTAATATCGGGCAGTTGCCGCATTGCTGATGAAAATTTTCGCATCCGTAACGAACGTGACAGCCGCCAGTAAATGCATTGCTATCATGAAAAGTCCATACAATCGGTTTTTCCAATTCATCAAGTTCTGCTAAAAATTTAGGGGTTAGAAAACCATGATTAACCCAATGTAAATGAATAACATCGGCATTTTTAACCGCAGGATGGCTTTTAATCGAGCGGCCAAACCATTGTAGACTAAATGGCGTTTTAACCGATTTACTTAACCATTTTGCATAATATCTTTCCGACAGAATATTATAAACAGCTTTTGCTTTTTGTATGGGAGATTTAGAAAAAGTATCTATTTTCGGATTTTGGCCAAACTTGTAATATACTAAAACCTTTGAGTCGATTCCGTTAGCCGTTAAGGCGTCGCTCAAGCGTAAACAGGCTCTTCCTGCTCCGCCATTCCCATCATAGGTATTTAGGTGTATTACTTTCAAATCAATCAAAAATACATTTTATTGTTTACGAATATTAAATCTGTTATGTAATTTCATCCTTATATTTTCGTTTCTATCTGATTATATAAAAAAACCATTAATTAAAAAAATAATCCATTCGGAATTATCCTTCTAAAAAAACGAACAAACAAAAATCATGATTAAAACCCTGTTGAAATCGCTTGCTGCAATGGCTTTTTTGTTGCCTTGCCAATCATTTGCTCAAAATCAAACTTATTTTGCTTCGTATCCTGCTTTAACGCCCGATGCGCAAACAATAGTATTTAGTTATGATGGCGACATCTGGAAAGTTCCGGTACAGGGTGGTGTAGCTGCTAGGATTACAGGCATGCAGGGCGAAGAAATTAACCCTAAAATTTCTCCCGATGGCAAATGGTTAGCTTTTTCATCCAATCAGTTTGGCAATAACGATGTTTATGTAATGCCGTTAACTGGCGGAGACATTAAGCAATTAACCTTTAATGATGCCACTGATGAGGTGGACAACTGGAGTTGGGATTCGAAAACAATATACTTCACCTCTGGAAGATATAATTCTTTTTCGAGCTATCAGGTGAGCGCTACTGGCGGCACGCCAACACGCTTATTTGACAACTATTTTAATACCACACATCATATTGCCGAATCGCCTGATGGTGCTTTATTTTTTAATGATACCTGGGAGAGTTACCGCTTTCCCAACAGGAAGCATTACAAGGGAGCTTATAATCCTGATATTCAATCTTACAACCCAAAAACGAAAACTTACAAACGCTATACAGATTATATTGGAAAAGATTTCTGGACCAGCATCGATCAAAAGGGAAACATATTTTTTGTGTCTGACGAGGGGAATGATGAATACAATTTGTACACCTTTATCAACGGGAAGAAAACGGGTTTAACTCAGTTTGACACTTCTATTAAGCGTCCTTTTGTTTCAGCCAATGGTAAAACAGTAGTTTTCGAAAAAGATTATCAATTATATACCTACGATGTTGCTTCGAAAAAGACAGAAAAAGTAGCCATCAGCACTTCGAGAAACCAGGTGTTGAGCAAAGAACAGGAATATGATGTTAAGGGAAATATATCGGCTTTTGATGCTTCTACCGATGGTAAAAAGATTGCTTTTGTATCCAGAGGAGAGGTTTTTGTAAGTGATGCTGATGGAAAGTTTATCCGTAAAATAACCAATAGTGGTGAGCGGGCAATGGAATGTAAATGGCTGGCTGATAATAAAACAATACTGTTTAGTCAAACCGCTAATGGTTATCAGAACTGGTTCACTATAACCGGCGATGGGAAAGGAACCATTAAACAGCTTACAAAGGATAAGGCAAACAATCGTGATATCACCTTAAATAAAAGCAAAACCCTGGCCGTTTATTTAAGTGGAAGAAACGAATTAAAGTTAATGGACTTGAAAACGCTAGAAAGTAAAACACTGGTAACTGATGAGTTTTGGGCATTTCAAAATTCGTCACCTGGTTTTTCTCCAAATGATGAGTATGTGTTATTTACCGTTTACAGAAATTTTGAGCAAGACATTGTGGTGCATCATATTAAGACTAATAAAACCATCAATTTAACCAATACAGGCGTAAGTGAAACCAACCCTACTTGGTCTCCAGATGGAAAATACATTCTCTTTACCAGTGCCAGAACACAGCCATCTTATCCTACAGGATCGGCAAATGCACATGTTTATCGAATGGCCCTGAATAATTACGACGAGCCATTCCGTTCTGATAAGTTTGATGATTTATTTAAGGAAACAAAGCCATCAGAAGTTAAACCTGAAGTTATTGATAATAAAAATAAAAAGGCTAAAGCAGATACTTCTAAAAAGATTGCAACTAAACCTACACCTAAACCAGCCAGCGTAATCACCATCAATACGCAGAACATTTTAGATAGAATAGAATTGGTTAGTCCGAATTTCGGTGGTCAGTTTGGCGCAGATGCTTTTGCAAAAGGCGATAAAACCTATGTTTTTTATGCTTCGAACCATGAAGGTGGCTCGCCAGCACTTTACCGGACTACCATAGAACCCTTTGAGGCCAAAAAGACAGAGAAAGTTGCTGATGGTGGCGATTATTCAATTGTTCAGGCTGGCGATAAATTTTTTGTCTTATCGCGTGGGGTGATTAATAAATACAGTTTAGAATCTAATAAGCTTGATAAAATTGATCAGGGTTATAAATTCACCAGAAATTTGAATGCTGAGTTTAATCAGATGTTTTATGAAACCTGGGTAGGTTTAGATGAAAATTTTTATGATGAAAAATTTCATGGCGTAGATTGGGATAAAATGAGAACCCGTTACGCAGCCTATTTACCTTATGTAAACAACCGAAGTGATTTAAGGATTTTACTTAATGATATGTTAGGTGAATTGAATTCATCGCACATGGGTTTCAGTAGTACCGGAGCAGAAGAACGTAAAAACCTGAACTATACTACTAATGAAACAGGTATTATTTTCGAAAAGGAAAACCCTTTAAAAGTAGAACGGATTGCTGCTAAAAGTAATGCAGCCCGTACCGGGAACAATATTTTGCCGGGTGATGTTTTAACAGAAGTAAACGGAATAAAAGTTGATGAAAAAATAGACCGCGATTATTACTTCAGCAAACCATCTCTGGACCAGGAAATGACCTTAACTTTTGATAGAAAGGGCAAACAGGTTTTTGTAAATCTACATCCGGAAAGTGCAGGTACTTTGAGGGGTAATTTGTATGATGAGTGGATTAGCAACAATAGAAAAAACGTTGATAAATGGGGGAATAACCGAATTGCCTATTCTTATATGAAAAACATGAGCGGCGGTGAGCTGGAAACTTTCTTGCTCGATATGGTTGCTCAGGAAGAAAATAAAGATGCGATCATTTTAGATCTTCGTTACAACACAGGGGGAAATGTACATGATGAGGTATTGAAATTTTTATCTCAACGGCCTTATTTACAATGGAAATATCGTGGTGGAAAATTAGCTCCACAAAGTAATTTTGGCCCGGCAGTAAAGCCGATTGTGCTTTTAATTAATGAGCAATCTTTAAGCGATGCGGAAATGACTGCAGCTGGATTTAAACAATTGAAGCTTGGTAAAATCATCGGAACTGAAACTTACCGCTGGATTATTTTTACCTCTGCAAAAAGCTTAGTTGATGGTTCCGCTTACCGTTTACCATCCTGGGGTTGCTACACTATGGATGGAAAAAACCTGGAAAGCGAAGGGGTTAAACCTGATATTTTTGTGAAAAACACTTTTGAAGATCGGTTGGCTGGTAAAGATCCACAATTGGAAAGAGCTGTTGCAGAGATTTTAAAGGATTTGAAATAGTTTGTGATGTTTCAGAGCTTGTCGAGTCTTTTGAGGTTTCGACAAGCTCAACATGACAATTTTATAAATTATCTCTCAAAATTCCGTTTCTTTGAGGTTGGAATTAGTTGAAACATGGCAAATTTATTAACCGACAGGGCTTTTTGGGTAAATTATTGGGAACGTAAAAAAGGGCTTGCGGTTCAACTTCCGGAGAATTATTTATTTCATCGCCAACTGGCTGAGATTGTTGAGCAAAATAAGGTAAAAACAGCAATCGAATTGGGCGGTTTCCCTGGTTATTATGCGGTGTTTTTAAAGAAATATCTAAAACTAGAGGTTACGCTTTTAGATTACTTCGTTCACCCGCCTGTGGTAAATGAATTGCTGGAAAAAAATGGCTTAAATGAAAAAGACATTCACATCATTGAGACTGATTTATTTAGCTATCAGCCAGAGCAGCAATACGATTTGGTTTTAAGCTGTGGTTTAATTGAGCATTTTAACGATACTGCCGACATCATTAATCGCCACATCACTTTTGTTAAACCGGGCGGAACCTTATTCATCACCTTGCCAAATTTTAAATCGGTTAATGGCTGGTTTCAGAAAAACTTTGATAAGGAAAACTACGATAAACACAATATCGATAGCATGGATCCTGCCTTACTAAAATCAATTTGTGAAAAAGCAGGGTTAAAAGAAGTTAGGTCTGGCTATTTCGGTCGTTTTAGTGTGTGGTTAGAAGATGAAAGTCAAAAACCAGCAGGCGTTCGATTATTCAAAAAAGCAGTATGGTTAACAGGTAAATTGTTAACTAAAGTTATCCCTTTTGAGAGTCAAGGCCTTTCGCCATACATTATTCTGGAAGCAAAGAAACCGCTATAAAGCTTTCTTGTAAAGTCCAATTTCACTCAGCGTAATGCAAACCGGCGATTTTGTGACATTGATTCTGACTTTGTTCGTGGTTACTGCTGAATCCAATTTGATTAATCGCTTTGCGCCAATGCTTGTGCCGTTATAGATTTTTTTCCATTGATTGTTCTCAAAAATTTCAATGTTATAAGCTTCTATTCTTTGGCCGAGGGGGATAAATTCTTGAAGACTTATGATATCGAATGTTTGTTTTAATTTCAAATCCAATTCCAGGCTGGCCTGATGTACGTTATCAATTGTTGCCCAATAGCTTTGTTTATTTCCGTCTAACAGTAAAGAAGGTTTAAATTTCTGCCCGCGTACATTGCTTACTTTAATTATGGCATTTTTAGCCAGGTTTTTAGCAAAGGTATTTCGCACCATATCGCCGAAACCCTTCAATGCCGCAACATCATCATCATGTAATCGGCCCCTGGTATCGGGTGCTAATCCTAAATCTAATCCTGCACCACGGCCAACACTTTTTAAGTATAAATCAAATAATTGCTCGGGTGTTTTTGGTTGTTCTGCAGGATGATAAAACCAGCCTTTCCTCAAGGGAACATCGCATTCGGCAGGCATCCAGAATTTTCCATTTCTTATGCCACCAGGGCTTTGCGGATAGTTAGCCTGCCCGGGAACGGCTTCATTTTTTCCATCAGGAGCCGTAGGGGTAAAAGTTGCCCAGCTGGTTTCGGCGGCATGGCCATCTTCATTTCCTACCCAACGAATATCCAAGCCAATATCACTAAAAATATTTGCCATGGGTTGCATTTTACGGGTAATCCCCCAGGTATTTTTCCAATCGTAGTACGTGGTGTTGTCTATTGATTTTTTTTTCCTGGCACCGCCATAATAACCGTCGCCACCGTTTGCTCCATCATGCCAGCTCATAAAAAGTTGACCATAATTTCCGTATAGCTCCTTAAGTTGTGCCTGATAGATGGCTAAATATTTATCCGTGCCATACAGGGCATTATTTCTATCCCAGGGTGAACAATAAACGCCAAACTTCAATCCATTTTTTCGAACGGCCTGCTCCACTTCTTTAACCAAATCTGCCTTACCATTCTTATAAGGGCTTTTTGTAATGTTATATTCCGTTGTTTTTGTAGGCCAAAGTGCAAAGCCATCATGATGTTTTGCCACGAGTATAATGCCTTTCAAACCTCCGTCTTTTGCTGCGGTTATTATTTGTCCGGCATTAAAATCGCCTGGATTAAATGTTTTCGGATCTGCATCGCCGAAACCCCATTCTTTATTTTCGAAGGTGGTTGGCGTAAAATGAATCAGCCCATACACTTCGATGTCGTGCCAGGCCAATTGTCTTTTTGAAGGCAAGGCTCCATACGGTTTTGGTGGATCCTGTGCATAAACAGTTGCAGAAATAAGAAGGAGAAATAGAAATATTGGCTTCATCATCAGACTAAAATACAAAAAATAATATTGTTGCTACTTTGAGAAATACTGACTGAGTTTTTCATTGACAAATCGCCTGATTCTTTTAGCAATGCTACCTTTTCTGTTTGCCAGGAAAGCTTTGATCACTTCGTAAGCGGTTTTGTCTTCTTCGATAACAGTGGGGAATTGTGTAATTGGTTTTGGGTTTATGGCCACATTGTAAATGTCGTTTATGCCAGAGTGTACCCCCGTACCATCATGACCAATGTTATTAACCAATGATTGTGACGGATTTAAGGTTAAGCCGCCCTTTAAGAAGATAGAGGCGTACCACCTAATGGCCCAGCTATTGTTTTTGCCTTTCTTAAATTCTTGCATTTGCTTCCAGAAGTTCATCGTGTTATCGATAGAAAAAGCCGCCTTTTTTTTATGATCAAATTGGCTAATCAGGGTATCAATATCTGGTTCGAAGTTTTTCCAGGCCCGCCCCCATGTTGCCCATCCCCAACTGGTGGCCGCCCTAAAAAAGAATGATTGCGGAAGGTTTTTAGTTTTTAGCGGATACATATAAGCGCCAATGTGCATCACCTTATCTTCGTTGCGATAGCGGTTTAGGGCCTCATTGAAATAGGTAAGCGTATGAGGAGAAGTTACTAAGTCGTCTTCAAAAACGATCACTTGCCCATAATCATCAATTAGCTTGGTTACCCCAGCGATGACAGCATTGGCTAAGCCTGAATTTTCTTTTTTTTCGAAAATCTTTACCGATTTGAAGCCCTCAATCTTCTTGATAATTGATCTCACCTCTGCTACCTTGTCTTCATCGTGAGGATTTTTTGCCCCATCAGAAAAAATGAATAACCTGCTTTCTGCTGCAAGTTCATTTTGTTGCAAAAACTTTAATGTTCGTTCGGTATGCCGCGGACGGTTATAAACAAAAAGGGCAATTGGGGCAAGATTTTGCATGCTTTGATTTTAGAAGTTACCTATAACTTTTTAATGCAACCTTCACTAGATCAAACTTTGAGTTTCATTATGGGTTGAATGCAAAAATATATTAATAAATTGATTGATCTGTTTCGTTTACCTATGTTTTTTACCCTTGGGTAAATATGTGTGAAAATTGAAGTTATGATGAGTAATGGTATCATGCTGATCAAAAATCGGACTAAACGAATGAAGCGATAGCAAAATTCTGATTTTGGATTTCGTGGATTCCGGCTAATCAGTGAAAGCCGTATGTTAGGGCCTGCAGCATTTATTAGTGAAAATGAACTAAAATTATATTTATCTACAGCCAAAACAATGTAATTTGCATAATTTTTGGCTGCAGATAAAATTGTTTTCATCTTAATATAATATTTAAGGTATATCTAGTGAAAGCGCTATTACTTTGTCCATCAGAATATTAAGAAACGCTTTAATAACCTGTAATGTAATAATGGATTGATACTCTGTAAAAATCAAGCTGACTAAAACCATCATTAATATCGAGAGCACCTAATCGAAATTTACCACGCTTCGATACCTTAAGCCTTTTATTGATAACATACCGAGTGAAAATTTTGATGATAGCTAATATGAAACTCTTTAGATCGCCACCTTGAGCAATTTGGCCACACTAAAATTGATATGCTCTCCAGATCTTACGTAACCAAGCTGATTGGTGAGCATTGTCGTTTGGCCTATTTTAAAAGGTACGGTGTTTTGGTGGTGATGACCATGTATCCAACATAGAGGATTATGTTTTTCTATCATTTGCTTTAACTCTATTGCAAATGCTTCATTTAGCATACTTCCCAAAAATCTGGCGGAATAGTTCATTAAAGTTGGTACATGATGCGTAACGACAACCTTCTGTTGCCCGTTTTCATTTAATAACTCGCTCCGAATAAAGTCTAAACTTTCCTGATGTATTTTATTGTAATCCGCTGGCCTGAAAACTTGCCCATTATTCCGGATCACATAAAAATCGGACATTCCACTCAATATCTGTCTTTCATTTTGGGGACTAATGTGAGACCACATTGTTGAAAAGATCAGATCGTAATCTGTAGCTTTGATTGTTTCGTTGTTGACCAGGTGAACATTGTTTTTGATGTGCTCTTGATGGGACCCAGAACATCTGGCGATATCGCTGTTATAGTATTCATGATTCCCCGGAACCCAATACACTTGTTCAAAATTATCTGAAACATAATTGAAAAAATCTATACGTTTTTCAAACTGGCTAAAAGTTACAATATCACCAGCTAAAATCAGTACATCGGCTTTAGGTTGAATTGGGAATTTCTTCAGATAATCATAATTTTCTGGGAACTCTAAATGTAAATCAGACGCCTATTGAAAAGTCATGTTTTATGAAAATGTTTACCTCATTAAAATACGCAATTTTTATCGAATTAATCACATTGGTAAACTTATCTAAAGCAGGCGCCAATATCTTTAATTCCATGAATAGCAAGGAGAATTTATTGTTTTCTAACTCCCTGGAAATAACGTTAAACTAAACATGCCTTAAAATGCGACTATCATGCCTTAGGACTGCGCTAGAACCCCAATAGGCCCACACTAAAACTACACCTAAATATGAGTTGAAAATGGTAATGATTTAAGTGAATAGCAAGCCTTAAAAATGGTGTAACCAGGCATAATAAACTAAAGTTTTATATTCACAAATCATCTTTTATAAATTATATGATTAATGTTCTTACAAAAAAGCCGCTTAAATGCAGCTTTAACTTATCTGATCGATATTCGCTATTTTGCTAACACCATTGCATTTTGCTCCGCTTCCATAATGCTTTCAGAAGCATATGATTCTGATTTGAGACTAGCAAAGTCAGCTAATTTTACATTTTTCATGTTGCTAGCGATCATTGTACTTTGATCAGCAGTACCGTTTAATTTCAATACTGCATCATCCTTAACGATGGTGTATAAACTGCCTGCTGTAGTTTTAATCCTTACTGTAGCACTCTGGCTTAAAAATAACTGAAGGTATTTTACATCGAAATTATTGCTGGTCACCACGACAGATTGACCATAAGCTTCAATTCTTTCCAAATCTTTTACGGTAATATTAAGTGTTACCTGGCTGGTTTCCATGGAATTGATAAATAAGGTTTTCCCATCAGTTGATACGGAGGTTTTTGCAGCGTCGTAGTTGCTCGCACCGGCTACATTTTGCTTGTCACCTTGTGTTAAGATGATTTTCACATTCCCGCTCACCCAGATCCTGTTAAATTTTGATAATGAAGAAGTTTTTGTTTCTGCTTTAACTGGCTCAGCGGCAAAAGTTGCCATTGCTGATGAAGTAAATAATACTGCTGTTAATGCTGCTGCGAATAATGTTTTTGCTAAGGTTTTCATATCTTTTATATTTTAGGTTTTTGCTATTGTTTGTTATTAAGACGCAGCCATACATCAAACGTTGCAGGCAAAAACCATGTATTATACCAGTGTCAGTAACCGCTAGACCAACGCCTGTAATTTCTAGACGAACTGTTGCGAATTCTCTATCCAGATTTACTTAAATCTACACGTACTGCTTCCCAGGGCCTGAAAACTTCTTATCAGAAAACACTTCCTTTAGATAAAGAGCTAAAGGGAAATGCTGAAATTGTAACACAGGACTTACGGTTAATTGAGCACTTTTTTACCAGACTAGAAAGCTTTTCAAATACCAGTCAGCGTAGAATAGGGGCAGAATATCAGCCAGCTACAAAGCATTTGCGTAAACATTTATCGCCTTATTCTTAAAAAGAAGAATTTTTAATACCTTGTCCTATCATGAAAAAAATATTCTTCGCAATGCTGACCCTGTCGCTTTCTCAAATCACGATTGCTTTTTCACAAGAGATTAATACCGACATAAATGGTAAAAAAATGAGTGATTTTATCAGGCTGGAAACTAAACTTAAAGGCAAGGTTTATCAAAAAGGAGGCGATATCATTATTCCTGGCGGGATGGAAATGCCAATACTATACAGGAGAGCACAAAAAGGCATTCCCGATCTCACTATAAATTATATTTTTACAAAAAAAGACTCTGTTATTCATGAAATCCAATACTGCTGGGATCCTAGGAATTTTGAAGACGGAAAGCCAGCCGCCCAGTCCATCGAATTTGATAAAGCCCTGATTAGAAAATATAACCTTGTGTTAAAGGAACTCACTGCCCGGTTCGGTGCATCCGAAGCTAGGGACGATCTGACAGATTTGGCGAAAATCAACACCAACAGAGGCCTGGGAAGATCTGATTCCTGGACAACCAAAGACGGAACCAAAATTTATATGTCTACCATCCTTGCTAACCATTATAAGTTTGATGATAACGACAATGGTAATTCCTTGCATAAAATAGATATTTATGTTACCACTAAGCGAAAGTAGCACGCAAGAAACGTTTAAATCTCAATGATCAATTCCTCAGCTTGGGATATTCTGGAGCAAGTTCTTCACCGCTTTTACTAAAATAGACCTTACTATCATCGGCAATCTTTAAGTTCATCTTAGCAGGACTTTTGTATCTTGAAGGATTTAAAGATGTTGTTCAGTGTATCCATACAGAGTAGCCGGCCATCCAGATTGCTCTCAAGGTCAAGGATTATTTTTAAAACTTCTGAGGCTTGCATTGTAGCAGCTGTTCCGCAGGTGGTATTGATAATACCGGAATTGTTACAGGTATTGAGGTCATTTTCACGCAGGGCCTGACTGGAGAAGATATGCTCGAGTTTGATCCCTTGTTTATGGTTCAACACCGTCAAATAGGCCGTCCATTCCAGCACTGCTGCATATACCAAGGGCTTATGCAGCAAAGCGCTGATTGCCCCGATCAGTATCCTTGTTTCAGCATCATCTGTGCAGTCGCATAAGATCCCGTAGTTTTCAATCAATTCTCTTGCATTGTTTTCATCCAGCTTTTCGCAATAGCCAGTGATCTGTATTTCAGGATTGATCTGCTGAAGCCTTTCTTTTAAAATGTCTACTTTGTTTTTGTTTAGGTCTGCTGTGGTATACAGAAACTGGCGGTGCAGGTTGGTGATGGAAATTGTGTCCTGATCCACTATGCCGATATGGCCAACACCGGCCGAAGCCAGGTAAGTTGCAAGGGGCACGCCCAGGCCACCTGCACCAATGATGAGCACTTTAGCATTGCCGATCTTTTCCTGCCCTTCCTTGAGTACCTGTGGCACCAGGATTTGCTGTTGGTACCGCTGCATTAACTTCTGTTGATCTGAGAGGTAATGGTGGCATCGGTGATCTTATCATCCTGGGCGAGCAAAAATGCTTTGGAGAGGATGACCGATAAACCTGCATCACCTTCAAACGGTATAAAAAGATTTTCGGTATGGTTTTTTTGGCTTCGATCAGGCACGATACAGAGGTATTGATCATTGGGTTCCATCAGGATGTTAGTGCTTCCCAAATGGATCTTATAGGTCCGCAAGGCACCCTGTACCACCAGGAACTTATCTTTGATCTGTGCAACTTTGCTGATTTTGAGGCGCGGCAATAAATTCGTAATGATTTCTTTCCTGTTTTTAGCCACCTCTGATAAATCCCCAAAAGAGAAAGTCGTCCAATAATCGCGATAAGCTGGCAGGCCGCCAGAATCTTGCCAGGTGGGATCGTTACCCACACTCGCTACACCGACAAATAAATCCACATCCCTGAGCACCTCTGAAAGGGGAAGAGCAGGGATATCAATCAGGTTTTTCACCTGCTCATTTGAGGTATCGATGAAGCGGACCTGGTCGGTGGAAATATAGTTCCAGATCCCCGTATCATTGAAGGCGTCGTCTGCTGCGACCTCGTTTACCCAATACTCTGCACGAAGGTTATATTCGGGAAGATGAACCTTTGCAGACTCGTTGTCACGGCCATCATCGTAAGCGCCAAGCAACGAGTATTTCCATCCGCGTGTCTTAGCCAGCATATTGAACTGATGCTGTTTTAAAATGTGCGAGGCCATGCGATTGCTGTAGGTGCGGGTATTGATTTCGGCATCTGTGAGCAGGTAAACTTCCCTGTAGGCCTGTTTTAGAGGTTGTTGGATTTTCTGTCCGTTTAGAAAAGCCCGCCACTCGGTAGTTTCCTGAGTGCTGGCTAAAGCAGGATGCCAAAGCGATACTGCACAAGTATTTTTGGGTGTCACCCGGTTACCCTTATTGTCCTGCCATTCCTGACCGATTTGAATGAGGCTTTGCGGATGGCCAGGGTTTTCAGGGTCGGTAAATGTCCAGATGATCTTTTCAGCGATAAAGCTGACCAGACCATGCTGCAGGAAATACTTTTCAAAGTTTTCGTAATTCCATACCCTGCCTGTTCTAAAAAGCCTGTCAATGCGGTCTCTCTGGGCTGAGGTATTTTGATCAATTTGTTTTTGTGTATCCTTTATTTTTTTGAGCCGCTGCGCGTATTTTTCCTTAATGAAAGCCGGGACCGTTTTTTGTGGACTTCCGTCTGGCTTGGTCCAGCTAAGCATTGATTTACCTATGCCGGTAATCTCAAGTGTACAGTTATAATCTTCAAAAGCGTAACTGCGCTTTCCATTGCTGAGCTTAAAATCTTCAACAGCCATATCCTCAATATCATGCGTGGAGACTTTTTGAAAAGCAGCTGCCTCAGCAATATATTTTTCGATGAGGGTCTGGGTGCTGGATTGTTTGATGCGCAGCTTCAGCCTGGAAAGATGCCCGATTCCATCAAGTCCCTTTGATTTATAAAGCGCATACAAGCAAGCGTTCCCCAGGCTTGCAGCAGCAGGGCCTTTGCCCGGTATTTTCCGGAAGCAACGTTCGGCCAGCTTAGCGATGAGGTTGAGTGTGTTCTGATCATGAAAGTGTGCGCATATCCAGACCAGGCCCTTGATGGTATCCAGGTTGATGCCACTTAAAAATTCAGTTGTGTTGTAGTTATAAGCCTGTGCCCCGGTACCAGAGGTGTGCGTCACAATAGTTTCCTTGTGGGCGGTAACAAACTCCATCCAGCTGCCGATAATTTTCTTGAATTTATCCGTCTCTAGGGTCTTAACCAAGGCGTGGCATTCATCAAGGTATTTTTTGCTCGGTTTTGCGCCACTTGCTTTCTGGGCTTTGGAAAGCAAGTCAAACCAGATTTGTTTTTCTGGATTTTCCATGGCAAGCAGCATCGGGTTAGCATATGCTGCAAGCGCATCCTGGCCTAGAAAAAGTGTCGGTTTGGCTTCAGTGGCCGACTGCTCGAAAAGCAATTCATCAAGTTTAGCTTTTATTTTGATGACTTCTTTTAATGCCGTCTGATCACTGCTGGTATAGGCATTTTTTAATTTCCCAAGCGCAGCTTTTACGGCGTCAACCGGTTGATTGGCTTTGTACTGGTTTAAGAGTTGATTAATAAAAAGTGCGATCGGCCACTGGCTGAAAGTACACCATTTGCCATACCTTTTTTTGGTGAAAAAGGCATCAATGATCCTGATGATGCCTTCATCCTGATAATGGATCTTTGTCCGCAGAAGCTGGGTTAGGTAAGCATCCCTAACGATATTGTCTTTGTATTCTTCCGGGCTTCCATCGCTATTGCGTTTTGCATAAGTATCTGTTTCGCTAAGGCAGTACAACAGGAAATCTGTTTTTTTATCATCTGACCAGTTTTGCACCTCATTTTGGTAAACATCAATACCGCTGAGCTTCACCTCATAAAAGTGTTCGTTCATTTTTAGGCACTCGTTCCGGGTAGAAACAATAACCTTTTTGAAATCCGCATTTTCAGCCCCTGTAGAATCGGTGAGGCTACTGGAAACTTTTTCATTTGCACCAGTTATGGTCTGCTTAATCTTATCAAATATGTTCATTGCTATCCTCCAACTAAAGGTGTTAGTTTAATGAAACTGACGGCCGTGTTCTCACCGAGCTCAACCTGTTGTTCCAGGCTTTCAGACTGTTGGTTATCGATCAGTACAAAAAAGCCGTTTTTTTGAAAGGCATCCAAAGCAACGTAAACCTGTTCTTCGGCATCGATGAGTTTCCGGTTTTTAAGCTTGTATCCGTTAAGCGTCTTTTCAGCATCTGTAGGCTCAACCAAACCATTAAAATATTCGGGGAGTTTATTGTTGTAGTTTTCAACCTCTTTTCTTACGCGGCTGGAGATAATCTCTGATACGCTTACGCTGTTGGACTGAAAATGAAGCTGGATCTCCTGAAGGATTTTACCAGCAAAAGTTTCATCTTTAATAGTAATCGTCATATAGATATATTGATAGCGGTTTAAAATTTGATTTCAAGATGCAAATTTTGTTTTTGTCTGGCAAATTTAAAACCAGATGCTGTGTTGCAAACAAGGTATTGATTGCATTCTGAAAAAGACTCTGCAACCAGCGTACAGCCTACAATTACAATGCCATAACAGCCTATATTTCAGTAAATATCACCAGAATATCCAGTGAAATGTTTGGTTTCATTTGTTTTAAAGAGAAAAGATAGATCTTTCCGAATTCCGGTAAAGGTTTGAAAATCTGACTACAACAAGTACCAATCGGGCTACTTTTTACCGCACGGCAATCAAGAATTTTGTACTAGAAATTTATTCAGTTTTAGATACAATTAAAAAAATGCAAAAAAGAAAATTAGGAAATAGCGGATTGGAAGTTTCCGCATTAGGCTTTGGCTGTATGGGTTTAAACTTTTTGGATGGTAAAGGTCTTGATAAAAAAGAAGCTATCAAGTTACTACGCAATGCAGTTGAAAGAGGTATTACATTTTTTGATACTGCGGAAGCTTACGGACCTTACACCAACGAAGAAATTGTTGGCGAGGCACTACAACCTTTTAGAAAAGATGTAGTGATCGCCACAAAATTTGGTTGTAAAGATGCCAGACCAGCGGTAGGTTTAGACAGCAGACCCGAAACCATCAGAGCCGTAACCGAAGCATCTTTAAAAAGATTAAAAACAATATTAAACCTTCTGGTCTTAGCAGCGTTGAAAAGCGTCTAAACCTGATGAAGGAAGTGCTTGGTTTTTCTAAAAATGAACAACTGATTGCTTATTGTAGTAAAGACATGGGGATTATTTGATTAGTCCAGAGTCTTCAGTCTATAGTCATAAGTCGAATGATCTAGGTTTTAGTTGCGATTGTCATTCTAAGTTGTAATTTATTGAATAGAAATCAATAAGGGTTCTCTCTTATTTGCTGTCAAAAAAAAACAAAAAACAACGGCTGAAAATTTTTCTTTCGAAGCCAGTTGGATGACTTTTTCAGTGGAGCTCTAAAATTAGATAGGCCGGATTAAAGTGGATTGGAGGTAAGCTGTGCTACAGCCTAACAATGCGAAATGCATAGGTGTAGCAAGTTGCTTATTAATAAATAATTATAAAGTAATATCAATACTAGCGTAGTCGAAGGATTTGCAACAATGAAATGAATTTTACTGCTTTAACAATCTCAGTATGCTCCTCCTGTAAAAGATCATCTTAAGTCATATTATATTACAATGAAGAACATTACATGATCATTTACGCCAAAGTATTTGCCCTGTAGGCTCCAAAACAATAATATTTGCCTGAATAAAAAATGAAAAACGGAAGTACTTTGTCATTAAAAAGTTCTGAAGGTCGTTTGTCAATTTTTTTAATAACTGTTCTCTACTCAAACTTCCACAGTATGACGTAGGAATTCTGAAAAACGTATATTCTGGCTGAAATTCTATACAAATCCTAGAGTTATTATTTTCTTCATATGTATTTACTCCAGTCAAAGTGACGACGTATTCGTTCAGTGACTCGAATAGACCAAAATTATATTTACCGATTGGTTTCTCCGGTTTATCATATGTACACATGTAAACTAACCATTCTTCAATAGTTGAAAATTTCGATTCTATGTCTGTTAACGGAGGTTCAAGCTCATCCTCTATGACATTGAAGCTTCCTTGTACAAATATTAGTTCATTTAAGTCGTTTTTATGTGGCGGGATAAGTGACATATTTATTTTTTATAATAAACTTTCGTACGTCTATATCGTCTAGGATTCTCCGTCAGAAATATTTCACGAAAGTTTTGTTTTTTTAATAAAATTAATACATATCAATTTACCAAAATATTAATTTTTCAAATGATTGCATGTTGAAAGTTAATATATAAGGTAAATAATCTAAGAAACTAAACTAAGTATACTACATAAGACTATAAAGTCTGCAAATTAATGTAATTTTCTTTTTTGCAAAAAGGTCGTTAAATTTAAAATAAAAAAAGCAATTGTTTATTAAAAAGGAATTGTCTTCACATGAGTTTTTGCTCGTTGAGTAACTCGTGTTACAGATGTCGTTGTATTTGTCCATCTGGTGTGTGCATAATAGTTCCATCTCAATACTGCAGTAGTCCCCATCTCTTGGGCATTTTTATGCATATCTAGCAAAGTAATATTTTTAGTCATCCAACCTGTAGAGGTATTATATGTCTGATTTGCAGGATGAACCGTTGCGTCAGACATGGTTACAGTTTTCATATAAAAAGGGCCAATTGGACTATATGAATAGGACCAACTATGAATATACAAAACCGGAAGTGCAGCTGGTACCGGAATAATAGTATTACCATTTTCATCAACCTCCACTTCACTTTCCTGTGGCGGATCTATTGCAATATCCTCGTCTACAAATTCTGACTCATAGCTTTGCGACGAACCCGAAACGATAATATCCTGGTCGTTAGGCTCTTCTGTCTCATCTTCGGGTTCCTCTGGCTCTGGATTTTCACCACTCCCACCACCCCCACCACCGCCTGGTAGATTTTGATCATCACATGTTGTAAATAAATACTCAGAGGTCTGTTCTGTACTTCCGTCGGCATAATAATATATTGTATCTAAAAACCAGTTTAGGCAATGAGATCTTGCCGAACTATTTCCCTGATTATATGAAATGTTTTTCAGATTAGTCTTTGGAATACCAACTGAATGTAGCTTTCCGCTCTTATAACTCATTTGATATTTTAGGTTGCCTTTTAAATCAATGAACTTAAACATTCCATCATCAGATACTTTTTCTCCATTAATTATATTTTGGATCGTCTTTCTTGAAAGTTGGGTTCGTTTAACTCCATCGGCCGGAAGATATGCAATGATTGACGACCACCTCAATTTTCCATTTCGACCTTGTACTATCATGAGATTCAAAATTGTTCTTTCATCTAATTTCAGATAGTCTTTATTGATGTTTAATTGTTTGATAACTAAATTATTTATAGGTATAATAATTAAATTTTCCCCATTTTTCCTATTTTCATTATATAACAAAGAATAATCAAGGTTGCGAATTATCTCTTCAAAATTTTGTTTATTTATACCTTTTAAATACCTATCATGTAGACGTAGCCATTCGATTGGTACTTGCTTATCAGCTCCGCTAGTTACCATTTTCTGTGACAATGATTTAGAAGAAAATAGCTTAGTTGACGAATCATTAAGTACTTCTTTTTTTTGACATGAAATTGTAAATGTTAACAGAAATAAAAAGACTAAGAAAAAAATGCCTTTATTTTTTTTCATGATTTGAGAGCTTAGAGAGACAATAATTACTTGTATCTTCAAATATAATAATATGTTTCCATCTTTTGTTTTTTTTTCCTAATAACATTTGATGCTATTAATACTTAGGTTGATTCGATAAGAACAAATCGATTAATCTGTAATATTTTCAGCTACTATTTCATATTCTTACGCTCAAAAAATCTATCGTATAAAAAGCGAAAGTAGACTTTATTTATAAGTCAGCTAAGCGTCTTACAAAAATTATGCTTAAAATGAAATACATCTTTATACTTTCTTTATTATTAAATATTTCGAGCGCTTTTGGCCAGGAAAAACAAATCAAAAAGGACAAATGGCATTGGAACAGCAACAAACTAAAACAAGACACAATTGCTGGTTACTGTCAAGTTTTAAAAATTGATAATGTCCTTTATATATCAGGTGCTGTAACTGATAATATTACGCCTGAAGGAATTTCATCCGTTTATAACAATTTAAAAGCTTCTTTGGCAAGTTTCGGTGCGACGTTTGAAAATGTCGTGAAAGAAAATCTATATACGACAGATATTGAAGAAGTGAAAAAGTTTAATTACGTCAGAAAGAAATTTTATAATAATGATTTTCCCGCAGCTACTTGGGTTCAAATTCAAAGGTTGTATATGCCAAAAGCTAAGTTGGAAATTGAGTTAACAGCACATCTACCAAAATAATTACTAAAGAATTCAGTTAAAAGGATATTGCTTTGTTGGTCAAAAATAACATGCAAATGAATGTGGCAACTACTATTTTGAATTCCCTCTACCATATTGCTAAAGTCTACCACCAGCGTAATGATAAAAAACATCAATAACGTTAAGTAAATATAGACCTCACAAAACCCACATTGATATTATCTTCTGGGCATATAGTATGTGACCTTTAATTTATCCAGGTTAGCAGCGTGAATTTCATATCCAGATTTAAAGAGATTAGTTGAATAATAAAGCCCGTAGCAACTTTGATGGATGATACGGGCTAATTTTAGCTTTAGTGCTATTCAAAATACAATATTGAATATTTAGCTAGTATTGTTTGACTGGTTTCGCCAAAAAGGTCTTAATAATTGTTGTTCTTGCAGCACTACTATTATTTGGAACGACATCAAATGATATCCTTACATATAAATTAGCTGGTGCTTCAAATGTTTTAAGTGAGGTAACAAAAGAAATATAAGAGAAATCTGTATAAGCGATAGTTGATTCATCCAGGTATTCTTTATTACCTACAACCTCAGCTGGTTGACGGCTTCCGGTTGGGCTTAGTAACACTACTTCTTTTTTTAAATTCTGAATAGTTGCTCTATTAGCGTTTCCATTGATAATTGCGGGATTAAATACAACATTAAATGATGCTTGATCAAGTCCGTAACTGTATATGTAAGTATTCATTTTGCCGGGCACATCTGATGGCTCCTCAACCGGGGGGATAACCTTATAAATTTTTACAGTAGGCGTGTTACTGATATTAAAAACACCAAGCGAAGCCGGATAGTTAGGGATATAATCTGGAGCTATATTTTCTAAACCTTGAGTATTTGAAATGAATACTACAGGGTTAAACATTCCCTCCGGGCTTTGGGTGATACTACCATTGAGATTGATTTGCGTATTCAGCTTTAAATTTACTTTTTGTTCACTAAATCCAGGGTCATTACTTCCTCCTTTAATAGCGCCCAGTACCGCATTAAAAATACTCTTACCGCCACTTTTACTTTCTCCCTTAGCAGCTTCCTCTACCCCTGTTTTTACATCTGCTAATTTGAAAGGCCCTAAATCTTTAGAGAAAAAATTCCCTAATGCCTTGGAACCCACAGCTAAAATACCCAATTGGCCAACACCAACAGATATCGCACCTTTTAAAAGTGTTCCAAAAAGACCACTACCTGTTGGATTTGGAGTCTGGATGGTGCCATCAATGGACCCTTTTTGAGTGCCATTAAGTGTGATTTGGCTTACGGAAGTAGAGTACATGCTCCATCTCAACTGATTTGCTACGTAGCTTGTACTGGAAAGCATTGGGTCATAAGCCAATTCAAACTCTTCCGCATACCATGTCCCACTTTGAACAATTTTTTCATTTTGTACCTTGGTAGATACGGTATTAAGTTGGTCAAAATTTACCAATTCACCTTGTTCAAAATTAAGAATACTGGAGGTATTGGTGGTTCCTCTTAAATCGAGTTGAAAGGTAACCACATCAGTAGAGGCACCAGATTTCGGAACCATGTAGTAATATAACCAAAGTCAAGGATTATTTTTAAAAATTACCAGGCTTGCATTGGGGCAGCTATTCCGCAGGTGCTATTGATGATGTCAGAACTTTACTGGCATTCAGTTCATTTTCACGTAGAGCCCTACCAACTTGAATTTAAAAACATAGTTATGGCGCATTATAAAAATTAATATCCCGCCATAAGTGGTTTAAAAAACATAGTTATGGCGCACTATAAAAACTTATACTGCGCCATAAGTCATATATAATGCTTATCTTTGTCATACAAACAAAGATCAGATGGAAACAATAATCGGGCGGTCAACAGAAAAAAAGTTATTGCTGGAGATAGCGAAATCCGGGGATGCAGAGCTGGTGGCAATCTACGGAAGGAGACGTGTAGGTAAAACATTCCTTGTCAGAAATGGATTCAGCCGGGAACTCGCCTTTGAATTTTCAGGCATTCACCATGCTTCCTTAGATCAACAGTTAGAAGGATTCAGTCTAGCATTAACCCACGCTTCCGGGTCACTACCTCTGGCTAAGCCGGAGAGCTGGCTTAAGGCATTTGAAATGCTCAAACAATATCTAACTCCTCTGGTTAAAAAGCAAAGAACTGTCATCTTCATGGACGAATTCCCCTGGATAGACACGCCAAAGTCTGGTTTTTTACCGGCATTTGAACAATTCTGGAATATCTGGGCATCACGACAGCCAAAGCTTGTTGTGGTCATTTGCGGATCAGCCGCGTCCTGGATGATCACAAAAATTATAAACAACAAGGGCGGATTACATAACCGGGTAACAAAACGGATCAGGTTATTGCCTTTTACAATAGGTGAAACAGCTGCTTATCTGAAAAACAGAAAGATTAAACTTGACAAATATCAGCTTTTGCAACTATACATGGCTATGGGAGGCATTCCGCACTATCTAAAGGAAGTTGTACCCGGAGAGAGTGCAGCCCAGGTGATCGATAAGCTTTGTTTTACAAAAGACGGGCTTCTTGTGGACGAATTTAAAAACCTCTATTTTTCCCTTTTTGACAATGCGCAAAGCCATATCGATATCGTAAAAGCACTCGCAAAGAAAGGAAAGGGCTTGTCTCGACAAGAAATCATCGATACCTGCAAGCTGACAACAGGTGGACATGCTACCAAATTATTGGATGAATTGATTGAGTCTGGTTTTATAGCGGATTATATCCCATTTGGAAAAACAAGCAGGGACAAACTTTACAAACTGGTTGATGAATACTCGTTATTTTATTTAAAATATATAGATGGAAGCAAGGCAACCGGCAGCGGAACATGGCTAAAGGCCATGACCGGACAATCCTGGACAAGTTGGAGCGGAAATGCCTTTGAAAGTATTTGTCTAAAGCACATACCCCAGATTAAAAAGACAATGGGAATAGAGGCGATCTACACTGAAGAATCTGTATGGAGATATCAACCAAAAGTTAAAACAGAAAAAGGCGCACAAATTGACCTGCTCATAGATCGTAATGATGGGTGTATTAGTGTTTGCGAAATGAAATTTTCTGCCAAACCCTTTGAGATCACTAAAACTTATGCGATCGAACTAAATAATAAAATCGATTGTTTTCGACAACAAACCGGAACAAAGAAAACGGTGTTTTTAACAATGGTCACTACCTATGGCGTTAAAAATACAGGAAGCTATCCAGGGCTGGTACAATCTGAGGTCCTAATGGATGCACTTTTTGACTTATAACCAGAGATGATATAAAAAGAGGATGTTCATCTTAATTATAAATCTATCTGGACATATTTAGCGTAGGCACTACTCTTCAATCAAGCTTAGAGAATAAATCACTTCTCTCAACGAACCATGTTTTCTTTAAAACTAGCGCGATATAACTTGATTTAAAGAGCACATACCCATATATAGCCAAATAAACCTAAAACCTGATCATCGGATATTTTTTGGGTGGTCCATTCGCGATCAAACATCTAATGGGCTTGCCCTTATTGTTTGATTATCATATCCTAATAGATCCTTCATCTTCCGGGATCACAGCCATATTGGAAAAAGGATAATAGAGGTTTTACAAACGAAAACCGATGTAAATGGACGGATGGATATAGGAATTATCTACAAGTTACGATCATATCCTTTGATCAATGGGCAAAGCACAGCTTATTACTTGAAGGATTTATGCCGCCCACAAGCTGGTTCTACGAATCATGCCATAAATTTTTCATTGTATTATTGAACCTCTAACTTATCGGCAAGGAAATCGAGTACAATTTTATTAAAAAGGCTTGGGTTTTTCAGGGGTAGATAATGATCCTCACCCGCTATGATTTTTGCGCTCGAACTTTTGATAAGCGCGTGGATCAATAGGGTATGTTCAGCTTTGATCACATCAGATTCACCAGCGAGGATTAGTGTAGGCATGCTGATCCTATCCAGGTCATCTGCATTTATCTGCGGTTCCTGCAATACCAATTGAGTGAGTCGCAATTGGTTATTAGATCCTGCATCTTGAAGATTCATCAGGCTATCCCTACGTTTTTCAAACATTCGGACAACATCTTCCTTTATGGCCCTGGTGCCCGGAAAAATATTTGCGCCCATTAGCACCATTTTATCTATTTTTTCAGGGTGTTTTAAGGCAAACGCAATGGCTGTATTTCCCCCGTCACTCCAACCCAGTAAACTCGCTTTTTGGATGTGAATGGAATCCATCACTGCCTTTAAGTCATCCGCCAAAAGCCTATAGCTATAGGCCGTTGTACTTTTATTGATGCTGTTCCCATGTCCCCGGGTATCCATGGCAATGACCTGATAATGCTCAGATAGCGGACCTATCTGGTTTCTGAACGAGCTGATACTCTCGCTGTTTCCATGTAGCAGAATAAGTGGACTACCTTTTCCGTATGTCTCATAGTAGATTTCTCCGTCTGCTACCTTGATGCGCTTTCCGTTGTTGTTTCCATACAATACCCTGGATATCTCCGGATTAACTTTCGTTATTTCATTCAGGTTTTCTTCTTTTTGTTCTTCTTCCTCAACTTTTTTGGTTTTCATGGTTGACACTTCTATGCCAATGAGCAAATGGGAACTGGAAACTTTTTGCCATGTCGCTTCACTTTTCATTCTGTAAAGACTTGAGCGCAATGGGTTGGGGAATGAAGGTATAAAAAATGCCTGCCTGCTCGTATCTCCGGGTAAAGACTGGAGTTCAAGAATGGACAAGGAAACGGCAATTTCTTTTCTTCCCTTTATCTCTATCTGATAAGGCCGCAAATCTATGGTCTGAACCTTTGGCATTCCCTGCTCGGATGAGCCAGACACATCGAACACTACATCTTTATCCAGCAAAGAGTGATCGGGAATTTCATTTTTAATTCCGTAGACATTCAATCTAAGCTTTATCCTTTTAAAATTTCTTCTGTTAATGCCGAAGTTAAGTTTCCTTAAATAAACATCCGGGTCTATTTTAAGGATGGTCGCCTGTTCACGGCCCTTTTCATCACTGAATCTGGGTATTGTTTTATACATCGCGGGAAAGAAAATAAGACTAGCCGACCAGCGTCCGTAGCTTTTCATTTTTCTTGGCTCAGCTTTGACCTTTACCGTTTTAAGCTGCTGCGGCAATTCTTTTAACATAATGGTCTTGTTACCGTTTATAAACTGCTCAATATTAATCTTAATGCTTTGGAAACCAATAGCGGAAAAAATGAGCGAATCTGTCTTTGAGATTTCATCCTGGCGGTAGCTCAGGATGTAACGTCCTAAAGAATCAGAAACAGTACCAATAGCCTTGTTTTTAATACCAATACTGACAAAAGGAACTGGCAGCCCACTGAGTGCGTTTATGGTTTTTCCTGGTAATCCTTCGCTCTGGGCCCGGACTTTAATCGCAAAAATATAAAAAGAAGCGAGGACAAAAAGGAAAGAAATTTTAAATGTTCCATACCGGGAAGTAATATTTTTCTGCATATTGAAGGCCGTTTCAATAAGGGATGAGATGTAGGGTAGAAAGGTTGCAAGCGGATGAATTTTTAGCATGTTGTATTCCAAAAACACGCTGTGGGAAAGTGTTGTCTAGATAGAATCCTAGAAAAGCAGAATAACCATGAAAACTATATTGAAACTATGGTTGATGTTTGTAAGCTTGGTAGCCTATGTTTAGCTAATTGTTTACGCATTATAAGGAAACAATTAGCTGCACCCCTCAGCAGGATAAAATTAGTAGGATAAATCTGTTTTTCTTATCGCTCCTATCGTTCAAAATCAGAACAAATGTACCTGGGTAAAAAAGCTCTCCGGGGTTAATCTTCTCATGATAGTAGTTGATTACTTGTGAAGGAAATTATACTATGTTCAGCCAAAATTTGATTGATTCCATCTCGATCAAATGTCTATCATTTTTTTTACATAAAAAAACGGCCTCATTATTCTGTTCTAAAACATTTTACCGACGTACACTAACTAATGTAAGGAAAGGTGAACCTTTAAACAATTGTGTTTCAATTTTTTGATATACAGTTCAAGCTTGTATTAAGTTCAATTAGGACGAAGACGATTTTAGTTAGGGACCATTGTCTTGTAGTTTTATAAATGCAGTGTTAAGGCATTTAGTATATGTTTTAAAGCGGAAAATGCCCAAGCGTCCCGAAACAAAATTGTTGAAATTTCTCAATCCTAATGAATAATTTTAATTTAGACCAATACTAAATAACAAAGTTTAATAATCAATTATGAACAAAAAAGAACTAAAGCATAGGTATACTTTACCTATAATTCTGTACAGTAAACTTTCAATAGCTGCATTTGCACTTATACTAACATCTTGCAACAAAGAGTTAAGAAATCCAAGTGCTAACATTAATACTTCGGAGATAAATGAAGATAGGTATGTAGAAATTGCGAAGAAAAACCTTAAAACGGAGATAGCCTCTCTAGGGAGCAGATATAAAAGCTTTGGAACACCGGATTGGGATAATAAAAACTTCTCTACACTTGATAGCAGGAAAAATATTTTAGTAGTGCCATTAAAAGACTATGATGTGAACGTTTCCTACACAAAATCTATGAATGCGAAGGGGATGAGAAATCTTATATTCAGTAGGGTATACGAGAATAAAATGAACATTGAAATCGTAGAATTACATCCGGATGATCTGCAGGATAATTACAAAAGCCCACAAGATTATTCGGCTTCTTTTACGGGCTATCTTCTGACCTACTCCCTGGAAAATAACTTGATTCAAGGTCACCACAGAACCAAAGGAGTAGCCGATAAAGTTATGAAAGTACCAAATACCATATTTGAAAATTATAAATAGCCGAAGATGAAAAAACTACTATTAATCCTTTCATTATGGGTCTTGTCTTTTACCCTATATGCGCAAGCTCACCATGAAACAGATGCCGATGGCTGTCCAATTACAGATGGGCAAGTTGACCCTATTCCTGGTTTACCAGCTATCTGTTATGAAAAACTTAAGAATGTGCCAGGCCCCGGGTTTCCAGGGAGTCCTAACCCTATCGAACTGGATGAAGTGACCATTACTCCTCAAAATCCTAATCATCCATTTCATCCACAAAATCCATGGTATCCTTATATTACTGTCCCTGTCTACTATCCGCCAGCAGCCAGTGCGCCTGCAAATCCTTGTGATTTAATGCAACGGCTTGCTGCAAAAGCTTCGTTTAATGCGTTGAGAGAAGCTCTTGCAAGCAAGGCGGGTACTGATAATTTCGAATCCGGCGGAATTTTCTATGGGGAAAACGTGATTGGAATAAGAGGAGGAGAAAATCTCCATAGCATTGGATTTAATTTATACGACAAAGTAAATGGAATCATGCATAACCATGTTAACGGGGGATATTCGATTTTCTCGTATGCAGATATTATTGCGATATCAGACCTTTATACTCAAAACCTGATGATGCAACCGAAAGGTTTCTTTTTTGGAGTTACTGCCAATCAAGGAACAAATTATATGTTAACGATCGCCGATATTAGTAAATTCGCTAGTTTTGCACAAAAAACAATGGATAATGTTGGACCTGGTCTTCCTTATGAGTGGGTTTATGAGAACTTTGTAAACAAGGATAATTCTGTTCAACAAAATCTTCAGGGTCTTTTAAATTTCCTTTCGATAGAAAATGCCGGCATTGAATTACTTGAATACGATCCAAACTCAGGTAAATGGATTCCTAAGCAATATGCTAATGACAATGGACAACCAACTATCATTTCAAACCCTTGTAATTAAATATTAAAACATGAAAAATTTTAAAAAATCAATCTTATTTTCAATTGCTTCAATCATTATAACTTCTTCGGCATTCGCGCAAAACCTTAATAAAATAAAACCAGGAGACCATGTGGTTAATAAAAGTATAGAACAATTTGAAGGTGTATGGCAATCGGAAAACGATGCTTTTGTTCTTGAACTAAACCTTTGCAAAATCGCCATTCCGTTAGGGACTGCAAAAATCGATGGTATAATCGGCTATCATAAGCTCGAAGTGGGTAAGAAAGTGATCTCGGAAAGTCTAAAACCTGCGGATCAAAAAGATGTATTTAAAAAGGCAACGTTTTCTGCAAAAGGAATTCAGGGAAAGGAAAATTCGATCGACGGGTATTTCATTCTGGATAAAAATGCGACCAGATATAAAGTTTTGGGAAATATATCTCCTTCAAAAAATGAACTGGTATTGACCTTTACTCCATCAAATCCTAAAGGAATTACGATCAATAAAGAGAAAACGGTAGATGTTTACAAACTTCCGGGATCAATTACTTTTAAGAAAAAGATTTAAAGCAAGGACGAAGAATCAGCCGCCTCATAGCTAATTATGGGGCGCTGGAACTTCCTAAATTTTTACGGCATAATGAGTTGTTTTATCATCAGAAATTTCGAAAACTTTTCAAAAGTATTTCCTAGTCAAAGATGATTTTTTATCCCCAATATTTCTGTTTTCAACCCAGTTTTTATGGTGTTGGTAAAATATTGAAACTAATTCGGGAATAGAATTGCAAATTAGGTATTGATTCTGAGTTAAGCCATGAATTTAAACTTGTCGCTAATTTTTAAAATTCCTTGAATCAATAATCTTTTAAATTGTAACTATGAAAAAATTAACTTTTCTACTATTGGGTTTTTTATCTCTAAGTATTTCTGTTAAGAATCATGTATTTCAGGTGTATGATCGTTGCCTTTCAAATTATCTGCCGGTTTTCAATCCAAGGCATGTAGTATTTCCAGGAAAAATCTTAATGGAAAATGTACTCCTAATGCGCGATGCTTACCAATTTACCGTAGTGAGTTAGCCAATTGTTCCTCAGGAAGCCCACAGACAGAAGATATGGTCGACCTACCCATTGCTTTAGTAGCGCTCTTTTTTAAATATTGCGCCTGGCGATTTTAGCCCTTAAGGTCATTCCTGCAATCAAGTATTCATAAATTATTTCATGCTCAATTTTAAATTTCCATCGGTTCAGCAATCATTCCTCTTGTTGATAGTCTTCTGTATCATAACTTATTCCTCCAGGAGCTATGCCCAAAAGGAAATGGCTATCAAAGGGAAGGTAAGCGATTCGCTTAAAGGACATCCGCTTCAATTTGCAACGATATATTTGCTCGAAAACAGTCTCAAAGACCGGGTAAAAAAAACAGTCTTAAGCAATAAGGACGGTTTTTTTGAATTTTCCGGTTTTTTTTCAGATTCTGTATCTATTAGAATAACCTATGCAGGATACCAGTCCAAAGTATTCAAACTTCACATTTCTACGCTGAATGGAGATGTTTCAAATTTTCTACTTACTTCCAATAACAGTGATCTTGGCGAGGTCAAAATAGTAGCTCAAAGTCTGGTATCACAAAGTATAGACCGGATAAGTTATAATGTGGAACGGGATCCGCAACGTAATACTGCAAATCTATTTGAAATCATTCAAAAAGTTCCCCTGCTTTCAGTGGATGGGGCTGGGAATGTAAAATATCAGGGCGGGACATCTTTCCGGGTATTGTTAAATGGGAAGCCTAGCGCAGCACTAGCCCGCAACGTTAGTGACGCCTTAAAGGGTATTCCTGCTAGTTCAATAAAAAATATAGAGGTAATCACTAACCCGTCAGGAAAATATTATCAGGAAGGTGCAACAGGGATCATCAATATAATCACAAGCAAAACTAAAGAGGATGGATATGAGGGCGCTATTTATGCTGAATACAAAGCTCCTGCACAGGGGCCTGGGGTGAGTGCATCATTAAATCTGAAGATTAACAAAATTAGTTTCAATTCTTCCTTCGGCTACGTGAATAATGACAAGCCACCAACAACAAAGTTATTTGAGAGTTCGGCCCGGAATTCCAATTTTCTAAATTCAACACAGCAGGGAACAGCCGAGGCTAATGATAATTCTTTATTTTTTTCAGAGGATTTTAGCTATGAAATTGACTCCTTAAACCTATTTACAGCGAGGATTGCACTTTATAATCAAAAAAATAATGATTTTTCAAATCTAATCACACAAACAAACCCTTCAGATCCACTTGTTTTAATTCAGTATGAATTACAGAATGGTAAGTTTGCTTCATGGAAAGGGCTTGAAGCCGCTTTAGATTACCAGCGTAACTTTGGGAAAAAAAAAGGAAGGGTCTTGACATTTTCTTACCTCTTCACCAACAGTCTGGATGATCAGAAAAATGACGTCCTTTTCGCCAATAGAATCAATTTTTCCCAAAATGACTTCTCTCAATACAATACATTTCAGCAATTTGAACATACATTGCAAATTGATTATTCTCATATAATCAAAAAAATAACTTTTGATGTAGGAGTGAAAGGTATCTTAAGACTTGGAGACAGCGAGAGTTCAACTATTGAAAATATATCTCAAGGCAATATCAATCTAATGACCACAAACAGATACGCAAACGATCAGTATATTCCCGCGGGTTATGTATCGGCAAAATATCAAAGTGGAAAATTTGGAGTGATAATCGGTGGAAGAGCTGAGCAAACGATCACTGATGCGAGGTTTGAAGGTTTAGTTGATGAACCCAAAGTTACTTATTTCAACTTTCTTCCCAATTTTGCGCTGAATTATTCGATGGATAAAACCAATTCGCTAAATTTATTATACAACCGAACTATTCAGCGGCCGAATATCAGTTACCTGAACCCTTTTGTAAATCGGTTAAATCCGACACTTGAAGTCGTCGGAAACCCTGAACTGGTACCAGTTGGTATCCATAATTTAAGCCTGCAGTATAGAAGGTTTAAGAAGTCATCACTCATCATTGCGTTTTCACACAACTTCAGTAGTAATACCATACAGCGAATTATATCCAGCCAGTCAGAGGCGTCGGTGACCAGATTCAGTTTTGCAAATGTCGGCAAGACAACCAGTAGCGCACTGAATTTCAGTTACAATCTACCAATTTCAAAATCATTGAATCTTAATGCCTCACAAAATATATTGTATGCTAAATTCAATGCATTTCTCGCTGATAAAGTTATAGAGCGCAATGGATTTCAATTTGATTACAACTTGGGGCTCACTGCAGCTGTGAGTAAGACTACCAATCTTGCCGGCCGCTTTTCTTATTCTACACCAACCGTTCAGTTACAGGGAAGAACGACGACTTATCCTTACTTTGTGTTTACCGGAACAAAAACATTCTATAAAAACAAGATAGGGCTCACTGCTACACTTTTAAATCCTTTTTCAAAATATAGGTTTGTATCCACAACTTTTAATGGAAATGACATATCAACTTTTTCTGGGAATGAGATTTTTTATCGCAGTTTTTCCATTCGAGCATCATATAAGTTTGGAGAGATCAAAAAGCGGATTAGACGTAATGAAAAAGGTATAAGAAATAATGACTCCATATCTATAAAATAATATTTTTGAAATTGATATTTATTATGATGAGAAAAATACTAAATGCTTTATTGATTTTTTTTTCTTTTAGTGCTTTTTCGCAAAAACCAGAAACGGCAGCTTTAGATCTCCAAGCTCAAATGAATCTCTATGCTTCATCCAAACCTCAAGGGCTGCTTTTCGTTCATACCGATAAAAATATTTACACTCCAAATGAACAAATTTGGTTCAGCGGATATTTAGTTGGAAAAGGGAATGTGAAGGAGGATTTCCTTCAACTTTTTCTAATTGATGTAAATGGCTATAAATCTGTATCAACACAAAGATATTTACTTAAGTCGGGGCTATGCGCTGGTTATTTCAATCTAAGCGATAGTTTGCCGCCAGGTAAGTATATGCTGGTGGCTATGACTAATCTATTAGATTCCAAGAATAATCCTTTGCATCATTATATTCAGATGATCACCATTAAAACGGGTTTGGTATCGAAGTTTTCAGCAAAACTGGACTGGCAAAAATCAGTAGCGTCCAATGAACAGTCAATGAGGGCCTCCCTTAATTTATCGTTTAAGTCTATAAACAAAGGTGAAAATCCATCTATTCAGTATGCTATAGACCAAGGAGAATTTAAAAATCTAAAACCAGCATCAGAACAAACCAGGATTATTACCCTTAGCCAGGAGGAAGGTAAATTAGCTAAAATGTTGTTTGTGCGCATTAGATATCAGGGAGAGCAGCAACTTTTGAAACTACCATTTTTAGATAGAAATCGCAAAGAAGATAACTTATCGGTTAATTTTCATTCTGAAGGTGGTCAGGCAATTTTAAATAGACGTACGCTCTATACTTTTGAGGCTTTCGCACTCAATCAGCCAAAGCATATAAAAGGGGTTTTGTTGGAAGATGATAAGCCACTAGACTCGGTTTCAACTAATGAATTTGGCATAGGGAAATTTCATCTGGCTCAGAAAATGGGCTCAAAATATGCGCTCAAAATTCTTTCAGGACCAGAAAAGGCCAAGGACTCTATTTATGCAATTGCTCAAGCAATAACGCATGGCATTAGCGTTTCGGTAAGACAAGCTGTTGTAAATGATACCCTCCAGTTCAAACTTTACGCAAAACAGCAATCAACGCTCAAAGTCATTATACATAACTACAGAAATATTTTCGCTGAATTTAATACTTCAGCTTCTGAAGGCGGTAGGAATGTAAAGCTAGCCTTAAATGCTGTACCGAAAGGCATATGTGTTATTACTGTGCTTGACTCTGTGGGTAGTCATGTAGCGGAACGCTTGTTTTTTGCCCATTTCAACCAAGCTGTTAAAGCCAACATGGTGACCGATCAGCAGAGTTATGGAAAAAGATATCCTGTAAAACTGAATATTAAACTTCAAGACTCAATGGGTCGTCCTGTGCAAGGTTTATTTTCTATTGCTGTGGTTCGGCAGAATAGACTGGATGCAGGGACATTAAAGCATATCGAGCATTCGTTTTATTTTGCAGATCATCTAAGCAATTTACCTTTTGCTTTGGGAGCTTTGAGTCTTTCTAAAACACCCCATTTGGAAAATACATTACTTAGCAGAAAGCTAAGTGCCTATAATTGGGCAGATCTACTTAAAGCTAAATCGAATGATACTTTAGTAAGTAAAGCAATTGGGTTTGTCGGGTTCGTTAGCAGAAATGGTAAAGTCCTAAAAAAGTCAATTCCACTTAACTTTATTTCTTCCGGTAGTTTCGGTACTATAAATACGAAGGAAGGGGGATATTTTTTTCCTACAGTTCAGGATATGTTAAATGATGGGGGCAGTGGGATTACTTTTTCGGTAAACCAAGAAAACAAAGACGGATTTGCAATTAGTATGGAGGATGCTATGGTTCCACTTGCAGAAAAATATGCAGCAGATCATTCGCTATATGCCGTAGGAGCTTTGGCCGATAGCGTAACCTTTGAAATAGAAGACCACCAGAACGCTATAGATTTAGGCTCAGTCTCCGTTAGTGCGAATTCAATGAAAGATAGGGCTTATGGGAAGAGAATGACACTCGGAAAAAATAAATGTGGTGATTATGTAGATGAATATGGTTATCTGAACTATCCACCCAGCGCTGGAAATGCTATCCTATATCAACCCATATCTGGAGAACAGTATAAAAAAAGGACGGATCTTGATGGCAGTGACAGACCTTTTTCTGTTGAACCGATTACTTATACAGGATGCCAGAGTAGTAAAGAAAACTTATCATTTAAGTTTGCTGGCGTACTTAAAGAAAAGCCATTCTACGGTCTTAATCCACAGGATCAGGGCACGCAATACCTTTCGACCCTCTTTTGGCGCTCCAAGGTTTTAACGGAGAAAGATGGAACAGTTGAGCTCAATTTTATGACCGGTGACGCATCCGGTTTATATACTATTATACTGCAAGGTATCACGGATGAACATGTCGTGTACGGAACCTCGCAGTTTTCGGTAAAATAATAAGCTTCATTTCTTTATAATTCATCCCTGAAACAGGGTTTTATATACTTAATTCTATCCTATTGATGGAAAATAATTCATGTTTTATCCCCGGCTAATTAGATTTAGGTAATCAATTAAATATCTATCTAAAACTTAAAACTATGAAAAAAATTAGTTTACTAAGAGTGATTTATATGATCGCTTTCTTCGCTATCACAATTTCTGGTGTATCGTTGGTTTTCGCTTCAGACGCTTCGGCAACTTGTCACGGATCAGGTGGTGTCGGTAAAGGAAAATGCACATTCGCTGGTCGATGCGGTGCAGTTTATCCTGGTGAAACAAGTGATTGTGATGGAGACAATCAAACAACTATAACCATTAATTAATTTTAAAGCCTTCCATGATATGGAAGGCTTTAAGAATTTTTTTGAAAAAACATGCGCAAACTATTATACATTTTGATAATCTCAATTAGTGTCTTTTCTTGTAAGAACCAAAATTCTGCTATAAAAAAGACTGACTTGGAGTTTAAAAATGCGATTCATGCCTTAAATGGAAGTACAAGACTTGACGCCCCTGTTTATATGGTCATTCCCAGAGCAGGATGCAGTGGTTGCATTTCTACCGCTGAAAAATATATGATTGAATATCTGGAGGACAACAAAAAACAATCTAAAATCAAATTCATATTAACAGACTTTGATTCGCAGAAAGTTTTGCTTGCCAGATTTGGTTCAATTGCAAGAAACCAACACGTGATCATCGATCCTCAAAATATATTTAGAGCTAACCAGTCATTGAAGTCCATATATCCCACGATTTTTCTATTCAAAAATGATGAACTGGTAAAAGTAACGGAGATATCTCCTGAAAAGGATGGCCAGGCCGAATTGAATATGTTTCTAAAAACAGTTACAGGAATTTAACTACAGTATATAACAAAGTTCTTCTGTAACACTATACTCTGAAAATCAATGTATTTTCCAAACAACTTATTTTTGCTTAAACTTATACCAGCTGCATTGTTGATTTGTGTTTTTTTTAACTCTGGATGCCAGCCAAGTGAACCAAAACGAATTGCTTTTAAAAAAAGATCGGATTCGATAAAAAATATAAGTTTTAGCCAATCTGTAAAATATTTCGAACTGGATTCCATAACGGGTCCGAAGGTGCAATGCTTGCAATACGTTCGTTTAAAAGACAGGGATTATTTAGCCTTTCTTAACGAAGAGACTGGTGTCCTTTACCTCAATGATTACCAGACAGGGAAGATCTTTTCCCGCTTAGCGATCCAGGATAATAAGCGTGATCACCGAAAGTTATTTCAGGGTTTCTATTATCAAAATCCGGATTCCATTTTCCTGTTTTATTTTGGACCATCTGTTGCACTTGTTAATGATAAGGGTGAAATTAAAAAAAGATATAACCTAAGCAATAAAACCACTCAGACTCCAATTGAACAACTCATCGTAAAAGGTTTTTATTCTTCTACCTCAAACCAAGGCTTTTATGAGCAGGATACGCTGTATTTAAATTCAGTAGTATTAGGCGGAAGTAAGATGGAGCGGAAAAAAGTTCAGATTCTGCTCAATGTGAAGGATGGAAACCAATCATTTAGAGAAATGGATATGCCGCTTGTTTACCGTCAGCATAACTTGGCCAATGGCGACTTTCATCTTTACGCTACAAGCTATAATCCAAAGACAAAGAAAATTGTTTATAGCTTCCCGGCCGATGAAAATCTGATTTCAAGAAATCTCCATGACTCAAAACAATCCAGCTTTTTTTCTGGCAGTAAACATATTGATTTCATGAATGAGTACGATGAAAAGCAATACAAAAATGGTATTTCTGACCCAATGATTGAACATTTTATGACCAGTGGTTCATTCGGAAGCGTTTTGTTTGATAAATTTAATAATCTTTACTATCGGATTGGTTTTCTCCCCATAGGCAAAAAGAATTTGAACTATGAGGAGAAAAATGCCCCATTGAAACAGTTGAGTGTAATTGTTTTGGATCAAAACTTCAAATATTTGGGTGAAATTAAGCTCTCTGCTAATCAATATCAAATGTCAAGTGCTTTTGTCTCAGAAAAGGGATTGAATATACAGGAACGACCTTTAAATGATGAAATTCTTAAGTTTACCGTATTTAAATTCAATACTCCTGCAATAAAATAATCACAGGCGTTTTTATCTATAGCCTTAATTTTAAACACATAAAGTTTTGGAACCTGTATATTAGATGCTATGAAGTTTTTAAACAAAAATGCCAAACTTAGGAAACTCTATATTTAGGATGTTATCAACAACCCTACTCTGGGTTGATTACCTCCAAGTCTGTAGAGAACTTGATTTTAACAATTAGCTGAAGGGAATTTCACAAACGCGATATAAAGTTTTTTTATTAAGAAAATCTGCTTTATTTCAAAGACAACCCTATTGCTAAAACCAGCTTTCAATACTAACATACTCTATTTTTTTACCTTATGTGTTGGTTGTTTTTTGGATTAATCAACCAGTTTTAGGGATAAAACCATTATATTCGGGGAAGTGCAACACAAGGAGTTTCTATAGCGATTCCTTTGCAACAAAACAATTCTAAATTATTATGAAATATGATTAATTGCTTGGTGATTGATGATGAAACCGAAGCGCTGGCAGAATTATCATCATACATTGAAAACATTCCTAAATTAAATCTTTTAAAGACTTTCGATAAGCCTTTAAAAGCTCTTGAATATATCAGAAGTAATCAGCCTGTTGACCTAATATTTATTGATGTTGATATGCCCGTGCTCTCGGGCATTGAATTAGCTGGTTTGGTCAGGGATAAAACGCGCAAACTCATTTTCACGACCTCACATTCAAAATATGCAGTGGATGCTTTTAAAGTGGACGCTGATGATTTTTTACTCAAACCTTTTGGCTTCTCGGATTTTATCAGGGTAGTTGAAAAATCATTTCCAGCCTATGAAATTTTAACTGATAATATTAGAAAGGATCAGAATGGATACCTCTATATAAAGGATAAGGAGAATGGTTTAAAATTGGTCAAGGTATTCGTTCAAGACATAATTGCTATTGAGAGTTTACTCAATTATGTAAGAGTTCATACTACAGATTCTAAACTGGTTACCCATTTGAGCTTAAAAGAGGTAAAAAAAGTATTGGACGATTATAGCCAATTTGTCCAGTTGCATCGTAGTTTTATCATATCTAAAGACCATATTTCTTTAGTACATGGGAATATGCTCACGATGACAAATGGGGCAAAATTTACAATTGGAGAGAGTTACAGGGATAACCTGAATGAATTTCTTCAGAGTAAAATTTTAAAACCCGCTTCTAAAAAATAGTTTACGGGTTTTATCTTACTACAATTTGGAGATACCGGTAACTGTGGTAGTATAACTGGTAAATGTGGTATCTGTGTCATACGAAAATAGCTTTCCTTTTTTTTTGATGTTTTTGAAAGTAAACAATACTTTTTTTTCTAGTTTTTTAAGTTGCATAATCTTGAGTTTTGAGGCAACTTATATTTCTATCTAGTTAAGAAATAGAATTTGGGATAGACAGGTTAAAAAATGATATGGAAACACTTTATAAAAGGATAAATAATATAAAGATCTCTTCTTCCAGACTCCAAATCCATGTTTTTCTATGGATTATATATATCATCTACGAGTCTGTAATTGTTGGACTGATTGTAGGGGAATTTTCTGGAATCGAAAATTATCTCATTCATTACAGTATTAATATTAGTGTTTTCTATCTCCACATATTTATTCTGGATAAACTTCATTTTAGAAATACTTTTAAAGATTTTGTAATTATTGTCCCCATTGTGATTTTGGAAATGAGCATCTATGTATTGCTCATTGCGATTATGAATCATACGTTTACTATCTACAATCAGGCAAATGAGTACAATGTCTTAGGCATTGATTACACTTTTGTGTTAAAAGCATTTTATCGTTGTCTTTTTTTTATAATTGTCGGATCGGGTTACTGGGCATTAAAAAAGTATCTTCATGAACGTAAGGTGAATGAGGAATTACAAAGAGAAAAACTGTATGATATCATTGAAAAAGAAAAAATTTCTAAAGCGCTCATCAGCGCAGAGAATGCCTTTCTCCGATCACAGGTAAATCCGCATTTCCTCTTCAATACCTTAAGCTTTGTGCATCGGCGAATCAGCGAACTTGATTTAGACTCTGGAGAAGTAATTCTTTCTCTATCCAAGATGATGAGATATGCGCTTGATATGGAGCAGGAGGATGATTTTGCCAGATTGGAAGAGGAAATTGAGCAGGTTGAAAATTTGATTAACTTATTTCAGATAAAAGAAAATCATAGTTTGATATTTCATCTGGACTATGATGATTCTGTATTAGCGGAAAAAATAGTTCCACTTACTATTTTAACCCTTACCGAAAACATGTTCAAGCATGGTTATTTAAAGGCTCCCCATTCACCGGCAAAAATTTCGATCAGAAGGGATGGACCCTGCATAAATATTCTTACTGAGAATTTAATTGGCAACAGCACACATTATTTAAGCAACAAAACGGGGCTGATAAATTTAAAAAAAAGACTCTCTACAACCTACAAAACAAATTTTTCTTTCAGCTGGGAAGTTAATGGAAATATGTTTTTAACACATTTACAGATTAATCTATCTTAACTGAAGACTTGGCTTGCTGGTTGGTTGCGAACTATACCGATGAACAATTGCTAAAATTATTCAAAATACACAGGGTCCAATCTCTTGCAAAAAGCAAAGTATTTTACGCGCCTGATTATGAGCAGCACCCTGAGGAGAAAATCTTGATAATTATCGAAATACTCTATTTTTGATTTCCTTGGTCATTAAAAATAGGCAATGAGAGGCCAGCATCACCTCTTACAGTTCAGATATATCTGGGAGGTCTATTGAAAACCTTGAAGAAATTGATTCAGGGGCAAGGTTGGTACCTTTTGCATACTGCCTCAAAACCCATCAAAGTTTTTTAGCGGGAGACCGATCCCTACAGATCTCCCATAAGAAAAATTTAATAAGCTCTATTTAAAATGCTCTTGTTACTATATTACACTTAGAAAAATCCATATTTATCCTTAAGATAAATTATAAAATTTCCTTAATCTGATTGTTGCTTCTATCAAATACATCAGAAATGATTGAAATAACAAACAATTAGATTAACGTTGACAAGACAAATTACAACCGATTTCCCGTTACATTGCCAACAATTTATCTAAAAAGTTTCATAACTTTCACATCATCACCATCATCCTACACTTTATTTCTTTCCAGAAGCTTCTCCTGTAACGCAGACATTTCCTTACCTACTTTTGTATCGATCACCTTCGCATAATGATGGGTTGTTTTCAAGCTATTGTACCAAGCATCTGGGATATAGTCTCAGTCGGAACACCATTCTAAAGCGTAATAGTGGTTGCAAAAGTGTGCCATAGCAAGATGATAACTAAGCGCCTTAGTGATAGTACAAAGATCTGCGATCTATTTGAGGTACCCATTCATCCTCTGGGTTGGTGAGCACTGGCAACCCCACTTTTTTCCATTGGCATATCCTATGGTTTTTATACCTGTCAAGAATTACTTTTGCCTCATCCGACAAGGGGATGTGACAGGGTATTCCGTTTTCTACCGTTTAATAAATATCCATAAATCACCGTCATCACCTTTTGTAATCTGAATCGAGCGAAGCTGCTTCACATCTATATAAAAAAGGCCGGTGTAGCAACTGAAAATAAAATGTCGCGAGAGATGTTTAAGCGCTTGAGTGGAAATTCCCTGCTTTTGATTCGATCCGACTCTTCCATATTTAGGAAAGTCTTTGCCTAAGCTCTGGCAGTATTTCGATAATTAAAAATGGATTTCCGACAATCCACCCGGCACCCAGGCAATATAGAATGATCCTTGTCAGGTGAACAATATATTTCATGGCAAACATTGCATTATTCCACGTTCAATTCTGAGTTATACTTCATAATAGGCTTGATATTTACATAAATTATCAAAGTAATACCTATATTAGTCTATCTGAATAGTCACATCAATGTATGAAAACATACCTTAAATTCCTTTTACCCGCAAGCTTAATTCTGCTATTAAATGTTAGTAACGCCAATGCTCAGGCAACGCCGCTAAATGTACATCAGAAAACATATTCCAAACTTTCACCGGAGGAACAGAAAAGCTATATTGAGGATTTTTCGAAAAATCTTAGTGTTGATGAAGACTATTATAATATGAAGGTAAGCATAGAACAGATGAAAAACTATATTCTGCAGATGAAAAAAATTCCCGGTGATAGCGTCAAGAAAAAAAGGGGCTCTGCCGATGAGATAAGCTATTACAGGGAACGTGGAATGACAAATCCAGAAGATTATATTAAGATCAGGGCAAGTGTACCAAAGTATATTTTTAATGTTAGGTCAAAGTTCCCAGCATACGGTAATCTGGATAGACAGATCATGAGGCAAATTACCCAAAAGGCTGACTCCCTGCTAAATATAAAGTAATCATGATAACTTAATTATTCTGATCATGGATATGCCTTTAATTATCTCAGCCAGCAAACACGTTCTGCAACGTTTTTGCCAGAACCCGGCCCGGATAGGGAACTTTTCACTGATGTGCGATGAGGTCGGATTAAGTGAAGACCAAAAGAAGAAAGTATTTGATTTTCTTTATCGCTCAAAATATGTCCAACCATTGAGTCAGGATCCATATGCAAACCTGCTGGTTACGGAACAAGGCTACAAATTTTTAAATAGTTCACTTAACAGCGCAAAAGAAAAAGATATGATTAACAACCGTTCCTCTTGGTGGCCACTTTATTCACAAATTAAGTTTCTTGGAAAAAATGAAGGAACTACTAAAGACGCAAGAATATGGGTGTTCTTTTTTGCGTTTCTCGTCCTTTCATTCCTTGCTTATTTCTTTATCATTAAATCTTAAACTCTCCTATTCCTTTTACTGAAAGGAAACCTTATATGGTATTCAAATTGCGCTTCTCCAGTCCTACCCCAGATATTATACTTACTGCCACACTTGTTATTGCTACATTTCTTTTTTCTTTTTGTAGTTTTCATGAGCTAAAAGAATCGGTTAAGGGCGGAAATTTAGTAATATTCTCTGCACTGTGCATTCCAATACTAGGAGCCTGCTGCCTAAGATTAGTTGCGAAGAATGTAACACCGTATTTGGTTCTGAGAAGAATGGATTTTCTTGTTCTTTTATTATTCTTGTTTATCCTCCTGAACAGGTTCGGCCAACAGCCCCAGGCAGGACTATCTCTGAATTCAATAGAATTTGCTTATCTGATTATTTTTTACCTCGCTTGCAGTCTTCTCCCTGCGAAATACACAAAAGCGCTATTGATGGGGATAATGCTAAGCGGCCTGATTGAGGTGCTTATAGGCTATAGCCAGTTTTTCGCCTTTACAGCGAGCAATCACAAACTCTTTAAGGTAACTGGAAGTTTCAATAATCCCGGGCCTTTTAGTGGATACATTGCGATATCCTTAGCACTAGCAATTGCCGGCGTTTTTAACAGGAATGCGAGAGAGATGCACCCCTCAAAACGCTGGGACAAGCTTCTGCTTGTCTTGAATTTAATGGTCATTGTACTTGGTCTTCCAATATTATTGCTTTCACATTCTCGGGCAGCTATACTTGCTGTATTCGTGGTGCTGATGATTAATCTCATTGGCTATATTCCGGTTTTAATACGTTCTGATAGTGCCAATTTCAAAAGATTAAAATCAGTGGCATTCGTATTAATACCATTGATTTCCATAGCACTAACAATGGGGCTTTATTACCTAAATGTAGATTCAGGAAACGGCCGCCTACTGGTTTGGAAGATATGTAAGAATATCTTCCTGGATCATCCTTTTGTGGGTGTAGGCTATGATAATATTAAAATGTATTATATGTCTTATCAGGGGAAATATTTTGCTCTAGAAGGTTCTGAAAGCGAACAGAGAATCGCAGGCAACGTAAGCTATGTGTTTAACGAATATATTCAGTTTATAACAGAAAATGGGATCATCGGTAGCATATATTTGTGTGTTGTTATTCTAGCATTGCTATATACCTTAAAAAGGGCTGTAGATAAAAAATTTGCCCTTGTCTGTTTTTCAGGAATTGCAGCCATCTGCATATTTTCACTATTCTCCTACGCCAGCGATATTCTTCCTATAAAAGTGGTACTGGTCACGCTGATATCGACAATTGCAAAGATGGATCGAAAGCAAATGATTTTTAGCAATCCCTTAAGAAAATTAAACGCTGTCTTTTTACCAAGTGTCTTCATCTTATCGCTCACTTTATTATATTTTATGTTTGTTAAAGCAAAGGAAATATATTATAGTTATCGCGACTGGAAAACTGCTGAACATTATTATGTGGAAAAAGATTATGAACAGGCCGCGTCGAGCTTTTCGAAACTATATCAGAATTTTGGAAGTGACGGGTCTTTTCTAATGGAGTATGGAAAGGCGTTATCATTGTCTTTAAAAGATGATGAAGCCATATCCATCCTGGCCAGGGCCAAGATATTTGCAAATTCTCCAAATGTCCAGATAGCGTTAGGAAATCTTTATCAAAACAAAAAAATGTACTCTGCTGCTGATGAATGCTATATAAGTGCTTCTGATATGGTTCCTGTAATGTTTTACCCAAGATATCTTAGAGCAAAATTATATTTCAGCACCGGGCAATATTTAAAAGCCGCGGAAGTGGCAGCCCAAATTCTAAAGAAAAAACAAAAAGTTTTCTCGCCTGCAGTACGCCAAATAAAACGTGAAATGAAGGAAATTCTTCAGGAGAGTCAAAAGAGATACTAGCCCAAGACAGGCTAGTATCGTAAAATCAGAATTTTGAGGCCTGTTTTTTTAATTTTAGTGCAGTAACAACCTTTATCGGCTTTGCTGCATCCACCATGATATGATGTTTTACACTTGTTTCGAGTTTGAATAGCTCAGGATAGTTTTTCTTTAACAAAGCTATTCCCCTTAGAGTAAATATTTTTGTCTTGAAATAATCTTCTGGATTTGAAATACCGAGCTTCCTGTAGTGTTCAATTAGTTCGGATCCTTTGCGTGGTAACTTTGTCTTCGCGAATTTTTGGTGCGGTAAGTTTAAGTGATAAGTTATGATTTTTTGAAAGTTCTTATTGAGCTCAAAATATTCAGGATCCTGGCGGAGGGCAGTTATCATTTTCGTTTCAAACTGCTTTTTGTCTACAGCGCTTAATGTTGCATAGTCCTTTGCCTTTAACGAAGATATATCAATTGAGTTTCTGTCTTTTCGGCACGCAGTACTTAAAATCATTGCTATTAGCAATAAGATGCTTAGGTTAAAATACTTATTTTTCATTTTTTCATTTTTAATTATCACATTCGCTGCTACATTCTTCCCATTCATCGCCCGTCGCTCCGATCATATCTTCGAAATGTTGGTCGGCTGCGCCAATACATGCCATTGCTTCAGGTTGAGTTTCAGTCATTAGGTCACTAATTGACACAAAGTTTGAGGAAGCATGCTGATAGCTTAACCCGCCTGTATAAGCTAATATTAGATCCCCCATAACTGCATCTAGACATCCACCTAGTTGGTCACGAAATACATCTACATTTCTCCCATATGCCGCCTGAGCATCAAAAGAACAATCATCCTCACATGTCTCTGGTTCCGCAAACAGCGCTACGTTTAGTTTTGATAATGCTTCATAATCTGCGGTGGAAGTGTAATTCTCATCCTTCGGAGTAAAACTGGAGAATACTAATTGAAGCATTAGCAAACTCAACATTGTGGTTGTTTTTTTCATTTTCGGTTTATGTTTATATTATATTAAAAAATAAAGAATTCTTGACAAAGATTTAAGATCCTCCTAACTGATAACGGAACAAATTCTGGCATTTTTAGGCCTTATTCACAATAGTGCATATATGACATATGAAATAACCAATAAATCATAGCATCCCAAAATCTGCTGTAAGCCCGAAACGAGATAAAGGGCTTTATAACACCAGGAAGAACAGACTGCAATGCCCAGGTAAAAGTTTAATACATCAAACCAAGGTTTGAATGATAACCGATTGGCAGGTCGTTTGATGTTTTAAATGAGACTAAGATGGTAGCCGCGCTCCAATCAAACATGTGAATTGGGCTGGAATAGTTAAGAAGAAAATCCATAAGAAATCGAGTGTTAATTTACTCATCCTTTGGTATAAATTTATATCCCTTTAGATGATATAACAAATATACCGCTTTAGAAATGGAACAAAAAACTGCTTGGGAAATCTTACATGAAAAATTCGCCTTACCACGTTCAGATGATCCAATCAAACAACCCATTTAATATTTTTACACCAAGTGGGTATTTTTCTTTGCAATAGAGTATTTTTCTTACGGAATTAGTGCAAATCAATTAAAGAATGGGACGGTACATGATGGTAGTGCTAGAAAGGTGAATATGAAAGCAAATGTTACATAGTCTCAAATTAAGAATCATTTAGCTCGTCACTATTTCTCTAAAAAATCAATACGCTGATAAGTAATTATCTATAGTTGATGCATTAACACGCAAGTTCGGTTTACCTAAACGCAGAATTGCGGCGATTAGCGCCGAAAACTCTTATTTCCGTAAACCAAATCCAGCTGATATAAATAAACCCTAAACAAAAAGCAGGCAATTTATCCGCCTAAAACAAGGAAGTTATTTTACATCTTGGAACCTTTTGGTCAGTTCTCCATACGTCCGACCAACTTTTTAAACGTTTTCGAGTCATATAGATCATACTTTCCTGCATGGCCTTATAATCATTTTTCCAAGCCCCCAATACCTCACCGGTGGAATAAAGCTGATATCCTGATACCCATGTTTTTCGTAACCAATTCCTCGGATCACATTGAATTTTGACCGATGTTCCACTATTCCCTTGTATAAATCCTTATCTTCCAGCGCCTGTTTACCATGCTCAGTATCCATAATCCTATCCAGATCATATAGATGCCGCGACATTCTTTCTATTCTTATCTTTTCAGCAGGCTTACAAAATTCCTCATGTAGGAGAAAAACCTTTTAAATGTACGAGCTGACAGAACAGTAAGCACGCTGAACGGTTCCCCAGCTATGTTGAAATCGCCTAAAGCCTGCGAAATAATCGGGCTAATTTCCCTTTGCTCTGAAGGCTCTTTTAGCGACCTGGCACCAATCTCGATCAGTACAGCTTCTTTTAAATAACCGCCTTTTTCCAGTACAGACTCATAATACAGCTCCAGTACGTGAGGATCCCGGTCAGATTCTGTCGTTTCAGCCACTTTTAAAGAAAACAGATCTGCAGGGATTCCCAAATCGAGCAAATCCTTTTCCAACCCGTCCCTAAATTCCCTTGTAATAAAGGCACAGGACGCCTTGCGCAATTCTTTAATCTTGGAGTTACTCAGCTCTTCCCCAAAACCCAGTACCGACCGGTCAATAACCAGATCGATATCTTCGGAAAACGCTCGATCAGTTCCCAGGTTTACTTAAAGAAATACCGTCCTTGAACAGCAGATGATCCGACCAAAATAGCAGGAACGACAACAGTGGATATTCTGCTTTATAGTTTACCCCTGTTCCACTAGAAATCTTATCACCTATTCCTTCATATTCATATAAAGAAGTTCATATTCGGGCAACAAGAATTCGCGATTCTCGGATTGAAAATCTTTTAAATTGAACGCTGGAGATAACATCGTGAAATACTCACTATATGCTGCCTAATTCAAAGCTTTCCTGGTTTAGTTGTTATCAAAGATGTCGTTATAGATTTTCTCCATTTCCGCAAACTCTTCCTCAGTGATTTCCTCAAAATTTTTCTTCCTGCGTTTTGGGAAAACACCCTTATTTTGATGTAAGAAGATGATAACTTCGTTTAATCTCCTATCAGGCATGTCTATTAGGTTTTGCAGTTCCCGCTTTAACTCATCATACCGTTCTAAAAAATGAAGTTCTTCAGATAGGTCCTGCTTAATTGTAGCCTGTATAGTCGTAGCAAGATATGCGCATTGTTGAGTTAGATCAGGGTATCGAAAATACGCATTGACTTCCTTGGGATTAGTGATTATTATTTCCCCTCGTTCGTCCCGCTTGAACTTTATTCTTTGCATTAAAGGTTTGGAATAATTCTCTAACGCTGCATCATAATCTCTCATATTGTTGACCATATGCGCAGATACAGGTATGATTAACCCATGCTCCGACAGTCCATCACGGGTCAGCATGTCATGAATTAAAAACCTATGGATTCTTCCGTTACCATCCTCAAATGGATGAATAAATACAAACCCAAATGCGATGATAGCCGCCCTCACTACAGCAGGCCCACCAGTTGTTTTTTCTTCCAACTCAATTAGACCCTCCATCATAGATTTAACCATATCAGGCGGAGGACATATATAATGATAAATTTCCTCCATGCGATAGTTCGTTTGTCCAACAAAGTTCTGAAAATTTCGGAAACCTTTTTGAGCATAGCGTTGATCGACAATGGCATTTTGCAATTCAGTTAGGCTTTTGACATCAAGCACTTCAGCGCTCGGAGCAGTTCCAGCTTTATACAAAATGGCTATAAAGCGGTCGATTCTTTCAGGCGACGGCTTTTCACTCTCTATTTCGTATGAGGACTTGGTTTCTTTCCTATATAAATATTGGGTTGCCCTTTTAAAGACTTCAGGGGAAAACTCTTCTTTTAATTTTTCAATCTCTGCTCTATAATCAATATCTAATACATCCTCTATGGCCTTTGTACGACGGACAATCGGGCAGAATTTTCGCCCCCCTAAGAGGTTATCATTAATTCTCCATCTGCTATTCTTGATCTGCTTTCCTGTAACATACTGTTCTTCATCCAATAAATTCACGTAGTTGCCGCTGGGTTCAGCAGTAAGGTCAAGTTGTTTACCAGTCAACCATTCATAAAGAAACCCCAGCTTCCTGCTGTATTTACCTGAAGGGCTAGCTGAAATAAACTTATCCAGTTCTTTTCGATCTGCACGTGCAAATACCGCACTTAATAAATCAAGATTAACATCCTCATATTTTAGAAGAAACTCTAGATGGCTCGGTACCGTATTGCCCCCAGGAGCATATTTCGGCCCAAACTGCTGATCTATAGTACCATCAGCTGCCATCTCTATCTTATTTTGAGTTCCGATAAAAGACCGTTTCGTTACTCCGTATCCTTCCAGGTTCAAATGCTCTTTTAACCATTCACTGCCTACTTTGTTCCTTGCCATTTTTTTCAGTAAAACGTTTATTATTTCAGTAAATTTAATAAAATACCAATATGATTCAGTAAAACAAATCTAGTCTTCGTAAAACGAATAAAACCAATTAGCTATTGAGTAAAACTGATTACAAACAAGTAAAACAGGTATATTTAAGATTTCTATAAGTAAAACAACTCAAAGACCAAACTCACGCATGAGGTTAACAACGCTTTATCTGATATTTAATTCAAAAATCCGTTTGTTTTAAACAAATATCACCATTTTTCTCCTGAACCTGAAGCGTCGACGAACTCATTCCGTTAGTGCTACTCGACCAGTAACCTTAATGTTATTTTGCTTAACGGTAAGGTTTATAATGGAAGGGCCATTTACGTAACCCTTAATGATAACAGCTAAGCTCTCATTAGGTGCACAACACCAACAATGAAACCCATGTTGGACGAAACGGGTACCGGCCACCCAACTATTGCGCATTCATAAAGTTTTAGAGGAACTTTCAACGTTGTTATCCTTAAAAAAAGATACAATACTTTTCGATTTTATGACTGCAAATATTTATCTGTACAAATACACTGCTTTTGTCAATATTAGCAGTATATTTTCAAGTAATCAAATGCTGTCTTTTTAAAAGGATCGGATCATAATCGGATCGTATCGGTCCATATCGGATTAGAATCTAATCATTTGCCTTTCAACTAGCGAAATCCCAATCTTGATCGAACTGACCGACATCAATGTCGGTCAGTTGTGATACCATATTTTAAAATTTCTTAATCTGATTGTTACTTGAATCAAATACATCAGAAATGATTTAAGGTTGACAAGACAAATTACAACCAATTTCCGTTTACATTGAAAGCAATTTATCTAAATAGCTTCATAACTTTCATATCACCAGTATTTTCTTCTTCCTTATCTCGGTCTAAAAGCTTCTCCTGTAATGCAGACATCTCAGTACTAACTTTAGTATCGATAACCTTCGCGTAATGCTGCGTTGTTTTCAAGCTGTTATGCCCAAGCATTTGCGATACCGTTTCAATCGGAACACCATTTGAAAGCGTAATAGTCGTCGCAAAAGTGTGACGAGCCAGATGATAAGTGAGTACTTTAGTGATGGTACAAAGATCGGCGATCTCTTTCAGGTAACCATTCATGCGTTGATTAGTGAGCACTGGCAATGCCACTTTTCTCCATCTGCATATCCTGTGATTTTTATATCTGTCAAGAATTACTTTCGCCTCATCCAACAAGGGGATATGACAGGGTGTTTCCGTTTTCTGCCGTTTGATGAATATCCATAAATTACCGTCATCACCCTTTGTAATCTGATCCGGGCGAAGCTGCTTCACATCTATATAGGAAAGGCCGGTGTAGCAACTGAAAATAAAAATGTCACGAACGATGTTTAATCGCTCGAGTGGAAATTCCCTGCCTCTGATCCTATCCAACTCTTCCATATTTAAAAAAGTCCTTGCCTTAGCTTTAGCCGTATTGCGATAATTTAAAAATGGATTACCAACAATCCACCCGGCACCCAGGCAATACAGCATGATTTTTTTTAGGTGAACAATATATTTCCGGGCAGACATTGCATTATTTCCTCGATCTATCCTAAGAAATAGCTCATAATCGGTGATAAATTTAAAATCTACCTTTTTGACGTTAATGTCCTGAACCTCATATTTGAGCTGAAGAAATTGTTTAACATGTCTGATGGAACTTTGATAGGTTTGAAACGTAGCATAACTGTATCCTTTACCAATCAGTTTTTCCATATTGTCATTGTGCTTCTGGTAAACTTTCAGCAGGCTATGGTTAGACGTATTCTTTCCGGTAAGATGATCCCTCAAAACTACCGCTGTCACCTCATCTTCCTTTTCAACAAGAGTGGTATGAAACCGTCGAACTTTTGAGGCCAGCGTATCCAGATAATCATTAAGTTCCCGGATCTCCTCACGCAGGCCAGTGCCTTTCCCTTTAAGCGCAGACCAGAAGCTGGGAATGATTTCCCTGCCGACAGAATATTCCGAATGTTTTCCTTTCACGGTAATCCGTAAATAGATGGGCATCATCTCGCCCTTGATAAAATTTTTTGGTCTTTTTAGATAGAATAAAAGATGAAAATTGTAACTCATAATGATACATTTAAAATTAAACAAATGTACATTTGAGCCAGTGAGCCATCAAGATGTTCGTCAGTCGAACGAGCTGTAAATCAATATCTTACAAAATAATCCAGCACCCGAACATTTCGGAATAATTCTGGTTTTGATGTTTCAATCAATCCACTGACCTACAGTGTTTTACAAAAAATAGTCAATTTTCGACTCACTAAAATTAACCATTCAAAATGGTCGAAAATGGGTCTTAATGTGTTATAAAAACCAAAACAAAGTCTTGAAAATCAACGATTTGCACGACAATGTTCTGGTTTGAATCCAAGGAAGTGGTCCCGACGAGAATCGAACTCATATCTAAAGTTTAGGAAACTTCTATTCTATCCGTTGAACTACGGGACCAAATTGCTAACTACTTCTGAAAAACAGAAACAATCAACTGATTATCAACTAATTAATGTTAAACCTCAGCCATTATGGCTTTATTTATATTTTATTAATTGCTGCAAATATACCAAATTATATCAGAAGTTTATTACCATTTTGCCTCATCTGATGCCTCAAACTTATGAGGATAAATTGAGGCTAAAACTATCAATAGCCGAAGATTTAAACTAATCTTTCAGCAACTTCTTCAAGTTAAATATTGTTGCAATATCTTTATGGCTTAACTATTCGAATATCATTTATGACAGAATATCTATTTCAAATTGAAGAACTTGAAGGCATCGAAGCTGATTTAGATACAATTTCTAAATACCATGATGGTACCAAAAGAATGCTTCACGTTGATAAGAGTAATATTGTAAAAACAAGAGTTAATATTCGAATGCTCTATCAACTAGAGAAGGAACGCGTATCACTTTTTAATGATTTCAATATTGCTAAAGTTATCGAACAAGTACAGATTGATCCAAAGCACGTACAAAACTTATTTGTTCTCCTTAGAAACATGAATGATATTGAGTGGGGTTACTACCAATCATACTTTTCATCTGATGACGCAGTAACTGGGGTTAACCTACATTCCGAACTACGAAGACTGTTAACTGATGTTAAGATATTAAAAGAACAGTATGAAGGACGTGGCATTTTGGAAACTAAAATTAAGCTTCGAAAATTGATGAAGGCGGGTAAAACTATGGTTCCTTATGATGTGCCTAATATGGGAGTTACAATAGATAACTTAGAGGATAATAAAGATATCATTGAACTGATCATTGGAAAAAGGCATAAGCAAATAAAGGAACTAAAATACCTATACTTTCATATCACAGACGATGAGCCACGCATTTGGTCAACAGAGTTAATAGATGAAATATTGCAATACCTCTATCAACCTTTTCCAGATTTTAGAGCAAAATGGTTATTCGGGCGGTTTGCTACACAAAATATCCTCGCCTACCTAAACGGTGAAACGGACTTGCATACTAAAGATGTTGAAATAAATAAACAAGAGGGTGTATTGATTTACACTTTGTTTTTAATGTTCGGGGTGTTAGATATTGCAATTGAAGATAATACGCCTGTATTAAAATCAGAGCAAGATAAAGCTAAACTGATTCGCTCATTCTTAAGACAGGATTTAAAAAGTAAAGAGGTTGAATTTTATAATATATTGTTCAGTCCATATTAATATAAAATTTAATCACCTGATTACCAGCCGACACAGATCTATAAAAAGGTAATTTTCTGTGGCTTTCGGCATACCCTGATACTTGTATCAACAAATCAGGACAATGATGTTCTGAGGGTAAGATAAAAGAAAATGAACAAGAAGTTCAGCGCCTTCGGGCAGTCGGAATCCGTTTCGGCAATCAACGGAAAATCAAAAATTGCAGCCACACTAAATGCTCAACAGTTTTTTACCGAAAACAATGTAAACGGCTATTTCAGTAAGAAATTATTTATTGCTTTCGGACTCTCATTGAGCGATTCTGAAGCAGAACACTTTGAAAACCTTTTAAAATTTATGTCCCAGGGATGTTCAATAAATAATATTGTAAAACCAACTTTTGACAAAAATAATGGCATTGAAATGCTTTGGTTCAAAATTAGGTTAACTAATGCAACGATTAACTTACGAATTCCACATACTGATGAACTAATGAATCTTGTAAAAGATTTTCAGTTAGGCAAATTTTATGTCAACGTAACTCTTGCAGAACTGCAAGAGGAATGCCAGGAACTCGCCATAAAGCTGTAACAAATTTAAGGGGAGGCAATCACTCCCCTTTATTCAAATCACATTATTTAAACTCTAAAGACATGCGACAAGCAACGCATAGGAATTCTATTGCCCAATTAATATGAAAAACAACAAGATAGTAACGTATAAGTTAAATAAAAATCAATACCTAAGCCAGATTGAACCCTTCAAATCAAAAGGTATTCCAAGCAACATTATTTTATTTAAGGAATTACCAGGTTGTGGAGCAACAAGGTCAGAAATCGAATTTTCTCGCCATAGCATAATAGTTGAACCTAATGTACCAGTGATAAAAGGTAAAACGAAACAATTCGGCAAATTAGTCTGCGGAATATATGAAGGGGTTAAAATCGAAGAGATCGTCACATATTTACATAATGAGATTGAACATAAGAAAATAATTGTTACACCGGAATCGTTTTGGAAAGTTAAAGAGGCTATTGAGGAATCACCACTAAATATGTTTACCGATTTCTTTCTATTGTTTGACGAATGCGAGAAAATTATTCAAGATGTTAGCTATAGGTCTGACATTTCGTTACCAATGAACGATTTTTTTCAGTTCAAGTGTAAAGCTTTCGTTTCTGCTACAGCAATTATACCTAGCGATCCAAGGTTTGCTGCTAACAACTTTAAAGTCCATACCATAAAACCAACTTTTAAATATGCACAAAACCTTAAACTGATTTGCACAAACAACATTATATATTCATTTCAGCAGTGCATAAAGGACAATCCTAATAAAAAATATTTTATCTTCTTTAATAGTACAGACACAATTGACGCAGTGATTAAAAAAATGGAGATTAAAGGTGACACTATGATTTTCTGTGCAGAAAAGAGTAGAAAAAAGCTACTTGGAAATCACTATAAGAAAACGCAAGTGAGTACGGATATTACTAGCTTCAAGAAATTTAATTTTTTCACCTCACGATTCTTTTCAGCTGTTGATATTAACTATGAACTTTTCCAATGCGATCCAACAATCATTTTAGTTACGGATATCGTTTCTGCCGAACATTCCATGTTAGATCCATTTACAGAGGTTGTACAAATCCAGGGCAGATTTAGAGAAACAAAAACTAACCCTATAAAAAGAAATATCGTTCATATAACCAACACAAATCCACATTTTACGTCATTATCAAAATTGGCAGTGCTTGAATATTTAGATGAATGTCATACCATTTATAAGGCTGTACACCGATTCTACAGTTTTGCAACAACACCGTCTGCAAAGGATGTATTAACTCAAGTTCTCGAACGTATCGATTATGCTAGATATCTAAAAAAAGACACAATGGAGCGCAACTTTGATATGATTGACAATTTAATCTTTGAAGAAGGAGTAAAAGGGATCTATAAAAACACTGACGGATTAAAATCAGCATATAATATGTGCTCACATTTTTTGGTCAACTTGTCCGAAGAAACATACTCCTTTACGGATACTGATCGTAAGAAAGCTGAAGACAAGACTACTAGATTGAAAAGTTTATATACAATTATCGGAGATGGATTAAAACAACTTCATGATCGCCAGAGAAATGGAGAGGTATCCGATTTTGAATATGCCAACGAAATGGCAAATTTTCAAATTGACTTTCCTGAACAAATGGCGGTTGTAAATAAGTACGGAATTGATAATTCTTATGAAGCAGATTTTAACATCTATAAAATAAAAGGTCTTCTATTAGCAAAGCAAAAAGGTGTTGACCATTTTAGTATGATGACATTTCTCAGGGAACATTTAAAAGAAGGAGAAGTTTACACTTCCAGTAAGCTTACCTCTATCATTGGTAAGGGGTTAACCAATAATAAGATAGGTTTGCAAAACCCTACGCTTCAGTATCTCAGAAAAAACTTTGCAGAAATAAGCGATCCTAAAGACCGTGTATATATGGGAAAGGCTCCAAATGGCAACGACATCAAGGGATATAAAATTTTAAGATTTTTGGACAAAGGTTTAGAATAAATAATCTTCAACGTACAGTTTTGGAAAAAAGGTTAACCTATAAGACCCGATTTAGAAACTGTACGTTTCCCTAAAGAGTCACTTGAAGTACCATTACACTTCAGCATCAAAAAAAATTTTTTATTTTTTTTAAATCAGCACCTCAGAATCAACCTGAGAGTCTTCCGAGCGAAGGTTATACCATATCAAGCCCCCCGCTAATTTCTAGCGGGAGATACAATGATTTCCAACTCTCCAATTGAAAATTTCTTTTTGTAAATTAAACAAGAAGCCTATCTGAAACTACCACTTTCAAATCAGAAATAACAAGTTCTAACTTTTTAGATTTCCATTACAGACTATTAAACCGACTCGACATTTGCCACATAATAAGATTTAAACTATTCAAAATCGATTAATAATTTTCGACAATTCAACTACACTAAAACCGAATACAACACAATGCACTGTCTAAAAACGGTGCATTTCTATCATATACCCATTGACAAACAGATGCTTCCATACGGAGGCATTTTTCATTTAATCCAAGTTTCACATTAAAATTCTATTAAGATGAAAGCACAAGCAAGAACGCAAAAGGCTAGTCAGCCGAAAACACAATTTGTTGTTATAAACGAACAACAAGTGTTGGTAAACCAAGAAGTACAAAAAGCATACAACCTGATTGTTGATGCAGCAACAGAACAGTTGCGAAAGTTTGATTTAGCAAAGTATAGAACCTACGCGACGGTTGACCATGTAAAGAATGAATACAAAAGCAATATGATTTCTGAGCACCTCAACTATTTCTGGAACATTACTTTATCCAATAGCAAGGATGGCAGATCATTCATATTTATAGATCTTGGTGGAGAAGCCCTTGAACGCTTCGGATCAGGTTTAACTAATATTTTCCTTCGTATGGCCTATGAAATTACCCAATCACACGATAATACTGGTGGAATTGAATATGCACTTCGTGTAAACTTTAAAGAGGCTGATCAGCACCACAACTTCTTTTATAGACGAGTGGCAGAAGGAGAAAACAACTACGTATCAATTGCTACTGTTGATAAACTCGAATCATAAAAATAGAGCGCAATAATGCGCTTTATTTAATTTTTGCTTATTATCTTTACCGTTACTAATAAAAGGGTTTAAAGAATAATACAAAGAGTAAGTAAAATACATATTTAAGATTTAGCGTATGCTATCAGTTCTTGTCTAAGGAATCGGCAAAATTACAAAGACAACAAGAGCAGATAAGTTCACGCCTGTGCATAAAGCGCAGGTGCTGGCTTGTTTGTTGTTGTCGGGTTTTTTGCCGAACCTCTTAGACGCAGACATAGCTCAGTCCTGCGCTTTATGAATAAAATAACATCGAGTTGGACTATCGATATTTTAATTATATACTATGTCCAACAAAACGCTCACATTCCTATTCTGGTTTGTACCAACGATTATCCTCTACGCAGTTTGTTCATTTACCCAATGGAATATTATGATCAGCGAATGGTCATCAACTTGCAGAACTGTCTTCGCAGTTCTTTCAATTGCAGCAGGAGTTTTCTCACTATGGATTTACTCAAACCAAGAATAGCTACACATAACTACTAATCAAGTATTATTAGCTGAATGCGCCTTTACGGTTTACCGTAACTAAGTGCTATAGACTATAAATACTTTAGATCAGTCTTGTCTTTATTAATCTCATTTAACACAAAATATTTATGACACCAAGATCAATTTTAATACTCCTATTTTTATTTGCATTTAAAGCAAAGGCACAAACAACCATAACTATGGAAAAGAAAGGTGGAGTTTATAATGTCCCATGCACAGTAAATGGCCTTAATTTAAGATTCATATTTGATACTGGAGCAAGTGATGTTTCTATATCCCTTGCCGAAGCAGTATTTATGATGAAAAATAATTATTTAACTCAAAAAGATGTTTTAGGGAAAACTCGATTTTCAACTGCTGATGGTAACATATCTGAAGGAACTACTATAATCCTTCGAGAAATCAGATTTGGAGGTTTAGTATTAAAAGACGTTGCAGCCTCGGTAGTAAATAATATGAATGCACCTTTACTCTTAGGTCAATCTGCTATAAGTAAGCTTGGTAAAATTCAACTGGATGGAAGCAAATTAACCATTCTTACTGGTAAAGAGGAAGATGTACAAATTGAAGAGGCCGAAGAAGCAGTCGAAGAAACCATGGTGGCAGAAGTGAAGAAACCAGAAATAGATGTCACAACAATCTCCTGTGATAAATATGTTTACTCTGCTTATTTAACAAGCACATTACCAAGGTACATGTATTTATTTAGCGAGAAAACTTATACTGACAGTGATAAGAGGGTGATGATGCTACCTGCCAAGGCTCAGATGAATGTTTTAAACGAAGCCAAAGAAGATGAGATTTTTAGCTATGTCTGTTACAAAGGAGTAAAGGGTTACATCAGTAAGCATCTTTTAATTAAATACTAATAGTTACAAAGGAACTGCCATTCGGCGGCTCTTTCCTATACAAACCTATGATACTTATACTCTGGCTCATTATAGCTGTACTTGTTGCTATAATTATTTATCTAATTACACAAAACTCTACAAGGATTGAGTTGCCAATTGTTACACATGATTCTACTTTATATTGGCAATTACTATACGATCTAGATAAAAAAAACACATTTGCGCCATGGGAAGAGCTATTGATGTCCAAATTGGTCGATCCAGAGGATTTTAAACCTTATTTATATGATGATAAATATGTGGCTAGACGTGACTATAGCAAAAAGTCTGGAATAATTACCAAAACTATATATAACATAAGCGACCTTTTATTTGTTCATTGGAGCAGTTCACAAGAATCTTGGGATCATTTAGCAGGCAGAGAAGGTTATGTTGTTATTAGCAAATCAGAAAAACGACAGATCGACTTTATAATGACTAGAGTCAGTTAATTGCATCCTAAATCCATTCCTCTCTCCAAAAGCGGCTTACGCGGAGAAAGGAATGGTTTAGTCTTTATATCAGTGGTTAGGCAATAATTAGAATTCTTTTAAGCTTCTGCATTTACTTTTAGTCAGTGGTGCATTGGTTTAGGCAGTACGAACACGATTAGGAAGATCGGTACTACGCCATGTCTAAGCTCACGTAAAATCTCGCCAAAACTTCGTTTCTGTCATGCTTTTACTTTTGAGCAAGCGGATGGCTTCGTGAGCCTTCTCTCTATCTTTATCTAGGATTTGCTTCGCTTTATCCTGGATAAATCTAGTCAGGCTCCACTTTTCAGCGAACCTGCTGAGTTTCTCTGGCTTTAGCTTGTCATCATTGTTGATGGATTTACCAATATGAAATACAGATCAACAATGCCGCCAAGCCTCGTATTTTATTACATAAAATATATCGTTGCATCGCTCTGATCGAGCTTCTTTGCAACGACCTTCGAAACATTCGCAAGTCGGTTCGCATACTTAAATATAAGTATTTACGGTTTCCCGTATTGAAAGTGTCAATCTCATATTTATATTAGCAATCTAAACTATCTTAATGTCTTTAATATTTATTAAAAATGGCAAGGTTGAGTTCCGTAAGGAAAATGGCTCCCTTATACGCACAATTGGTAACGGAAAGACTATCTCAGCTTCAATCAATTCTGATTACAGTTTGGTTCTTTTAATCCTTATTGACGGTAAAGTTGAACTTCGCAAGGATTCTGGAAGTTTAATCCGCAACATCGGTAATGGGCATAGCAAATCCGCATTATTTCATGGAAGCGACATTCTATTAGACTTAGAGAATGGTAAAAAAGAACTACGCAAAGAAAGTGGTTCATTAATAAAAACATTTTAACCCACAAGATGTCTTATCAAACAGCACTTACGATCTCGGATGTTATCAATGACATCCACGAGAAAAAATATTTATTGCCTGCCATTCAGAGAGAATTTGTCTGGAATACTTATCAAATCGAAAGATTATTTGATAGCTTGATGAGGGATTATCCCATAAACTCATTCCTATTCTGGAAAGTTAAAAAAGAACACGTTAAAGAATATGAGTTTTACGAATTTCTTCGAAATTATCACGAAAGAACAAAAAAACATAATCCGAAAGCTAATGTAAACGGAGAGGAAGAAATTATCGCAGTTCTAGACGGCCAACAACGAATGACTTCTTTATATATTGGATTAAGAGGTTCTTATGCTTATAAATTACCTAGAAAGCGCTATGACAATAATGAAGCTTATCCAAACAGAAAACTATATTTAAACTTATTAAAGTCATCTCCAGAAACCGAACTAGAGTATGAGTTTCGGTTTTTAACAGAGGAAGAGTCAAAAAGGAACAACCATGAATACTTCTGGTTCGAAGTGGGCAGAATACTTGATATAAAAGAGCTTTATGAGGTAAATGAATTCCTTATAGAGAATGATTTGCTAACCAATTATGGTAAAGACATGGCAAGCTTTGCCAATAGGACTCTAGGGAAATTACACACAATTATTCACGTTAAGCCATCTATTAGTTACTATTTAGAAACTAGTGAACAACTAGATAAAGTGTTAAATATTTTCATTAGAATTAATAGTGGTGGATCAGTCCTTAGTTATTCAGATTTATTACTTTCGATCGCAACGGCTCAATGGGAAGAAAAAGATGCTAGAGAAGAAATAACCAGCTTCGTAGATGAGATCAACGAAATTGGCAATGGATTCAACTTTAACAAAGATTTTGTACTGAAGACGTGCTTAGTACTTAGCGATTTTAGAGATATAGCTTTTAAGGTGGATAACTTTAACAAATCCAATATGCTTAAAATTGAAAGTAATTGGGATGATATTACCAAAGCAATAAGGCTAGCTATAAACTTGGTATCTAGTTTTGGTTTTTCTAGAGAGACTTTAACCTCAAATAATGCAATAATACCGATTGCATATTATCTAAAATCGATTGGTCTACCTGAAAGCTACGAAACGTCATCAAAAGTAATTGCTGATAGGTCAAATGTTAAAAAGTGGTTAATTCTATCCTTGCTTAAAAAGGTCTTTGGAGGACAGCCAGATAACACACTTAGAATTATTCGTAAAACCATTACTGAAAATTCAGATGGGTTCCCTCTTAAACAAATATCAGAGGAGTTTAAAGGAACCAATAAAACACTCAACTTCACTGATGAGGATATTGAAAATATGCTGTGGTCAAAATATGGCCAAAGTAATACTTTTTCTATTATGTCTTTACTATATCCTTCCCTAGATTTCCGCAACAAATTCCATATTGATCACATATATCCAAAAAGCGGCATGACAGAGAAGAAACTAAGGAAAAGAGGAATCAGAGCGGAAGATATCGAAACATTTATAAGCTACACTGATTTTATCGGAAACTTACAACTGTTGGATGCTATACCCAATATAGAGAAGCAAAATAAAGACTTTGATTTATGGCTTACAAAGCTATATAATGATGATGAAATCAGAGATTTTAGTAAAAAGCACTTCATCCCTAATGTAAATCTATCACTCGAAAACTTTATTGAAGTATTTGACAAAAGAGAGCGTCTGATCGTTGACAGTTTAACAAAGTTACTAAAGATGGATGCAGTTACCGAGCTAATTGAAGAGGATTTAAATTAAAAATACTATGAACATAAATCAAGATACACTTAATGATCTACTGCTACTTGGAAACAAAAGCCAGCTAAACTCTTTGCTTACTGTATCAATGCATGTTATATCTACTGGCCAAACAGTTAATATAACTATTAAAGACGATGCAACGGAGATTGAAGAAATCATTTTGACTTTAAGCTCGACAGATGATGTTAAAGCGTACTTTGATGGTCTAGCAATTTAAACTCAGACCTATCAATTTAATACTAAACAGCACATATACCAATTTAGCATGAGTAAAATTTATCTCGACAAAATACAAAATATATTCACAACGCCTCGAGATCTGGGAGTTTCAGATTTAGAGAGTTTAATGGTAAATATAAGGTTGGTTCTTGAGATAGAGAAGTTAAAAGAAAAGTACAACATATTAAATTTGTACTGTAATTGGTGCATGCACGCTAAGATTCAAGACTCGATAACCGTTTACAGAATACTTGAATACATAACTCAAGCAATAATTTCATATGAGCAGAATCCGGATGATTCAGAATGGATTCATGATGCCGTTATTAATGGACTAAAATTTCATGAATTACAATTAGAGATAATAGATTTTATAAAGAGATTTAGTCTTGATATAGAAATGTTTAGTAATGATGATTTTTGGAAAGGCATTGGGAGGTCATTAATTGATAATCTTATCGAAAGACAAATAACATTAAACCTAAAAACGAAGAATCAAAAATTCCTATCTATCTACGAACGAATAGTTAAGATTGCAAATGATTCTAACAAGCCAAGTTTTGCTGTGATGTCACTGGAATTTATCTATATGAATAATCAACAATTTTTAGGATCATAGCAGGCGCTGACCCAACGAAACAAACCACACTATTAGGGGAAATGTATATCCCATCTCATCAAGAATTTCTTAGATATAACCCAAAACAGAATTTGTTTTAATTTGAGACTATAATTTAAAGATATTTAAGGAGCCTGTGCATCGCACTTACAGGACTATAATCATAACTTCACATTTTATCCATAACTATGATACCAAAAATATTATTAAATAATAATCCTAACGCAGCATTTTTCTACAACAATTTAACAGAGGAACAGAAAACTATTAGTAGGCAATATAAAGCTTATGAATCAAATAGTAATGTTTATAGTTTAAATACTGGTCTGATTACGAACAGGAACATGGCATTATCAGAATATAAGACTGAAGATGATCTCATGAATAGTATTATATTTTCATTTCATCTTGAAAATGAGCTTATCCTCTACAAAGGTACCTCCGCACAAAGAGTCGAGCCGTTTATCATTAATGATATTTATCAAAATCAAGAATGGTTATCCGCGGCATTTGATTTCAATAATGCCCAAGGATTTTTAAAAGAAGTGAATCCAGAAGATAATATAATGCTGATAATTGTGCTGAAGAACTCATTTAAGGGAATTCCAATGCAACAAAGCGACGATTTGGTTGATGAAGATGAAATTGTACTTCCAAGAGACAGCAAGTTTAGAGTCATCAGAAAATTTAAACTAAGCTCAACAGACTTTGAAGAATTAGAGCGCCCATTCGAAGGAACATGTTGCTATGAGCTAGAATATATTAATAAATAATCGTATTATAAACTTGGAATGAAAATAACAGTAGGAGAATTAATCGAACAATTAAAAAAAGAAGATCAAGAGCTTGAAGTGTCCTTCGGAGGGCTTGATTTTTATAGGCTAAAAGATAGAGGAGGTTGCTTACAATTTGAATTTAATCAATTTGTTTACAAAGATGATGATGGTTTAGTTGTTGTTAAAAATCATTAACAATAATGGTATCTACACATACGCTTGACGACCTTAAAAACTATCACAACGAAGCGATAAGTTTCTTCGGATCCGAGCTAATGCTCTTGAAAGAAGTAATACCGAAGATTAAAAATGAAAGAATTGGAAAAGCAGGAGTTTTATTAATAAGCTGTGGACAGACTGGAGCTGCTCTTCTTCAATTGGCTAGTCAAACGGATTCTTTCACAACACAATCGGCGATGCTTGCGCATGCTTTTATGGAAACGATAACCAACTTTTGTTATGTCGGAGTTTGTGACGAACATGAGTATCGGGCGTTTATTCTACATCCAATCTACAAGCAATATCATAATATAGACAATTTTAGAATTGAGGATGATTTAAATTTATATATAGAGAATATATCTTCACGAAAGGATAAACAATCAAAATTCAAGGAAATCTCCATTGTAAAAGAAGCTCTTGAGGTGTTCTCAGAAACAAAACCAAATTTGAACTGGACAAAGAAAACTCTGTTTCAAAGAATAGAGGTTCTTGAGAAGTGGGGTAAGTTTATGGATGTATTCTTTACGATTAACAAAATCCAATACTATTCTGATGCTTCCGAAGCTCTTCATGGTTCATTATATGGCTGTACTCATCACGTTGGTACATTCGATCCAGAGTTTGATTTTAGCAAGAAAGATGAATTAGAAAAGAAATTATATAAAGACAGTTCATGCATTTTATTACACCTCGGCATGCTTATCCATGAAGCATTTACATTGATATCCTATTCAGACGACATTAAGGAAATTTGGAATCATTCCTATAATAATAGAGGGCAGGCATTAAATTTATTATTTCATATTCTAGAGAAAAAGAATATTCCAAAAGGCTAAAAAGAACTATTTTCACTTTATGACACTACAACATGGGACTTAAAATTCACTCATTGGCCGAGATTCCTGACAGCGTATCTAAAAGCTATTATCTTTACATTCTTGATTATTACAACTGGGATGAGTCAATAGGCAATACACTAAGAAACAGTTTCGATAAATTAGCAGAATTTGCTACTAAAAATGACTCAGTGGTTATTCAAGGCATTTCAGAAAGCCACTTTTATTCAGAGCTAATGTCTTGGAAATCCATCAACGGAATAGATCCAAAAGATTTACTTCCTGCATTAATGATAACTACCATTCATCCAAAGTATTTTAATGACCGTGATAACAGAGAAATAGAGGGTGAAAGTATCCCAGAGGATAAGATTGTATTCCTTGAAATTGGTAAGATTTGCAAATCTCCACAAGATGTGATTAAACTTTTGGAGAAAGTATTTAAAGATATTCAGGACAAAAAAGAGATTCGAGATTTCCAAGTCAAAAAAGAATTGAAATCTGGTATCGGAAAAATATTAAATGATACCATTATACTTGAACCGAATATCGCAGGAGTTGGTGTAAATATTAACAACTTGTTTAGATTTTTGAGGAAGAAATAACAACTTAGCTATGGAAAACAAAATAGATTTCCTTGTCGAATGGGCTGTATGGGGACACCTCAATTCAAAATATGACCTAGAATTAATTTTGTTAAAAGGACATTTACTTGTTGAGATAATATTAGGATCAGTACTTAAACAATCCAAGATTAGCGATAGTGATAACTATTCATTTCACAGAAAAATAATTGCCCTTGAACAAACTACAGTAAATAATCAGGATAACAAAAAATTAATAATAAAGTATCTAAAATCTATAAATAGAATAAGAAATAAGATTGCTCACGACTTTCATTTCGACATTAACAACGGAGAGTTTGAGAAATGGGCTTCAGATATTTTAAATAACTTACGGGGCACTAAATACACTAAATATACATCTAGGACTAAATTGGTTCATTCATTCTCAATTTTATCTAAAAATATATTGGAACTAATGGATCAGACTTAGATGATTTAAAGGGCGCTTTTTTATTGTAGTTAGTGTCCTTTAAATATTCGAATTATATTAATAAAAGTTTTAAATGCACTTTGCAATACTTAACGGAGAAGGAGTTGAGGCAAAACCTAGATTAAGGCAAAAATAAATTAGGCTTCTAAACAATAAATTATAAGAATCGATATAAAATTATGATACTTGATACATTATAGTTTCTTCATTTTTTCCAAATAAAAATATACTCATGACGACTCAAACTGAAATCACCGGATTGATCCAGCCCCTATTCGAAGCGTATAAACTTCTTAATGCTGAGTGGAAAAACTTATTTGAATTTGGCTTGTCAGATTACCTTCATTCGCAAACTCAGAAATTCTACTTTACAAACACTTTTATACATAGGAACGAAAAAGTTGTTTTTAAGAACATTTATCATCCCATAAAAGCATCGTATAAAAAATTAACTGCTGATTTTGCTGACATAGAATCTGCATTTGATGAATATAAGTATATCACAATTATTGGTTCAGCAGGAAGTGGCAAAACGACATTAACAAAATACATCTATTTAAAAACAATAGAGGAGAGAAAGAAAATCCCCATTTTAATTGAACTAAGAAATCTAAATGACTATGATCACGGAATTGAAAACCTAATATCTGAAAAAATTCTTAAAACGAGGATCAAACCTAATGATATCACTTTAACAAGGGCTCTACAAAGTGGAAAATTTCTATTTCTGCTTGATGGATATGATGAAATTTTCTCTGAAAAAAACCAAGAGATCAATAGACAAATCGAGCTGTTTATTGATACATACCCTTTAAATAATTATCTAATAACGACTCGTCCTGGAAGTGGAATAGAAAATTTCCCGAGATTTTATGACTTCAAAGTTTGCGAGCTACAAAATGAAGACGTCACACACTTCATAACAAGGCTTGTCGATGAAGAGGAGAAAAGAAATAGAATTATAAAAACAATTAAGGAAAATCAAAACTATTCGGAATACCTTAGAAATCCATTACTTCTTTCCATGTTTATAATGGCTTTTGAAAATCATCCAGAAATCCCTAAGCGTAAAAGTGCATTCTATCGAAATGTTTTTGACACCTTATATTCAAAACATGACGGTATAACTAAAAATAGTTTCTTACGTGAGAAAAAGACCAAAATGCAATTGGATGATTTTGAAAATATTTTGTCTATCCTTTGTTATTTAACATTATTAGAGGGGAGCTATGACTTTACTCATGAGAAACTCTATGATTACCTGCAGAAAATTAAGACAACTTTTTCTTTAAAATATGATACGGACGCTTTAATTCATGACCTCAGAACTTCTATTTCTATTTTAGTATTAGATGGTTTTGAATACCGATTTCCCCACCGATCAATGCAAGAGTATTTTACTGCTTTTTTCATTAGCAGACTTCCAACAGAGAAGAAGCAAAAAGCGTATTCAAATTTGGCGACAACTTTCTTAAAGTCTAGTACAGGCGATAACTTTACTCTTTGGAGCTTATGTTTGGAATTGGATGAAAATACCTTTTTACAAAAATTTCTTATTCCTAATTTACAGCTTGCTCAAAAGGAATTCAAATCGGGAGAAGATCTTTATGACGTGTTTGTAAAGCTATATGATCCGAAATTGTACATGAATGACGAGCAATCAATTAGTAATGGAGAAATTCCGGTTTACATTATGCAAGGTGATACCTTCCTGAGCAAAATCATTAGGTTTGCTATTCCTTTCTCGTATGTTCCTTTTTGGATTTTTCCACGAACAAAAAACATCGAAGATAAGTTATTGGACGTCTATAAAGAAGAGCTTGAAAATTTTATAAAAGCTGGAAATTATGCGGTAAAATTACAAAATAGCCTTATGACAAAGGACCTTCTTATGCAATATGGCATTACTGAATTAATTGAGAATTTAAAAATGAATTTAACGCAAAAAATATCTGAATTTCAAGCGACTATTGCACAGAAGAAAGCAAGTATCGACGACCTTTTGAAGCTTTAGATATTTTGTATTCTATGATGATCTAACGAGTTATTAAATGATTGCTTTACCTTTTATATAATTAATAATTCAACAAATTTAAGCTTTAATCTGCTGAAGCGTCCAATAACTTCCCGCATAAACGCTCCATCCCTACACACAGGCTATTTATTCGTTTGCTTCTTGGACTTGGTTGATTAAAGCTTGCCATCAGTACCATAATTAATTAAATCATATGGTACAAGAACAAAACCCATTCAAAGTGGCTGAAGTTGAAGTAAGCTACAAATCAAACTACAACATTACTGAACAACCAAAAATCAATAGTTCTCGGGATGCTTATCGCATTTTAATGGAGCATTGGCAAGTTGGAAAAATAGAACTTTTAGAGGAGTTTAAGGTGATTTTACTAAATACCAGTAATCGAGTATTGGGAATTGTTGATATATCTACTGGTGGGGTACAGGGAACATTAGCAGATCCGAAGATTATATTTTCAGTCGCTTTGAAGACCAATTCTAGTAAAATAATATTGGCGCATAACCACCCGAGCAGTAATACAAATCCTAGTGAGGCAGATAAGAAACTAACCCAAAAGTTGACTGAGGGAGGGAAACTATTAGATATAGAGGTGTGCGACCATTTGATCGTTACCAATTATAGCTATTACAGTTTTGCTGATGAATGTATCATTTAAATTTAATTGCCCTGGTTGGAAAGATCAACTAGGGCAATCACTATATATTTATTGATAATTATCGTTAACGTCTATAATGTTGGCAAAACATCCTTTAATTTATCATCATTCATTTCACCTAAGCCTCTTAAATAGTTAAGTGTAACTATCATATTGGAATGTTGTAAAAGCTGCTGAACGATGTGCAGATCTTTAGTTTTCTGATATACATTTATTACTGCTGTATGCCTAAATGAATATATTGTCTGGTTTGCCTCAAGTAATTTTTCTTTAAACATTTTGATCTTCTCTTTACCCCACATCAGGTTGAAATATCCTACACTATATGAACTATCCGTTAGGGTAAAGATATTTATCTCTGGATCACTAATATTTGCTAACCTTGACCGTAATTCTACTTGAATATACTCCGGAATATGAACTGTTCTAACACGTTTACTCTTATTTTCACTACCTGATAATTGGATTTGAGTAAAATCTTTAACGATGTGCCTTAGCTTTAATAACCTGATTTCGTGATGTGGCCGAAGCAAGCAACCATAGGTTAATAAACAGCATAAGTGGAGGTTTGGTTGACTTTCCTTTAAGTAATTTAAGACTAGCTTCAATTGAGTATCAGAGTACGGAACATGCAACGATGCCTTAGCTTTAGCAGGTTTAGTATTCTTAACGACATTTTTGGTGGCAAATCCTTTCCTTACCATTTCATTAAAGAACATCCCCAAGCATCTTCGCCTATTAATATAATTTCGCTCACTGGTTTGAAACTTGTTAAGGAATGATTCGACCTTGTCAAGTTTAAGACTGTCACATTTACCATTTAAATCTGATGAAGGAAGGAAATCAATAAACATACGATGTACAGCATTAAGATTTCGCTTATATAGATCACACAGATTTGAGCCAAGTTTTTCATCCAGAATGATCTTTAGAGATTGTTTCAGACTTGGCTTTTCTGTTTCTATTTCAAAAGGATTCAATCCCGTTTTTAAAGCATTATTAACCTCAAATAATAATTGTTTCGCAAGTCTTTCCCTATCTTTTGGATTAGGAAACTGATTGGGATTGATGTTTAGATTTAAGCAATTGCCATTGTAATGACGTACTCGTTTGCCATCGTAATTGTAAATTACATACGCACGTCCTTTTGACGTTTTAGGAATAAAGATTTTTGGTGTTGTAAACATGGTTTAACCTCATTTGATGCCTCAAGGCTGAGATTAAACCATGTAATGTATTGATAATCAGACGAGAATCGAACTCATATCTAAAGTTTAGGAAACTTCTATTCTATCCGTTGAACTACGGGACCAATATAATTTTAGATTTGCAGCGTTACGATTTTAGATTTACAGATGCAAAACCTAAAATCGCAATTATTAACATTCTTATCTTATTACACTACCTGCTTCAAATTTTTCAGCAGGCGCTACAAAAGTAAGTTTTCCTTCTGAATTTTCAGCCATCAAAATCATACCTTGTGATAAAATACCTTTAATTTCTCTTGGCGCTAAATTAACGATGATGCTAACCTGTTTACCCACAATATCTTCAGGTTTATAATGCTCGGCAATGCCCGAAACTACCGTACGTTCATCCAAACCTGTATTTACGGTAAGTTTTAACAGTTTCTTTGTTTTTTCTACTTTTTCTGCAGTAACGATTGTGGCCACGCGAATATCCATCGCAGAGAAATCATCAAAATTAATATTCTCTTTGGCTGGTGTTGCTACCACATTATTGGCTGCATTGGTTGATTTGCTTTGGTTGAGTTTTTCGATTTGAAAATCAATTTCAGCATCTTCTATTTTTTCAAATAATAGAGCGGCTTCACCAATTTCATGGCCACGCTTTAATAGATCAACGGCACCGGCATCATCCCAGTCATGACCGCCATTTTTAAGCATATTCATGAGTTTCTCGGCCGTGAAAGGTAAAAATGGCTCAATTAAAACCTGAATATTAGCTGCAATTTGAAGTGACAGGTGTAAAATGGTACGAACCCGATCTTCATCTGTTTTAATTAGTTTCCAAGGTTCGGTTTCGGCCAGGTATTTATTCCCTAAACGGGCCACGTTCATTACTTCTGATAAGGCTTCTCTAAAGCGATAGTTTTCTATCGACGCAGAGATCTTTGCAGGATAGCCCGCCAGTTCATCTATTACCGCCTGATCTACCGGCGTGATTTCCATACAAGTGGGCACTATTCCATTGAAGTATTTATGGGTAAGCACCACCACGCGGTTAATAAAATTGCCTAATATAGCTACCAATTCATTGTTATTTCTGGCTTGAAAATCTTTCCAGGTAAAATCATTGTCTTTGGTTTCCGGAGCGGTTGCCGTAAGCACATAACGTAAAACATCTTGTTTGCCTTCAAACTCGCGCAGATATTCGTTTAACCAAACTGCCCAGTTTTTTGAAGTGGATATTTTTTGGCCTTCGAGATTTAAAAATTCATTTGCCGGAACATTATCTGCAAGGGTATACTCGCCATGCGCCATCAGCATCGCAGGGAAAATAATACAGTGGAAAACGATATTATCCTTCCCGATGAAATGCACCAATTTGGTTTCATCGCTCTTCCAGTACTCTTCCCAACCACATTTATCGCTTTCGTAATTGCTAATGTAATACTCTTCTGCCTTTGGATTCCAAACATCCAATTTGGCATAATTGCACAATTCTTTAGTTGCGGAGATATAACCGATTGGCGCATCAAACCAAACGTATAATACTTTACCTTCTGCATCGCGAAGTGGCACACGCACCCCCCAATCCAGATCTCGGGTCATGGCACGTGGTTGTAAACCGGCATTTAACCAGCTTTGGCATTGACCATAAACATTTGGACGCCACTCTTTATGACCCTCGATATAAGTTCTTAACCTTTCTTCGTACTTATCTAGCGGCAGAAACCAGTTTTTAGTCTCTTTAAGAATTGGTTGATCACCTGAAAGGGTGGATTTCGGATTAATCAGATCGGTAGCATTGAGCGTTGAGCCACAATTTTCACACTGATCGCCATAAGCATTTTCGTTGCCACACTTCGGGCAAGTTCCTGTAATGTATCGATCTGCTAGAAATTGTTTGGCTGAAGGGTCATAATATTGTTCGGTAACTTCTTCTGTAAAAACGCCTTTATCATACAGGGTTTTAAAGAAATCTGATGCAGTTTGATGGTGCGTATGCGATGATGTACGGTGGTAAATATCAAAAGATACACCAAACTCTTTAAAAGAATCGCCAATAATTTTATGGTATTTATCTACCACCTCTTGCGGTGTGATTCCTTCTCTTTTGGCTTTTAACGTAATCGGCACGCCGTTTTCATCAGATCCGCAAATGAACTTTACATCGCGCTTGTTCGATCTCAGGTACCGGGCATAAATATCTGCAGGAATATAAACACCAGCCAGGTGCCCAATATGAACAGGCCCATTGGTATATGGAAGTGCTGCCGTTAAGGTATATCTTTTTATTTTACTATTATCCAAAACAATTTTTATTAATTTGGCAAAGATAAGTGTTTTGAAGATGATTAAACAGCCCCCGTATTTAAAAAAAGGAGATAAGATTGCTTTGGTTTGTCCGGCGAAGAAATTACCGAAGTCTATTGATAAAGCCATTGCGCTTTTAACCAGTTGGGGATTAGAAGTAATTATTGGCGAAAGCGTTTATGCCAGTCACCATCAATTTGCCGGAACGGATAAACTAAGGACGAAAGATCTGCAACAATTTTTAGATGATCCATCCATCAAAGCCATCATTGCTGGCAGGGGAGGCTATGGTACCATTCGAATTATTGATGAACTTGATTTTACACCGTTTAACTTACACCCGAAATGGGTAGTTGGGTTTAGTGATATTACGATTTTATTATCACATATTGTTTCGCAGAGCGGAATCCAATGCTTGCATGGCCAGATGCCTTATACTTTTGAGGAAAGCACGCCTGAAGCGATAGCTTCTTTAAAAAAAGCTTTATTTGGCGAGAAACAAACCTATACTTACGATAGTGAATTTACGAATCGCTCTGGCGAAACAGAAGGTGTATTAATTGGTGGAAATTTAACACTCCTCGCCATGTTACAAGGATCTGTGTCGGAAATGGATTTTGATGATAAAATTCTTTTTCTGGAAGATGTTGGCGAACATGAATACAGCATAGACAGGATGATGCGCATGCTAAAAAGGGCTGGCAAACTGGCAAATTTAAAAGGCTTGATTATTGGTGCTTTTAATGAGATTGAAGAAGAAAAAATCTCTTTCGGACAAACTGCAGATGAGGTAATTTGGGATATAGTGAAGAAATATGATTATCCGGTTTGTTTTAATTTTCCAACCGGGCATATTGAAAATAATTTAAGTATGATTCTGGGTGCTCATGTATCCTTAAAAATAGAAACAAATAACGTTCAATTTAAATATTTATAACATGGCAATTTTTGATAATTTAGGTAAATACCGCAATACGGGTTTACTTGTGATGCGAATAGGTCTTGGCATCATGTTCATTATTCATGGCTTTCCAAAGTTAGCCGGCGGCCCCTCTGGCTGGGAACAACTGGGTGGCAGTATGAAAGTAGTAGGCGTTAATTTTTTACCGTTGTTCTGGGGATTTATGGCTGCCGTAGCAGAAACATTCGGCGGATTTTTATTAATTGTTGGCCTATTCTTCAGGCCAGCATGCATTGCCCTTGTTTTCACTATGATTATTGCTGCTTTGGTTCACTTTGGTAAAGGTGATGGATTGGGTGGTGCCAGCCATGCCATAGAATTAGGCATTGTATTTCTTGCTTTAGTTTTTATTGGGCCAGGGAAATATAGTGTGGATAAGAAGTAAAGAAAGTCTTTTAAACTACAAAAGCCAGCAAATGCTGGCTTTTGTAGTTTAAAATTATTCATTAATTTTGGACAATTAACCTGTTATTTTGAACTTCAACAGAAGATATTGGCCAAACATATCCTGCGGTATTGAAAGGGATTGCTGGAGCTGTACCTTGAGAACCGCTCTTTGCTGCAAACCCTAAACCTAACCTCATTACATCTGGCGACCTGAATCCCTCTCCTAACAATTCTATCCTTCTCTCTGCCAAAATTGTGTTTTTTAGATTTGCAGGTAGTAAAGCTGTTGCAGGAAAAACGAAACCCGGACTAGACCTTTGCCTAACCGCATTAAGCAATGCAATCGATCTTGTTGGATCAGTAACCACTGTTGCTTCAGCTAAATTAAGTAATACCTCGGCATATCTGATTACCGGAACATAATCGGTATAAGGCGATGGCCTCTTGAATTTTGTTAGGTAAGTATTCACTCCTGATGTTGCTGTTAATCCCTTTCTGGCATCGGTAGAAGCGGTTGCAAAAGCAGCATTTGCCAAAATACCTGTAGGATTTAAAAAGAATTCTTCATTACCACCTGCCTGATTAGGAGATACATTGTAATAAAAAGCCAATTGATTTTGAGTACCAGGCGCATCTAGATCTGCCATCGGAAAAGATAATGCAGATTCTGTAGCCGTAGCATTACCTGTATAAGCCCCACCAAATACTGTTGTAATATTCGCTTCTAATCGTAGCGGAGAACCTGTGGCAGCTACGAATGGAGCTGTAGCGCTTACAATCTTGTTGGCTTCTGTTATTACAGATGGTAAATCGCCCATTGATAAATATACGCGGGTTTTAAGTGCAATAGCCGTGTTTCTCGAAGCTCTGGTTGCGGTTAAAGTTAATGCTAAATCAGGCTCTGCCTCATTCAAATCTTTTAAAATTTGTGTATATACTTCAGCAACTGTACTCCTTTTTAAATCATTCCCGGTAAGGTCTCTCTCGCCTTTAAGTCTTAATGGTACACCCAGGCTTGCACCTGCATCTGTAATATATGGCTTTGCATATAATTGTAATAAGCTATAATACGATAGTGCCCTTAAGACTTTTGCTTCTGCAATATATTGCCTTGATAATGCAGGGGTTAATATAGAAGCATTGGCATTAACACCCTCGATTACCAGATTCGCCCGGTTTATTGCAGCATAAACATTACCCCATAAATTTACCACTTCATTTGTTCCGGAGGTTACATTAAATCGCCAGGTATCCAAGCCCGTTACACCATTTGGTTTATTTACGATAAAATCTTCTCCGCGAATATCATTATAGATGAGGTAACGCCCACCATAAAACTGGCCATTTTTTACTCCCGCATAGATACCATTAACCTGAGATAGAATTCTATCCGGATTAGCAAAAGCATCTTCAATTGGCAGGGAAGTATCTGGGGCAGTAGTTAAGAAATCTTTTTTACAAGATGTGGCAAAAAGAATTGGCGCCGCTATAAAAAGATATTTTAATTTATTATTTATTTTAATTTTCATGATCTCTAATTTTTAAAATCCAACATTAATACCAAAAGTGAATGTTCTTCCTGATGGAACAGAGTTTCTATCAACACCCGGAGCAAGGTTTCCGCTGTTACCTGTTGTAGTAGAGTTTCCATTAACAGATACTTCAGGATCTGGACCAGGATAGTTTGATATGATCCAAAGGTTACTAGACTGAACATAAAGCCTAACATTTGATACACCGTATTTATTTAATAGATCTTTTGGCAATGTATAGCCTAAAGCCAGATTACGAACTTTTAAAAAATTACCTGAATAAACATTTTGAGATTGTGCAAAAGCTGAACCATTTGATATGTTATCGCCGTAAACAACACGAGGGATTTCTGTAACCTGCCCAGGGGTGGTCCATCTATCCAGCATACCTGCATCATTGTTCCAGAAACGTTGATCGCGAAGACCAGCCTGTGATCCATAATAAATTTTATTACCTCCTGAAAACGTTAACCCTAATGTTAAATCGAAAGCTTTATAACGGAAGTTGTTATCCAAACCACCAAACCACTTAGGAATAGATTGACCTGTAATGGTTGCATCTAATGCTGCATCAATAGCTGGTGCATTTTGACCAGCATTAGCTCCCTCTAAATATTGGTAACGTGCCGCCGCCGCCCGGGCAAAGCTAAATCTTAATTTTTGACCAAATCTATTGATGAAAATCCGTTCTCCTGTTGCCGGATCAACACCTGCAGTTGGAACCGTGTAAATTGATCCGATTGGATAACCAACCCTGGTAATATTTGCAGTTTCTAATGAAGTTGCACCAAAAACATCGGCATTGTTGTTACCCAATGCAGTCACTTCATTTTTCAAGGTGCTAAAGGTTAAGCTGGTGGTCCAGGTGAAATCATCATGATCAATGTTTCTTGAATTTACGGTGAACTCAAAACCTTTATTATACATTTTACCAACGTTAGTAGTTATTACGTTGTTTGGAATTCCTTTAGATGGAGCCTGCGGTGCATTTTGAACCAAATTATCAATGTTATTATGGTAATAATCAACATCTAAAGAGAATCGGCCTCCTAAGAATTCCAGATTCACACCAACATCTGCTTTTTTACTGGTTTCCCAACGCAAATCAGGGTTACCTGCTTGAGAAAAAGAAAGTGCTGATGCAGAACCGTAAAGCCCGGGATTATATAAAAACAAAGCTGGATAATTACCAATATTGATATTACCAACTTCACCATAACTCCCGTGGAATTTAATTCTGGTTAACACTTTACTTAAACCAGATTCTTTATAGAAATTTTCTTCAGAAAGCGCCCAACCAGCAGATGCACCACCAAAGTTGCCATATTTATTGCCAGCAGATAGCCCAGAGTAACCATCACGTCTGAATGATCCGGTGATGTAATATTTTTTCTTATAATCATAGTTTACACTTCCAAAATAAGAACGGAAAGCATTATCTCCCTGAACCAAGCCAGCTGGAGTAATAGTCCCAAATGATCCTTGAAATACTTCAATAAATGGATCAATAACACCTTGTCTGGTAGCTCCGTAACCTAAGGATTTAGTATACTGATCTTCAGCTCCTACAAACGCGCCAATGGTATGATCTCCAAATACGCCTCCATAATTTAAAGTATTTGACCAGTTCCACCTGCTATTCTTAACAAAATTACTGGTAGCACCTCCATTATAAGCAAAACCATCACCTTGTAAACGATTCACAAATGAATTATTATCTATCTTCAGATTATCAAGCCCATATGTTGTTTTTAATGTTAAACCTTTTACCAATTCAATCGCTGCGTAAGCATTAGCAATAATCCGATCACTTTCAGAGGTATTTTTATCCTGATTTATTAACACTGCCGCATTAGGATAATTAGAAGAGATGGTATTCGCTCCTAAACCAATTGCACCTGATGCATTCACATTGTATGAACCATCTTCATTATAGGGCGATACATTTGGAGGCAATACAATTGCCAGCCTTCCTAAACCTACTGTTGAGAAGGCTTGTCCTGGTAATGACCCTGTATTAGGCGCTCTGTTTAGGGTATTGCTATAAGAGAAATTAGTACCGATAGTTACATTCTTGAAAAGTTTATGATCCAAATTTACACGGCCATTTTTCCTTTCGAACGAATTTCCAATAATGAAACCTTCCTGGTTACTATATCCAACAGAAACATAATATGAAGTTTTATCATTTGCACCGGAGAAATTTAATGCATGGTTTTGAGAAGTCGCAGCCCTATAAGCATAATCATACCAATTCGTTTCAACCTGCGAGCCGTCAGATCTATTCTGAAGGAAAAATGCGGGTGCAAGACCAATATTGGTTCTGGATTCATTTTTAATCAACACATATTCTGATGCATTTAATAAAGGTATAAGGTTTTGTGCTTTAGTGGTACCTACCCAACCTTCGTAATTAACTTTAGTGCTTCCTTGTTTACCCTTTTTAGTCGTGATCACCACAACACCATTTGCCGCCCTTGATCCATAAATGGCTGAAGAGGCTGCATCTTTCAAAATATCAATCGATTCGATATCGGCTGGATTAATATCACCTAAAGCATTGTTTGCTGCGCTATTGCTTGATTGATTATCTGTAAATACAGGAATACCATCTACAATAATGAGTGGGTAAGAACTTAAGGAAATGGAATTGAAACCGCGAACCCTAAAAACAGGTGGATTATTTAATACACCATTTGGCTGGATAATATTAACACCCGCTGCTTTGCCCGCTAAGGCTTGCTCAAAACTTTGAACTGGCATGTTTTTTAACTTTTCTCCACTAATGCTGGCAATAGATCCTGTTACGTCTCTTTTCGATTGAGTGGTGTAGCCAGTTACAACTACATCAGAAAGTGTTTTGGAGTCGCTTGCCAGAACTGCATTAACTACGTTTCCTGACCCAATTGGTTTTGACTGCGGCAGAAATCCGATGTAAGAAAATTCTAATGTTGTAGCTTTTGAGTTTACTCTTACTGAGTATTTACCATCTGCAGTTGTAGTGGTTCCACCAACTGCGCCTTTAATTTTTACACTTACTCCAGGAAGCGGCAAACCGTCTTCCTTTCCCGTAACTGTTCCAGTGATTGTTCTATCTTGAGCCATAGCACTCCCTGCTACGAACAAAATGATGAACAAACTTTGTAAAAGTTTTTTCATAAAATTAGTTTAGTTTAGTTAATAAGATCACAATATAAAACTTAACATGCTGTAATGCAAATTTTACAAAACAAATTAGAAATGATAAATATGGCTCATTCCGGAATAACTAACTAAAAAAAACACCTAAACAAACAAAAAGTAATACTTAAACAGAAAAACACAAATCTTTTTATAAAATTTTTAATATATTTTTTACTAAAAAGATACAATTACATTAAAATAGGATAAAAAATAAATTGTTAAAGGATGCTTAAAGAAACACAATCCTCATCATAATTTTATTTTTTAAGAAAAAAAAGCCATGAATAGCTTCTAAAAGACTGAATTTGCTATTTAACACCTTATTCGAAGAAAATTAAGACCAAAAAAAAAGAGGCTGTTTTTGAACAGCCTCTTTGATATTATTACACAATCTTAATTTATGGGTTTTGCGGACCTAGATTTGGGTTTGCATTAATCTCATCACGAGGAATTAAAAATAAGAATCTCGGATCTCCTGCAGGAATTTGCAATACGTTAGCAACAGAAGCTGGAACATAATTTGGAACGTTCGCGATAGTTCTGTCTAAAGGTAAATTCAACCGTTTTAAATCTAAATATCTAAAACCTTCACCCCATAGTTCTACTCTACGGTTTACCATAATTTCGTCTACCAAAGCAGCACCTGTTTTTGTACTCTTAACAGCACTTAAATCTCTTTTAGAAACTAATGTAAATAAAGCAGTTTGTGCTAAAGCGTCTTGACCACTTCTGGCATAAGCTTCGGCAAGAATCAAATGCATCTCTGCACTTCTCATCCAAGGCACATCACCTAAAGATGGGTCACCTACAGCCTTAACAGAGAACTTTCTCGTCATATAACTCCTTCTAACAAAGGTAGGTAAAGGTAGCGGGAAGTTAGTTGCGGTAGGTGAAGGCTCCCACATTTTCTTTCTCACATCTGTTAAAGAAATTAAATCATACAATTTAGAGTTAATCATTTTTGGTGTAGCGCGCTGATAGCTTGAATTTGCATTATAAGCAATTTGTGCAAAAAACGACCCAAAGGTATCTCCTTGCTCTGTAGTTGGGTTGGCCCCCCACATGTACTCAGATAGGTTAATGTTATTAAAACCAGTTTGATAATCTGCCTGACTCATTAACGGGAAAACATTACCATCAACAACTTCTTTGGCATATTTGATTGCATTTGTATAGTCGCCCATTGTTAAAGCCACTCTTGCTCTAAGTCCTCTTGCTACCCAAACACCAGCATGAGTTTTGTTTGGAACAGATACTGCGTTTAACGCTATAGCTGCATCTAAATCCGCAACGATAGCGGTGTAAACAGCTTCAACACTAACTCTAGGCATTTTTGTATCCGTAGATTTTAATGGAAGGGGAACAGAAAGTTGATTATTTGGCTTAGCATCTGGGTTATACCTTGTGCCATAAAATTGAACCAGATAAGAATAAGCATAAGCTCTTAAGGTTAAAGCCTCAGCTTTAATTCTCGACTTATCTGTTGCCAGACCTTCAACAGCATCGATATTATCAATAATATAATTGGCATTACCAATCATCCTAAAAAATGTACGGTAATAATAAAGATTGCTAGCCGCATTATCTGTACGAGCAGCGATATAATTACCTTCACCTGTTGAGGTGAACCATGTTGCTGCCGCTTGATGTAAATCTTCTCCCATGAAGTCTATACCCAAAAGAATCCCGGCAACCCCTGGCTTTCCCTGTGCATTACTTGTAGTGGTGGTTGTTCTTTCGAACATATAACGATATATCCCGTTTAAAGCAACACTCGCATTAGCCGTAGACGAAAATATATCTTTGCTATCGATCTTATCTGTTGGTGTTGTTTGAAGATAATCTTTTTTACAGCCAGATCCACCTAAAATTACGGTGGCTAAAATTGCTGAGTAAAATATCTTTTTCATATCTATTTGATATTAATTATTAAAATTTAAAAAGAAGCATTTAATCCTACACTTAATATTCTCGCCTGTGGGTATACATTTGAGTTAGTTCCATCAAAAGATTCAGAAGGATTTAAGCCTTTTCTTTTGGAGAATAGATATAGGTTTTCTGCGGTTACAAACACTTTTGCACTGCTTACATCAATTTTGTTCAACCAAGTTTTTGGTAGGCTGTAAGACAAATTTATATTGCGGATAGCAAGATAAGAAGCATCAATTAACCATCTTGTAGAGGCTGCATTGATGTTAGCTGAATTACCATAATCTGCTCTTGGAATACTGCTTGTTGTATTGGTTTGTGTCCATGCGTTTAACAAGTCTTTATGTAAAGCAGCCCCATAAGAAGCTGTACTCATTAAGCCTTGGTAGTTACTATCATAAAACTTACCTCCGATTTGGTAGTTAACCAATACAGATAATGATAAGTTTTTGTAAGAGAATGAATTAGTAAAAGACCCCATTAAATCAGGGATTGCAGAGCCTGAACGATCAAAAATTGCATTTGACTGATTGGTAGTATATTCAATACCATTAACAGTTCTTTTATTGGCAGCAGAAATTGTTTGTGTAGGATCAGGAATATATAATGCAGCACCATCTGAAGGATCTACACCAGCATATTGCCTTAACCAAAACTGATAATAATCATAACCTACTTCTCTTCTTTTTGTACCACTTATGATTTGAGGCGTTTCAGCTGGAAGTTTAGTTACCTTATTTTTAAGGATTGTCCAGTTAGTTACTAAATTCCAATTAAAATTCTCTGTTCTAACAATATCTGCACCCAACATCAATTCGACACCTGAATTGTACATGGAACCAATATTTTGATTAATTGATGTAACAGGATCCGAATATGGCTGAGGTACGCTTAGAAGCAAGTTATCTACTGTCTTTTTAAAATATTCTACCTCACCATAAACTCTTTTTTTGAAGACAGAGAAGCTTAAACCTGAATTAAAAGTATTTTGTGATTCCCATCTCAATAAGGGGTTTGCTATTGATGACAACAGCGCGCCTGGCTCAGAACCATTGTTGGAACCTAAATCATAGAATGCTCTATCTGCATAATATAAGCTATTGTTATTACCATCAAGCAAAGTATTGGTACCACTTAGCAAAGCATTGTTACCAACTTGTCCGTATGAAACTTTTAGCCTTAAATCATCTAGCCAGTTCTCTTCTGTTAAGAAATCTTTGTTAATAGACCAAGATCCACCCAATGAGAAAAACGTTCCCCATCTTGATTCTCGTGCAAATCTAGAAGAACCATCACGTCTTAATGAAGCATCGAAAAAATACTTGTCTTTATAGCTATAACTTGCTTTTGAGAAATATGATTCAATTCTATCATTATCGGCCTGGCCACTGGAAGCGTTAGCAGTAACAAAATTTGCGAATTCGGTATTTCCTTGCACAATCTGACCTGTTCTGCTTGCGCTGAAAGTACGGAAGTTGAAATCATAATTTTCATGTCCAACAAGTGCAGATATAGTGTGGTCTCCTATTGTTTTGTTATAGTTCAGGATTTGATTTAAAGTAAATGACCTAGCCGTGCTGTTGCTTTGTGATTTAAATCCATTTTGAGTTACACCATCTCCAACAATTGGATTCCAATATGTATTTCCATTATTATTTCTTAAATCAATACTGAATGTTGGTGTAAATGTAAAATCTTTCAAAAATTTAACTTCCAGATATGTTCTGGCACTTACCTGGTTTCTTCTTGAAAGATATTCGTTTAATAATGTTTCATAAACAACATGTCTGCCGGGCGAAGCTCCTTGAGGACGGGCGATTGCACCTGGATGATTTCCATAGTCATACCATTGTTCGCCAGTTAGGTTATTCATAATTGGCTGACCAGCGGCATTATAAGCACGAACCGGATAAATCGGACCAATCCCTCTGGTAAAAGAAAAGGCATTAACGAAACTATTACCACTGCCCGTACCAGCATCATTTGCAGTATTTGCTGTAGTCATTGATCCTGAAACGTTTAAACCCGTTTTTAACCAAGGTTTAACCTGTGTATTCACATTAACCCGAGCATTAAAACGCTGAAAATCAGATTTAATATTGAAGCCCTGATCATTTAAATATCCCATTGAAACAAAGAAATCTGACTTTTCACTCTTACCTGAGAAACTCAAATTTGCATCAGTTCTTTTTCCTAATCTAGACATGGCATCATACCAATCAAAATCATCATATAATAATGATGCGTTAGGATTTAATTTACCATCAGTACCGACCACCTGAGCACCAGGGACATTGAATGGATTGTAAACTAAGTTTGTAAACACATCTGCTGAAGCTCTTGTAGATGCGGCTGATTCAGTTAAGAGTGGCGATGCATTATACATCAGATTGTTTTTAATCCCTTGCCAAACCAAAGGATAGTATTCTTGTGCATTTACACGCTCATATTCCGGAATACCTCTTTCTGAGAAACCTTGAACAATGCTTGCATTAATGGTTGGCTGTGACGATTTTCCTCTTTTAGTCGTAATAATCACCACACCATTAGCACCTCTTGAACCATATAAAGCCGATGAAGACGCATCTTTTAATACTGAAATGCTTTCGATATCATTTTGGTTGATATCACCAATACTACCATCGTAAACTGATCCATCTAATACATAGAGAGGAGTATTTGATGCCGAAAATGAACCAAAACCACGGATTCTGATTCCTGCAGAACTTCCTGGCTGACCATTAGATGCAGATACATTAATACCTGGAGCTGATCCCTGAAGAGCCGCAGTAATATTTGTAACCGTTCTGCTTTCTAAATCTTTTGCACTTAAGCTTGATACTGACCCTGTAATAGCTTCTTTCTTTTGAGTACCGTAAGCCACAACAACTACATCTGATAATGCTTGAGAATCACTTGCTAAACCAACATTAATTACACCTGATGATGTTAGATTAACCGTTTTAGTTACAAAACCTAAATAAGAAAATTGTAAGCTTTTTGCTGAAGATGTTGTTCTGATAGAATACCGACCGTCAGTACCTGTTACGGCAACATTTTGTGTGCCTAATGCTTTAACACTAACTCCTGGAAGAGGGAGTCCATCATCCGAAGATGTTACTGTTCCACTAATTGTTCGCTCTTGGGCCGTTGCGCTAAACGCAACAAACAAAAGCACGAACAAACTTTGTAAAAGTTTTTTCATGAATTTAAATTAGTTTGATTGATTATTTAATTAAATCGCAAAGTATGATATTATTGGAAATTATGCAATATTTAATAAAATAATAAAAGTATTTATGTCTATTTAGAAAGGCATTTTACATTAAAATGATAAAATGTCGAGACAATAAATAGCCCTTTAAGTCCTTTTTATTATCAAATATTTATTACTATCAGAATTTTTTTAAATGCAAAACGCCAACTTTCTTTCGAAAGTTGGCGTTTTGCATTTAAAATGATACTAGCTCAAATCTTAGTATCCTGCATTTTGCTGACCTTGCAAACCTGCGTTATTATCAATTTCTCGTTGCGGAATAGGTAATATCGTTTTAGCACCACCAAAAGCTGCAGCTGCATTTCCTGCTCTCAAAGGCTGTCTGTTACGAAGTAAATCCATTCTGCTATGTCCTTCGAAAGCTAACTCTTTACGACGCTCTATTAACAAGGCATCTATTAATGCTTGTTGTGAAGTTACAGTTTTGGCAGCAAGTCCTGCTCTTGATCTAATTCTTGAGTTTAAAATTGTAACTGCTTCAACATTAGGCGTAGCACTCTGATGTGCTAAAGCTTCTGCCAGGTTCAAGTATACCTCTGTGGTGCGAATAACTGGAGAGTTATCAGAGTTATTCACTGCATCAGGAAACTTAGAAGTAAAGAAGTGAGGTAAACCGTCTGCAGCATTTCCAGTGTTTTTTAAATTATACCTTCTATCATCTGGTTCTGAAGTATATGCATTGATTAAATCCTGAGAAAAAGGAGCATCACCGCGTCCGCCAACAGCAGCTGGATTATAGTAAGAAGCCCATCCACCAGAACCTGTTCTACCATTGTCGATAGCACTGTTTTGAATAGTAAAAACATCTTCACTTGTATTGCCACTATAAAAGCTGTAATTCGGTGCGGTATCATAAATACCTTGAGAAAGCGTACTACGTGCAGCACTTTCTGCTTTTGACCATTCTTCTCTATACAAGTATAATCTTGAAAGCAGTGCAAATGCAGCACCTTTTGTTGCACGTCCACGGGTTTCTGCAGCATCAGCATACGACTGAGGTAACGCACTTGACGCCTCTGTTAAATCCTGAATGATTTGTGCATGAACCTGACTTAGCGTATTTCTTGAGGGAAACTCAATAGTTCCGGTAAAATCAGCTGTAACTAAAGGTACACTTAGATTTGTACCTGCGCTTACCTGAAAAGGCTGAGAAAAGAAGTTAGCTAACTGGAAGTAAGCTAAAGCACGTAAAAACTTCGCCTCTGCTATGTATTGAGATTTTTCTTCTGCAGATAATCCTTCAACACCATTCACTTTTGAAATGATCGTATTAGCTCTTGCTATTACCTGATAATGAATCTGCCACAGCACCTGAACATTTGAATTAGTTGAAACAGCTGAAAAATTATTTAGATCTTGCAGGGTAGGGAATGTGCCTACGAAATCCACATTATTTCCCATATAGTCACCTATTACTTGCGGTAAGCTACCATAAAAATCTAGCGTCTGTGCAGTACTGTATACCCCCCTTAGTGCGCTAAGCGTAGTGGCAGGGCTATTAAAAACTATCTGATCTGAAAGAGATTGTTGAGGCAACAAATCTAGTTCTTTTTTACAGCCAAACATCGACAAAACGATGGCTGAGGTTAATATATAATATCTTAATTTCATTTTTTCAATTATTAAAGACCAATATTTACACCAAAAGTATACGATTTTGCTTGTGGTAAAGCGAAGAAACTTTGACCTACAACTAAGTTTGATGCACCATTTGCTGAAATTTCAGGATCTCCTCTAAATTCTTTATTCTTAATTGTCCAAATGTTTTGTGCTAAGAAATAAAGTCTTACGCTTGAAAAGATTTTTGTTCTTTGTAGAAACTCTTTTGGAAGGTTATAACCAACTGTTAAATTTTTCAAACGAAGATATGAACCATCTCTTAACTGAGCTGTAGAGGCCTGAGAATAAGTAGTTCTAGTGGAACTATTTAATGCCGGCGCAAAAGCATTTTGTCCAGGCTGTTTCCAGTAGTCTAACAACTTAACACTTTTGTTATAAGAACCTGTACCAAAATTATCTGTAAATGTTAAACCGTCAAGGTATACATCATTTCCATAAGTAAAGTTGAAGAATGCTGTTAAATCGAAGTTTTTATAGGTAAAAGTATTAGTGATACCTCCTTGAAAATCAGGATCTCCTTTTCCAGCTATTACCCGATCAGCTGCAGTCGGAGTTGTAGTTGGTGTTCCATCCTTCTTTAGCCATTCTGCATTTCCAGTTTGTGGGTTAATACCATTATAGCGAATTAAGTAAAATGAATTTTTTGAATATCCGGTGATTGCACGTTGTACAGGGCTCCCCTGTAAAAAGTCACGACCATCTTCATCAAGATTTTTTGGAAGAGATAAAACTTTATTCTTATTAAACGCGATGTTGAATGATGTTCTCCAAGTAAAATCGCGTCCTTTTATGTTATCTGAATTCACAGAAAATTCAAATCCACGATTTCTCAGTTCGCCTACATTTTGCGAACTGGAAGCGAAACCAGTAGTGTATGGAAAAGGAACGTTAACTAATAATGCTGTAGTATTTTTATTGTAGTAGTTTACTTGCAAATCGATAGCATTAAATAACCTTGCAGATACACCGATATCTAACTGAGCAGTTTCTTCCCAACTTAAATTAGGGTTTGGCACTACATCAGGGGTTAAACCAGCTGCCCCAAGATAATTAGCTCCAGATGCAAATGTACCAACAGACTGGTAATAGCCTATGTTATCATTACCTGCTGTTCCATAACTTGTGGTAAGCTTAAGGCTTTGCACGTATTTGTTATCTTTGTTAAAAAATTTCTCATTTGAGATCAACCATCCACCTGATACAGCATAGAAATTACCATATTTTTTATTCGGTCCAAATCTTGAAGATCCATCTCTTCTGAAAGATCCCTCTAAAAGATACTTCTTATCAAAATCATAATTCAAACGAGCAAACTGTGACTCAAGTGCCCAATCATAAATGTTTTCAGACGCTGTAATTGGCGTAGATGCTGATCCCACGTTCGGAAGGTCATCACTGGCAAAACCTGATCCTTCAACAAAAATTTGAGTTAATGTAGAGGTTTCAAAACTATATCCCAACAATCCTCCTACAGTATGCTTACCAAAAGTTTTGTTATAATTTAACGTATTGCTGGTAACCCATTTTCGATCCGTATAGTTTGATCTATAAGCATATCCACCTGGAGTAAGTAGGTCAAGTTCTCTATATTTTTCGTCAATACCATAGTTATCAATACCCCAGTCGGTTTTCAATTTCAAACCATCAATGATTTTCAATTCTGCAAATGCATTTCCTGTGCTTCTGTCAGAATAGTTCTTATTAATACCTGTCGCAGCAATGGCAACTACATTAGCTACAAAACCAGTATTCTGGAATTGCCCATCTGGACCGTAAGGTGTAACATAAGGTAATTGTAAATAAGCAGCTGTTAATGGTGCGTATGTATTATTTTCAGAACCAATCCTATCCATATCAACTCGTGAAAGATTATAATTAAGCCCAAAATTTATCTTATCTGATAGTTTATGCGTTAAGTTTAATCTTCCTGACAAACGTTGTAATTGATTACCTAGAGTATAACTACTTTCATCAGAGTATGATCCACCAATATAGAATTGTGTTTTCTCATCACCGCCTGCAGCACTCAAATTGGCATTATTTAATTTTCCAGTTCTTACAACTGCGTCAATCCAATCATAACTAGTTGTTGGATAAGTTGGAACAGTTCCATTATTTGCTCTTAAATAATCTGTTCTAAACTGGCGAAATTGATCTGCATTCATCATTTCTTCAGTAGCAGTTGGAGAAGAAAATCCGTTCTGATATTCTGCAGTAATTCTCGTTTTTCCAGACGCACCCTTTTTGGTTGTGATCAAAATTACACCATTTGAACCACGAGAACCATAAATTGCCACAGCAGAAGCGTCTTTTAGCACAGTCATGCTTTCAATATCATTAGCACTAATATTCAACAATGGATTTAAAGAAGAAGATCCACCTTGGGCTTGGCTATAGTCACCACCGGAAGAATTTAAGGGAACTCCGTCAATTACATAAAGAGGCCTGCCGCCTGCCCCGATTGATGAGCCACCTCTAACTGTAATTTGTGCCTCAGCGCCTAGTACTCCAGAAGAATTTACCATGTTTACGCCAGCTGCCTGACCTTGTAAAGCCTGTTGAGGCGTTTGAATTGGCATATTCTTGAATGAACTCGCATTTACAGTAGTTGTTGATTGAGTTGTCAAAGCTTTGCTCTGTTGGCCATACCCAACAACAACAACATCGGTTAATGTTTTTGCATCAGTCGCAAGGGCAACACTAATTGTTGTTGTATTAGAAACCACAACAGACTTCGTTGTGTATCCAATAAACGAATACTCTAAAGTGTTAGACCCCGAAGGTACATTAATAGAATACTTACCATTAGAATCTGTTACTGTTCCAGATTGTACACCTTTTACCCGTACACTTACACCAGGAATGGGTAATTTGTCATCCTGTGAGGTAACTGTACCAGTAATTGTTCTGTCTTGAGCCATTGCAGAGGATGCAACGAACAAAAGTACGAACAAACTTTGTAGAAGTTTTTTCATGAAATTTAAGTTAGTAGATATTTTTAATTTTTTAAGAGAGCAAATCTAATGTTGTTGAAATACTATTTAACATTTTTTAACAACAGGCAAGAATAAATGACAATTAGACGACAAACATCGTCATAAATCTACATTTTGAAATAATTTAAATGACAGGATTATTTTTAATAAACGACTATAAATTAGAGATTTAGAAGACATTTCATAATTTTAAAATTATGAAATGTCTTCTAAATATTTGTATAACAAAAAGGCCATCCAATTAATATTGGATGGCCTTAATAAATATGATATATTTTTTAGTTCGCAGCTACAGCTACGATTATCGAACCGAAGTTACCACTGATGGTACCTTGTGAGGCTGAATTAATCCTCAAAGGAAGTGCATATGTTGAACCCGTTACAAAGTTATTAGTATTTATCGGGATCGTTAAGTTAACACCTGCTTGCCCCGCAGGTATAACAACAGTTGCAGGTAAGGTATACCAGGCTGCAGGAATTAATGTATAAGATCTGCTGGCCTGAGTATTGTGCAAAGTAAGCGCTGCTGCATCAATACCAATTCCAACGGTAACATCAGATGGTGCCGGTTTACCTGTACCACTGTAGTTAACCCGGATATTTAAAGGCGATGCCGTTCCTTTCGCAAGCGTTAGCTGATAACGGGCTAATTTTACACTTGCAGTTAAAGAACCAGAAGCGATGAAATCTGGATTATCAAATTCAATGATTGCACCTGCACTGTTTGGGGCGTCTGGTCCGATAAGCGGATCAGACTTAAGGCAAGAACTTAATGTCAGTACGACAAATAATATTGCCAGGTTTTGAAATATTCTTTTCATTTCTTTTCGTTTAAATTTAAATAACTATTCTATCTAGCCCAGAATATCTTGGTTGAATACTTATTAATGCCGGTTGGTACATTTGCACCATTATAAGTAAATTCGGTACTAGGATAAAGTAACCTGGTTGGTAATCTATCAGCAGCGGTTGAAATTCCAGCAATGGAAACAATTGTTTGCGCAGGAGTAGCAGCACTAATATCAGGGTTACTTACCGGATAACCTGTTCTTCTAAATTCATTCCAAGCCTCATCTCCAAAGATTAAGTTTAATGCAATGTATTTTTGTGTAATGATTGCTTCTAGTTGCTGTGCCGGACTTGTTGCCAAGCTATAATTTGCAATATATTTAGTTGCATTCGCTGTTTGATAAGCAGTTGCATCAGCAACTGGATCTTTACCAGAAGCAATAGCACCTGTATTTGTTTTGTACAAATACCTGTAAGATGCCTGAATACCTGAATTAAATAACGTTTGCGGATTACCTGTTATAATACCAGTTAAAGCTGCTTCAGCTTGAAGAAAATAACTATCTGCAGCCAAGATAACAGGTTGAGCAGCATCCGGACCTTTGAAAATTCCAATAGCCTCAAAAGCAGTTGCACTGGTACCTCTAAACCAAGAGTTTGGTGTAGCGCCACGCCCAGCTGTAGCCAATTGATTACCTAATTGATTAGTTGCTGTAGTAATTCCAGATTTGTAGACCACATTTGCACGGGCAGGATCAGTTAATTTAGTTCCATTATAATAACTCATAATGAACGGAGTAGGTACATAATTAGAACCTCCCGCCGCCGCTGCATTTGCTGCAGAGTAGGCAAAACCATTCCATGCTGGGTTTTGTTTTCCAATCACTTTTGTATAGCCAGGATTAATAGAAGCATCATCAGTTAAAAAACCCGCTGCATCGAAAGCTCTGCTTGTAAAGGTTACTTTATTTCCTGCTCTTACTATTAATCTTAATTTAAGTGTATTCGCAAACTGGATCCATCTTGTAATCTCTGCAGCAGGTGTTGCGCTTGAGCCAAACATTACATCTGCACTTTTAAAATTACTAGCTGCTGTTGGGTTAGCTTTAAATGCTACAATTGCCGCATCACAAAGATCTGCCAAAGCTTTGTAAACATCAGTCGCTTTATCATATTTAGGCGTAACACTTGCAGCACCTTTTAATGCGTCGCTATAGGGCACATCTCCATATTGATCCACTAGTCTTTGAAAGGTATAAGCTTTCATCAACTTAGCCGCTGCATTAAATTGAGCATAACCAGCTAATCCTTCTGTACGATCAATTACATATTGAAAGTCATTAGCAATATCATAGCTATTGCTCCATAAACGTTGCCAGTCAGTAGAAGCATAATCATAAGAAATAATTGCTCCCCAACCACTTACACCGCCACCATTTGCGGCATAGCCTACTACTTGTGAGCCATAAAAGTTAAACGATGCAGTAGTTGTTGCATTCCCTGGATTGGGTATTGTTCCCTCAAGGGCTGTTTGCCCCCAGGTTAAGTTTGCTACAGCAGTCATCGCCTGTGGAAGCACTAGCTCTGGTGTACCTGAAATAGGTTGATTGGTATTTGTATTAACATCAAGGTATTTTTTGCATGATGATAAGGATATACCAACGGTAGCTACAAAAAATAATATAAATATCTTTTTCATGATTTCTGTATTAAAAAGTAAGTGATAACGTAGCGCCATAATAACGGGATGGAGGCGTTTGCGTTGAATTTAAACCAACACCATTACCACTGTTTGTATTATTACTACTGTTACTATATTCAGGATCTGTATATACATTTGTTTTTGGCAGAAAGATGAACAGATTACGCCCTTGAGCACTAATCCTCGCTGCCTGAATAAATTTAGATTTAGCCAAAAGCGATTTAGGAAAGTCATAACCTAACGTAATCTCTCTTATTTTCCAAAAGTTACCAGAAGTAATATAATTTTCATCAATACTTGTTCTAGGGCCACCAATTGTCCAATAACCCGGACCACCATCTTTAATGGTAATGTTTGTATTTTGAACATAAGTGTTTGTTGCTGGATCAAGATAAGCTGAATTAGGGATTACAAAACGCTCTCTGTTGTAAGCTACTGTATTGATACCTGCACCACTGAAATCCAAACTACCTGAACCAATACCATTATAAACCGAGTAACCACCTCTATATTCTGCCAAAGCTGTTAAAGTGATTCCTTTAAAGGTTGCGCTTAGGTTAATACCAAAGATATCAGTAGGGGCTGCATTTCCGAAAACAGATAAAGTTGAAGTTCCTGATGGATAACCAGTTACGCGATCAACAATTATTCTTCCCTGAGGATCTCTATTATAAGATCTGCCTTGCAATACAGGGAAAGGTTGACCAGCTATACCATAAGATCCTGCGTTTGTTGTATTTGATAAGTTGATACTCGGAATTCCTGCAAGTAACTCATCAACCATATTGTTGTAGTGCGCGTAATTAGCAGCAACTGTTACCGTCCAGTTAGATGTCCTAACAGGAACGATTCCTAACGTTGTCTCAATACCTTTACTACTTGTTTGACCAGCATTCAACAAATAATTGCTAAAACCAGACGAGTTAGCAACAGCTGCCGTTACCGTTTGATTTTTAGTTTTAGTAGTGTAATAAGTAAAGCTTGCATTAATTCTATCTTTCAAGAAGGACATATCAGCACCTGCTTCGAAAGAATAAGAAAACTCTGGTGTAATATTTGGAGATACAATACTGTTCCCTACAGTAAATCCGCCTATCCCGTTATAAGGAAAACCAGAATTTTGATTGAAAGTAGCATCTAAACGGTAAGCACCTAAAGTATTTGTAGCACCACCTACGTTAACTAGACCTACTTTAGATAAACCGGCTCTTAATTTGATATAATCAATTGCTTTGATTTCTTTTAATGCAGGAATTGCATCTGTTGGTACAAATGAGATCGTTCCAGCTGGATAGAAGAATGATCTATTGGAAGCGGATAAACGAGAATCCCAATCATTACGTGCTGTGGCACTTAAGAATAAGTAATTCTTAAAACTCACATTTAATAATCCATAAATAGCTTGCTGACGTGCCAAATAGTTTGTCTCGGTTGCAATAGGTGTATTTGTACTATTGCTAAGATTAAATAATCCTGGTTGAACCAATCCACTAACAGAAGCTTCTAAAGATTTGGTACGATCCTGACGCAAAAATGCAGCAGCAATTAAATTAAAATTGAAATCGTTCACGGTTTTTTTAAATGATGCCTGAAATTCATTTGTAATACGGCCGGTATATAAAGAGTTATCGGTTACACCACCCACAACATCAGTTCTCTTATAAGCACCAATTTCAGGTCTGGTTTTGATGTAATCGTTAAATTTGTAAATGTCAGAATATGATTTACCCGAATTGTTTCTACTATTAAATCCAACACGATAAGTTAAGTCAACCCAGGTGGCCGGACTATATTTTAAATCCCAGCTTCCGGTAAAATAGTCATTTCTTACATTTTCACGGAAATTATCAATACTAAAGTAAGGATTGGTATAATATGCATTTGGATAACCACTTGGATCAGCAAAAGGATCATTTTTCCAGTCTTTAAAAGAGGTGATAGGCAAGTTACCTGGACTCTGTAGCATTTGATCATAAAACCCAGTTGATGTAGTTTGATTATAACGATTTTGAGCATAACTCAAGGCGAATGAAGTTGACAGGTTTTTAAGTAAATTTCTCGTTCCATTGAAACGAACATTTGCTTTATTAAATCTGTCTTTTGGAAGTGTACCACTTACATCAACATACTGACCTGAAATAAATAAAGTTCCTTTTTCGTCTCCAGAAGACAAAGATAAATCACTTTGACTGGTTAATCCATTGTCCCAAAAGTCATATTTGTCATTACCCCATTCGTAAGGACTCATTTTTACTGTACCATCAGCTAATGGCAAACCAATTTCTCTGGGTACCCCATCGAAAGCTGGTCCATACTGTTGATTCTCATAACCTAAATAAAGTTTTAAGTCATTATCCGAACCACCACCAAATTGCTCTTGTAACTTAGGGAAGAATGCAACCTGCTCAACAGTTACAGTTTGTTGTGCTTTGATTTCCAATTTCCCTTGTTTACCTTTTTTAGTTGTGATAATTAATGCACCGTTTGATGCATCAGAACCGTAAAGGGCGGCACCACTTGCTCCGTTTAAAACAGTTACGTTTTCAATATCCTCCGGATTTAAGTTTCCTAATACAGAATTAGGAACAATAACTGCATCCAAAACTACAAGCGCCTCGTTGTTACCAGTTAGAGACCTTTGCCCCCTTAATACAACCCTGAAATTAGGGTTCGTTCCTCCAGATGTTCCGTTAATTTGCAAACCGGCTACCTTACCTAATAAACCACTAGCAATATTGGTCGGTTTAGCACCAATTAATTGCTCAGACTTAATGGTAGTGTTTACCGTACCCAAAGATCTTCTACTCGCTGTTAAACCTGCAGCAGTTACGATTACTTCATCAAGAGAGGCAGCATCACCCGTAAGGACAATGTTCAATGTACTTGAAGAACCCAAGTTTCTACTTTGAGTTACAAATCCAATATAAGAAAAGTCTAGGGTGTTAGCGCCAGATGGAAGTCTTAAAGCGTACTTTCCATTAGCATCAGTTACGGTACCGATTTGGGTACCTTTTACTTTTACGCTTACTCCAGGGATCGGTAATTTGTCGTCCGAAGAAGTAACTGTACCAGTAATTGTTCTTTCTTGTGCCATTGCTCCAAAAGCAAAAAACATAAGAATGAACAAACTTTGTAGAAGTTTTTTCATAATTTAAAAAAAGGTTAGTTAATGATTAATGATTCTCCTAATTTAACTTTTGGTGATTGAGTTAAGAAATATTATTTAACATTTTTTAACAACCATGAGAAGTAAAATCTTAAAACACTATAAATCATATACTTAAAAATATTTTAAAAGAATTTTTTAACTGTTTTTGTTTAAAATTCATTGATATTTATTAAAAATTAGTACTATAAGCTGCTATTATTTAATGGTTTTGACATAGTAATAAGACAACAAACAGCATATTTTTGGCGAAAAGTGTATTTTTTTTATAAAATGATTACTACATCTTATAAGACTAGATTACATTCTATTTATAAAAACTTGAATAAGAAAGGATTATACTTTTGATAGCAGTAAGTGTAAACTGCGAACAAATTAAAAGAATACAACGGAAATAAATTCCATTATCTGCATGAACAATCTAAAACTAAAACCTTAACCAATATCTCCGTATCAATATACTAACGATGACATTTATTCGCCTTTTTTCAAGTGGAAAATAATGATGTAAATTTGAAAGAATATAATTGTAGCAAATTTGAAATAAGTAAAACTACTATAGATTTATTAACTATCGAACCTCATTTAAATTAAGCTAATTTAATATATTTCATCACTAGGTAATAGGTAAAAGCAAGCATATTAACAACAGTGAGCAGACCCCAATCTATTAATACCTTAAACTATATCTTTTAAACAAAAAAGGGAACCCTGAGGCTCCCTTTTTTAGTTTATGGATTTGGTTTATCCCACCACATTCTTGTGTTAATATTATCTGGACCTTGCTGCACAATAACAGCCTCATAATTGATTCTGTTAGAGGTTTTGTCAGCTACAGGGTATGCTTGCCTTCTTGGAATGCCTCCACCACTGTTTGTATTACCAGGGCCAGGAGTTAATACAGGAAAACCTGTTCTTCTCCACTCAGACCATGCTTCCCATCCATTAAGGAAAAGGTGAATCCATCTTTGAGTTGAGATTTGTTGAATTGCTGTAGCGGGTAAGTAAGCAATGCCAGTTTGATTTTTGAATGTTGCATCCGGAACACCATAGAGTTGAAGTGAAGCATCAATCCCCTCATCGTAGAACGTTTTAGCCGATGCATCGCCTCCAGAGATCCATCCCAATTTAGTAGCTTCTGCTTTTGCAAAACAAACCTGAGCATAGGTTAACCAATAACCAGGAGAATCCTGACTTCTAAAAGCAGTTCCTAAACGACTATAAACATTGGGAATATTAACCTGAGTAGTTCTGCCGTATTCTAATCCGCGGATTGTTCCATTCGGCAGTGTCTCAGCGAAAACTGGCAATCTTGGATCTGTTCCAGCCCCGTTTGCCCTCATGTAACGAACCAATGGTTCACTTACTGCAAAATCATTTCTGTTTGAAATAGAATAGTTTACATACCATGGATTATTATTGATTGGATCGCCAGATAAATAGGTATAGGCAATGTCTTCGCCTGCTCCAATTACATCTGGAAGAGCTGCATTAAATTCTGTAGCAGCTAAACCACCAGCTGCAGGAAACAATTTTGACAACCTTAATGCCATAAACAATCTTTGTGTAGCAGCAAACTTTTTCCACATTGACATATCTCCATCCAAAAGAATATCTCCTTGCATACCAGCTCCGCCATCTATTTGTGCTGCAGCTTCTTTAAGTTCTTTAAATAAATCTGCATAAATAAGCTCTTGCTTCTGATACTTGGGAGTCAAATTAGTTGCTCCTTGCAGCGCTTCATCATATGGTAAATCGCCCCATCTATCAGTAAGTTTCCAGAAAACAAACGCTTTCAGTATTCTAGCTGCTGCAAGCTGATTGTTTTTCGATCCATTAGCAGTTACTTCTGCTTCAAGTCCACCAGCATTATTCGCATCAATAATTTTTTTAAGATTAATTAGTGCGCCTGTGTAATACGTCCAGTATGACTGTCCTGCAGCTGCATCTCCGTAATTTGAACTGGTTAGATATGGTCCTTCAGACATGTGCTGCGCCCATATAAAGCCTATATTAGGCCCGGTTACAAGTGCAGGTAAGCTTTGTGCCTGACCCGTTGTTGTGGTTACAGATCCTGAAAGCGCCTGTAACGAATTTGTAAACAGAGATTTAGTTGTTGGGTTAGGTACCTGAGTTGGGTCAATATTCATATCCCCAAAATCACCAGGTTTTTTACACCCATTCAGCATAACACTTGCAAAAACAAGTGAAAGCGATACATATATTTTTATCTTACTCATGATTTCTTCTATTATTAATTAAAAGCCAAGTCTCAAATTAAAACCAAAAGTTCTGGTTTGAGGCAATTGACCGCCTTCTTGCCAGAAGTTTTCCAACTCTGAAGGATCAACACCATATTTTTTTGCGGGAGCAGATATTAACCAAGCATTTCCTACAATTAAGCCTAAGTTTGCAGATTTAACTAACCCTAACTTTGTTTTAAGAAAGCGAGTTGGTACTGAATAGCCTAATCTTACTTCTCTTAATTTTAAGTATGATGCGTCAATCATGAACATTTCACCAGCACCATTCTGCATTCCAGTATAAAATGCCGAACTCGCTTCAATGTATCTATTATTAGGCTGTCCGTTAGCCAGCACACCTGCAAATTTATAACCTCCACCTTGAGACACAGGCAATCTCCAGTCGATGCCTTTATCATTCACACCAAGCGTTTCAGTAGATAAACCACTTCCCATATTAAATGCACGTGTAGTAGAATTAAATAAACCACCTTTTTGGAAATCTAAAGAGAATGAGAAATCAAAATTATAAACTCTTAATGAACTGAATGCACCACCATTATATCTTGGTCTTGCAAAACCGATGAATTGAGCAGTACTGAAAGTTGGCTGACCATTTGAGCCAATAATCATATTGCCATTAGCATCTCTATTAAATTTATTACCTAAAACTCTTCCCCATTCTTCACCCTTTGTCAAATTCAAACTGCTTCCAAAAAAAGTAGAGTTTTCATATAAAACATTGTCTTGATTTGGGGTAATTTCATCGACTATAGTTCTGCTTCTGCTATAGTTAACGGATATATCCCAAGATACATTTGTTGTTTTTACAGGGGTACCGGTTAAGGCTAACTCAAGACCTCGATTAGTCAATTGCCCTGCATTGATCAAGTTACTTGAGAAACCTGTAGCACCATTTGCGGTAACCGAAATGATCTGGTCTTTGTTATTGTTCTTATAATATGAAAAGTCGATTCCAATTCTGTCTTTTAAAAACTTTAATTCTGTACCCACCTCAATTGAACCGGATAAAGCAGGTTTAATTCTTCCATCTCTTAATTGGTCGCCAATGTTGATTGCAGCATTATCGCCATAAGATTGTCTGATATTATATTGTAACATTAACTGGAAAGGATCTAAGTCAGAACCAACTCTTGCATAAGAAGCTCTAACCTTTGCGAATGAAACTATATTTTTTAAGCGCTCAGAAAAGAATTGAGATGCAATAAATGATCCTGAAACAGATGGATAGAAATAAGAATTTAAGTCTGGTGCGAAAACAGATGACCAATCATTTCTTCCAGTAACATCAAGATATAGGAAACCTTTGTAACCCAAAGATGCTTTTCCATATACACTTCTTACTTCCTTTTCATAGAAAGTGTTTGCAGTAATTGGTCTAGCAACAGAAGCCGCAATGTTGAAGTAATTACGGAAACTTAAACCACCTGCGGTTTCCATGTTCAAACCTTCTCTTCGTTCATGTCTGATGTTACCACCTAACAAAGCATCAAAGCTAAAGTCGCCCCATGACTTTTTATAGGTTGCATTCAACTCATAGTTAAATTCGTTATTATTATTAGAAGTTGTTTTGAAATAGTCTTGCTGCAAACCACCGGTTGCCATACGTTCATCACCCAATAAAGTATTTACGTCTGCACGGATTATACCTTGCAAAGCCAATTCATTTGTGATATTATATTTTAATCCAAGATTTCCGAAAATTCGATTTCTTCTGGCCGTACGGAAATTATTGTTGGCAACCCAAAATGGATTATCCCAATACTGAGGCGTACCAATGGCATCTAAGTCTCCGCTTCCATTTGGATCTCCAATATTCCAAGAAGTTGGATTACCATTAGCTAGCGTTTGATTTGCCTCCATTTCTTTCATATCCAACTGTCTCTGAAACCATTGGTTGAAACCCTGAACAATATTTAAACCATCATTCCTATAACCTTCATAAGGCTGGCCTCTTCTCTCTTCTCTAGAAAATTGTAAATCGGTAGAAACCGTTAATTTTTTACTAATATCATAACTTCCATTAATGTTAAAAATATTGATATTTCTATTTGAGTTTTGCTGAATTAATGTTCTCGTTTGGTTGGTATAGCCAACACGAAGATTATAAGCATCACCACCAGTTGTAAAGGCAATAGATGTATTAAAGTTTCCACCAGTTTGAAGGAAATCTTTAATATTGTCTGGCTGAGCTGTAATTGCAACAGTTTTACCAAAATTCTCTCCTGGCAACCAGCTATAGTAAGGCCTATATTGACTGCCGTCGATTTTTGGACCAAAACTTGCATCTGCGCCATATTCTAACATTTTCTGACCATTGAATGATGCCCAAGATGCAGGGTGGATAGCAGGGTCATATACGAAAGTTGGCCATTCAGCAGTGTAACCTCCAGCGTATTCATTTTGATAATCAGGTAATAAAGCCGCCTTTTCTGCAGTATAACCAGTGTTTAGTTCAACTGAAGTTCCAGGTTTTCTGGAACCTTTCTTGTTTGTTATTACCACTACACCATTATAAGCTCTCTGACCATATAATGCTGCTGCTGCCGCACCTTTCAAAACGGTTAAACTTTCAACATTATCCATATTTACGTTATCAGCAGTAGTTGGAGTACCATCGATAACGAATAATGGAGCGCCTAGTGATACGCCATTAATACCACGAATAATGATTGAAGCATTATCAAATGAAGAACTTGGAGAACCATTCAATTGAACACCTGCAACTTTACCAGCTAAAGCCGTGTTAACATCTGTGATTCTGGCGTTGTTTAATCGATCTCCATCCACCTTAGCTACAGAATAACCGAGAGCCTTCTGGTCTCTAGTTCCACCTAGTCCGGTAACTACAACTTCACTTAAAGAAGTAGCATCGCCCGCTAATGCAACATTAATGGTTCCAGAGGTGCCAATTGTGATCGTTTGAGTGGTGAATCCGATAGAGCTGAATTCTAATGCTGTGGCGCCTGAGGGAGTTCTTACTGTAAATTTCCCGTCTGCTCCGGTTACTGTGCCACCTTGAGCACCCTTAATTTTTACGTTTACTCCGGGAAGAGGTAGTTTGTCATCCGCAGAAGTAACTGTACCCGATATTGTTCGATCTTGTCCTACTGCCGTAAAAGCAATAAACAACAAAATGAACAAACTCTGTAGAAGTTTTTTCATAGTTTAGAAAATAGGTTAGTTAATGATTAATGATGATCTAAATTAGGTTTTGACCTTCATGAAAGGAAACTTTTTTTAACAATTTTTAACAATTGTCAGACAATCATACTCTTAATTTGAGTAATAGCTTAACTACCAGCAACTTAAAGATTGTAACAAAAATACTGCGATTCGAATTGAAAGGAGTGAAATCTAACAAAAAACAACATAAATTAAATAAAATGACTTTATAAACCACAAATTCTTCAATAAAAATGGTAAAAATCAGAATATTCACAGTTTAAAGTTAAAATTGTGTTATAAAAAATACAAATTATTCAAAAATGACCATTTTTATTATTAAAAATAAAAACTAAATTAAATTTTAATCACCAACAACAGTCAAATAAGAATGCAAAACATTATTCACTATAAGAAACTGTCTAAGTTTTATGAATGAAGATCAACTTGCAAAGTTTTGGAGATCTTTATTAAGAGAAATACTTCGAACGTTTTACGATACTCTCATCAAAACTTGCGAAATTCTTCAGCGCACAGGCTTTTGAAATTTCGTAAGTTGATAAATTATAATTCTGAGATACGCTCTGAGAAATTAAGCTATTTAATAGAATGTGTATTAATATACTAATACTTACAAAACACCACATTACTGAAAAGTGTCTTTCCACCTTCCCAAAAGTTCCTGAAAAGTGGATCATTTGCTAAATAAACGACTGTTCCACGACCGAAATCCTGAACACCAATCAATAAACCTGATTTTAACTCTTCACGAACCTTTTTTCCGACTACTCCAGCCATTAAACCTTTCTCATTTATCATGCCTACGTTCCAACCTTCTGTAAAGGCTTCATATATCTTACGATCAGTTTTTAGGGTATAATAAGTTTTTCCAATACCATACGCGAAAGGGTGAGAAGCATCCAGATTTACCTTATAGATAGCTCCCGGAATTGAGGCCTCGTAATCATCTTTGTCTTTATCCTTAAAAAGCAATTTACTTGGCGAAGGCTTTTCATCTTTCTTCACCGCAATTTCCTTCTTTTTAATGCCGAATCCTTTTTTATCCAATACACTCTCCACTGCATCTTCCATAAGGATAAGCTTTCCACCCTTATTTAACCAGGCCGTTAAGCCATCACCTATATAGGCACTATAACTTCCATCGGGAAGGATCAGCGTATTCACCTTATTGATATCTAAGTTATTGATGTCTTTAGTGGTTATAATAATTGGCGTAAGATTTAAATCGTGCTCTAAATAAAACCAAACTTCACCAAATGCCAGAGATGAAACTTCGTTTCCTGATACTATAGCTACTTTTGGCTGCTTTAAAATCGGATATACGTTTGATCCGAAATCTTTTCCCTTTTCTACAAATCCACTGGTAATTCCCACAACAGGTTTATTAAGCTGTTTTGTAGCAGACACTACTTTTGATCTCAAATTTTTAACTGACCGCTCATTCTCTGTTCTTAAAACAATCAACGTTCCTGCAGGATATTCTTTACCTGCAACCGTAAATGGCTGATCTGCCTGACGGACTTTAATGTTTTCTTGTTGCAGCTTATTTAAAACCTGCGCATCTTCCGCTGATCCCCAGGAGAATAACCAGGCTAAGGGTTTTTCGATATCATTTGATGCATCATCGGGAATTGCGAGATCAGCATATTTTCCTTTAAAACTCTCCTTACTGGCATATCCTTTCAAACCATAAACATAAGGAAGTGCCCAGGCAGTAATATCGTAAGTATTCGAATCTGTAACCAAGGTTTGTGGCTCCAATAAAACATTTGCCAAAACCGCACGCGGTTGCTGCATGTTCACGATTAAATCATTCCGATTAATGGAAAAACTTTCTTCTTTCTGTGTATCGTAATCATAACCTTTTCCCGATTTTTTTCCTCCATAAGCAAATTCAATCTTATTTTTCCTCAGTAGTTCGGCTAATTTCTTTTGGCGCGATACGTTACTTGCCTTTATGATAAAGGTTTTGTAAACTCCTGGCGAACTGGTCATTTCCTGCTGAAAATATTTTTTATATTCTTCCAGCAGTTTATTGTGATTTTGTGATGAAACCTCGATGGTAGACATCCCTGTGGTAAAATGATGCGCAATGCGGTCCTTCAACGTTAAGGTATCACCATCGTTTGTAACCACAGATAAACCAGCCCTGATGCCTCCCTGCTCATAAGTCATTCCAATAGAGCCATTATACAATGGATAAGTATCACCGTATGATGGATACAATAGATCAAACCGTTCCTTTGTAAAATACTGCCAACCTTCGGCATCGAAATATTTCGCATTGTTTTTACCCACAACAACCTGGAAACTTTTCTGCCAAGGCGTAATATCTTGATGAACCGGCTCTGCTGCCGGCGCGAAGTAGTAAGGTTCATTATAACTTTGCTCATGAAAATCTACATGCACCTGCGGCATCCAATCGTTATAGAGCGCCAACCTTTGCTGACTTTCTACCTGTGTTTGCCATGCCCAGTCGCGGTTTAAATCAAAATAATAGTGATTCGGTCTGCCACCCGGCCAAGGCTCAATATGCTCTCTGGATGTCGGATCGGCATTTGGCGTTTTACCCACCACACTGTTGAAATAATTTACATACCGATCTCTTCCATCCGGATTCAGACAGGGATCAATCACCACAACGGTGTTTTTTAACCATGCCTTTGCCTGCTGATTTGTACCTGAAGCCAATGTATAAAGCATCTTCATAGATGTTTCAGTTGAGTTTGCTTCATTTCCATGTACGTTATAGCTGAGCCAGGTAATTACAGGCTGGTTTGCTAAATCAATATTCGAAGTGCCGCCCGATGCCAACTTTAAATTGTTACTCCGGATCTCTTCTATTTTGGAAATATTTTCCGGCGATGAAATTACGGCAACCATTAACGGCCTTCCTTCGTTGGTTTTGCCGTATTCGATTAACTTAATATTTTTTGGAGAAGCTAAAGCCGTTTGTCTGAAATAATCGGCTACCTTATAGTGTGGCGTAAAATGCGATCCGAGTTCGTAACCTAAAAATTCGTCTGGCGACTTCACCTGGGCATTTAAAGTAACAGATATAGCAATTAAAAACAGACAAAACGCAATGCTTCTTTTCATAAACAATAAAATTTTATCTAATGTAGTAATTTTGCTTTTTGTTGATGCTAAACATTAATTTTACAGCATATTTTTTACGAAGAAACATGATTAATACCGCCGAATTATACCAACACTTTCTAAAAAGCCCTATAATCTCTACCGATACTAGAAATATTATTCCTGGTTCTATCTTTTTTGCGTTAAAAGGCGACAATTTTAATGCAAATAAATTTGCCACTCAGGCTATTGAAAAGGGTGCGGCCTATGCTGTGATTGACGAAGTAGAATTTGCAGGTGAAAAATGCTTACTGGTTGATGATGTGCTGTCGGCACTTCAAAACTTAGCCTGCTATCACCGTGAGCAATTGAATATCCCAGTAATTGGCTTAACCGGAAGCAATGGCAAAACCACAAGTAAAGAGTTAGTTAACGCCGTATTATCCGAACGATATAAAACTTTCGCCACATTTGGCAACCTGAATAACCACATTGGTGTTCCACTTTCTATTTTATCGATAACCAATAAAGTAGAAATTGCCATCATTGAAATGGGGGCTAATCATCAGAAAGAAATTGAACTACTTTGTACCATTGCACAACCTACACACGGCATTATTACCAATGTAGGCATGGCACATTTAGATGGTTTTGGCGGATTTGAGGGCGTAAAAAAAGGCAAAGCTGAACTTTATGCTTACCTGAAAGCACATAATGGCTATACTTTTATCAACAGAGATAATGCTTTTCTGATGGAAATGAGCCAGAAAGCTGGCTTAAATAAATTACTGTATTACGGAACTGAAAATGGCAATACCATTAAGGGAGCATTAAAAAATAGCGACCCTTTTATAGAGGTTGAATGGACCAATCATGAGATTTCCTCTTCAGTAAAAACCAACTTAACAGGAAGTTATAATTTTGAAAATATACTGGCAGCCATTTGTATTGGAGATTTCTTTGAGATGCAGCCAGAAGAAATAAACAAGGGTTTAGCGAATTATGAACCAAAAAACAACCGCTCTCAGTTAACTAAAACAGATCACAATACGGTAATCTGCGATTTCTACAACGCCAATCCAAGTAGCGTGACTGCTGCGCTAAATAATATTTCTGTTCTATCTGCAGATCAAAAGACGGCCATTTTAGGCGACATGTTCGAACTTGGACCTGAATCTGCTACACAACATGAAATAATCGCTAAACAAGCGGTAGAAAGTGGCTTACATCAAATTATCTTTATCGGAAAATATTTTTATGCCTTTAAAGATCAATTCGAAGGCGTCTTTTTTGAAACACCAGCAGAAGCAGCCGATTATTTACAGCAAAATCCAGTTACAAACAATTTGGTTTTATTGAAAGGATCAAGAGGAATGAAGCTTGAAAATTTGTTACAGTTTTTATAATTAATGAATGAGTGAATCAATCAATTATTGAATGAATTAAATAATGACTACCAAAGCTAAATAAAAAGCGCTGAACATTTCTGCGCAGCGCTTCTGGTTGTTTTGGCTAGTATGATCTTAAAAAGTACAAGCTATCTTTCCGTAAACGTAACGTCCGCTAAAGCCGAACTGACTTACTGCCCTTGGATATAAAAATCTTCCGTTGGAAGTATTGTCTAAACCTCCTGAATAGCTGCTTGTTGGTGCACTATTGAAATTTGTTTCGTTGTTTCTAGGGTCGATATACAACTTGTCTGGATAAACATCGAAGATATTGTTTGCCCCAACCGTTACCGACCAAACTTTACTTGCGGCATAACTTACCGAAAAATCTGAAACCCATTTTGGTGAAAAGGTTTGATCAAGCTGGGTTGGCAAACCGTTTGCCGGAATATTTGGATCAATTGCATTTAAATAAGTCACTTCACCAAAACGAACGGTTCTGGCTACAAACGATAGTTTATCCAGATTATATGTTGCAGTGATATTTAATTTATTTTTCGGTACCGAGCTCTCGAAACGTGAGCGCTCTAATCGGTCAAAAAGTTTTGCTTTCAACGTCGGGTCGCTTTCAATTCTATCTGATCCACGCACACTTCTTACTACTGTTTTATTTACATTTCCGGCAACACTTAAAATTAAGCTGCTTTTAGCACCTAATGTAAATTTATTCGTCAACACTACATCAATACCTGCCGTATTGGTTTTAATGGCATTGGTGAAAAATTGCACACTGTTAATTTGCGCTGTTGGATCTACCGTATTTAAAATTTGGTTAACTACACCCGTTGGAACCAGCGCCCCTCCCGAACGTTCTCTTGCATACTGACTGGAGAATACAATCCGATCGCTGATATCAATGTTATAAGCATCAACAGTGAAAGTAAATGTTTTGGCAATTCGACCAGCCAAACCGATGCTTCCGGATTTAGAAATCTCTGGCTTAAGCTCGCCCACGCCAAACTGACCCACAATTGGATTACTATTGTTCACCGTTAATACCTGCGTAGCCACGGTTCCCACAAACTGCGTGCTTTCATTATTAAAATATTGTTGGTGTAAAGATGGTGCCCTAAATCCAGTTGCATAGGCCCCACGCAAAGAAATATCACCAATAACCTTAACCTTACCTGTAAATTTATAAGAGAAATTTGATCCAAAATCACTGTAGTTTTCATATCGCCCAGCAGCACCTAAAGTAACCCGGGGACCAAATTCCGCTTCAAAATCTGCATAGGCACCAAGATTATGTCTGGATTGATCCAGGGCATTTGCTGGCTTAAAACCAGGGAAAACCTGAGCTCCTGATGCTGTTGGTGAAGCTCCGATTAATCGGCCTCCATTAGAATAAGACAACAATTCACCTTCTCTGATCTGGTAATTATCTATCCTGAATTCAGCACCAAAAGCGGTATTCAGCGAACTTAAAAATCCACCATCAAAAATGTGTTTTTTATTGATATCAAAATTACTGGTATTTTGTCTGAAAAGTAATTCGCCTGCATAAAATGATGTCGGGCTTGTTCCTGTGGGTAATGAAGCATTAACCGTATTGTTGATATCAAACTTGATGTTATTTTCTCCACTGGTATTACTCAAATCATAATCCCAGGTCCCCACTTTTCCTCTCAAGCCCACAGAAAGAGAGTAATCATTAATTTTAGTATCAATTAGCGGAAGGAATCCATTAGGGTAAATTGATAAGTCGATTTGTGTGGTTTGCGTAGGCAAGCGATAAAAGCCTGCTGCACTTCCGGTTTTATGGGTAAAACCTGCGGCATAATAAAGTTGAGTGGTTTTTCCAAAATTAAATTGTCCGTTTAAGAAAGCACCACCGTTTTTAGAATCCGAATTACCAACCCGCATATTATTTCGATCCAGGCCATTGGCTGCAGCTCTTGCATCATCAGCTGCTTTCAGATTAGCAAAACGCGCCTGAAATGCGGCTTCAGTTTCTGTAGCACCACGGGTAGGATTACCAGAATATAAAAGTGGGCGGGTATCTAGCCCACCACGATTGGTGAAGTCTCTTTGCAGGTATTGTGCAGCTAAATTGATGAAGCCTTTATCATTTTTAAATGCCCAGCCTTTACTAAAATCTGCCTGAAAGGTGCGCCCATCATTAAATTCTCTGCCTAAGGCTTTGGAATCAGATTGACCAAATGATGTAGAAAAACTATATGGGGTAACCTTTTTTAATACAATATTGATTACGCCCGCAATGGCATCAGAACCATATTGCGCTGCAGCGCCGTCGCGTAAAACTTCAATTCTTTCGATAGCTGATACTGGAATAGAATTTAAATCTGTACCAACTGAACCGCGACCGAAAGTACCATTAATATTTACGAGTGCTGTAGTATGTCTTCGTTTTCCGTTTACCAAAACCAATACCTGATCTGGCCCAAGACCACGCAATGATGCAGGATCGATATGATCTGTTCCATCTGAAACGGTTTGCCTGTTTGAGCTAAAAGAGGGTGCTACGAAGTTCAAAATCTGCGTTAAATCTGTCTGAGCAAAAACCTTAACATCTTTCGATGAGATTAAATCTACTGGTACAACGCTTTCTATATTTGTTCTCGGTGTGGATCTTGAACCGATTACAACGACATCCCCCAAATCTGATTTGGTTTCTGATAAGGAGAAATCTAATGTTTTAACTGTGTTTTCAATGGCAACTTCCTGTTCTGCATTTACATATCCTGTAAAAGTAACCCTGACCTTATAGGTGCCGGGTGCAGGGAACTTTAAAACATACATGCCATTTCCGTCAGTTGATGTTCCTATCTTTTGGCCAACCACCTGTACACTTGCGCCAGGGATGGCAACGCCTGATGTATCTGAAACCTTACCTTGCAAACTTTGTGCAAATAATTGGCTGGAAATGATCAGAAAAAAAATGGGGAGGGAGATTTTGAGTAGTGTTTTTATCATAAGTCATTGATTTAGTTGATAAAACAATGATAACGATTTTATTACAAGAAAGATTATTTCGGCGCTTGTTTCTTCAACATACAACAGAAATACTAAACAAACAGCGTTATTAACTTAATATCGACATACAAAAACCTACAGAAAGAATAATTTTAAACTATTTAATATAAAAAACCAAAATTATTTAGACTCTTCTACCAAAATACCTAAATCCACCACCTCAACCAGCGGATTGTCTCTCATATTTTGTTCAATTTCGACACTAAACTTTCCATTTTTTGAGAAACGATAATTTGTTTGCATGGGAAGTACATAGCTGAAGATATTTCCAGAACCACTTCCGAGCCATTCGCCATCGTTTTTTGCCAGTTTAAACTGATAACGCTTAGTGACCATATTCTTTCCGTCTTTGAAATGCGCCAGGATAAAAATATTCGAATACTTGTAATCAGCTGTATGCCTCAGCTTGAAATAGATATTATAAGGCTTGGTATTATCCTTTATCTCAAACGAATTAACAATATGATTCCTATAGGTCCATTTCCGTTCCGATACTTTAACGTTAGAATCGATCACACTAGAAGTGCAACCCCAAAAAAGGGATGCACCAAGCAGAAAAATAAGTAGATAAGCTCGTTTTTTATTCAGCAGCAGGTTTATTGTCTGAACCATTATCTTTTCTGCGGTTATTATTTTTCCTACGGTTGTTTCTGTTTTTATTCTTGCTTTGCTCTGGTTTTGCACCATCTGCCATTGCCTCGCCCTCTGCCTTAACTACTGGTTTCGGAGGCCTTGGCCCATTATTCTGTGGCTTTGGACCGTTAACATGCTGTGGTTTTTGAACAGGTTGCTGCGGCTTAGGGGTAGTACTTGGTTGTACTTTAGGCCCGTTTTGCTGAGGCTTGTTGATTGCCTGAGGTTTCGGATTTACTTGTTGTGGCTTAGCATTCGCTTGCGGAGTTTTTTCACCTGCAGGAAGTCTTTCGCGTCTGTTCTGGTTGTTATTCCCTTTATTTTTTTGATTGCGGTTCTGGTTGTTTTTGCCCTTAGAACGTTCATCTAAACGGGTAAGACTATCCTGACCAACTACATTTTCATAATCGAAAGATTTCTCAACTATTACCGGAGCAGCCAATTGAACAGCTTCTTCTTTTAAGTTAGGTGCTTTTTTACCTGCCTTATTCATCACCATGATCTCTTTTACACGAGCGGCTTTAACCGGAATCCAGTTTTCATCACCCTGGTAACTAAACCACATAATTTTCTTAAAAATATCTGTCTTTTGATGACGGGCGTATCCGGCTTCAGTATCTAAATTTTCAATGCGATCCGGAATATCCTTTAACGCATCTAAATAAGTATCCAACTCATAATTTAAACAACATTTCAACTTCCCACACTGGCCGGCGAGTTTTAAGGTATTTAAAGATAAATTCTGATACCGGGCCGCAGCCGTAGAAACTGTTTTAAAGTTGGTAAGCCAGGTAGAGCAGCATAATTCGCGCCCGCAGGAGCCAATTCCGCCTAAACGGCCAGCTTCCTGACGCATTCCAATCTGGCGCATTTCTATCCGGATACGGAAACTCTCGGCCATCTTTTTAATTAGCTCACGAAAATCCACACGTCCGTCTGCAGTATAAAAAAAAGTTGCCTTGGTTTTGTCTGCCTGGTAATCAACATCGCTGATTTTCATCGATAACCGAAGGTCTAACGCCAGTTTGCGAGCCTTATGCATGGTTTCCCATTCCATTTCTTTCGCAGCATTCCACTTCTCTACATCAGCTTCAGTTGCCTTGCGATAAATCTTTTTCACTACCTGATCCATTGGTGTTTTTCTTCGCTTCATTTGAACACGCACCAATTCGCCAGTAAGCGAAACGTGGCCTACATCAAAACCGCCAGTTGGGCCTTCAACAGCCACCAGCTCACCAATTTCCAGGTAGATATTATCATTATTTAAGAAAAATTCTTTACGGGAACCTTTAAATTTTATTTCTGTAACCTGAAAAGGTTTATAGTTTGATGGCATATCCAAATTGGATAGCCAATCATGAACTTCCATTGTTTGGCACCCACCGGTGCCGCATGAGCCATTACTTTTGCATCCATTAGGGGTGCAACCACCACCTGTTGAACAACTTCCACATCCCATAACTAATTGTATATATATTGAGTCCCCGCAGGGAGCGTTTTAAACTTGATAATTTTTACCAATTGTAAAGATACATCTAAAAAGAGAATTTTGGGGTTTGCATTCCTTTCAATATGGTAATGCGCCTTTTCTAATTCGCTGATTATGGCTTCCGCCATTGGCAGACTAAGTACATGTGTACTTAACTTTTTCGCAGTTTCGAAAGTGAGGGGAGGTAATTTCACCAGTTCTTCTGCACCACTTATAATTAAACAGCATTCACGTAAATAATTTACGCCATACTTTAAAAAATTCTTTTGATTCTCTCTTCCCCATTTTGCAGCAACATCTGTAAAATCAATCAGATCGGGTACTTTGTTACCAAAACCCATTCTTAACCAGGCCGTAAAAGTGCCAGAGCTATCATTTTGGGTATCTGCCGCTAATGCTTTCGCTTCGATTAAATTTCCATCAGCCAAAAAAGAATAATCAATGGCCTGATGCTCCGTTAACCCACTATTTTCTAACAGGTAACCAGAAATTTCTTCGCCACTTAATTTCGGAATTTTAACGATTTGAGTCCGGGAGAGAATGGTTGTTAAAATCTGATCCTGACTTTGAGCAATTAATATAAACAAGGTATTTGCTGGTGGCTCTTCAATGAGTTTCAGCAAGGCATTTCCTGCTTTATCTAAATACTCGGGCAGCCACATAATTAAAACCTTTGTTTCTGCCTCAAAGGCTTTATAACTTAGTTTTTTGATAATATCGTGGCATTCTGCAATCGGAATATTGGCTTGCTTATTCGCCGCATCTAGTTTTGAACGCCAGATATCCATATCAAAATAAGGATCATGCAAAAACATATTCCGCCATTCTTCTAAAACATCTACAGCCACCTTTGTACTGGCTGAAGCAAAGAATGGATAGGAGAAATGCAAATCCGGATGAATTAAGCGCTCGTATTTTCTGCAACTGGAACATGCGCCGCAGCTATCTTGAGCGCCTTTATTCAGGCAGTTTACGTACTGCGCATAGGCAACTGCCAAAGCCACAGCACCAGAGCCAACGGGCGATAAAAAAAGTTGCGCATGGCTCATCCGGTTTTCTTTAACCGTTTGCACCAATTGTTGCTTTACTCTTTCTTGTCCGATGATATCTTTAAACTGCATTTGGTGGCAAAATAAGAAATAGATATGAGATTAGCACATTTGCGGTTATGAACTTGCCTTCGCGATCACTTTTTTTAAATTAAAACGACACAAAACAAAGCCTTAACAATCTCAAAAACTGCCGTGATTTATCGATTATTTCAAAAACCTTACCTTTGGAGCTTTTAATATTTATGGCTCGAATTTTAGCTTTTGATTATGGTACCAAGCGTATCGGTATTGCCGTTACCGATCCATTGCAGATTATCGCAACCGGGTTAGATACCGTGCACCCAAAAGATGCAATAGAATACATTAAGAAATACTTGCTGGCGGAACAGGTAGAAGCCTTTGTGCTCGGAGATCCGAAGCAAATGGATGGAACTGATTCAGACTCCAAACAGCATGTTAAAGGTTTTTCCACACTGTTGAAAAAAGCCTTCCCAACCATCCCTCAGCATTGGGTAGACGAGCGTTTTACTTCAAAAATGGCGCACCAGGCCATTATGCAAAGTGGCTTAAAAAAGATGGACAGGCGAGATAAAAATCGGGTAGATACCATTGCCGCCACCATTATTTTACAATATTTTATGGAAACCAACCGTTTATAACCGAATACATGAGCCTCATAAACGACGACTTACAAAATTTATTAATTACTTACTGCGAGCCGGAAAACGAATTGCTACAGCAAATAGACCGTGAAACAAACCTTAAAGTTTTAATGCCCAGAATGATTTCCGGACATTATCAGGGCAGGGTTTTGAGCATGTTAAGTAAAATGATCTCGCCCAGACGGATTCTCGAAATTGGTACTTTTACCGGTTATGCAACGCTCTGCCTGGCAGAAGGATTATCAAAAGACGGCATCCTTTATACCTTAGATATTAATGTAGAACTTGAAGATATGGTGAGGAACCATTTTTCCCAATCACCATACAACAACCAGATCAACTACATTTTAGGCGATGCTACCGAAACTGTTAACAATTTAGACGAGATATTTGATCTTGTATTTATCGATGCGGATAAGAAAAACAACGGCACCTATTACGATTTAATCTTTGATCGTGTTCGTCCCGGTGGAATCATCATTGTGGATAATGTGTTGTGGAGTGGAAAAGTTCTTCAGGACAAACAAGACAAAGACACCAAGAATATCACTACTTTTAATGATAAGATAGCTACTGATCAGCATGTTGAAAAATTAATTTTACCCGTTAGAGATGGGCTGTTCGTGATAATGAAGAAATAAATTATTCATAATTGCGAGCAATGACAATAATAGAAAAATAATGAGAATACTTACTTTTTGCTTCATCCTTTTAAGTGGCTTTATTGCCAAAGCACAGGAAACAGAAAATTACATTACCGAGCACTTAGATTGTGCACAAGGATTAATGCAGGATCATAAAATACCTGCGAGTGTTATTTTAGCGGTAGCCATTCATGAATCGGCAGCTGGAAACAGTAAAATAGCACATCACTTAAATAATCATTTCGGCATTAAGGGGCCGAATGACAATACAGAAATCCACTCTTCCTATCGGGATTACGATAGCGACGAAGCATCTTATAATCACTTCGTAGAAATTATGGAAACCCGACCTCAGTTTAATAGTCTGTTTGATAAATATGATCAATACGATTATAAAGGCTGGGCAAGAGGAATTGCACGATCGGGCTATGCGCAAAGCCGAACCTGGGCCAGCCAGGTAATTGCTTTAGTAAAAAAATACGAACTTTATCGATATGATGATCGCCCTGCTGATTATGTTGAGCCTGTTTACACCAAACCTGTTTATCACCGGAAAAAGAGACACAGCATTTCGGCAAGATACACGGTAAAATCTGGCGACAATTTAAATCTAATTGCCAAAAGAAAGGGTACTACGGCCAAAGCCATTATGAAAAAGAACGGTTTGAAAAGTTCGAAATTAAAACCCGGACAAAAAATCAGGCTATAAATATTCGGTTAAAATTTAGACATCCCAATTATATACCTTACCATCAAAATGAAATTCACTTATCTCTATTTAGCTTTTGCTGTACTTTTCTTAAGTTCTTGCGGAACACGTAAATACTCAAAGAACAATAAGCAGATTGAGAAGGCTGCAAATAAAGCCAACAATAATTCGTACAAAAGCTATAATACATTAAGTTATATCGATGAATTTAAAGGTGTTGCTGTTGAGGAAATGAATTCGAATGGAATCCCGGCGAGTATTACACTCGCGCAGGGAATTTTAGAATCTGGCAGTGGAAACAGTGATTTAGCAAAATATGCCAACAATCATTTCGGTATTAAATGTACTTCAGATTGGAAGGGGAAAAACTATTTCCGTGATGATGATCAAAAAAATGATTGCTTCCGCGTATATAAAGATGCCCACGAATCATTTAGAGATCATTCAGAGTTTTTAAAAAGAAAACGTTACAGTTTTTTGTTTCAGCTGGATAGAAATGATTATAAAAGCTGGGCGCAAGGGCTAAGAACAGCTGGTTATGCTACCAATCCAAAATATCCTGATTTGCTTATTGGCGTAATTGAGAAATATCAGCTCTATCAATACGATCAGCCGGAAAGTGAGAAACAAAAAATATCAAGGGAAGACCGGGTATTTACCCAGATTAACCAGAACATCCCTAAAGAAAAAGAAAAATTCGCACCAGTTGAAACTCCGCCGCCAGGAGCTAAGCCAATTCTTGCAGATGGCACTTATACCGTAGTAAAAGGCGATACTTTATATAACATTGCCAAGCGGTTTAATTTGAGTGTTGATGAACTTAAAATGTTGAATGAAATGGCGGCAGATGACATTAAACTCGGGCAAGTATTGAAGGTTAAATAATGTTAAGCCTAAACATTCCGTGCAGGATATTTGTAGTTTTGTAGACTAATGAAATTTCTTGCCGTTTTAACATTTTTATTTAGCTTCTTTACGACGCTTGTTCAGGCACAAACCAAACCTGTGCAGGGCATTGTTATTGATAAAGAAAGCAAGCAGCGTTTAGCAAAAGTTTATATATACAATCTTCGCACTGGAGATGGACTGTATAATAATACTAAAGGTGAGTTTAGCACTATGGCGATCCCTGGAGATACATTAGTGGCGGCACTCTCAGGCTATGGTGTTGATACAATTGTTTTTCATGGTCAGGCGGCAGCTTACTTTCAGTTAAAATCATTAGGAATTAGGTTACGGGATGTGGTTATTCAAAATAAAAGATTAACACCACAACAGCTTTACGAAAAATCTGTACAGGAATTCCGGTACCAAACAAAAAAAGGTAGTGGGAAAGATATACTCAGTCTGGGTAACGGAGGGGTTGGCCTTGGTATCGATGCCATTTATAACTTATTGAGCCGACAGGGAAGAAATGCCCGCCATCTCCAGAAAATACTGGAAAAAGATTACCATGAAGATTTAATTGATTACCGTTTCAACGCGAATTTAGTAGAAAAGGTACTGGGAATAAAAGATACTGAACTCATTGATTTTATGCAGCAATACCGCCCAACCTATCAATTTGTGCTCGATGCCGACGATTATTCTTTTAACGTATTCATTAAAAATGCTTACCGGAGTTATCGCCTGAACCCGAAAGCCTTAAAATTGCCTAAGTTACCCAAGATAAGCATAGAAGAGCTGTGAAAGCACCCATCTTAATTATAAAGAATCTGCCAGCAGCAGGAATGGCAATCTTTCCATTTATCTTACTTAAAAATGAAAAGCTTAAGCAAGACTGGAGCATAATCAACCATGAGAAAATCCACCTTAGGCAACAGCTGGAATTATTGATCTTGCCTTTCTATATATTATACCTGATCAATTACCTGATCAACCTGATTCGGTACAGAGATCATCATACTGCGTATTTAAAAATTATTTTCGAGAAAGAAGCTTACCAACATGATTTAGATCCCGAATATCTTAAAAATAGTAATTGGTATGGCTGGCTCAGAATGATTTAAAAATACGTTTTGGAAGGTAAATTCTGTAACGAGTTGGAGAATCATTCTCTTAAAACTTTTGTTCTATAAATTTTTTCGTTTTCTTTGTAACCAATGAAAAATTGTTTAGCCGTCTTTATTCTTGTTCTAAGTTTCTGCTCTTTAGATTTATATGCACAGGAAATTGATACTATTCCGATCAATACCAAAGACCTGAATATTAAACTGAAGCGCAGCCCTTTGCCCAGCAGGCAGGGGCCACTAAACTTCGAGCCAGTAAAAATCCCACCTTACATTGTTAATTCGAAGGTTAATTACTGGATAACCAAAACTTCTATAGGCATAAATGTTAACCAGGCACAGTTTAGTGATAACTGGAAGGGTGGTGGTGTAAACTCAGTTGCCGTGGGTGGTTTGCTAAATTGGAAGGCCGAATACAACAAGAATAACTATAGCTATGTAAGTGAGGTGATTTTGCAATACGGTAAAATTAAAAACAAAGACCAGTTGCAAAAGAAAACCAACGACAGGATTTTCTGGGATAATAAGGCTTCGTTTCAACTTTCTAAAAACTGGTATTTCTTCGGCTCAATCAACTTTGAATCGCAGTTTGATAAAGGCTTTTCTTACGCAACAGTAAACGGTGTTGAAACGGCTACCCTAATTTCCAAATTTATGGGACCGGGTTACTTAACAGAGTCAATAGGTTTTGAATATAAGCCATCCAAATACTTTTCAACCCGGTTTGGTACCGGTACGGCACGTCAAACTTTTGTGTTAGATGAGGCATTATTTAATGATCCGGATCCTACAAAACCACCAAAAGAGTCTGTTTATGGTGTAGATTACGGTAAAACTTTTAGAAATGACCTTGCCTTTCAGATTGTTTCTGCCTTTGATAAAGATATTTTCACCAACACCAATCTGAAAGCCCGTTATGCCATGCTCATTCCTTATGAAGATTTTGGATGGAATAGAATTGATCATCGCCTTGATATTGCCTTAACGGCGAAGATCAACCGCTTTATGAACACAAGCATAACTGGCATCGCTCTATTTGATGAAGATACAGGCACAAATAAAATCCAAGCCAGTCAAACCCTGGCGCTAGGTTTTGCTTTTGTTTTCCCGAGGTAATACTAACCACCTGTTTTGCCGTTTTCCCAATAACAATTGGTTTGAATTTGTTTGTACCCAACCCTTTTGTTTTGAAGGTATTTTTTAAATCGCTGTACTGATTTACCTCTGCCTGTTAGATAAAAACTTGCATCCTTCCACATTTCCCAACATTTGGGATGCATGTTTTCCATCCATTCTATCGCATTTTCTGCCGGAGCCATTATTGCCGAGGGCACAACATCAATAAGTAACTTTATATTATCTAAAGCCTGATGATTTTCTTCCCTCATCTCTAAAATACCAAAACATTCGTGCCCTAAATTTTTAGCGATTTTACCAAATGATTCATATAATCCAATACTGGTTTCATCACCAAAAAAGAAATGCTGGCTTGAATTGAAATCGTATTTTATCTTGGCTTGATCAGCAATAAGCTTTAAACAGTCACCCTTCTGGATGTTTATTGCCCAGTTATTTCCTACGCCAATCCGGTTTAAATAGAAAATAACCTGGCAGGTTTCTGCTTCAGCATCAAAATTTGATAGAGTATAATGCCTGTATTCGTTGGCATTCACCCTAAACAATACTTCTTTTCCAGGTATAAAATTCATATCCTTTATATCGCCCTTAAATGTAACTTGCTTGAGATTACTACTCAACATCAGGGTTTCAATAACATCAACTTCAAAAATTTTATTGCTGATGATTTTTTCTACAGTATTGGCTAGCCATGATGGTACTTTCGGCATCGTATTAATTTGTTTAGTAACTTTAAGCAAAAGTAATGGTCAAATACCAGCTACATTTTACATCAAAAGGATTAAAACTTATATGAAAGGGATTTTATGTCTATAAGCATTTACGATAAATCTAACCAGCTATATGTTATCGATGATATGGTTGATCCGGCCGAGACGAATCTTTCATCGGTTACCGAGCGAAAAGAGAAATTCAGCTTTCCCTTTGGTGATGCAGAATTGGTACAAATTGCTTTTTCAGGTGTTTTTATTGTTTATGGCGATGTTGTTGTAAAGGAAAGCCAGCTGCGGATAAAATCTTTTGATGAACCAGAATTAGTTGAACTCCATTTTTCCATCAAGGGTGATGGAATTTTAGAAAATTTTTTAACCAACAAAAAAATAGCCCTTAAGGCTAATCAGCATAATATTATTTATACGCCTTATTTTGATGGAATTGCACAATTTGAAACCAATAAATCGCATAAATTTTTTGAGGTTCACTTTCATCGGGAGAAATTTGTTGATCTAACAGGCGATAGCAGTACCCTGCTAAAAAAATTTGGCGATAACATTATGGATAACAAATCTATGTCCATTTCTGCTCATAATTTACCCATTAGCATGGCCATGTACGCTTGTATTAATGATATGATGAGTTGCTCATTTACGGGTAGTTTAAAGTTATTGTTTCTACAATCAAAGTGTGTAGAGTTATTGGCGCTGCAGGCACAGGCATTTGAGCATGCAGATGAGAAATCAAAACCTAAAGCCTTGAAATCTGATTATGATAAGGATAGAATTTATTACGCAAGAGAATACCTGCTGGAACATGCTAATAATCCACCATCTTTAACAGCATTAGCCAAAGCAGCCGGCATTAATGAGTTTAAGCTGAAACAAGGGTTTAAAGAAACCTTTAACAATACTGTTTTTGGTTATTTAAGCGATCATAAATTGATGCAGGCCAAAGCACTTTTGGCAGATAATCTTTTAAATATCAAAAATATTGCAGCTCAGCTTGGTTATTCTTCTATTCAGCATTTTAGCCACGCCTTTAGTAAAAAATTTGGGGTAAGCCCTGGCAAAGCCAGATAGGTTAGTTGGGAGTCCAAAGTCATTAGTCTTTGAGTAATCGCATGACGAAAAAAAAATTAAGCTTTTTTCCTTTTTTTCTTCAAATCTAAATAATCTACAAAATACAATACCTTAACTGATAAGCTATTATTTTGCGGCGCATTCAAAATACCACTTAAGTTTTTATTATACCGTTGCCTGTAGAATGCATCAGAAGTTTCTGCCGCATCTTTGTAAGAAACCGAAAGCGTGCTTCCGGGAGCAAACTGCCAGATGTAAATTAAATCAATATTGAAAACATTGTAATTCCGATCCAATCCTATTAAAGGCGACCCCTGATAATCTGTCAAGTTCCCGTCAGGCTTCAGGAGGTAAAAATCTTTATTTCGTCGATCACTCCAATAATGCCGAAGCACAACCGTTACGCCCATTAAATTGGTAAAAGTATATTTTGCATCTATTGAGTTTTCTACCGTTCTTCTGTCGTATTTGGAAAAGATCGATTGACTACCCTGAATGGTCACCCAGTTTACAAAATCATAATTTGGGTTAAAGCTTAAATCAAGACCAAAAGCCACCTTATCATTCAGCCTGAAGTTTTGAAAGAGGTAAAAATTGTAAGATTTCCCATTAAAAAGTTGTTGCTCCTGGTAACGGATATTTCCTCCAAAATTGTAGGCCTTCGCCCGATTGGGATTAATGTAAAGACCAATTGTATAGTTTTCTGGCGCTTTATAAACCTGGCCATTTCTGGCTTCGTAAAAGTTGTTCGCTTTAGCATCATAGTTTACATCCACTTCTGCAGACCATAAATTCTTAAATCGAACATAAGAGCCGCTTTCAATCCCGAAACTTTGAAAATCGCCTGGAGTGGCACGCCTTGAATAAGAAATATTGAACCAATTTTGCCATTCGTTATACCATTTACCTGGCTTAAATATGTTATAGCCAATGCCCACCCGTTGATCTAAAAAATTATTATTGGTGAAGAAACCCATATCCGATGGATCAAACTTATCATCTGCATATACCTGATTGTAACTCCAGGTAAAGTTGCCACTTTGCTTTCCAAACCGAAGCGCATAGCTATAACCCGTATTGGTTTCTTCTCCTTTTAAAATACTCATTTTACCATTTGCATTGATAAAATATTTATTGCCTTTGTTATTTAGATTGAGCAGTAAAGCGGTAACATTGGCATCATACGCGCTTCCCTGGCGCAATACATTTGTATTGATAAAAGTAGCCGAACTGTTATTTTTTAATGATTGATCAAAAACCAGAATGTTATAGTTCGTTAAAGGTTGTGTTTCCACTTCACGCAGATTACCCTGGGCATCTTCTACTTCAGTTTGCATGCTATTCGTAATGGCATTGAAAATACCGATACCCAGGCCCTTAGCTGTTCTTCCGGAAATCTTTGTTGCATTTAAAACCTTAGCTTCCGTTTGATCCTTTACAATCTTATCATTAGCACCAATGGCGTTGCTATTATAATATGAAGGAATAGAACCGATTCGCTTGGAGTAGAACAGGTCACCTTTGTTAAAGAGTTCGGTTCCTTCGGTAAAAAACTGTCGGTTTTCATTAAATTTAACCTCAAAAGGTGTGAGGTTTAAAATCCGGTTATCTGATTGCACTTGTCCAAAATCTGGCACAAGCGTCATATCGAGCGTAAAACTATTGTTTATGCCGTATTTAACATCCATCCCACCATTAAAGCGTGATGTAGTATTTTTCACTCCCGGTAAATTAACCGGATAATGATTAATGTAGGCTGAAACATATGGCGAAAAAGAAAGCCGTAACGGTGGTTTAATATCCTTAATTCCTGTCCATAATCCTTCCTGATTAATAAATCCGTTTACTTTCGGATCTACAAAGTTCCAGAACACCTGTGTATTGCTTCTTTGTGTGCGGCGACTAAAATTAATTCCCCAGTTTTGAATATCCTTACTCGAAAAACGCAATGCGGAATAGGGAATTTTCATTTCACAGGTCCAGCCTTTATCATCAATTTTGACTGCACTTTCCCACACGGCGTTCCAGTTTGGATCTTCATCACCTACCTGAGAGTACTTGGCATCGAACTGCACCCCGGCTGCTGTAACAAAAAAGCCATTGCCATTCATTTTATCGTAAAATGGATCTACAATTATGGAGATAAAATCAGCATTCCCAATCTGGTCTCTTGAAACCAATTCATGCGAAACACTATCCGGATGATCATACATTCTGGCATAAATATAAATGGCCACATCATCGTAAAGTACCTTCATTTCTGTACGCCGATCTTTGGCTTCAATCTTTCCTGGCGTTGGTCTGAGCTCAATAAAATCACTTGCTATCGGTACATTTATCCAACAAACATCATCCAATACACCATCAATTTTCGGCGTGCTGGCTGTTCTAACCGCAGCGAGTTGCCTTTGTTTGAGAAGATCCTGTGCGTTACAAAAGGCAGAAATGAGGAGGAGAAAGAAGGTTAAGTGGCGTTTCATTAGTTTAGGTTAACATCCATAAGACTGGATTAGAATCTAAATGTTGCATCAGCCAGGAAAATTAATCTAACCACTAAAGTTTTGACTTTGTGTTGCAGAGATTTACGAGCAAAATTTGATACATTTGCGTTTCATTAAAAAATAAATAGTCTTTGCTTTTGGGCAACAGGCTAATAGCTTATAAAAAGATGTTTGATAATTTACAGGACAAGCTAGATAGAGCATTTAAAGTATTAAAAGGACAAGGCAGCATTACGGAAATCAACGTGGCAGAAACCATGAAGGAGATTCGTAAAGCGTTATTAGATGCCGATGTTAACTATAAAACAGCCAAAGCATTTACAGATGATGTGAGGCAAAAAGCATTGGGTCAGAACGTGCTTACCGCCGTTTCACCTGGGCAGTTGCTTACCAAAATCATGAATGATGAACTTGCTGCCTTGATGGGTGGTGAGGTTACCGAATTAGATACTAAAGCAAACCCAACAGTTATATTAATTGCAGGTTTAAACGGTGCAGGTAAAACAACCTTCGCTGGTAAACTGGCATTGCACTTAAAAGGTAAAGGCAAAAAACCATTATTAGTTGCTGGTGATATGTATCGCCCGGCAGCGGTAGATCAGCTGGAGGTTTTAGGAACTTCTGTTGGTGTTTCGGTTTACGCCAATCGCCAATCTAACGATCCTGTTGCCATTGCATTAGAAGGTATTGCGCATGGTAAGCAAAATGGCAATAACGTAATCATTATCGATACTGCTGGTCGTTTAGCGATTGATGAATCGCTAATGAACGAGATTTCTGAGGTTAAAGCAAAGACTCAACCACATGAAATTTTATTCGTTGTGGATTCAATGACTGGTCAGGATGCCGTAAATACAGCAAAAATATTTAATGATAGATTAGACTTCACTGGTGTTGTTTTAACGAAACTGGATGGTGATACCCGTGGTGGTGCTGCACTTTCCATTAAATCGGTTGTAAATAAGCCAATAAAATTTATCGGTACAGGCGAGAAAATGGAGGCACTGGATGTGTTCTATCCTGATCGTATGGCATCGCGTATTTTAGGTATGGGTGATGTGGTTTCTCTTGTAGAACGTGCTCAAATGCAGTTTGATGAGAAAGAGGCCGCTGAATTACAGAAAAAAATCCGTAAGAATAAATTCGATTTCAATGATTTCTACAGCCAGATTCAGCAGATTAAGAAAATGGGTAACATGAAGGATTTGATGGGCATGATTCCTGGTGTGGGTAAAATGATGAAGAATGTGGATATTCAGGATGATGCTTTTAAATCAATCGAAGCAATTATCAATTCAATGACGCCATTTGAGAAAGAAAACCCTGATTCTATTCAACAAAGCCGCCGTATACGCATTGCTAAAGGTTCGGGTAATAAGGTAGAAGAAGTAACCAAACTCATTAAACAATTTGAAGACATGCGGAAAATGATGAAGCAGTTTTCTAACCCGGCAGCCGCAGCAGCAATGATGAAAGGGATGCCGAAAATGCCGTTTGGAAATAGATAGGTTCTGAGCTTAAAGCGGAAAGACTAAAGCTTAAAGCGAAGAGAGCATATTGCAGATATATAAATCCTGATCAGAAATGGTTGGGATTTTTTTATATAATTTTTTAATGAATGTGTGTTTTTTGATTGCTAGAAACGGATGTTTGATTGGATGCTCAATCAGCTGAAGCAGACCGCAATGAATACCCATTAAAGTGCTATTGGTTTTAACAAAAGGTATTAAATAAAAAATTTCTTTCTATATTTATCAAAACCAATTATTCATCCCCGAATAACATAACATCCCGTTCCATTTTCAGTATCATTCATGCTTGTAAAAACATACGGGAGCGCTGTTTTTGGCGTCAACGCACTTACCATTACGATCGAAGTAAGTATTAGTGGGGGTACCAAATACTATATGGTTGGTTTGCCCGATAATGCCGTAAAAGAAAGTTTACAAAGGGTTGCCAGTGCCATCAACGTTGCCGGTTTTCGAATGCCAAGGCAGAAAATTGTTGTCAACTTAGCACCTGCTGATATTAAAAAAGAAGGCTCATCATACGATTTACCGATTGCCATAGGCATCCTTGCAGCATCAGAGCAAATTCCAAGTGAGGAGTTGGCGAATTATTTTATTATGGGTGAGCTCTCTTTAGATGGCGCCATTCAGCCAATCAGAGGCGCATTGCCGATTGCCATACAAGCACAGATTGATGGCTTTAAAGGATTCATTCTTCCTAAACAAAACGTTCGGGAGGCGGCTATTGTAGATGGCCTGATTGCTTATGGCGTTGAAACCCTTGCACAGGTGATTGCTTTCTTCAATAAAAGCGATACACTCGAACAAGTAAAAATCAACACCAAAGAAGAATTTCTAAAAAATATTGGCAATTATGAACATGATTTTTCTGATGTTAAAGGGCAGGAAAATATTAAAAGAGCTTTGGAAATTGCCGCAGCAGGTGGGCATAATGTCATCCTGATTGGTCCGCCGGGAGCAGGCAAAACCATGCTAGCGAAACGCTTACCAACCATTCTACCTCCACTGAATTTATACGAAGCACTCGAAACTACAAAAATACATTCTGTAGCCGGCAAGCTTTCTGCTGCAGATGCTTTGATGACTATTCGTCCATACCGCTCGCCACACCATACCATTTCTGATGTTGCGCTGGTTGGCGGAGGTATAAGTCCGCAACCGGGAGAGATTTCTCTTGCACACAATGGCGTGTTGTTTTTAGATGAATTGCCAGAATTTAAACGAACGGTGTTAGAGGTAATGCGTCAGCCCCTGGAAGACCGCAAAGTTGCCATTTCCAGGGCACGTTTTTCGGTAGAATATCCTGCAAGTTTTATGCTGGTCGCCTCAATGAACCCATGTCCTTGTGGGTTTTACAATCATCCGGAAAAGGAATGTGTTTGTGCGCCCGGCGTGGTACAAAAATATCTGAGTAAAATATCAGGTCCGCTTCTCGATCGAATTGATTTGCATGTTGAAGTTACACCTGTTAATTTCTCAGAGCTGGCATCATCCCGCGAAGCGGAAAAAAGCGAGCACATCAGGGCGCGGGTAATTAAGGCGAGAGAAATTCAAGACCATCGCTTTGCTGATAAGGAAGACTTACATTACAATGCACAAATGAGCCCTAAAATGGTGCGAAAAGTTTGTCAGATTAGCGATGCCGGAACAGCACTCCTGAAAACTGCCATGGAACGTTTGGGCCTGTCTGCTAGAGCTTACGATCGGATTTTAAAGGTAGCCAGAACCATTGCAGACTTAGATGGAAGTGAAAATGTGGAACTTGAACACCTCGCAGAATCAATCAATTACCGAAGTTTAGACCGTGATGGTTGGGCAGGTTAATCTACTTATAAGAAACAATCAAAGTGAAATTATATTAAACCATATAGGAATATAGAACATATAGTAGATAATGATATAGCCGATAGGTAGAATATAAATCTATATGGACTTAAATACCTATACGGTCGAATAATGAAGATCTATCAGAATATTCTTTTAATAATGAATTTTATAATAAAACCATATAGGAATATAGAACACAATAGATAATGATACAGCCGATAGGTAGAATATAAATCTATATGGACTAAATACCTATACGGTCGAATAATGAAGATCTATCAGAATATTCTTTTAATAATGAATTTTATAATAAAACCATATAGAACATATAGTAGATAATGATACCAATTGATAGGTAAAATATAAATCTATATGGACTAAGTACCTATATGGTCAAATTACGAAGATAATATCAGAATATCCTTTTAATTAATAATGAATTTTATAATAAAATCATAGAGGCATATAGAACATAGAGTTGATAATGATGCAGTTGATAAGTAGAATATAAATCTATATGGACTAAATGCCTATATGGTCAAATAATGAAGATAAATCAGAATTACTATTTCAACATACTCTTTTACTAATAATGAACTTTGTACGAAAACATATAAAAATATAAACCTATATAGACTAAATACCTATATGGTTAAACCCTAAAATTATGACGAAAACAGATTTACGAGAAATAACATACAACGTTCTTGGTGCAGCAATAGAAATTCATAAAGCACTTGGACCAGGTCTTCTGGAAAGTGTTTATCACGAATGCATGAAGCATGAACTCATGTTAAGACAAATAAGCTTTCTGACTGAAATATCAATGCCTGTGCGCTATAAAGATATAAATGTTGCAACCTACCTAAGATGTGATTTATTCATTGAAGGCTGTCTCACTGTGGAAATAAAAGCTTCAAAAACAATTGAACCAATTTTTGAAGCTCAGATATTAACCTATATGAAGCTATTAGAAGCTCCCCAAGGGCTAATCATAAACTTCAACTGCGTTAATATTTTTAATGAAGGACAAAAAACATTTGTTAACGATTTTTACCGCAATTTAGAAGAGTGATTTATATTCATTATTTCACATAATAAGCTGAGATTAAAAACAGCTTGCAATAAATGGCTATTTTAAATTAAAACTCCCGGGAAGGAAAGTCTCCGTTAAATGCAAAACATTTATCCGAATATAAATCCTTATTCTTCTAAACTAAACAGTCTCATCTTCTTAACTTGTAATTTGCTTTTATGATCAATAAACTAAAAAAGTAATTTACAAAGCATTTAAAATATTGATTATCATATTTTAAAATTAAATTCCATAATACAGATGACGCATGATAAATCTTCTTTTTAAAATATAACTTATCTTAATGGCATAGTAATTGTAATAATACAGACACTACCTAATCAAATCAACTGAATACAGCAACATATTCAAAATGAAAAACAACAAGATGAAAAAAACATTTCAAATTTTCAGCCTGCTTTTAATAGCAGTTATTGTATCGTGTAAAAAAGACTATAGCACGATGAGTACGGATCAACAAAAATCTATAATTCAAACTACAGTAAAATCGGAATCAGATACTGCAAAAAAGCACTTTGCTTACATTTTATCTAAAGCAATAAATGACGAGCCTGAATTAAGATCATTTATTAAACGTGAAGCTATGAAAATGATAGATAACGATTATGATGTATTCTATCCTTTCGTAAAAGACAAAGAGATTAAACCTGGTACTACGTTCAGAGATGAGCTAATAAAATATGCAAATGACATAGATCAATTTCAGAAAATAGAAGAAGCGTTACCATTATTAACTATTTATGTTCCAAAATTACCCAGTGGATTTTCAGCTGATTCTTGGAAAGAATCTGAAAATCCAAATATTTGTTCTAACTTTTATGAAAATGGGGTTGTTGATTTAATCAAAAATGGTAAAGTTACTCAATCACTTAAAAGAAATGAAATACCGGGATTACCTACTTTGGTAATAAAAGAAAATGAACGAATTAGATTGAAAGATAAAAGCAATGTCTTATTAGCGCCCAAACAAGCAAATACCTCAAAAAATAGAGCAATAAATCATATACCGGAACCATATATTTTTATTGATAGTACTTTTGATAATTCAGATGGTCAGAACAATTCAAAATCAAGTTCAACAAAACTCTTATCAAATGCTAAATCCGAACAGAGTAAATTAATGACTCTTAAATCTAGCAATAAATTTAGTTATACAACGGGGGCAAGTGATTGTGAAGGTTGTAATCATATGATTTTCTTTGATCAAGGAGAGATTGATACTACACTAAGAAACTCTTATAAAGTTATGGGAGTTGACAACGAGAATTGGCAAAGAGATTATATTTATTATTCCTTAACTCCAAATGCTAATTCTAAAGGCGCTTTTCGTTTAAGTCTAAAAGAAACCATCAGATCCATCAGATTTACTGAGGCTGCTATAAGCCGTATCATGGATCAAGACGATCCTCGTAACCCAGGGCAATTTGTAAGCTCTTGGTCAACTCCTAAGTGGACTGAGGGCAATTTCGAATTTAAAATAGATGTATTAATTAATAATACATCAGGGCTTGGTACAACTATAACACGATACCTATCTCTAGATCCAGATCAAATATTTTATCCGCAATATTCACAGGTAGCTCCCAATGCTTGGATTTTTAATAAATATTATTTAAATAAGATAAATGTTAACATACCACTAATCTCATGGGATTTAGAATCAAATGGCTCAGCCTGGAAATTCTTGATTTCAGAAGTAGATGATCAACAAACGGAAACAAGAACGGAATCTTCGTCAACCGAGTTTGCAACTAATTTTGGCTTTGATGTGTCTTTTGCGAAGGTTGTTAAGTTAGGGCCTAAGTTTGGTGCATCTTTGAAAACAACCAAAACAAGTAATTATAGTATTGTTACTACTCTTAATTCTGATGATCTTGGTACATTAGAACTATTTTTTTCAGATCCTGTCTTTAGAAGGCAACCTGGTGGACGCAACATTGATGGGCCAGTAGATGCTTACGATATGTACTCCATTAAGAATGGTTACATAGAGATGGTAGTTATGCCTAAATATTCTTACTAGAAAAATATCTAAGTCCCGGTTTACACCGGGGCTTTTTTTATGTTTTGGATTATCTTTGCAAAAACGAATCAGATTCTAAATTTATTTAGATTTATAGAATGAGTCTTGAATTAAGAAAACATATTGAAGAGATTGTCTCGCTTACTGATGAGGAGTTTGAATATATTAACAGACACTTCAAGCTCAAACAACTTAAAAAACATCAATATTTAATTCAGGCAGATGAGCAGGTAAAAACCATTTACTTTGTAATCAGTGGACTTCTGAAAGCGACATTTAATGATTTAAATGGCAAAGAGTACATCATTCAGTTTGCGATGGAAAATTGGTGGATTTCAGATTTTCAGGCCTTCTATAATAATGTTAAATCCATTACGAATATCAGCTGTATTGAAAATGTAGAGTTGCTTTCTATTTCTAAAGAAGATCTGGATAAAATTTGTCGCGAAAATCATAAAATGGAACATTTTTTCAGGGTTAAAAATAGTTCAGGCTATGTAGCCTTACAGCAGCGGATTTTATCATTACTCACCACAAATCCTAAGGAACGCTTCGAGCAATTTTCACGTCAGTACCCACGGTTAGGACAAAGACTTTCTAAAACAATAATTGCAGCGTACCTGGGTATTTCAAGAGAAACATTAAGCAGACTTTCAGCTAAAACTGTGATTTGACGCACAACAAATCTGTGATTGAAGTCCTATGTAAACGAGATACATTGCTTTAACTTTGATTAACATTAAAAATTAATGATATGAGTAAAAAAGTTTTATTCGTGCTTACAAGCCACGACGAATTAGGAAATACAGGTAAAAAAACCGGATTTTGGTCAGAAGAATTAGCCGCTCCATATTATGCTTTAGCAGACAAGGGTGTTGAAATTGTACTGGCATCTGTTAAAGGCGGTCAACCACCAATTGATCCGAAAAGTGAAGAAGCTTCATTCCAAACAGAAACTACTAAAAGAATGGACAATGATACCGTTCTTCTTGATAAGCTAAAAAATACAATTCCTTTGGAAGAAGTAAAGATGGAAGATTTCGATGCCGTATTCTACCCTGGTGGCCATGGACCGCTTTGGGATTTAGCTGAAAGCAAAATTTCTCAAAAATTAATTGTAGATTTCTATACCGCTAAAAAGCCTGTTGCTTTTGTGTGCCATGCGCCAGGTGTGTTGAAAGATGTAAAAGTTGATGGAGAATATTTAGTAAAAGGCAAAAATGTAACGGGTTTTACCAATACCGAAGAAGATGCTGTTGAATTAACCAATGTAGTACCATTCTTGGTTGAAAATATGTTGGTTAAAAATGGTGGAATTTATACAAAAATTGCAGATTGGAGTCCTTATGCTGTTGTAGATGGTTTATTGGTAACTGGCCAAAACCCTGCGTCATCAGAAAAAGTAGCTGAAGAATTGTTGAAACTTATTTAACATTTCAAAATTTTCTACTGGTTGCATAATTTTGTGACCAGTAGAAATTTTATATTTTTTTTACAATTCTTCTTCGTTCTCATCTTCTTCTTCAGGTACATATTTTTCAATGGCCTGTCCAATTGCATTCACTTCTTCATCTTCCTCAAAAATCGGAAGTTCTGTTTTATAATCCATTTTTAACCAAATGGAAGAAGTATCTTTTTGAATCTGAATATATTCTCTTCCATCCTTAAAAATGGTATAAGAATCATTTCCTTCTGGGAAAACAGAATAATTTACCGGGCCTATTTCTATGTCAAATGGTTCTTGCATCACTAATATTTTTCTTCAAAGATAACGGTTTAAAAGATTAATATTTATGTGTTATTGATGATTTGGAAAGGAATGGTTCGGTTTTTCATCGCTTCCATCAGTCCCGCCATTCACTTCAATCTTTTTCAACTTATTGTCGTTCTCAAATTGTCGTCATTACAGGGAGGAAGGACATGGCAACTTATTTCCTTGTGTGCAAATCAAAAGTATTTCCGTTGCTGTCGGGTTTAATAACAATATATTTCACTTTTGGCAAAACCGATCATAAGCCGATGTTTATGCGTTGCTCCGCATTGCAAAAGAAAGAAGAGAAACCGACCAATAACTAAAAAATTACTTGCTCCTGCTTAAAAATCCCGTCATTTGTACTATTTTACACCAAACTATTTACCGTAAGATTAGAAGATGAAGTTAACGTTTTGGGGTGCTGCACAACAGGTAACAGGAAGTATGCACCTGTTGGAAGTTGGGCATTATAAAATACTGATAGATTGTGGATTGGATTATGAAAAGGAAACCTATCAGGAAGATAACCAACAATTTCCTTTCGATCCGGCAAGTATAAACCTGGTTATTTTAACCCATGCACACATTGATCATTCGGGCAATTTGCCCACCCTAGTGTGTCATGGTTTCGATGGCCAAGTGCTTTGTACCCCTCCAACAGCCGATTTAACCTCGATATTGTTATTCGATTCTGTGGAGCTTTTCTTGCGTAAACAAAGTAGAAAGCCACGCACAAAGCGAGGCAATTTCAGTGGACCAAAACCATTGTATCTCCACAAACATGTAATGGATACTATAGATCGTTTTGTAACCATTGCTTTTAACAAACCATTCAAAATTACTGGTGATATCAGTTTAATTTTCATTCCGGTAGGGCATCTATTGGGTGCAGCTGCCGCCGTTTTGACGATTAATGATAACGGCGAGGAAAAGAAAATTGCATTCTCTGGAGATATTGGCCGTGAACATTATCCTGTTTTGGTAAAACCTGAGCCTATTCCAGAAGTAGACTACTTCGTATGTGAAGCTACCTACGGCGGCCGCTATCATACGAAAGACCACACACTGGAAGAAAGATTGGTAAAAGAAATTGAAGAAGCATGTATCAAAACACCTGGACGATTAATTATTCCCGCTTTCAGTATCGGCAGAACACAATCTTTGGTTTTCGCACTAAACCAAATCTTTACTAAAAAGCTATTACCTCCAATTCAAATATTTGTGGATAGTCCGATGGCGATACATGCCACTGATGTTTACCGGAAACACCATAATCTGGTGAACCAGGAGGCGAAGGATTTCTACAAAACCATGGGCGATGAGTTTGAATTTGAACACCTGGCTTATGTACAAACCATCAAAGAAAGTAAGGATGTTTCCAATTATTTTGACCCTTGCATCATCATTTCATCTGCCGGAATGCTAGAAGGTGGCCGTATTCAGGATCACTTATATTATAACATTCAAAACTATTATTGTACCATCCTTTTTATTGGCTATTGCGCTAAAGGAACACTTGGCTATAAACTTTTAAGTGGCGCACCAATTGTGCGGATTAAAGACCGTGAAATGATGGTTTATGCAACTATTCGCCAAACAGATTTACTCAGCGGCCATGGCGATCATGATGATTTAATGCGAACAGTGAAACAAACCGGTCAGCCGAAGAAGGTTTTTCTGGTGCATGGTGAGGATAAAAGTTTAAAGAGTTTAGCTGCTGCTTTGCAGGAAGACGGTTTTGATGTGGTTTCCCCGGAAAGGGGAGAAGTGTTTGAGATTTAATAATTAAATCGTTTATCGTTATTCATTTCTTTCTAATGCTTAATAACAAATTAACATTTTATAGCAAATGCACTAAGTTTTCGCTTACCGTTGTTCGTTGCTGATAAAACTTTATAATAGTACATTAACTCTTTTTTAGCAAACGAAATAAGATTGCCTCCTACACCCATAATGTGCTGTTCTTCTTTAATCATTTCCTAATCTCTATTTCTTTCACTATTCTCCATTTCCTGTTGCCTTTGATCCATTCCCTATTCTCTATTTCCCTGTTTCCTATTCCCCCTTTAACCTATTTCCCGCCCATCTATTTCCTCACCTGTCCATCACCCCTAACCACCCATTTATAACTCGTTAATTCTTCCAAACCCATTGGTCCTCGGGCATGCAATTTCTGTGTGCTGATGCCAATTTCTGCACCCAGGCCAAACTGTGCTCCGTCAGTAAAACCTGTAGAAGCATTGGCATAAACCGCAGCGGCATCCACGTTATTTAGAAATCTAGTGATGTGTTCTGCATTTTCAGAAATAATGGCTTCACTGTGTTTTGAACTATGAACGGCAATATGATCTAATGCCTCATCTAAATTTTCAACTATTTTGACTGCGAGTTTTAAGGATAAAAATTCAATCCCAAAATGTTCTGTTTGAGCCAGGTTTAACAAGTTTGAAGGATAGCTTGATTCTAAAATATTAAAGCTCCTTTCATCTGCAAAAAGTTCTACTTTTCCATCAGCCAGCGGCGATAAAAGTTCGGCCAAATCACCCAATCGTTGTTCATGAATCAGCACGCAATCAAGTGAATTACAAACACTCACCCTTCTTGTTTTAGCATTGAAGATGATTGCCTTTCCTTTCTCCAAATCTCCAGATTCATCGAAATAAGTGTGTACAATTCCAGCTCCGGTTTCAATAACGGGGATTTTACTGTGCTCCCGAACATAAGTAATCAACGATTGACTTCCACGAGGGATCAACACATCTACGAAACCTCTTGCTTTTAACAATGCTTCAGTTGCAGCACGTTCTGCTGGCAATAAAGTCAACACATCTAGGTTAATATTGTGTGCAGCTAAAACACCGTGGATAACTTTTGTGATCGCCAGATTGGAGAATTCAGCATCGCTTCCGCCCTTCAATACGGCTACGTTTCCGGTTTTAAAGCAAAGTGAAAATACATCTGCCGTAACGTTTGGTCGGGCCTCGTAGATTACGCCAACCACTCCAAGCGGTACACGGATTTTTTTTAAATCTAAACCATTTTCTAAAATCTTTTCTGATAGCACTTCATTCAGTGGACTAATTAAGTTCCCCACGTTTCTAACATCATTAGCAATATCTACAATACGGGTTGCGGTTAGTTTTAGCCGATCATATTTTGGATCTTCAATAGGCATCTTAGCGAGATCTTTTTCGTTTTCCAGCAATATGGATGCTGTATTATTCACTAAAGCCTCCGCTAAATCAGAAAGAACGGCATTCACTTTTTCTTTGGATAGAATGATGAGATCTCTGGTGGCTTTCTTAGCATTTTCGAAGTATGTGGAGTAGTTCATAATTTTAGTATTAAGTATATAGTATCAGGTATCAAACTTGTGAGCAGAAAGAGTTTACGGATAACACCTCTATTATCCTCTATGTCTTAAACCCAGTTTACCTCTGTGGTTAATTTGTTTTAGTTACAATTGCGCTATAGCCTTTCAGCTTTGGTCTTTCTGCTTTAGGCTTTCAGCATCAGGGATCAAGCCTGGGCGCAGAAAGAGTTTACGGATAACACCTCTATTATCCTCTATGTCTTAAACCCAGTTGACCTCTGTGGTTAATTTGTTTTAGTTACAATTGCTATAGCCTTTCAGCTTTGGTCTTTCTGCTTTAGGCTTTCAGCATCAGGGATCAAGCCTGGGCGCAGAAAGAGTTTACGGATAACACCTCTATTATCCTCTATGTCTTAAACTCAGTTGACCTCTGTGGTTAATTTGTTTTAGTTACATTTGCTATAGCCTTTCAGCTTTGGTCTTTCTGCTTTAGGCTTTCAGCTTATATCGCCGAATAAAAATAATCGTAATGCACCAAAGCTTTTTGCTTCTTCTGCCCGATTCTTTCTATTGCCTTATCAGAACCATATTCAGCAATTCCTAAACCAATTAGCTGATTCTGTTCATCAACGATTTTAATAATATCACCTTTTAAAAAATCGGTTTGAATTTCTATAATCCCAACGGGCAATAAACTGGTAGCTTTACCAGAGGTTAAAACAGTTTTTGCTCCATCATTTAATTTTACAATACCTGTTGCTGCTGTTTCGGAGTGTGCAATCCATTTTTTCTTACCTGATTTACTTTTTTCCGGAACAAATCGAGTGTGAATCAACTCCTGATCAAGCAAAGATATAAGCACATTATCTTTTGTTCCATTGGTAATATGAACAGTAATTCCAAGTTTAGCAACTTTTTGTGCCATAGTTGATTTCGTAATCATACCACCTCTCCCAAACTGAGATTTACCCGTTTGAATAAACGAAGCCAGATTAGAAACCGTTCCTGAAATCTCTTCTATTACCTTCGAACCTTCAATTTTAGGATCTCCGTTATAAATTCCATTTACATTCGACAGAATAATTAAGGCATCGGCATTTAACATAGAGGCAATTAATCCTGCCAACTCATCATTATCGGTAAACATGAGTTCGGTTACGGAAACTACATCATTTTCATTTACTACCGGAATAACATCGTTCTGCAATAGAATTTGCATACAATTTTTCATGTTTAGGTAATGGGCGCGATCACGAAAATCTTCCTTTGTTACCAGCACCTGCGCACACTTAATCTGATGTCCAGCAAAGAAATTAGAATAAGTATTTATCAGTTTTACCTGGCCAATGGCAGCTAATAATTGTCTTGTGGTTACCGCATCCTGCTTTTCAGAAACTTTAATTAAACTTCTTCCTGCCGCAACAGCTCCGGAAGAAACCAAGATCACTTCAATGCCTTGCTTTTTTATCGCTGCCAACTGATCCACTAAATGATTAATTCTTGATTCATCCGGCAGTCCATTCTCCTGCGTAATTACATTCGATCCAACCTTAACTATTATTTTTTTATACCCTAACTTCATTATTATATTAATGCCATTTGTTTTGGCAATTTAACATCTATTTTATTAATTCGGATGATTATCTATAGGCTTGATCGATTTTTACGAAAATAATAATCAGTTTGAAGTTGAGCGTTCGGAGCCAATTAACCGATTTGAACAATTAACCACCACATCACTTATAAACCAATGACTATTGAACTAATGAACTATTTCATTAAATTGCAAGCACCTAATACTGAACCAGACATGAAACGTATCTTACCTTCCCTGATTTTGCTTGGCACAATTTCAGCCTGTAATAACCCTCAAAAGAAAGAAATGGAACCTATAAAATGGCCAGATGCAAAGGCACCTGTGGCGGAAATCATTCCACATCAACGTGTTATTCACGGGGATACAGTGGTAGACAATTATTATTGGATGATTGATTACTTCAAGAAAGGCCCGGATAGTACCAAGGTGGTTAATTACCTGAAAGCCGAAAATCAATACCTTAACGAGATGATGAAAAGTACAGATGCTTTTCAAGTAGATTTATTTAAGGAGATGAAAGGCCGGATTAAGGAGAAAGACGAATCTGTACCCGTGTTTAGGAATGGATATTTCTACTATTCGCGTACCGAAGATGGCAAACAATATTTCAAATACTGTCGTAAAAAAGGAAGTTTAACTGCGCCTGAAGAAGTGTTGCTTGATGTTGATGAAATGGCTAAGGGACATTCTTATTTCAGTGCTAATGGCTTTAAAGTGAGTCCGGACAATAAATTATTGGCTTTTGGTGTAGATAAATTTTCCCGCAGGCAATATACCATTCAGGTGAAAAACCTTGAAACCGGCGAAATTTATAAAGATGCAATCACCAATACCGAAGGACCTGGTGCTTGGGCAAACGACAATAAAACCTTGTTTTATACCTCAAAAAACCCTGTTACCCTATTAAGTGAAAAAATTAAAAAACATACGCTTGGTGCAGATGCGAAAACGGATGTAGTGGTTTATGATGAAAAAGACAACACGAATTATATTGGCGTCGGAAAGTCAAAAAACGGAAAATACATCTTCGTTGCTTCACAAGGTACATTAACATCAGAATTTAAAATGATTGATGCTGACCATCCGGAGAATGATTTTAAAGTTTTTTCAGCCCGCTCAAAAGATGTTTTATATAGTGTAATGCCAGTTGACGGGAAATTTCTGATTTTAACCAATTGGAATGCGAAGAATTTCAGGTTAATGGAATGCCCGTTAGATAAAACGGAAAAAGAAAACTGGAAAGAAGTAATTCCGCACCGCACGGATGTACTCTTAGAAAGTGCCGAAGAATTTAAAGATTATACGGTTTTATCAGAGCGCAAAAATGGCTTAACTGAATTACGTGTGCTAAAGAAAAACGGAGGCGATTATTACATCAAGTTTGATGAACCTGCCTACGATGCTGGTGTTGGCGCCAATCCTGAATACAATAGCAAAACTTTGCGTTATTCTTATACATCATTAACTACGCCGAGTTCAGTTTATGATTACGACCTGGAGAAGAAAACACAAAAGCTGATGAAACAGCAAGAAGTGGTTGGTGGCTACAATCCTAAAGATTATGTAACGGAACGCATTTTTGCAACTGCAAAAGATGGCACTAAAATTCCTGTTGCATTGGTGTATAAAAAAGGTTTTGAAAAGAATGGTCAATCGCCTTTACTGCTCTATGGATATGGTTCTTATGGTTCAAATTCTGACGTTTATTTTTCTTCGGTTCGATTAAGCTTGCTAGATCGCGGTTTTGTTTTCGCTATTGCGAATATCCGCGGCGGACAAGAAATGGGTCGCCAATGGTATGAGGATGGTAAGTTGATGAAAAAGAAAAATACTTTTACTGATTTTATCGCCGCAGGTGAATATTTAATCGACCAAAAATACACTTCAAAAGGTCATTTATATGCCAATGGTGGAAGCGCAGGTGGTTTGTTAATGGGTGCAGTTGTGAATCTAGCTCCCGACTTATGGAATGGGGTAATCGCCGATGTGCCTTTTGTTGATGTGGTAAACACCATGCTGGATGAAAGTATTCCGCTTACTACAAATGAATTTGATGAATGGGGAAATCCAAAGAAAAAAGATGCTTACGATTATATGAAAAGTTATTCTCCTTACGAAAACGTGGAGAAAAAAGCCTATCCAAATATGCTCGTAACTACTGGCTTGCATGATAGTCAGGTGCAATATTTTGAACCTGCAAAATGGGTGGCAAAATTAAGGGCAATGAAAACAGATCAAAATGTATTGTTCTTAAAAACCAATATGGAATTTGGACATGGTGGTGCATCTGGTCGTTTTGATTACCTCAAAGAAGAAGCTTTAGGTTATGCTTTCTTCTTTAAACTGGAAGGAATAACAAAGTAACCTAGCTATTTAATAATAAGCCTGTTGAAGATTTAGCCATTTTCAACAGGCTTAATATTTGTCTTATAATTAACTTCAACATCCGATCTAAATCCTAAATGAATCCTAAATTAAAACAGCTTCAAGTCATTCATCTGGCATTATGCTCTGGCGTATTTCTCTTCGCAGCAGTTACCAGCTTTATCAATAAAGATCAATTTTATTTTGATGCTAATCCCGCCAATACAGCGCCTTTTAATCCAATTTTTCCAATCGTTGGCTTGATTACCATTTCGGTCAGCATCATTGCTTACAAAAATTTAACATCAAAAATCGACAAAACGGCTTCCCTCGATCTCAAAATAAATCAATACCAAACCGCATTTATCATGAGTGCTGCACTATTAGAAGGCGGTGCGCTTTTCAACCTTGTAGGTTCTTTTATATCACACAATGCGTTCTTTTTAATTTTTGCTGCGGCAAACTTAATTTTCCTCATCCGCAACAGGCCAACAAAAGATAAATTGATCTCCACTTTACAATTGCAATATCCTGATACCGAAACATTGTAATCATTTAGCCGTATCTTTGTCTGCTAATGGAATACAATGTTCACACTTTACCGAACGGCATTCGCTTGTTGCACGTGCCATCGGCTTCAGCCATATCTCATGCCTGCATCATCATCAATACCGGCTCCCGCGATGAAACTGAAAACAAGGCTGGCTTAGCACATTTCATCGAACACCTAATTTTTAAGCGTACTGAAAAACGCAGTACCAACCAGATTTTAAATCGACTAGAAAGCGTAGGTGCAGATTTAAATGCCTATACCACCAAAGAATATACCTGCGTTCATGCCTCTTTTTTAAATCCATATTTAGATCGCACATTAGATCTTTTTAATGATATCATCTTCCACTCTACCTTTCCTGAAGAGGAAATGGATAAGGAGAAAAGCGTAATTCTGGATGAAATAGCCTCTTATTTAGACCAACCGGAAGAAGCCATTAATGATGATTTTGAAGATATGCTGTTTGCTGGTAATCCGCTTGGAAATAACATCCTCGGCACTACAGATTCGGTGCAAAGCTTCACACGTGAAGACGTAATCAATTTCAGGAAAGCAAACTACCGAACCAATGAAATTGTGGTGGCAGTAATCGGGAATTATAGCCTGAACAGTGTGGTAAATAAGGGCACTAAACATTTTGGAGATGTTGAAGAAAATATACCAGAAAAACACAGAACAAAACCAGAAATTTTAAAGCCAACCACAACCACAATATATAAACCAATTATGCAGGCACATTGCATTTTAGGAACCCAGACTTATTCTGCTCATCAAAAGCAAAAAGTTAGTTTAATGCTATTGAACAATTATTTCGGTGGTAATGGAATGAGTTCCGTATTAAACCTGCAAATCAGGGAAAAATATGGAATTGCGTATACCATTGAATCTAACTTTTCGCCACTAAGTGATACCGGGATCTTTTCCATCTATTTCGGAACAGATAAAGAGAAGCAAGCCAAAGCCTTATCATTAATTTTTAAAGAGATTAAAAAACTAAGAGAAAAGCCTTTGAATGACCTTCAATTACAAAAAGCTAAAAATAAATTTATTGGTCAGATTGCTTTAGGCGAAGAAAATAGAATCGGCCTGATCATTTCCATGGCAAAAAGCTTAATTGATCACAACAGAATCGACTCTCTGGAAACCGTTTTTAAGAAAATAAACGACGTTACCACACAAGAAATTGCACAAATTGCTGATGAGGTTTTAGATATCGAAAACCTTAACATCTTTACTTTCTCGCCAATAGCGGAATAATTCTTATTTTTGTAAATACAAATCGTTGATTCGAGTTGTATTGCCAGACCTTAGTCATTGCTTAATTGCTCCGTAATGGCTGGCGAAATAAAAAATATATTACACAATGAAATTACCTATAGTTGCTTACGGAGACCCAGTTTTAAAAAAGGTTGGAACCGACATCGATAAAGATTATCCTGAATTACAAAAGCTGATTAGCGACATGTTTGACACCATGTATTATGCGAATGGCGTTGGCTTGGCGGCACCTCAAATTGGCCTTCCAATTCGCTTGTTTATTGTAGATATAGGTGAAGATGAGGATGGAACTCCTGGCTATAAAAAGGTGTTTATCAATGCAAAAATTGTAGAAGAAACGGGAGAGCCCTGGTTTTTTAACGAAGGTTGTTTAAGCATTCCGGATATTCGTGAAAACATTTCCCGCAAACCAAATATCAAGGTTACTTACCTCGATGAAAACTTTGTAGAACATACAGATGATGTTGATGGCATGCCAGCGCGTGTAATTCAACATGAATATGATCACATTGAAGGAAAGTTGTTTACAGATAAGGTTAGTGTTTTGCGTAAAACGATGCTTAAAAGCAAATTGGATGCGATTTCAAAAGGAAATATCCAAACGGATTATAAGATGAAATTTCCAAACAAGAGTAAAAAAAGATAGGTTTTATAGAAGATGTAAGAGGGAAAATGGAAACGTTTTCCTTTTTTTGTGCGCTATGCTGAGGGTGAACTTTATGGTTGATGAAGTATTCTGTTTATGGCTGGTGAGCCACCAGCCATGGAATTGGCCATGGGATCGGAAGATGTAAAAGGGAAATGTTTTTCCTTTATTTCTGCGCTATGGTTAAATTGAATTTGTTATGGCTGGTGCCACCAGCAATGGAATCTGCATTTTTGAACGTCCAAGACTCCAGACTCCGAACTAAAGACTCACGACTTAATTCTCGTTTCTCTTCTTATCTCCGTCGAAAATCTGCTGCATCAATTTACCCCACGCAAAAGGATTTAATAAAGGATTGGTTTGTACCATATTTTTATTAATCATTCTGTCGAAGTTATAACGGTAATTCTGACTGCCAATTTCCTGTCCGTCACGAGGTAGCGTTTGAATCAATCCATCAATTGATGAACGGGAAAGATTCTTTTTAGCGATTGCCATATCATCATCCGCCAGCTTCATAGAAAGAAACTCGCGGGTAAATTCTTCTGTTGTTGCCCAAGGGAAAACACGAACAGAAGGTAAGTCGATTACATTTGATTTCAATTTAACCATAATCGTATACTTGCTATCTGGCGTGCCTTCCGGAATAACCGTAGAAAACTTCTTGTAACCAATTGCAGTAAATAAAATGGTATCACCAGGGTTTACGATGAAAGTAAAATAACCCCTGTAATCTGCAGCAACACGTTTACTGTTTGCTGAAAGATTAGTAATGGTAACGTATGGAATTACATTTGAACTGTCCATATCTGTGATGATACCCGAAAACTGGATAAGCTTTTCCCGGGCCGGCTTTTGTTGTGCAAAGCTGGTAACGGAAAAAAATAAGCAAATTAGGGCTACACAATATCTCATTGTGACAAAAGTAATTTTAAAAATAAAACTTCCTTGTTAAATAGTGTTAAAGCTAATCTTGCTCTGCCATGTTTACGGCAACTACTGAAGTAATTTGAGGTACAGCTTTCATAATTGCCTGCTCAATACCCGATTTCATGGTCATGAAACTCATTGGGCAGGAGCCACAGTTACCCAATAGCTTAAGCTTTACGGTACCTTCGGCTGTAATTTCTTCAACAGAAACATCACCTCCATCCGCCTTTAAATATGGCCTTATAGTTTCCAATGCCTGTTCTACTTGCTCTGTTAAATTCATTATAAGTTTTTTAAAATATAAAAATAGTAATTTTTTAGCAATTCACCATTTGTGCATTGTTGATAGATATTTGTTGCGCAATCTTACTCGCGATATCTCCAAATATAACATCCAACAAAGGATTTTGGTTTAGTGCCACAGGTTTGCCATTATCTCCAGCTTCAGAAATGCTCTGGATAATTGGAATTTCGCCCAAAAAGGGTACATCAAATCGTTCCGCAAGTTTAGTTCCACCGCCTTTACCAAAGATGTAGTACTTATTATCTGGCAATTCTTCCGGTGTAAAATAAGACATGTTTTCCACTACGCCCAATATTGGAATATTAATTCCTGGCATTTTAAACATTGCAAGGCCCTTATGTGTATCAGCAAGCGCAACTTGTTGAGGAGTTGTCACCACAACGGCACCTGAAATAGGGAAGCTTTGTGTAATGGTAATGTGAATATCTCCGGTTCCCGGTGGAAGATCTACGATTAAATAATCTAGTTCGCCCCAGTTGGTATCGTTAAATAATTGCTTTACTGCATTTGAAGCCATTGGACCTCGCCATGGCACCGGCTGACCAGGATCTGCAAAGAAACCTAACGATAAAATTTTTATTCCATATTTCTCAATCGGGATGATTTTGGTTTTTCCGTCTGCCGTTTCTTCTGCTCCAGGTTTTGCATCAACCAGATCAAACATGGTTGGTACCGATGGACCATAAATATCAGCATCTATTAAACCTACCTTCGCACCATCTTTGGCCAGCACTACGGCAAGGTTACTGGATACGGTAGATTTGCCAACACCACCTTTCCCTGAAGAAACTAAAATGATGTTTTTGATGTTATCCAAGGATGATGAATTTGTTGGCTGAGTAACTCTTGAGGTAACATTAATGGCCACTTCAGCCTCTGCAGATACAAAATGCTTAATGGCATTTGTACAGGCATTTTTTAGCATCTCCTTCATCGGGCATGCAGGCGTAGTAAGCTCAAGGGTAAAACTTATATAAAGATCAGTAATTTTTAAATCCTTAATCATGTTTAAGGTCACCAAATCTTTTTTAAGATCCGGATCTTCTACATTTTTAAGTGCATCTAAAACTTGTTGCGGGCTAATTTGCATTGTATTAGTTTAAATTCAAAATTAACAAAACATAGCCACAAATACTTTTATTTAGGCTTTTAAACTGTAATTTTAACACGAAATAAACATTTAATTGTTACGTTTAAGCAATTAACCATTTTAACGACCATATGCGAATACCAAAAATCAAGATCCCTAAAAAATATTTAAAAATCGGAGCCTGGGTTTTGGGTGTTTTTTTAATTGTTTGTATCTCTTTAGGTGCTGTTGCCTATTCTAAAAGAGAAGCTCTCCTGAAGAAAATGGTGGCCAAAGCGATAGCTAAAGCTGATAAAGATTATGGACTGGAGGTAAAGATCGGCTCCGCCGGATTTACAGGTTTGAGTACCGTAAAAATGACCGCTATTTCTGTAGTTCCCAAAGAGCGGGATACGCTTTCCAATATAGGGGAACTCAGTATCGGAGTGAAATTATTTCCACTAATCTTTGGAAATGTTAAACTATCTGAGGTGGAAATGAGCAATGGCTTTGTGAGTGTCGTTTTAAAAGATTCTACTACAAACATCGATTTTATCTTAAAAAGGAAGAAAAAAGACAGTACCGAGAATAAAGGAAAATCAAATCTGGCAGAGATTGCCAATAACATCTTGAATCAGGTTTTATACAAAATCCCTGATGATATGGATGTTAAAAACATGGTTTTTAAATTCAATGATCACGATACTGCTCAACTCAGTTTTGCAACCGCTGCGGTGATTGATGGTGGTGATTTGAAATCAACCATTAATGTTAATAACGGAGAATCTACCTGGCATGTGGATGGTTATGTGAATCCTGGCAGCAAAGAATTAAGCTTTACCGCTTATGCTGACGGGAAAAAACTAGAATTGCCTTATCTAAATAATAAACTGCATGCCAAACTAAGCTTTGACACCCTGCAAACGGAGTTGAAAAACGCAAAGTACAGTGGTAATGATTACAAAATCTCTGGTTCCTGGTCGGTTAAAAATATGTTGATTAATCAGCCGCGTATCGCTTCGAACGACATTATAGTGCAAAGTGCAAAACTGGATGCAGATATTCTGGTTGGTCCAAATTACATCGCTCTGGATAGCAGCTCAACTGCTTATTTAAAAACAGCTCAAATCCATCCCTACGTGAAATATACGTTAGGAAAAAACAAGATTTATGAGTTGAAACTAACGGCAGAAGAACAAGATGCACAAGGTGTTCTGGATGCATTTCCACAAGGGCTATTCGAGTCTTTGGAAGGTTTAAAAGTACAGGGAAAAGTGAAGTATAATTTGAACTTTTATCTCGACACCAAAATTCCAGATAGCGTTCGTTTCAGTTCTACTTTAACACCTGTTGATTTTAAAATCACAAAATGGGGGAAAACCGATCTTCAAAAAATTAACAGCCCATTTGTGTATACTCCTTATGAGTATGGCAAACCCATGCGAGACATTACCATCGGTCCATCTAATCCAAATTTTACGCCATTAAATCAGATCTCTAAAAATTTCATTAATGCGGTGCTAACGGCAGAAGATCCTTCTTTTTTTACCCACAATGGTTTCGTAGAGGAGTCTATCCGAAAATCAATCGCTGTAAATTATAAAGAAAAGAAATTTAAGCGTGGTGGAAGTACCATCAGTATGCAGTTGGTTAAAAATGTTTATTTAAGCCGTCAGAAAACTTTAGCCCGGAAAGCCGAAGAAATCCTGATTGTTTGGTTAATTGAACACAATCACCTGGTCAGCAAAAACAGGATGCTGGAAGTGTATTTCAACATTATGGAATTGGGCAAAAACATTTACGGAATTGGGGAGGCATCAAGATATTATTTTGGAAAGCAACCTGCCGATTTAACCATTGGTGATGGATTATTTCTAGCCAGTATTGTACCGAAGCCAAAAGCATCTATGTATAAATTTATGGCTGGTGGTGGCCTGAAGCCTTACATGTTTAATTACTTCCGGTTTATGGGGAATATTATGGCCAGAAGAGGTTTAACCCCTGCTGATACTTCTGGTTATGGTTTTTATAATGTTCGGTTGAGAGAAGGTTTACGCCAGTATTTAGCACCAGACACGGCAGCAGTTGATACGACCGCATTTGATGGTGATGATGATGAAGGAATGCCTCCTGTAATTATGCAGGATAATAATAAAAATCTTTTCGATCGTATTTTTGGCGGTGGCCGAAAGGATACTTCAAGCGTTAAACAAGCCGATACTACAAAATCTAAGAAACAGTTAAGGCAGGAGCGGAGAGAGCAGCGAAGACGAGAAAAAGAGCTCGAAAATGGAGGTTAAGCCAATTTTTAACCAGGCGATTTTAAGTTAATAGGCTTGTTTGCTAACCATTCAACTTTACAACATTAAACATTACAACAACAGAATGCACAAAATAAAAGTAGAAGATAAGGAATTCGAAATCTTTTTAGAAAATGATATCATCAATAAACGGATTCGCTTAATGGGCATTCAGCTCAATCTGGATTATGAAGATAAATGTCCATTGTTCATTGGGGTATTAAACGGGAGTTTTCTATTTATGGCAGATTTAGTTAAAGAAGTTAACATTCCTTGCGAAATCGCTTTTATGCGTGTAGCATCATATGAAGGCACATCTAGTTCTGGTCAGGTTAAAGAATTAATAGGTCTGCCTACAAATATTGAGGGCCGGGATATTATTATTGTCGAAGATATTGTAGATACTGGCTTAACTTTAACACACATCCTTAAAATGATCAAAGAAAAAAATCCCGCTTCCGTTAAAGTGGCTTCACTGTTATTAAAACCGGCAGCATTGAAACACGACATAGATGATTTAGCCTATATTGGCTTTGAGATTCCCAACGAATTTGTGGTGGGTTATGGGTTAGATTATAATGGACTGGGAAGAAACCTGATAGATATTTACAGGGCTACCGAGGCATAATTTTTAAATTGGATTAATTTATTTTTTGCACCTTTGCCCAATAATTCTACACAATGACCATACACAAAGAAGGCTATACTACCATAGCCATAACCATTTTACTCATTTTTGTTATCAATGCAGTTGTTGATTACAAATACTACGACATTACCTGGTTACGTTGGTTTATCTATATTTTTTCTGCTGCCTTATTTATTATCGTATTGCAGTTTTTTAGAAATCCAAGCCGCAGCTTTTCTGCCGGCGAACACCTGGTGATTTGTCCTGCAGATGGCAAAGTAGTGGTAATCGAAGAAACCGAAGAAGGTGAGTACTTTAAAGATAAACGCTTACAGGTCTCTATTTTTATGTCTCCTGTTAACGTACACATCAACAGAAACCCCATTTCTGGAGTAGTAAAATTCTTCAAATACCACCCTGGAAAATATCTTGCAGCCTGGAATCCAAAATCATCTACAGAAAACGAACGTACCACAACTGTGGTGGAGCATAAAAGTGGCGTACCTGTTTTATTTCGTCAGATTGCTGGCGCTTTAGCCCGCAGAATTGTCTGGTACGTAAAAGAAGGAGATCAGGTGGTACAAACCGAGCAATTTGGTTTTATTAAATTTGGATCCAGGGTTGATGTTTTCTTACCTGTTGGCACTAAGGTTAATGTAGAACTAAATCAGGTAGTAAAAGGAGGGATCACCACACTTGCTACCTTAAGTTAATTGTCTTACACTATATTAAAAACCCCGGTTTGGAAATGATTCCGAATCGGGGTTTTCTTATTTTAGAGGGTAAAGAAATATAGCAAAATGAACTTAATCTGTCGCATCATTTCCAACTTCTTTTTCAGCATCCGAGGTCAATGGCCGATCGCTGATCAAACGTTGCGTAGGGTAAGCAAAATCAGATTGATTACGCATCACAATATCCATAATCTCCAGGTTAATTTCTTGCCTTATTTTAAGGAAATCATTATAGTTTAATACCGTTACAAAGTAATTCACTTCAATATTTAAACCAGAATCTCCAAAACTTTTGAATGAGGCATTACCATCATCACTTGTACCAATGTGATTGTTAATATGACTTTCAATTTCTGTTATAATTTTTCTTAATGATGCTGAAGAAGTTTCATAGGTAAGGCCGATAATAAAAGAAACCTTACGGGAATTTCGAAGGGAAAGGTTTTCTAAAACGCCATCAATCATCCCACGGTTAGGGATAGTCGCCATTGTACGTTCTGACGTACGGATTCTCGTGCTTCTAAAACCAACTTTCTCTACCGTGCCTTCTACACCATCTACTTTAACCAGATCGCCTACTACAAATGGCTTATCCAAGAAAATAGTGAATGATCCAATCAGATTCTCGAGACTTTCTTTTGCCGCCAGTGCTATTGCGATACCACCAATCCCTAAACCGGTAATCAGGGTTAATACATTCACTTCAAAAACAAACCCTAGAAGCGTAAAGAAACCGATGAAGATGATCAATGTTTTAAAAAGCTCTTTCAGAAAAGGCACCAGTTGATCATCGGATTTATTGCTCGTTAATGATGCTTTGAACAATAATACATGACTGATAAAATCAATAATCCTTAAAATAATCCAGAAGATGGAAAGAATAATCATGAACAGAAAAATCCTGTCTATACAATCGCCTAAGCTTACCGGAACGGATATTTTTACTTTCCCAACTAACTTTCTGTAATGAAATATAGCCACCTCGAGTGGATGTTTTAACTGATTAATGGCCAAGTAAAGCGTAGTCAATTGAATAAACACCTCAATCGGTTTTACGAGCAAGGCCACGAAGGCATCATCATGCGATTGCTGAGAGAAATTTTTGAAAAGTTTAAACAGCAATTTACTCAGCAGCTTAGAAAAAACTCTTTTTAGAATTATCCCTAAGAAAAGAATCGCACCAAACAGGCAATAGGCTTTAACCGTATTGCCCCAGAATACCTGTTCGAAAAAAGCAGCGTCTAACATATATAAATATCTAAAATTTTAGGTAATGATGGCATCTCTTTTAGAAACATCTTCTAATAAGCAGTGTAAACGAAAAAACCTCCACGAAACTAATCGTGAAGGCTATATCTTATAATAAAGAGTATTATTTTCTCAAAGATTTGATACGAGCAGCTTTACCAGTTAAAGCGCGTAAATAGAACAATTTCGCTCTACGAACTTTACCATAGCTATTCACTTCTACCTTCTCGATATTTGGAGAATTGATAGGGAAAATACGCTCTACCCCAATACTGTTGCTCATTTTACGAACTGTGAAAGTTTCGTTAGCACCAGCACTGTTACGTTGAATTACAACACCTTGGTAAATTTGAATACGTTCTTTATTACCTTCGCGAATTTTATAGTGTACGCTCACTGTATCGCCAGACTTGAACGCAGGAAAATCTTTTTTCGCGATGGCCTGCTCTTCAACAAATTTTACTAAATCCATGATTTTAAGCTATTAAATCGATATTTCAACCCGTGAAATTCGGATTGCAATATTAGGGATTTTTTTTCAATTAAAAAAACTAATTTTATTTTTTCCACATTCTTTTAGAAATCCACATTAAGCCTGTGTAAACTCTTCTATTCCAAAAGATCAGGACGACGTTGTTTTGTCCGTTCTAAAGCTTGTTCGTGCCGCCATTCGTTCACTTTCGCTTCATGCCCGCTTAATAAAATATCAGGCACTTTATGGCCTTTCCAATCTGCCGGACGGGTATAAACCGGTGCGTCTAATAACTCTCCCTGAAAACTATCGGAAAGGGCAGAGGTTTCGTCATTTAAAACACCCGGAATTAACCGTACCACCGCATCTACCACAATGGCCGCTGGTAATTCTCCACCACTCAACACGTAATCGCCAACAGAGATCTCACGCGTAACGAAAATATCCCGAATGCGTTGATCTATCCCCTTGTAATGGCCACAAAGGATAATGATGTTTTGTTTGCCAGATAATTCATTAGCCGTGCTCTGATTAAGCGTAACACCATCAGGACTCATGAATATGATCTCGTCATATTCCCTTTCAGCCTGAAGCTTTTCTATACATGCAGCAAAAGGTTCAATACTCATCACCATTCCGCTTCCACCACCATACTGATAATCGTCTACACTTTTTTGCTTATTGGTCGAATAATCCCGCAAGTTATGAACAACAATTTCTGCAATACCCTTTTTTTGAGCGCGCTGCAAAATAGAATGGGCAAATGGACTTTCTAATAGAGCAGGCAGAACAGTTATAATATCGAAACGCATGGCGCAAAGTTAAGTCTTTAGTCTGAAGTCTATAGTCTGAAGTCGAATTTTCTAATCGAAAGCGTATTCGCACGCCCCTATTCATAAAATTGTTCCAATTATCTATTAAGAAATAATAGGCATTTATTATTTATCGCAAATTTTAACCCTTGATAACAATGATATTTTCCTCAAAGTGTAACGTAAGCATAATCTCCAACGTCATATATTAGAAATTAATACCACTGTTAAATGAAATATCTTTTACTATTTGTTTACATTCTGATCATTAACTATAATGTGCATGCTCAATCTAAAAATATTAAAAAATTCATTGCAGACTATGCAAGCCAACATCAATTTAACGGAACTATATTGATAAAAAAAGATGCAAAGATTATTTATCACCAAAGTTTCGGATTAGCAGAACGCTCCTTTAATTCACCAATTAAAAACAATACAAAATATCAGATTTGTTCTATCACAAAAACATTTACCGCGGTTCTGATTCTCCAACTAATGGAACAAGGGAAGATAGATCTGAATAAAAAAATAAACAGCTACTTTCCTTCCTACAAGGGAGAAGGCGGTTCAAAGGTGTCCATCCACCAATTGTTAAACCATACATCCGGAATGAAAAATACCGATACTGCTACAGACGCTCATTTTATGAGGTACGGAATTGGGTTTTATCATAAGCCGTATACTTTAGAAGAAATTGTAGATAATTTCTGTTCAAATCCCCTTATTAACGAACCTGGAAAGACATTTGATTACAACAATGGGGAATACATGATTTTAGGGAGGATTTTAGAAATAATATACAAAAAACCCTATGAAAAAATTTTAGAAGAGCAAATTCTAATTCCATTACACATGAGTAATTCTGGTATCATCAATCATTATAAATTAATACCAAACTTGGCCACAGCATATTATGAGGGTAAAAACATTAAATTAATTCCAAACATACCTTTATATATTGAGGATTTTTCTGCCGCAGGCGCCATGTATTCCTGTACAACAGATCTGATTAAGTTTAATAACGCTCTTTTTAGCCATCAACTGATCAATAAACAAACGCTAAATCAATTATTAACTCCAGGTTTAGATGATTACGGATACAGTGTTTGGATAAGAGATTACAAAGGAGTTATCGATAAGTATAAAAGAATGGAAAGATACGGAAGAATACAAGGTGCTAACTGCGCTTGGTTTCATTACCTAAACCGTAATGTTAGTATTATCATGCTGTCTAACACGAATCTGACTGACTTAGGTGATTTTGCATTTAGAATTGGAAAAGCAGTTTTTTGATTTTACGCTATCTGTAAAGCAATATATGTTGCAATAAAATACCATTAACTAATCATAAGTTTCATCCAAAAATATTTTATACAAAAAAAGAGGCCTAACTACAGATGTGAAGCTTTGAAATTTGAATTATTTTACCTTTTCTAAATAAATATCCAGCAAACCTTCCGGCAAATCGAGTGTCAGAATTTTTTCTTCATCATCAATCTCTACAATAAAATCTTCATTTAAAGGAAAAAGAATTTCTGCTCCTTTATAAGAAACCATAGCGATAAATTGCTGAGGATATTCATTTACCTCCAATATTTCGCCAAGCTCACCAAGCGTTTCATCAATAGCCATGAAACCTTTTAAATCGGTGTAGAAAAACTCACTTTCATCACGCTCTGGCATGAGGGCAATTGGTAAATAAAGCTTCTTTTTTAATAACGGCTGTGCTTTATCGATGTGGTCAACATCATCAAAATTGAAATAACCCGTTTTGTTAACCTGCAGCTTGGAATCAGCCACGAAATAAGGCACAAGTTTTCCGTTCATATCCGCAAAAACCACATCAAATTCGAGTTTTTCATATTCATCAAATTCAAAAAATATTTGAACCTCTCCCTTTAAACCCCTGGTTTTGGTAACGTAGCCTATGTAAAATGCTTCTTCGTGTTTCATATCACCCCAAACCCCTAAAGGGGCATTATTATGGCCGTCATCCTGAATTTATTTCAGGATCTTAATAAACAAATGCTGAAATAAATTCAGCATGACGAACCTGTAAAAAATTGCTTAAATAAAAATAGCGTTCCGAAATTCGGAACGCTATTTTTTGAATCAAAATAATTAAAATTATTCTGCTCCTTCTTCTTTAGTTGCTTCTGCTGCAGGTGCTTCTTCAGTAGCTTCAGCTTCAACAGCCGGAACTTCTTCTTCAACAACTTCTTCTGCAACTGGTGCATTTTTAGCGGCAATTGCTGCTGCTCTGTCTTCTTTTTTCTTAGCTTCTGCGGCTAATGCTGCTTTACGCACATCTGCTTTAGAAGTAGCTAAACCTTCTGTTTTGCCAGAGATTTTACCAGCTTTAGCATCAACCCAAGCAGTGAATTTTTCGTCAGCTTGTTCTTGTGTTAAAGCACCTTTTTTAACACCACCTTCTAAGTGTTTTTTGTATAAAACGCCTTTGTAAGATAGAATAGCACGAGCTGTATCAGTTGGTTGCGCACCACTGTTAACCCAAGCTAATGTTTTTTCGAAGTTAATTTCGATAGTAGCAGGATTGGTGTTTGGGTTATAAGAACCTAAACGCTCAATGAATTTACCATCACGTGGAGAGCGAGAATCTGCTACCACAACATGGAAAAAAGGCTTTCCTTTTTTACCGAATCTTTGCAATCTGATTTTAGTTGCCATTTTTTTAGTATTTATGTATTCAACATAGTTCCCGGAGCTACATACTGCGGGGCTGCAAAGATAACTAAAATACTGTAAATTAAAAACATAGTTTAATATCTTTATTTTCAGGAGATTTGACTCAAAATACTAGCAGATACCATATGGAAAAAATTGCGATAGATATGGATGAGGTAATCGCTGATGCGGTTGGCAAATTCATCAAGCTTTATAACAGAGATTACAACGTTCCATTAGATTTAAAAATTGATGCCGGAAACGAAATTTATCACCATGTTCCTGAAGATGTAAATCAAAAATGGTTCGAATATATTAATGAACCAGGCTTTTTTCGTGATTTAGAAGTGATACCCGATAGCCAACGTGTAATTAAGGCCCTACAAGAAAAATATGATGTTTATATCGTTTCGGCCGCAATGGAATTTCGTAACTCTTTGGTTGATAAATACGACTGGCTGGCCGATCACTTTCCCTTTATCGACTGGCAACACATCATGTTCTGTGGAAATAAAATTGTAAGCGCAGATATTATTATCGACGACCGAACCAAAAACTTCGTGAATTTTGTGGGCAGACCTTTATTATTTACCTCGCCGCACAACTTGCTCATTACGGAATACGAACGCGTAAATACCTGGGAAGAGGTAGCCGGACTATTGCTTTAATATTTGGAAGTGAAAGTGTAGGCTTTCATCGTTTCTGTAGCCGGGCTTTCCGCTAAATCTTTTTGTAATTAAAGTTGACAACTTTCTTTCTCTTGAGATATTAAGGTTGTCAACTTTTTAAAAACAAAAAGGATATCGCTTCAATCCCGCTTAACAAACTACAGTTTGTAGCAATCAATTAAGCCTGCTTTTAAAAACCTAGATTGATTCTTTGACCTTTCAAATCTGTGAAATCCTTTTATCTGTGCAATCACCTTCTAAAAAGAGAACTCACCAACTAAGCTACCCCCGCTACTTCCCGCAGCCATTGGTAATACAATTACTTTTCTTTGTTGCTTACCTGTAGCATAACGTGTATAAATTTCAGCAGTTACAGTTGTGGGTCCGCTGATGTTAATTTGCCTATCGCCATAGTAATTCACTTCAATTTTATATTTTCCTTTCACAGCTTTCTTAAGCATAAACTGCTCCGGCCCATAACCGGAAGTAAAATCATTGCTTATTCTTCCGCCAATTTTCGTTCTGGAGTTTCCGTAGTATCCTTTTTCGCCAATTGGGTCCGTTAGCCATAAATCAATATCGGTATCATTTTTATTCCAGTTCAATACCACACGAATATCAACAGGTAAGGGTTGGATTAATCTCTTATCGATCTCCTTCGTATTTAATTTACCGCCATGCTTGGTTATCAGGTTGTTGATTTCAGAAATCACAATTTCTTCTATTCCCTGATCGCGATTGGCAATCTGACTGTTATAACTTTGTGTTAAAACCCTGTATAAATTATCCAAAGCTTTTTGATACTGACCATTATCAGCTAAAGCCAACGCATAATCCCGGTAACTTTGCGCATCCATTGGCCGCCATTGCAAAACTTTTTCAGTGACAAAAATCTCTTCGCTGTAATTTCCAGTCTGCTTTAATTTATAAGCCAGCGTTTTATATAAATCGGCATTTTCTAAATCTAAATCAGCAATACTACTTAAAATGGTCAAAGCCCTAACGCTATCTTTTTGCTGGTAGAACCAGTTCGCCACATCAAAATAAAACATCGGCGTACTTATATAGGTCGGTCTCATTTTTAGGTAAGCCTGGTAAGCACTATCTGGTTTACCCGTTAAGCTTTTCATGTAATCTTTGTCACTTTTAAATTCAGGGATAATGATAACTGGTTGCGGCGGAGCCACTGTTTTCTGTGCTTTTGTTTGGCCTATACTCACGCCAGCTATTCTTCCCTGCAACGATTCTTCGCTATTGATCGAGTTATTTCCCCTAAGTGTAACTGAACTTCCTGTTACCATTCTTTTCGCTTGAGATCCATACCCAACAACCACTACTTCTGCAAGCGCATGGCGATCATCAAGGTTTGCACCAGTAGCTGAGACAGGAGGTGGGGGAGCTTGAACAGACCGCTCATTCCGGGATGCATTGTTTCTAACCGCATTCGTAACTACATTATCCTGACTTACCGTAATACCCTCCGGAGTTGGATACTGTTCCTTTTTAACTACAGATTCCTTATAATTAAAATCTGTGTTCCACCACGTTTTTAACTCTTTCGTCATGGAAACCGCAGCATTTAATAAATTTGCTTTACGCTCTTGGTTCTCCATTCGTCTTTGCTTTAAAGCAGCTTCGTAAGCCTGGCGTAATTCAACCGGCGGAACGATATCGTACCTTAAATAATCTGCTAAGTTTTCCAGAACAATCAGGCTTGTATTCCGGGTGACGATACCAAACTGCTTACTGAGAACACTAATATCATCTTTGTTTGCCTCATATTGAATATCCATTTCTGCAATTTTCTTTTGTGCCCAAACCCGGCTTACATCAATACTGCTCAAGTTATGCTCAGTTGCATTTAGGCGCACCGTTTGTTCGGTAGTAACGGTTGATCCATATCCAAACTGCAAAATAAATTCAGTATTTAAACCATTTAAGATTCCTGCTACGGCCAAATGTCCGTTCACATTCACATGCATTGATGGATAAGTCTGGCGAACATCGGCCCCATTCTTAATTCCTAAAAATTGCAGGTTTTCCTGGTTTAATTGTTTAAATGCATCATTAGTAGACGATACATTTAAGTTTATAAACTGTCCGCCTGTTTTTAGGGTGATGTGTTTTAAGGTGCTGTAATCAGCTTTGAGCGATGTATTTATGCAATGAATCGGCTTATCAAGTGAAATGGTATTTTTGCCGAAAGTGGAGAGTCCATCGCTGAAAAAAATATACTCATCAGCCTGGAAAGACCTGGAATTAATCGCACTGAAATTCGTACCGCCATCATAAACTATTTTTTCCAGCACATCTTTTAAGGCCCACCAATTTCCACCCTTAATATTAAAAATACCACCCTGCCTAAAACCGTTATTTAACAAACCTAATTGGATGGTGAGGTTTTGTTTTTGTTTAATCATCAAGCCTAAAAGCTCCATTTCTTTTTTTGTATCCCGTTGCAAGCCGCTTAATGAACAATCCCAAATTACACCAACCCGATTTGACCACTGCCTTGCCCTGCTTTTAAATTGAGGAAAAACATTCACCAGAAAGTAATATCCGTTTGATGCTTTTTGCATTTGAACTTCTGGCAAATCGTTTCGTTTAGGCAAATTTATGGTCAGTCCATTTTTAGGTTGATAGTTTGTTTTATGAATTTCGCCGGTATAGGTATTGCCACGGGCTTTTAAATCAAACGATCCATCTGGTTGTTCTGCCAATTCAGGCTTAATTATGCTTTCAAACACTGTCGTTTTTAGTGAAAACTTTTCAATTGGCTGCCCATAATCTAATGGCAAATGGTATTTTAAATTACTTTTATTAAAAGATAATTCTTCTTCATAACCAACCATTATTGTTCTTTCCCCATTTGCTGGTAAGGGATAAATTCTTGTTCTAAAATTATTTCCTTCTATTTTTTCCAGCAAACCCGGATCCACTCTCCGACGTTCAATGCTTTCGAAAACTTCGGTCGCTTTAGCCTTTTCTACCGGAACAGCCGCCCGCATTTTGCCATTAATATCTAAAGCATACTGACTTACACTTACGCCCTCTGGCATTGGAAAAGTTAATTCACCTTCTAAGATTCGGTTGCTACTATTATGAAAGGTCATTTTCATTACTGTGGTCGCAATGTTTCCAGTTATTTGCACATCAATACTTAACGCCTGGAGTTTAACAACGTTTTTTTGTTCATCTGATGCCTGCTGAACTTTCAAAACTGGCATTTGGGCAGATGTAATAAAGGCAATGAATAACAAAGGGAAGGCGAGTAGAAGTTTTATGACGCTCATAGCTTAAGGTTTTAATAGTGATGCAAAAATTTAAAGGATTGCATAAATTATTTTTTAGCCTCAACCTCGTGATGCTTTAATCAGGCACCACATTACCTGTAAAAATGATTTCTGGTTAGAAGATGTAACATTTTACAAGCAAAATATTCTAATACCAAAAATCAAACTATGTTAGTAACCACAACGCCTACAGTTGAGGGCAGAAAAATTATAAAATATATTGGCCTAGTTACGGGCGAAACCATTATCGGAGCAAATATTTTTAAGGATTTATTTGCCGGCATTACCGATATTGTTGGTGGAAGATCAAGCTCTTATGAGCGCGTGCTACGTGAGGGAAAAGACACTGCAGTAAATGAGATGCAACAATATGCCGCCGCTTTAGGTGCGAATGCAATTGTGGGTGTAGATTTAGATTATGAAACGGTGGGGAGTGGCGGAAGCATGTTAATGGTAAGTGCCAATGGAACAGCCGTTATTTTAGCTGATTAAAATATTGCTTATTGCGAAAACTAAGCAAAACAAGAAAGTCTTTCCGGTGCGGGAAAGACTTTTCTTTTTACATAATATTGTGATTAGAAAGATAAGATATCAATCAACTTCAACCACTTTGAACTTACCTTTTCTGCATCAATGTGTTTAATTGCATGATCAAATGGCGTAAACACAATTTCTTTATTCACCTGCCCGGTCATCACACTTCTTTCTCCATTAATTAAACCTTCTACTGCAGCAACCCCTAATTGGCTAGCCAAAACACGATCCATACATGTTGGCTTACCACCGCGTTGAATGTGCCCTAAAACCGAAACCTTTGTATCGTAATGCGGATATTTAGCCTGGAGAATTTCACCTACTTTAAATGCACCACCATTTTCATCACCTTCAGCAACAATAATAATTTTCGAAGCTTTATCTTTCCGGCTATGCTCTAGTTTATGCAAAATATCATCAGCATTCATATTTGCTTCAGGAATCATAATTGCCTCTGCACCCACACCAATACCACTTCTTAAGGCAATTAAACCAGAATCGCGGCCCATCACTTCAACAATAAAAAGCCTGTCGTGAGATTCTGCTGTATCTCTGATCCTATCTACGGCATCAATCACTGTATTAATTGCCGAATCATAACCAATGGTAAAATCCGTTCCGGCTAAGTCATTGTCTATTGTTCCTGGCAGGCCAACAATAGGGAAGTCAAATTCTTTGGCAAATACATTTGCTCCCGTAAATGTTCCATCGCCACCAATCACAACTAATGCGTCAATTCCTTTTTCTTTAAGGTTCTGATAGGCCGTTTTTCTTCCTTCTACAGTCCTGAAAGCTTCACTACGGGCAGTTTTTAAAATGGTTCCACCGCGCTGTATAATGTTCGCAACCGATTTTCTATCCATAGGAATGAAATCATTATTGATCAATCCTTCGTAACCACGGATAAAACCCGTTACTTCTATATCGTAATAAATTGAAGCCCTTATCACAGCTCTTATTGCGGCATTCATGCCTGGCGAATCGCCACCAGAGGTTAAAACACCTATATTCTTTATCTTACTCATTTGTTTTTGTTCTGGAAAGCTGCCTTTCCGCTGTCTAAAAATTTAATGTAGTTTTCAGGATTATAATCTGCTCCCTGAGGAGGTACTAAAACGTTTCCATCCCCATCAACAATTACATATTGAGGCTGAGAATTACTATTAAAGGTTGCCGCCTGAAAATCGCTCCATTTTTTACCAATGGTGTTGATCTTTTTATTACTGAAGGTAGAAACAAAATGTTCCTCAACCGGCAGCTCCGTTTTATCATCAACTACCAGCTCTGCCATTACAAAATCGTTCTTCAATCTTTTTGCAACTTCAGCATCAGACCAGACATTATTTTCCATCTTCCGGCAATTTACACAGTTCCAACCAGTAAAATCAATTAAAACTGGTTTACCCAATTCTTTCGATGCCTGTTTGGCTTGTTCAAAATCATAATAAGGATCAAATCCTTTGGGCGTTAAGCGATGAAAAAGCTCCGCATATTTCTTTTCTTTTATCGATGTTTTCGCACTTGCCGATGGTTGTGCCGCCGTGAGATTATTTAAATCAAAATCTTGCGTTGCCGTTGGAGGGAGAAATGCACTGATTGATTTTAAAGGTGCTCCCCACATTCCCGGCACTAAATAAATCACCCATGCAAATACCAAAATAGCCAGAAATGTTCTGGGTACCGATAAATAGGGTAAATCACTATCGTGAGAGAATTTGATCTTCCCCAATAAATAGATTCCCATTAAAGAGAAGATGGCGATCCAGATGGCGAGAAAAACTTCTCTGTCTAATAAGTTCCAGTGATAAGCCAAATCTACGTTTGATAAAAACTTAAATGCGAAAGCCAGCTCAATAAAGCCTAAAACTACTTTTACGCTATTTAACCAACCACCAGACTTAGGAAGCGATTTTAATAACGAAGGGAATAAGGCAAATAAAGCGAAAGGGATGGCGAGTGCGAATGAAAACCCGAACATTCCAACTGCCGGACCTAAACGATCACCTTTTGATGCTGCATCAACAAGTAAAGTACCAATAAGTGGCCCTGTACATGAAAACGAAACCAAGGCTAAGCTGAAAGCCATAAAGAATATGCCCATCAACCCGCCTTTATCTGATTTAGCATCAATCTTATTAACGAAGGCACTCGGCAAAGTGATCTCGAATGCGCCTAAAAAGGATGCGCCAAAAACCACTAGCATGAGGAAGAAAAATGCATTAAATATGCCATTTGTAGAAAGGGCATTTAAAGCGTCTGACCCAAAGGCAATCGTAACCAGCATCCCTAATGCTACATATATTACGATGATAGAAATACCATAAATTACCGCCTGCCCAACTGCCTTACTTTTGCTTCCGGCCTTTTTAGTAAAGAAACTAACGGTTAGCGGGAGCATCGGGAAAATGCAAGGCATTAAAATGGCTGCGAAACCAAAAAGTAATCCTTTGATAAAAGTTTGCCAAAGCGTTAACTTATCAGTATCACTTGTACTCGTCGTTACAGGGGAAACAGCCGTTTTTACCGTATCCTTTTTTATAGAATCTTTAACAATTCCATTGGCCGCGCTATCTTGCGCAGATCCAACCTCTGTAAAAGCCATATCATCTGGCGGAGCGGTTGCCGTGGTATCTTGTACCACCATGGCATAACTTTTAACGGCCGGCAAGGCTAAAAACATTGCAGCCATTAATAACAATAATAAAACCTTTTTCATTTGTGTGTTTCGTGTGTGTTTGAGGCCGTGAAATTAAGCATAATTTTATAAACGATGAGTTTAATTACCCTTGCACAACGTAGATTTTACTTTAAAAAGAAACAGTCCCGAAAATTCGGGACTGTCATTTAAACATTTTATTATCAACTATTTAACTGGTATACTAAATTCAATCTCTTCTGGTGGAAGACATTGTCGATCATTACAAACCATAAACTCTACCTTACCTTTCACTGCGGCTGTAGCTTTGTTCAATTTTATTTTTTGTTGGAAAATAACCGATTTTTCAAAATAGCTTACATTCATTTTGAAGGTATCTTCATATTTAGTAATGGCTTTGGGTTCTACCGTTTTTCCAACCAATGAAAAATCTTTGGAAGGAGAGAATGTAAACGTAGTTTTTACCGGTCCGCCATCTTTAACGTTTTGAGAGTAAATGTGCCATCTGTCATCAATGGTTGCTTTCAAATAAAGAACGGCTTCTGTTTTGCTCACTTTTTTTGCTGCATAAGACCATGTTACTGGTTTTTCAATTTGAGCGAACGCTCCTGCAATGGTAAATAATACCAAAGATAGCGCAAGGGTGATTTTTTTCATTGTGTGTTTATTTTGTGTGTATAAATTCTATTTCTTTGAAATTAAAAACTTCCTGACCTTTGTTAGACTGTATTACTAACCGGCCTCCATCTTCAACTCCAGTGATTACGCCTTCAAAAATCTCTCCATTATAAAGGTAAGACGCCTTAATGTTGATATGGTATAATTGCTTTAGGTAATTTTTTTGTAAAATGTCATAGTTGCCTGATTTCAATATCAGGTAATATTTCTCCATAAAGATGGAAATTTTCTCCAAAATCTCAATCAAACGAGTTTCCTTTTGTAAAATCTGCACTAAGGAGGTGGCTTTACTCCTAATGCTTTCGGTGAAATTTACCTGGTTAATGTTCAGGCCAATGCCAATAACAGATGATTTGATTGTATTACCTGTCAGTGTGTTTTCAATTAATATTCCGCCAATTTTTTTATTAAGATAATAGATATCGTTGGGCCATTTGATCGTTATTCCTTCCTGAACAAACTGACTTAAGCCTTCACTTACAGCTAAGCTAACCGCCATATTTAAGTAAAACTGCTTGTCTAAGGGTAAAAATACCGGTTTGAGATATAAACTCATACTAATGTTTTTACCAGGCTCTGTTTGCCACACGCTCTGTTGCTGTCCCCTTCCTGAAAATTGATTGTCTGCCATAATTACAGTGCCCTCTGCTAATGGCTCGGATTTTGACAACATATCCTTTAAAAAGTTATTAGTAGAATCAACCTCTTTTAATTTGATTAAATTTTGACCAACAAATAGTGTCGAAAAAGTGTTATTTTGCAAGTGTTGAATTTATAATATTGTAATTCCAAAAATAAAGCATTTTAATGGTAAAAAAGAAAATAGTAGCCCTTTCTACATACCTTTCTGAGTTAGCTGTACAAGGCATACAAGAGAAAAAAGGAGAAGATATCGTGCGGTTAGATCTAAGAAATATTCACACATCTGTAGCAGATTATTTTATTATAGCAAGTGCCAACTCCGGCACTCAGGTAAAAGCAATTGCAGATAGTGTAGAAAAAGAGATATATAAGGCCACCCAGGCCGATCCAAGACATAAAGAAGGGCAGGAATCTGCTGATTGGATTATTCTTGATTATTTTGACGTGGTTGTGCACATTTTTAAAACAGAAAAGCGCCACTTTTATGGCATAGAAGAATTGTGGGGAGATGCCGAAAGTACCAATTACCAAAGCGCTTAACCTCTAGAACCATTTTGAACAAGACAAATGAACGATAATCAAAATACGAACGACAGTAAAAAACTGGGAAAAAGAATCCCAAACATCCCAAAAAAACCACAAAAAGGACCAAAGTTTAATGTTTTCTGGATTTATGCCGCGATCATTATTGCTGTTATTGCAGCTCAACTATTGTTCTCCAGTGATGGTGGCAAAAAAGTAGACTATCCCGAGTTCGAAAGCAAAATGCTTTTAACAGGAGATGTAGAACGCTTAGTTGCTTTCAGATCAGAAGATTTGGTTAAGGTTGAAGTTTATATAAAGCCAGAAGCCTTAAAAAACAAACCAGAATATAAAAAGTATAAAAGTACAGGAACATTTTCTGCTGTTAACACTGGTCCAACCGTATATTTTAATGCGGGAACAATGGATGGGTTAGATAAACAACTTGCAGAATCTCAGAAAAACTTACCTGTTGGTCAAAAACCAATTCTGGCAGAAAAAGATAGCCGTAGTAATCCCTTCCTTGGCTTATTGGTAAACATTGGTCTTCCATTATTACTTTTAATCGGTTTCTGGATTTTCATGATGCGCCGCATGGGCGGTGGTGGAGCTGGCGGAGGTCAGATTTTCAGTATCGGTAAATCAAAAGCAACGCTATTTGATAAAGAAAGCCAGGTTAACATCACATTTAATGATGTAGCCGGACTGGAAGAGGCGAAACAAGAGGTAATGGAGATAGTAGATTTCCTTAAAAACCCTAAAAAATACACCAACCTTGGAGGTAAAATCCCTAAAGGTGCATTATTGGTTGGTTCTCCAGGTACGGGTAAAACCTTATTAGCGAAAGCCGTAGCCGGAGAAGCACAAGTACCATTCTTCTCTTTATCTGGTTCAGATTTCGTAGAAATGTTTGTAGGTGTTGGTGCATCACGTGTAAGAGATTTGTTTAAGCAAGCGAAAGACAAGGCACCATGTATTATCTTCATTGATGAGGTTGATGCCATTGGCCGTGCACGTGGTAAAAACAGTGTAATGGGTGGTAATGATGAGCGTGAAAATACATTAAACCAACTATTAGTGGAGATGGATGGATTCGGAACTGATTCAGGAATTATTATTCTTGCAGCAACGAACCGTCCTGATGTTTTGGATTCAGCATTATTACGTCCGGGTCGTTTTGATAGACAAATCTCTATTGACAAACCAGATTTAGTTGGTCGTGAGCATATTTTTAATGTTCACTTGAAACCAATCAAAACATCTGAAGAAGTTGATGCAAAAAAATTATCAGCACAGACACCGGGTTTTGCTGGTGCTGAGATTGCTAACGTTTGTAATGAAGCGGCACTTATCGCTGCGCGTAAAAACAAAGAGCAGGTTGATATGCAGGATTTCCAGGACGCAATTGACCGTGTAATTGGTGGTTTAGAGAAGAAAAATAAAATTATTTCTCCAGAAGAAAAACGAATCGTTGCTTATCACGAAGCTGGTCATGCTATTGCAGGTTGGTTTCTGGAGCATGCAGATCCATTGGTTAAAGTTTCCATTGTTCCACGTGGTGTGGCAGCATTAGGTTATGCACAATATTTACCTAAAGAACAATTCTTATATACTACCGAGCAATTAACAGACGGTATGTGTATGACAATGGGCGGTCGTGTTGCAGAGGATATTACCTTTGGTAGAATCTCTACTGGTGCACAGAATGATTTAGAGCGGATTACTAAGCTTGCATATGCCATGGTAAGTATCTATGGAATGAATGAAGCTGTTGGAAATGTTTCTTTCCATGATCCTCAGAATGAATATAATTTTAACAAACCATATTCTGAAAAAACTTCAGAATTGATCGACGTTGAAGTTCGTAAATTGATTGGTGATGTTTACATCAAAACCAAGCAGTTACTAATAGACAAACAAGATGGCCTGGAAAAATTAGCACAAAAATTATTGGAAAAAGAGATTTTATTCCAGGCTGATTTAGAAGAAATTTTGGGTAAACGCCCGTTTGATACGCGTACAACTTATGATGAATTTGTAAATGGAACAGGCGATCAAAGCCCTGCTGCAGAAGGATTGATTCATGATGGTGTAAGCGATACAGACATCAATAAAGAAGTAACAGGATTAAATCCATCTTCAGACAAAGCCTAGTATTGCGATGCGTTAAATTGCATATAAACACAATTATACATATGTTTGAACCCTTGAGCCTTGAAAAGTTCAAGGGTTCATTTTTTTATCCCAATGAAAGATAATACGACAGCGAAAGAGCAGATCTTAAAAAAAATAAGAAAAGCGCTCTTAGAGAAGCGTGAAAATCCATATCCAAACCTAGAGGAAAGTCCGTTATATAAAAAAAATACGGAGGAGCTCGAAGTTTTATTTGCTGAACAGCTTACGGCGATATCAGGGAATTTTATTTTTTGTGAAGATGGAATCGATTTTTTTGAAAACATGCTCCAACTGGCTGATCGATTCAAGTGGCGTAAAATCTATTGCTGGGAACCTGAACTTCAGGATTTTTTAGCTAAATATGAGTTTCCCTTTTACCAGACTGATAAGGATTTTGAACAGGCAGAAGTTGGGATTACACTTTGCGAAGCGCTAATTGCCCGTAATGGAAGTGTAATGGTAAGTAATCAGGGTGCAGCCGGAAGAAGGTTAAGTATTTTCCCCCACCACCATATTGTAATTGCAAAAACCAGTCAGTTGGTTTTAGACCTTAAAGATGGTTTTCAGTTACTAAAAAATAAGTATGGTAATCAGATTCCATCGATGATCAGTAATATTACCGGCCCAAGCAGAACCGCAGACATCGAAAAAACGCTGGTTTTAGGTGCCCACGGCCCGAAGGAGCTTTTTGTATTTATGATCGATGATTTGAGTTAAGTTTAATTGCTAATGTAGCCCTTGCTCTTCGCCGTATACTTTAAAAAGCCTACAGCTATCCCCGCTCTAACCCAAGCGTAGCGATCCTTAAAATAAATATTATATGGATCTTCTCCATAATACCCAACATTAACAGTGAAAGCAGTCTGTCTCATAAACGATGGTGAATAGTAGCCTGCTGCTTCAACATTTAACCTTCTTTTAGCAGCAAAAAAGTTATAGTGATCATATTTATTAATCGCGTAAGAGATATCAAAATTCCAACGAAAACGCTCTTTATTTAGCGATCCATTATTATTCTCGGTAAGTTTTTCTTTTGCCCTTTTTGTAATTACGGTATCATTAGGCGTTAGTAAATCTTTAAAGTAGACATAAGTTCGGTATGATAGATTATAATTAATTCTCTGAAATCCGTAATCACCTTTTATTATTGGGCTATAGCCAAAAATAAGGTTCTTAAACTCTACTTGATGGTTTAATGATGACCAAACGGCAATATCTTCCTTATCTACTTTACCCCAATTATATCTTAAGTACATATAGTAAGTAGAAAAATCCCAATTTTTATAATTCAATGTGCCAACAACATCTCGGGGAGTTTTGTCTTGTCCATTAGAATGATGCATTAAGCCAATAGTACCATACTTATAGTCATCTACATCTCGATTCAATCTATAATACAAGGCTAAGCCAAGGCGAAAATCTGGAGTGTAAACTGGTTTAGAATCCCGATCTAACATTCTAATGGTGAAATCTGGTACTAAGGCCAGTGCAAATCGCTGTCCTTTAGTACCAATTATCATAAATGAAGTACTTAATCTAGACGAGAAAACATACTTATTCTTTGAACCTATTTCTCCTAATGGCGCAATGTATGAAAGTGGATGATTCTCCCGATAAAAGTCTATGAACCGAAGATTCAGATAGCGTGTAGAATCTTGTGCTTTGATGTTTATGAAACAAAAAAGTGTGAAAAATAAGAGCGTGATTTTTTTCATAAGAGGATTATTAGTTTTAAAGAGACAGTTGATTTTGGTAAGCTTACTTCTGAGTTTGCTCACCCGCCACGGTTGTTTTACCTTCACCAAACAAACTAAAACCAATTGCAAAACCTACCCAAGGTTTGCCTTGGTGACCCCAGCTAACCCCAGCAGATTTATCAATAAAGTCAACCCCTGTAAATATGCCGATCTGGAATGTATCATATTGATACATATATCCCGCAGAAAAAGATAATGCAGAAGCCGAATTGTCTTTATCGATCTTGACACCGCCTACTGATACCCCACCTAGTAAATTACTTGCAGAATATACCCTATTGACACGCTGCCACCTTACACCCGCAGATATTCCAAAATTTATCTTTTCTTCAAAAGTAAATGGAGCCTTAGCATTGCCAAATCTCGCTTTAATAGGTAGTGTTAAAAAACCCCATGTAAATCCTATTTTATGAGGATAGATAGATTCGCACTTATCATTAAAATCTTTAAGAGGAATAAAAAATTGCATGTTATTCGCCCATAAATCAATATAAGCTAAGTCTTTATATTTAAAATTACTTGATGTTCGATTTTTAATCTGTGCTGATTCAATTCCTATATCTGATTTGAATATTTTATATACAGAGTCTACTTTCTTTGATCCTACTGTGGTGTTTTCATTATTATTAAACGATTTCATTGCAACACTATCCTGTAGTTTATTTTTAGCTAATCGATTATAAAAATCAACTTTGTTTAAATCAACACTATAATTCCATACAGAGATAATATAACCGCTATCAACAACTTCGTAAACGTAAAATTTAGTGTCATTCTTCAATAAAAAAGATAAACTTGTATCAATTCTCTTGCTTATCGGATTATAAAATTTTACAGAAAAACTGGTTTTCGTTACAAACGATTTCCCGATAATATCATTGCTTTTTCCGTTTGATTGACCGAAAGACTGGCCAATAAATAAGCAATAAACTAATAAAATTAAGAGCTTTTTCATAATTGCGTTTTTAGATTGTTTGAGATTTTGTAAAATTAAGATCAATACATCCCTCCCGCATATACCCACTATCCGGTATATTGTATTTTTCCTAAACGCCTTACCTTTATAAAGTTAGCGCCTCATAACCCAAAATATTAAATGAAGTATTTTGTTGGCTTATAAGGCAAATACATTTTAAATTCTATATTTTTACTAGCAAACGCTCCAACGATGAATAAAAATTTATTCAATCTGATTTTACTTTTTTATCTTTCTGTACGCTTATGTTCTGCCCAAACCGGAAATCCTATTTTAATTGATACTGCCAAAAAATTCAGCATCAGTAAGCATGGGTATTTCTATGAAGACAAGCATTTAAACCTGACTATCGATTCTCTTGTCAGTTATAAAGCCGCCAATAAACTGATTCCGTTAACCCCGGGGAAAGTCTTTAGCAAAGGCTATACGCAATCTTATTACTGGGTTGCTTTCGATGTGGAAAATACACTGAATCAAGCGGTACATCTGATGTTTAAAGAGCAGAGTTCGAGCATTAACCAGCTACAATTATATAAACTGGATGAAAGCGGAAAAATTCATCCACTGGGTTTAACCGGCGATCATTTCCCATTTAAACAACGTCCTTATCGTAACCGCAGCTTTATCTACCCAATGGTATTGGCAGCCCATGAAAAAGCGACTTACTTTTTATGGGCCGATAAACGTGGTCAAAATTTATATATGCCCATGTCAATCGGTCGCGATGTAGACATTATTCAGGCAGAAATTCCACAACACACCTTATTTGGATTCTATACCGGCGTATTTGTATTTGCCATGATCTTCAATTTGCTGCTTTTTGCATCTGTTAGGGATAATATCCATCTATATTATGCCATCTACATTTTTTGCATGCTCATATTTATCCTTGAGGAAGAGGGATTGGCATTCCAGTGGATTTATCCTAATTTGCCAGGACTTCAGGATTATATGCGGCTGATTATGGCTTCACTGAGCTGTGGTTTGTTGATTCAGGTAATGCAGCTTTTTGTAAATCAGAATGAATCAAACAGTCGCATGTTCCGCTTTACAAACTACTATAAACGCTTTTGTTGGGTCATGGCGATCATTCCCGTAATAATGCTCTTCAAATCATTTATCATCCTCGAAAAAATTGTTTTTTACATCAATAACTTCCTTGCGCTGCTTACGGTAATTGTCATCATTATTTGTGTAGTGGAACGAATCAAAGCGGGATACAAGTTAGGCTGGTATTATTTTATAGCAACGGTAATGCTTCTCCTTGGCGTATTCAACTATATTTTTAACACGCTGGGAATCACAAATTTCAATTTATTAAAGCCGAATGGCCTGGTAGTGGGCTTAACAGCTGAAATTATATTTCTTTCGTTCGCCCTTACACAACGCTACAATTATCTTAAAAAAGAAAAAGAAATTCTGCTGGAAGAAAAGAGTAAACATCAGGTAGATTTAGCCGATGGCATCTTTAATGCACAAGAAGATGAACGAACCCGTTTGGCCCGGGATCTTCATGATGATCTCGGGGGAACACTCTCAATTATTAAACTAAATATCACCGCCTTTCAGCACAAGGTTTTACAGCTCACTGATGATGAATGCGTTTTTTATAATAAAACGATCAGTATGATTGAGAAGGCCTGTTTAGACCTGAGGGAGATTTCACATAATCTGATGCCCAAAAATTTTGAGCAATCTGGTTTAATTGAAACGTTAAAGGAACATTTTAGAACATTAAACGAATCTAGTAAAATTGAGTTTGATTTCGTTTTTCAGTTAGAACACCCCATTGAAAGCACAATGGAGATCACCATTTACCGCATTGTGAACGAACTGATTAATAATATCATCAGACATTCTTATGCCTCAAAAGCTACCATACAAATTTTATCTTTTGATAAACAAATTAGTATCATGGCAGAAGATAACGGTATTGGTTTTAATCCTGATACAGATAAAAAGGGAATAGGAATGCAGAATATTCTTTCCCGTGTAAAATACTTAAACGGAAATATCCTGGTAGACAGCAATAAAAATGGCACCACAACTACAATAGATATCCCCCTTAAATAATGGAGCGCTTTGAACAAAAATCAATTACGTTAATGATCGCAGATGATCATAAACTCTTTGCAGAAGGATTATCAGCCATTCTTTCTAAGCAGCCTCATTTTAAAATAATTGGAATGGCGGCAAATGGAAAGGAAATTTTACATCTGCTCAATCATCATTTACCCGATATTTTGATCATCGATTTAAATATGCCTATTCTTGACGGAGAAACCGCTTCCGAAAAAATCAGACACTTATTTCCATCTGTTAAAATAATGGTATTGTCTATGTACCATACCGCAAAATTAGCTTCTAAATTGAAAGAGATAGGCGTGAAAGCATTTATTCAAAAGGATACCGACGCAGATAGTCTGTTTAAAATTATTTCAGGAATTCAACAGGGAGCGTGTTTTTTTGAAAAGGCAAAATCCGACCCTCATCTAGTATCCAATCATAACATTGACGATCATTTTCAAAAAAGCAACAACCTCACCTCACGCGAGATGGAAATACTGAAACTGATCAGTAATGACTATACTTCACAACAGATTGCACAGAAATTATTTATCAGCTTAAACACGGTAGATACCCACCGAAAAAACATGGCGCAGAAGCTAAATGTTACTGGTAAAGCAGGGTTATTAAAGTTTGCTTTAGAAAATAAGCACCGCTAAAATTTTATTTATTTTCGTTATTCGAATATAATTGATATTTTTATACTACATACCGTTTTAGTATGCGGTATTATAATTTATGAGCAAAGTAATAAATACGGTAATAACCGGCACAGGAAGTTACATCCCTGAAAATATAATTTCTGGTAATGAATTCCTGAATTCGACTTTTTTTGAGAACGGAAATCGCATTGAAAAAGAAAATGCCGAGATCATCCAAAAATTCTCTGAGATCACCGAAATCGTAGAGCGCAGATACATTAGTGAGCAACAATTAAGTAATCACATCGGTGCTAAAGCTGCTGAAAAGGCGATTGAAAATGCAGGGATTGACAAAGAGACATTGGATTATATTATCTTCTGCCATAACTTTGGAGACATTCCATCAGGTAGCAACAGGGTTGATATTCTTCCATCTCTGGCCGCTAAAGTGAAGCAACAATTGGAGATATTAAATCCTGACTGCGTTGCTTATGATATTATTTTTGGTTGTCCTGGTTGGGTTCAAGGATCGATACAGGCAGATTATTTTATTAAAAGTGGTGATGCCAAACGCGTAATGGTGATTGGCGCAGAAACCTTGAGTAGAATTATCGATCCTCATGATCGCGACAGCATGATTTTTTCTGATGGAGCAGGTGCCGTGATCTTTGAAGGCACAGAAGAGCAGGATCAAAAAACCGGAATTTTAGCCCACAAAACTGAAACCCACGCCGTAAACTATGGCAACCTGCTTACCATGGGCAAAGGATCGCATCCGGAAGAAGATAATGGGAATTTATATTTAAAGATGAATGGCCGTAAGCTTTATGAGTTTGCCGTAGTGCAGGTTCCTCAGGTAATTAAAAAGGCGATTGATAAGGCAGGATTAAGTGTGGATGATGTTAATATCGTATTCGTACATCAGGCAAACGGCAAAATGGACACTGCCATTATGAAACGTCTTTTTAAACTTTACGGTAAAGATACTGTGCCAGAAAACCTGGTGCCGATGACGATTTCCTGGTTAGGTAATAGCTCTGTAGCTACTATACCAACCTTGCTTGATTTAGTTTTAAAAGAAGAAGTTAAAGGCTATAAAGTTAAAGCTGGAGACATAGCTGTTTTTGCCTCGGTAGGTGCCGGAATGCACATTAATGCATTCGTGTATCGGTTTTAATTAGCCAGTCTTTTCAAACCTGCTTTTGCCTGGCTTTCAATGCTGTTCTCATATTCATGATTTTTCATGGCTATGGCCGTATTGAAAGCCTCTTTTGCTTTTACAAAGTTTCTTTTTTTCTCGTAAATCTTCCCTATCTGTATCGCTGCATTTGCAGCAAAATAATATTTCAGGTTTTTCCCCTGATTAATTGATGCCTGATAGGCAACTAATGCCTGATCATCCTTATTTAAACCATCATAAACCCTGCCTAATCGATAATTAAATTCGGCTTTATCTTTATCGCTTGCATAATCCGAAGTTTGCTTATCTGCCAGTACCTGCAAGGCTTTAGTTAAGTATCCTCCATCAAATAATAAACGTGTTTTTAGGAGATCAATAGGTGGCGCTGGCGCCGCTGCTTCATTTTTAGCCTGCTTATCTTTTTCTGTATACAGGTAACCATTATTTATCGATTTAGCTACGTAAGTGGTGTAGCCCGTTTTATCTCCTTTTAAAAGCGAAATCCAGGCAAGATGAAGGTTGCTGTCTTTAATATAATTAACGCCCTTATTTGATTGCAAAAAGCGATTGAAATAAATCCCGGCATTAAGATCCAGCTTATTCAGATGAGCTAGGCCTTCCAGGTAATCGAGATATGGAAATGGCTGATAAACTCCACCTTCTGGTTTTTTAGATAAAATCTGTATGGCTTCGTCATTATGCGCATTTTTCAAACAAACATAACTCTGTAAGTAACTTTTTAAAAGACTGGTGTCGGCGATACGCTCCGTATATTTCATAGTTTTAACATAGGCAGAAGGACTATGTGCCACATCTGTAAGTACATAAGCATAATAAAATACCACTTCATCATAAAATGGCTCATAAGATGATTTAGGTAAATAATCAGCAAGTTTTTCAAACATATTAAGTCCGGTTTGCATGTTTCCTTTGATACCAAAAGTAGAAAGTGCAGTCTTTAAAGCTCCATCAGGTAGATTACCCAAAACAGCGTTAATTAAGCCTAAACCTTTAAAGTTGAGTTGAAAATCCGGAAATTTCTTAGCGTTTTCCTGAAGGAGGCTATTGGCTTTCTTAACTTCCATTGCCGCATTAAAAAACTCACCAAAGCGACCACGAATTAAAGCCCACTGCAAATTTATTTCAGCTTGCGCATACAGATAGTATGGAGATTTTTTGTCATCATCACTAATCTGATCTAAACGGGCAGATTTATTGCCTTTTAGCCGATCGAAATCAGACTTGCTTTCTGATGTAACCAGCGTAAAATAATCAACATAGTTTTCTAAAAGCGGAATAATGGCGTTTTTGGGGTGTTGCTTCTTTTCTGTCGATATATAGGCTCTGGCATTCCCAAGCTTTAGGTCAAAAATACTTTTATAGGCCTTAAGGCAATTGGCGTTGAAATCGAAATTTGCAAAAAGCGATGTAGACGGCAATATGAATAGAGCAGAGAGCACAATGAAACGCTGTTTTTTCGTCATTTGTTGATGGTATTCATTTGGTTTAATTGATATAGCTGAAATGAAGCAGTATTTTTAAACGCTAAAATTTTATTCTTGTTTTGCGTAAAAGCAAAAAAAACGCCCCGATTTGGTCGAGACGTTTTAAATAATATAATTTTGGGTTTAATTAACCTTCTGCTACTTCGTGTGTTAAAGCCTCATCAACAAGGATACGACCACAATGCTCGCAAACGATAATTTTTTTACGTTGACGAATATCTAACTGGCGTTGAGGCGGAATTTGGTTAAAACAACCTGAACATGAATCACGATCAATAGTTACAACGGCTAAACCGTTAACTGCATTTTTGCGTAAACGTTTGTAAGCAACTAATAAACGTTCCTCAATCTGAGGTTCTGCTTTATCAGCTTTCTTTTGTAAATCTTGCTCTTCTTTTTCAGTTTCAGCAGTGATCACATCAAGTTCACCCTTTTTAATTTCTAAATCTTTTTTTCTACCATCTAATTCTGCTTTGGCAGCTTCATAGATTTCAGTTTTAGAGGTGATTTCGAAACCGTGTTCTTTAATTTTTTTCTCAGAAACCTGAATATCTAAACCTTGAATCTCAATTTCTTTGGTTAAAGCATCGTATTCACGGTTATTTTTAACTTCTTTTAATTGAGTATCGTATTTTTTTATAGAAGACTGAGCATCTTTGATCGTATTTTTACGCGTTACGATTGAATCTTCCAGGTCATCAAGCTCCGCTTTGATTTTTGAAATTCTAGTTTCTAATCCTAAAACATCATCCTCTAAGTCGGCAACTTCCATTGGTAATTCGCCACGTACCTGGCGGATTTTATCAATTTTGGTGTGGATATTTTGTAATTCGTATAAAGCTTTTAGCTTTTGTTCTACGGTTTGTTCCATTAAAACAAGTAATTAATTGGGTTTGTATTTTGCTCCGTTAAACGGATTGCAAAGTTAGTAAATTTTTTCTGAATAATTTCAACCAATAAATTTGATGTAAATTGTTCAGTTTCAAAGTGTCCAATGTCAGCAATGATGATTTTTTCCTCTGCATCGAAAAACTCATGGTATTTAAAATCTGCTGTAATAAAAGCATCTGCCCCTGCAGCAATTGCCTCTTTTAAAAGGAAACTTCCGGAGCCGCCACACACTGCTACTTTTTTAATTCTTTTTCCAGTTACGGCCGTATGCCGAACCACTCTGGCCTGCATTCTGTCTTTTACCAGGTGTAAAAAATCGTAGGCGTCCATATCGTATTCCAGCCAACCCAACATGCCAGATCCAACCAGCTGATGTTTGTTCTCCAATTTATAGATATCGTAAGCTACCTCTTCGTAAGGATGGTTTTCAAACAGCGCAAGTAGAATCTTTCTTTCAGCCTGCGTGGGATAAACGATTTCGATCCGGGTTTCTGCCTCTTGATGGCGAACACCTCTTTCACCAACAAAAGGATCGGATGCTTCATTGCCTTTAAAGGTTCCAAAACCATCGGCATTGAAACTACATTCGCTGTAGTTTCCAATGTTCCCGCCACCAGCATAAAATAATGCCGAACGCAACTGCTCTGCCTGTGCATGCGGACAATAGGTAACCAGCTTTTTTAACAACCCTGTTTTAGGTAAAAGTACTTTGGTTCCGCTCAAACCCAACCGCTCGCAAATGCGGGCATTTACACCTGTATGTACGCTATCCAGATTGGTATGAATGGCATATAAGGCGATATTATTTTTAATGGCTTTTAATACCACACGTTCTACGTAGTTTTTTCCATTTAGCTTTTTTAACCCTTTAAAAACGATTGGATGGTGGGTAATAATCAAATTACAACCTGTAGAAATGGCTTCATCAACAATGGCTTCGATGCAATCTAAAGCAACCAGGGCTGCACGAACATCCATATTCGGATCGCCAACAATCAACCCCGAATTATCGTAATCTTCCTGGTAATTTAGCGGGGCAATGCTTTCTAAGTAATTGGTAATTTCAGCTAATTTCATGGTATAAATATAGAAAAGGTTTTTGTTGAAAAGGAATATAGCAGAACGGTTATTCCAACTGCAGTGGTCAAATATTTAATAGAACTATTAAAGTGAATTTCAAAGATCTCTCTGTTCCGCTGCGCTCCAATTGAGATGATGCCTTAGGAGAGGTTGTCCTTTCGACGTCCATTTAATGTGTCTTAAATATCTAATAATTTACCTTATACGCATTTAGTTTCATATAGATTAACAACTAATTAAATTGAAGTTCTTATATTCTATATTTCTAAATGGTTTTATGACTGCTTGATGATCCCTTTAATTTAATTATCAATTATTTATCATATAGATATATAGCTCATATAGATTAACAACTCTAATTAAATTGAAGTTTTTATATGTTCTATATTTCTAAATGGTTTTATGACTGCTTGATAATCACTTTAATTTAATTATCAATTATTTATCATATAGTTCATATAGATTAACAACTCTAATTAAATTGAAGTTCTTATATTTTCTATATTTCTAAATGGTTTTATGACTGCTTGATGATCGCTTTAATTTAATTATCAATTATTTAACTGTTAAGGCATTTGGCTCAGATAGATTGAGATTTTTTTGTTGTAATGGAAACAAAAAGTCCGCAAACCAGATTCTTCATTATTTGCGGACTTATAGTATATAGCGGGCCAAACTTTAAAAGTAATACGGTCCTTATTTTTAAAAAATTATATTAAATCTTTCTCCCGTTGAGGCTTTTAAAATTGCAATTCAGGAACGTTTATTGAAATCCACCACCCATTCTTACCATTTGTAAGCTTTCGAAAACTGCTTTCTGATTATATTCAAAGGCAAGGCTTTTGTGGTTGATCACATCTACAATAGTTCCAATCATACATAATCCACCAGTGAAAAAGTATAAAAGACCCATTCCAATCTGACCGATAACAAAACGATGTATTCCGGCGAAACCTAAAAATCCAATTAAGGCTAATAATAAAATTTCTGACGGTTGCTTTCTGCGGCTGCCGTAAATCATTAAGAAATTACGCAGTTGCTGCTCATTTAAACCTGTTGTAGCTTGTTGTAAGTATGCATATTCTTCTGGCGTTATACCTGGTAACGACATTAGAGGTGATTGAAATATATCCATGGCTTTATGTATTTGTGGTTAATGTTTTAAATTTTTGTTTATTTCTGATCAATGTATAAATTCTGTAAACTATAATTAAAAGTGCCGGAAACCCGAACCAATGTTCGGAAAAGCTTTCGGTAAATTCACCATGAAAAATATGGCTAATCGACCTTCCCAATCCACATCCCGGACACCAACCCTCGTAGCCTAAATTAGCTAGCGGACAAAGTGTAAAGTGATGTTCATGACCATTTGCTGTTGCCAGTAACACTAAAGCCATCACCCAGAACGCTAGTTCTAATGGGAAGTTTTTAATGGGTCTCATGCTTTCAATTTATGTATTTTAGAGGATTTGAGATTTGCTTTGTTACAGGAATATACGCTTATTCGACAAACAGTAAATATAATCCGACGAATCAGGACTTGCGAACGAACAAACATTAGCACAAACTTAAAAAACCTTTAACATATTTCGGGGTTAATATTAAAGAATAAGCTTATTTTTGTGCCTTGAACATTCGCGATTTAATAAACAGATACAAGACAGACGAGAGGGTAACCCAATTTACCAAAGCGTTAAACGCTTCTAAAAGCCCGAAGATACAATTAAAGGGATTAGTGGGTTCTGCCGATGCTATTGTAGCACTTTCCTCTTACTTTTTATTACATAAACCAATGCTTTTTATTCTCCCGGATAGGGAAGAAGCAGCATACTTTCAATCTGATTTGGAAAGCGTGCTGGATAAGCAGGTTTTGTTATTCCCATCCTCGTACCGTAAATCTTTCGATTTTACACAGGTAGATACCGCAAACGTGTTGGCCCGTGCAGAAGTACTTAATGAACTGAATCACGATTCGGAGTATGGTAAAGTTGTGGTTTCCTATCCTGAAGCCATCGCAGAGAAGGTGATCGATCGCTCTGCCTTAGAAAAAAACACATTGGAAATTAGCCTTGGTGCTAAATTGGGAATTGATTTTATCAATGAATTTTTAATTGATTATGATTTCGACCGAAGGGATTTTGTTTATGAACCCGGCCAGTTTTCCATTCGCGGTGGTATTGTAGATATTTTTTCATTTTCTTCTGATTTACCTTACCGGATTGAGTTTTTCGGCGATGAGGTGGAAAGCATCCGCAGCTTTGAAATTGAAAGCCAGCTATCGGTAAATAGTGTTAAATCGCTTACCATTGTTCCAAACGTACAAGCCAAATTTCTAACAGAAAGCAACATTAGCATCCTCGATTATATAGATCAGGATACGCAGCTTTGGCTTAGAGATGTTGAATTTACTTTAGATATTGTAAAAGCAGGTTATAAGAAAGCTGTAGAACTTTGGAAAGCGCTTTCGTTAGCAGATAAAGCGCAGAACCTAGAGTGGATTGATCCTAAGTTTGCTTTCAGCGATGAAAAATTACTGGGTGATCATTTACATGATTTCCCTTTAATAGAATTTGGAAAGCAGTTCTTTTATAAAACTGATGATCGATTCGAGTTTGAAACCAAACCACAGCCATCCTTTAATAAAGATTTTAACCTGCTCATTCATAATTTAAAGGAGAATGAAAAAGAAGGTATTGTAAATTTCATTTTTACCGATTCCCCTAAACAAATTGAGCGTTTATATGCCATTTTAGAAGATATCGATAAAACTGCGAAGTTTACGCCAATTAACAGCATGCTCAGGGAGGGTTTTGTAGATCCTCAGATTCAAACGGCTTTTTATACCGATCACCAGATTTTTGATCGTTATTATAAATACAAGCTAAAAAAGGGATACCAGAAAAGCCAGGCGATTACACTTAAAGATTTGCGTGAATTAAAATCAGGCGATTATGTTACCCATATTGATCATGGTATTGGAAAATATGCTGGATTGGAAAAGGTGGAAGTAAACGGCAAAACGCAGGAAATGATCCGTTTAATTTATGCAGACAATGACTTGCTTTACGTAAACATCAACTCCCTTAACCGCATTGCAAAATATAGTGGTAAAGAAAGTGGTGTTCCAAAAATGAATAAGCTGGGTACCGATGCCTGGGACAAACTCAAAAAAACTACAAAAAAAAAAGTTAAAGACATTGCCCGTGACTTGATTAAACTTTATGCGCTAAGAAAAACCCAGGCTGGAACGGCTTTCTCTCCCGATGGCTACCTGCAAACCGAATTGGAGGCTTCCTTTATTTATGAAGATACGCCTGATCAGTTAAAAGCCACCCAGGATGTGAAAAAGGATATGGAAGCGCCACATCCAATGGATCGTTTGGTTTGTGGAGATGTAGGCTTTGGCAAAACGGAAATTGCAGTACGTGCGGCCTTTAAAGCTGTAGCCGAAGGTAAACAGGCAGCCATATTGGTTCCAACAACTATCCTGGCTTTACAGCATTTTAAAACCTTTTCTTCACGGTTAAAAGATTTTCCGGTTACGGTAGATTACATTAATCGTTTCAAAACCAACAAGCAGATTAAAGATACTCTGGCAGAAGCCGCATCGGGAAAAGTTGATATCCTGATTGGTACGCATCGCTTACTCAGCAAAGATGTGAAGTTTAAGGATCTGGGCATCATGATTATTGATGAAGAGCAAAAATTTGGTGTAACAGCTAAAGAAAGGCTAAAGGCTGTTCGTGTTAATGTAGACACCCTAACGCTTACCGCAACACCAATTCCAAGAACATTGCACTTTTCTTTAATGGGTGCGCGGGATTTATCCATCATCAGCACACCACCACCAAACCGTCAGCCGGTAAGTACCGAATTGCATGTATTTAATGATAAACTGATTCAGGAAGCTGTACAATTTGAATTAGACCGTGGCGGGCAGGTTTTCTTCATTCACAACCGTGTAAATGATTTAATGCAATTGGGCGGAATGATCCAGAAGCTGGTGCCAAAAGCCAGAATCGGCATTGCCCATGGAAAACTTGATGGTGATGCCCTGGAAGATGTAATGCTTGATTTTATAAACGGTGAAAAGGATGTTCTGGTTGCTACTACCATTATAGAAGCAGGTTTGGATATTCCTAACGCCAACACCATCATTATCAATCATGCACACATGTTTGGGCTAAGTGACTTACACCAGATGCGTGGCCGTGTAGGCAGAAGCAATAAAAAAGCTTTCTGTTACTTACTTTCACCTCCGCTTTCTACTTTAACTTCTGAAGCAAGAAAACGCTTAAGTGCAATCGAGGAATTCTCTGATTTAGGAAGTGGATTTAATGTGGCCATGCGGGATCTGGATATACGTGGTAGCGGAAACCTGCTGGGTGCGGAGCAAAGTGGTTTTATAGCAGAAATTGGCTTTGAAATGTACCACAAAATATTAGATGAAGCCATTCAGGAACTGAAAGAAGCAGAGTTTAAAGGCTTGTTTGAGAATGAACCTGAACGACCATTTGTTGGCTTTACCCAGGTAGATACCGACCTTGAGTTATATATTCCTGATGCCTATATCACCAATATTACCGAACGTTATAATTTATATACAGAGCTTTCTAAATTAAGCAATGAAACCGAACTGGCTGTATTTGAAAAACATTTAGCCGATCGTTTTGGTCCTGTTCCGCCACAGGTAAAAACCATGTTAAGTGTGGTTAGGCTACAATGGTTTGGTAAAAAATTAGGTTTTGAAAAAATTAGCTTTAAGAAAAATAGCCTTCGTGGTTATTTCCTAAGTGATAAACAATCGAAATATTTCGACTCTAATACATTTACCAAAATATTAACTTTTGCTCAAAACCATCCTCGAATGTGTAACTTAAAAGAAGTTAAAAATACATTAAGGATCGCTTTTGATCATGTTAGTACAGTTGAAGAAGCCATTCAAACTTTAGCATTTATTGATTAAAAACGTTAATTCAGTCAGCCGACTGACTGAATTAACGTTAATTCAGTCAGTCGGCTGACTGAATTAATATTATTTGCTTATCTTTGGATTATGCTAAGTCAGATTTCCAGATATTTAAAATTAACTATTCTCCATAAAATTGGGAAGAACAAAGTGATTTTACTATTTGGAACGCGGAGGGTTGGCAAAACCTGGCTCATTGAGCAGATTACTGCTGAAGCAAACATAGAATATCTTTTTTTGAATGGAGAAGATCAGGATATCCAAACCTTACTCGCCACCAGAACTGCAGCTAATTACAAAAGAATTTTAGGTAACAGTAAATTATTGGTGATTGATGAAGCACAGGTAATTCCTGAAATCGGTAAAATTTTAAAGTTACTAATTGATAGCTTTAAAGATTTAACGATTATCGCGAGTGGTTCATCTGCATTTGATCTTTCTAACCAAACCGGAGAGCCACTTACAGGCAGAAGTATAACTTATTATTTGTATCCGATTGCGCAATTAGAATTGGCACAAAATGAAAATGGCTTACAAACTGCTCAAAACCTGGAAGAAAGGCTAATTTTTGGTTCATACCCCGAAATATTTCAATTAGATACCCTGGCAGAGAAAGCACAATACTTAACAGAATTGGTTAAATCATATTTGCTGAAAGATATTTTGATCTATGAAAATATTCAGAACAGTAACAAACTATTCGATCTACTTAAACTCATTGCCTTGCAGATTGGCTCAGAAGTTTCAATTGACGAACTTTCCAGGTCATTAGGAATTAGTAAAAATACTGTTGATCGTTATCTTGATTTGCTATCGAAGGTATTTATCATTTATAAAGTTGGTGGATATAGCAATAACCTCCGCAAAGAGGTTACCAAATCTTCTAAATGGTATTTTTATGATAATGGCATTAGAAATGCGATTATCAATGATTTTAGGCTGTTATCGCTCCGGAATGATCAGGGTATTTTATGGGAAAACTATGGGTTTAGTGAGCGGATTAAAAAAACCAGTTACGAACAACAGGGTGCCCAGTATTATTTTTGGCGAACTTACGATCAACAGGAAATTGATTTAATTGAAACTAAAAATGGAGAGATGGTGGCCGTAGACTTTAAATGGAGCAATCAAAAAAAGAAGATTCCCGGCTTTTTTGCGAAAAATTATCCGCATGCCTCATTTTCAATTATTAATAAAGACAATTACTTAGATTTTATACTTTAATGGATCCTACCTTATTACTCGACTTAGTTAAAATGCAAATGCCTTACGGAAAATACAAGGGTTATTTGATCTGTAATATTCCGGAAAGTTATTTGTTATGGTATAAGGACAAAGGCTTTCCGAAGGGCAAGTTAGGAGATTTGATGGCGACTATGTTTGAAATCAGGGTTAACGGTTTAGAGTATCTTCTAACACCATTAAAGAATCAAAATCGGTAAATAAACCGGAATAGATCAAGTATAAGGTATGCTAAGAAATGTCCCGCAGATTAAGGTGATCTGCGCATAAAAATCTGCGTGTTTTGCACAATCTGCGGGATATATAATTAAATCTCACAACCATTCTCATCACAAATGGCATCATTATTTTTATTCAAGGAAGTAAGCACGGTTTTGGGCTGCGCATCTTTCCATGCCGTAAAACTTTGGGTTAATGCCTCCGTAAAAGCTTCTACTGGCTGAGCACCTGAAACACCAAACTTTCTATCCATTACAAAATATGGAACACCGCGAATACCTAAATTCTGACTTTCATAAATGTCATAACGAACCGCTTCAGCGAACTCATCGTTATTGAGAACCTTTTCTGCTTCTGATCGATCTAATCCAATTCCAACAGCAAGATCAGTTAAAACTTCAACATCACCTATATTTAAACCGTTCACAAAGTGAGCTTCAAACAATTTTTCTTCCGCTACATCCTGAAGATTATGTTTAGCTGCTAAATGTATGAGGCGATGAGCATCGAATGTATTGGCAGGAACATTGTGATCAAAATCGATATTTAATCCAGCATCTGCTGCCATATCAACTACCTGTTTAGTCATTTGTCTCGCTTGCTCAACTGGCATACCTTTATTTCTACTTAGGTAATCATAGATGGTTTCATTATTTGTATTCTGATATTCAGGATTTAGCTGATAACTTTTCCAATCTACTTCGATTTCATCTTTAAAAGGTAATTTTTCAATTGCCTGTTCGAAATGTCGCTTACCTATATAACAAAACGGACACATTACATCCGACCAGATTTCTACTTTCATAAAGCAAAATTAGGTGGTTAAAAATTGATGTTAGTAAAGAGAAAGTAAAAAGGCCACTATCCTTATGATAAGTGGCCTCTAAGCATCTGTATAAATTTATTTATAAAGCTGATTAAATATCAGCTTAAACGTTCCATGAGTTTGTGCCCTAAAGGCAATTTCCGGACCAAAAGCAAGTAACTTTCCTTTCCCTACATTTGCTTCGAAAGCAGTTACGCCATCTTGTAAATAAGCTTGGCCCCAGGCCCATCCGCTACGCAAAGGGGTAGCAGAATCAAACCACATTAAGGGCTTAATTTTCCCGGCCGCAATTGCATCTCCAGTTAGCTTAAAAACAGGACTGTTGTCAAAATAAACATCAGCATCTTTTTCCATTCCCCAATTGGCAGGTTGTTTCGTATCTACGCCAACCTTTAAAACACTTCCAGGAACATAATATTTTTCCGCAGGTAGTCGCTTTTCTTCGCCATTCACAATTTCTGTCACCGCACTTCGAACAGGAAGGTTTAAATGGTAGGCCAAATTGGTACTACTACCGATGGTTACAATATTTCCACCATCTTCTAAAAATTTCTTCAGCTGAGGCACAGATTTATCTGCAGTAACTCTTCCCAGGCGGTTTCTGTAATTGGCCGGAATATCGTCTGCTTTTGGTCCGAAAGTCCTCGAAACAAAACTACCACCTTGTGGAGAAGGAATTGCGCCGCCAACGAAAAGAATAACATCATATTTAGACTTTAAATTTCCTGCATCTATATCCTGTGGATAAATCACTGTTGCATCGTAATGATATTGCTCCATAATGAACCGCATCCAGCCTGAAGCCATCGATCCGCCATAGTTATCCCACAAGGCAATTTTTGCTGCTGAAACCTTACTTTTATCTTTAATCTCGGTAGCCTGCTTTATTTTCACATTTGATTTCTCCAGGATAAATTTCCCAGCTGCAGAAACATAGAAATCTCCATTTTCATTTGAACGGTATACTGGTAAATTTTTCTTCAATAAATCGTTTACAGCAGTGTAAGAATCGTTTTGTGCAGCGCTTAAAACATAGCTCGTTCCTGTGAGTTTGTTTTCAGGAACCAATAGCTTTCCATAAGGATTTTTTTCAAACGGTCCGTTAAAATAATCCTGAATGCGATCAAATTTCACATCCATTAAATAAGCCAATGTCCAACCTGCGGCATCATAAGGTGGAATAGGCGCACCACCTTCATATTTAAAATCATTTGGATGATCTTGTGGCTCAAACATATCCAAAACATGCGGCCGGAAAGCCTGATCAGTTTTAACCACGTAACTTCCAGCCGGATATTTTTTTCCAGAAACAGCAAAAGAAGCAGTGGCTTTTTCGACCACAATCCCTGTACGAATCAAAGCATTCAAAAACTTAATGGCAGAATTAAAATCAGGTTGATCGGCAGATAAAATATATCCTCTGGGATCTCTGTTAGTTGGTGCATTCATCACGGTATCAAAATACTTTACATTCATCGTGTTTCTACCACCAAATTCGACATCGCCTGCCGCAGTATTCGAGCCTCCCTTTTTGGCTGCTGCATTAATGGCCTCTATTTTTTTTGGAGAAAATGACCAGGTATCTTTTTTGCCTTTATCGATCGAATTTCTACCCATTTGATAAATATTGAAAAGTAATTCATCAGCATGTCTTTGGGCATAATTCAACACTGCATAGTTTAAAGAAACGGAATAATCAATCGAGTTTTTGAAATACCATTTTCGTGGCGTAACCGGATTTGGCGAATCACTGTTCGGTAACAAGCGAGAAGGTACCAAAGGAATTTCAGAAGGGCTAGGGCTACCTACAATCTCTGTAAGCAGACCAATCATGTTATGAAAATAGGTAGTTGTTCTTAAACCACCATTGTACCAGGTAGAAAATACAGATCCGCCACGTTGCGTGTAACCAGGCTTTCCTTCTACATTTAATCTCGTGTGCATGGCTGCGCCAACGGCATCTAAACTGGTTAAAAGTGTGGCATCAAACACATAGTTAAAAGGATCGCGATAGGGTGGACCAGCAACCACCGTTCCTGCCGGACCTGCCTGGTGGTGGTTATACATAATCTGAGGAATCCATTCTATAAAAAGCTGACGCCCGATGTTTTGTGTTTCCTTCAAGTTCAGCATAAAGAAATCACGGTTGTTATCATGGCCTGCATATTTTTCATAAAGTACAGGTAAGCCCGATAATGTTCTTTTAGCGGTATCTTTTTCACGCATGTACCAATTGGTAACCAACTCTTGCCCGTCAGGATTGGCATGCGTAAATAAAATGATCACATTATCCAGAATTTTAGTGGTTTCAGGATCAGTTTTCGAAGCAAATTCATAAGCTGTTTGAATTAACTGATGTGCACCTACAGTTTCTGTGGCATGTAAGCCGCCATCAATCCACACTACAGCCTTTCCCTCTTTTGCTAATGCTTTTGCCTGTACAGGCGTAATTTCTGCGTGCGCTAGCTGTTGTGAAATCTCTTTATATCGATCTAATTTCTGAATGTTTTCTGGCGAAGAAACAATCACCATGTATTGACTTCTGCCTTCTTCGGTTTTTCCAATATCGACCAGTTTAACGCGCTTAGACGTTTGCGCTAATTTTTTAAAATAAGCATCTGTTTGCGTATAAGTAGCAAGTTGGTAATTGTCTCCGATATCGAAGCCAAAATGCGATTTAGGAGAAGGAACTTCTTGGGCATAAACCATCCCAGAGGTAATCATTAAAAAAGCAAAGCACGACTTTCTTAAGTAGTTTTTTATCATAATCAGGATTGTTTGTTGGATAATCAAATATAATAGAGAAACGAATCGGAAAACTGCATGATGTAAATTTGTTACATGAGCTTTTTTAGTTGATTTTTTAGCACAAATGTTCCGCAAATTAATTTAGGAATATTAGATTTGGCAAGTTCCGCCCTTGGGGAGTTACAAAAGCCAATTTCATGATCATGACCTTAGAAGAAAGAATCAAAAACTCAACTACGAGCATCTTTAAAGCCGTTTTTCCAAATACTACAAATCATTATGATACCTTATTTGGTGGTACAGCCATGCATTTAATGGATGAAGTGGCATTTATTACCGCTACGCGCTTCAGCAGGCAGATTATGGTAACGGTAAGCAGTGATAGAATCGACTTTAAAAAACCAATTCCGGCAGGTACTATTGTGGAATTAATAGGTAAAGTAATTCACGTTGGGAATACCAGTTTAAAAGTAAACGTAGAGATTTATATCGAGCAAATGTATGCCGAGGGCCGTGAATTAGCCGTACATGGAAGTTTTACCTTTGTCGCCATAGATGAAAACAAAAAACCAGTTCAGGTAATTAAATAGCCTTAAACTTATCTTCGAAATAAAAAAAAGGAAACTTCATTTTTCCCTATCGGCTGGTATCTCACCAGCAGAAAGAAAATATATCCCTTATTTGGGGGTATGATTAATACAAAATCAGATACAAATAAGCATAAACTACTGGAGCAGCTAATAATAATCCATCGAAACGATCTAATAAACCGCCATGACCAGGCAATAAGCCTCCACTATCTTTTGTATCTAAACTGCGCTTCAGCATCGATTCTACCAAATCACCTAAAGTTCCAAAACAGGCAATCAATACGGCCATTCCTGCCCAAACCCATGATGGATTTTCGGTAAATACATAAGATAATCCGAATGCTACGACAACGCTGGTAAACATCCCTCCAAAAAAACCTTCCCAGCTCTTTTTAGGTGAGTGGCGCTCGAATAATTTACGTTTGCCGTATCTTACGCCAAAAAGGTAAGCCCCTGTATCATTGGCCCAAAGCATTAATAAAAAAGCAAGTGGTAAATGAAAATTATATTCACTCCAGTTTTTTAAAAATCCTAAGGCATGGAAAAAGCAGAAAGGAATGGTTACATATACAAAACCAACGAACGTGTAAGAGATATTGGCAAATGGAATTTTATTTTTCTTGTAAAGCTCAGAGATAAATACCGAAAAAATTAGCGGAATACACAGCAAAAGGTATTTTACATCATATTTGAGGTAATGTAAGCCTGCAGCCATCAAAAATATCAATGCTCCTGCAATAATCCCGATATTGCGATGTGGACGAATCCCTGAATTTTTAATCAGTTTATAAAACTCGAAAAGTGATAAAATACTTAATATTAAATAGAAGATAGTAAAAGTATAACTCCCTAAAAAGATAGAGCCTAACATTACAATAGTAAAAAAGAAAGCTGTTATTGCCCTGGTTTTCATGTTGAAAAAAGTAAAATAGGTAATGGAAAATAGGAATGATTCAAGATTTACTCAATTTCATTTTGAACAATATACTCAATGGCTTTATCGAAATCACTTTTATTAACCAACACATGAATTTCACCTAAGTGGTAGGCAGCCAACTGCTTATTCATCGTTACTGCTGGAATCCCAGCCTCTGTTAAACCTTGTTTTAATACCTCAGCTGCAAATGTGTCAGTTGTAATATATACTTTAATCCAGTTTTCGCTCACGTTCTGCGTTGTTTTTAAAAATCTGAAACAAAGCTATGGTAATTATTGCACTAATTAAATATCCATACCAAGGAAATCCAATCGGCTCATCTGCATTATTCAATGGCATGTTGTGTTTTTGCATATAAAATGCTGCGCAAACCGCATAAGCATTATTAATAAAATGCGCAACAATAGCATACCAAAGACTTCCACTGAAATAATATAAATAACCAAAACCAGCACCTAAAAGCAAGCGTGGAATAAATCCGTAGAACTGAACATGTATGGCACTAAAAATAATCGCTGTAAACCAGATGGCTACATGCGGATTATTAAAAGCCCTATTTAATGACCTTTGTACGCCACCACGAAACATTAATTCTTCTCCAATAGCAGGAATAACAGCAATCATAAAAAGATTAACCACAAAATCAAAGTTACTTCTAGCTGTGAGAAGGGTTATGGTTAATTGCATTGCGGCATCTTCTTTTTCTTTCATCCAACGCTCTATCCCCTTTAAAAATTCCGGTAGTACCATTTTCTGGTTCCAAATGGCAGTCCATTCCATAAATGGCATACTTGCAATCATAATAATTAATACGAGCATTAATGCTAATATTTTTGGTCGCTTTAATCCATAAAATGATGTTACTTTTTGCTTTTCTGTTAAGGCCAGGGCAATTCCGGGTAAAATGAATGTTCCAATAGAGGAAAGGATCTGAATAATTTTCAGTCCACTTACATATTGTGCTTCACCAGCCAGAAGCGCATTGAAATTATGTAGCAAGTCCATTCCGTACATCAGGAAATTGATTGCCATTCCAATTAGTCCGAAAACCAACCCGCCAGCAATTCCGTAAAATAGAAGTAAAAGTAATTGTAAGAAAGGATTGATTTCCTCCTTGTTAGGTGTTACAAAATTCATTATTTGTACCTTTGTGTGTATTATTAATCGTTGAAGATAGAAAATGTCTGTTAAGATAGGAAATATTGAATTAGGTGAATTCCCTTTATTGCTTGCTCCAATGGAGGATGTGAGTGATCCGCCCTTTCGTTATGTGTGTAAAATGAATGGTGCTGATTTGATGTATACGGAGTTCATTTCATCTGAAGGCTTAATTCGTGATGCAGCTAAAAGCATCCAGAAACTGGATATTTTCGAATATGAAAGGCCAATCGGGATTCAAATTTTTGGTGGAGATATTGATCACATGCGGGAAGCATCTGAAATCGCTTCAGCCGCTGGTCCTGATTTAGTTGATATTAATTATGGTTGTCCCGTTAAAAATGTAGTTTGCAAGGGCGCTGGTTCCAGCTTACTTCGTGATATTGATAAAATGGTAAAGATGACGGAGGCTGTTGTTAAGGCATCTCATCAACCAGTAACTGTAAAAACACGCTTAGGCTGGGATGATGACAGTAAAAACGTTTACGAAGTAGCAGAACGACTTCAGGATGTTGGTATTCAAGCCTTAACCATTCACGGGAGAACAAGAGCTCAGCTTTATAAAGGCGAAGCAGACTGGTCATTAATTCGCGAAATTAAACGCAATCCACGCATTAAAATTCCAATTTTTGGAAATGGCGATGTAGATAGTCCTGAAAAGGCCGCGAACTGGCGGATGGAATATGAAGTGGATGGCATTATGATTGGCAGGGCTGCTATTGGCTATCCATGGATCTTTCGGGAGGTTAAACACTTTTTTAAAACCGGGATGCATTTACCAGGACCAACGATCGAAGAGCGAATTGAAGTTTGTAGAACCCACCTGGATAAATCGCTGGAGTGGAAGGGACCTAAAACTGGAATTTTTGAAATGCGCCGGCATTATGCCAACTATTTTAAAGGGTTGCCAGATTTTAAACCTTATCGCATGCGTTTAGTGGCTGAGCCAGATATCAATAACATTTATAGTATTTTAGAAGAAGTGGCAGAAAAATTTGCCAACTATGATGCTACAAACGTAATGGCTTGATTTTTGAAAAGAATTTTACTCATTCGTATATCACCATGGTTACAGCAATTACAGATGGAGTTAAAGTTTCGGTAGAAACGATTTATCAGCCAGAATATTCAAATCCGGCGAACGAGCATTTTATGTTCGCTTATAGAGTAGAGATTGCTAATCTTTCTGATTACGCTGTACAATTATTACGCCGTCAGTGGTTTATCTTTGATTCAAACAGCAGTCGCAGGGAAGTAGAGGGCGAAGGTGTTGTAGGTCTTCAACCGATAATTCAACCAGGCGAAACACATGTTTACGTTTCGGGTTGTAATTTAAAAACTGACATGGGTAGCATGAAAGGAAAATACTTAATGAAGCGCACCATGGATGATCTTGAATTTGATGTAGATATTCCAGAGTTTTCATTAGTAGCTCCATATAAACTTAATTAGTATCTGCTATTGAAGCAAGACATTTATAAATAAATATGTAATAAAGCAAAAGCGGCAAGATCAACTCCTGCCGCTTTTGCTTTTTCTAAACGATTTATAGTTAGTCTCTGCTTCTTCCAAATAACATAGATGCATAATAGAGAAGATTTGCTAATGCTCCTACAGCAGCAACAACGTAAGTCATAGCAGCCCACCATAGTGCATCTTTAGCTTGTCTATTCTCTTCTTGTGTTTGCATTACTCCCGGATTATTTTTTAGCCAGGCCAATGCTCTATTGCTTGCATCAAATTCTACTGGTAAGGTAATTATGCTAAATACAGTAACCAAGGCCAGTCCAACCACACCTATTGCCAACACAATTGGTGTTACATTAACAACTAGTAACATCACTCCAATTAGTAATACCCATTGTAAAAGGTTAGAAGATATGCTCACCAACGGTACCATCGTACTTCTTAAATTCAACCATGAGTATGATTTTGAGTGTTGTACAGCATGCCCGCATTCGTGTGCTGCTACTGCCGAAGCTGCAACACTTCTGCTGTAATATACGTCTGTACTTAAATTTACGGTTCTATCTGATGGATTATAATGATCAGTTAATTGTCCTTCTGTACTCATCACTTTCACATCATAAATTCCATTATCATGCAGCATTCTTTCCGCCACCTCTTTGCCCGATAACCCAGAGCTGATTTGCATTTCAGCATACTTAGAAAACTTATTTCTAAAACGCCATTGTACAAACATGCTCAACAATAATACCGGGATGATTAATATTAAATAAACTCCCATTTTCTTATGTATGTTTTTCGTTTTGCTTATATCAAAAAGCGTTCCTATAATATTTAAACTACTGAATACTACATTTAAACCATAGCATTAGAAGGATTTATGCAATTAGAAATAACTATTTTTTGCTGAACTAACTTTATCATTTAAGGTGTTATAAACCATTTAAAAACCTCAGATTTTATAAGGATTTGATCTTCCAGTCTTTGCAATTACATGACTCATTTATGATTTTCGAAATGGTATACCTATATCAAAATGGTGGTATACTTACTTTGGAAGTCGTTTTTACCCAACATATGTGAAACAAATGCTAATAAATATTTCTTAAAAAGTTTCCTTAAAACCAGCGTGAATACTTGCTGAAACCGACGATATCTGATGATCAATAAAAAGATTGACCATTAATACTAAAATTATTAAAAATGAACATTAAATACTTGATGGATAATGTGTATCGAAAATTGAACATTCCAGTTCAACCTAAGCACATGATCACATTTCAAACTTAGAAGCTGTCTGAATTTCATGAGTGAAAATCAATTGCGAAGTTTTCGTGGCCTTTGTTGTGGGAAATACTTCGAAAATTTTATAGTAATCTCATCAAAACTTACGAAATTCTTCAGCACACAGGCTTTTGAAATTTCGTAAGTTGATAAATTATAATTTTTAAATAGCTTCTTAGTTTATTAAATATTTATTCAGCAGTTAATTAATACATAGATTTAGAACATCTTTATGCGCAGATTATCTAAAAACCACTGTCTTATTTCCACTCACAAATACTCTATCTTCAAAAATAAGTTCAAGCGCATCTAATAAAACTTTTTTTTCATTTTCTTTTCCAGCCCTAACTATTTCCTTTACTCCAAAATTGTGATCTACATGTGTGGTATGTTGCGTAATAATCGGACCTTCATCTAAATTATCAGTAACGAAGTGAGCTGTAGCACCTATAATTTTTACGCCTCTTTCGAAAGCTTGCTTGTATGGATTGGCGCCAATAAAGGCAGGTAAAAATGAATGGTGAATATTGACAATTTTTCCTGCGTAATCTTTTACAAAATCTGCAGAAAGAATTCTCATAAATTTAGCCAACACGATATAATCAACCTCATATTCGTTAATAATCTGTTTTATTTGTGATTCAAATTGTGGTTTATCTTTATTTTCGTGTGAAACATAAAAATAAGGAATACCTAACTTTTGAGTTAAATCTCTTAAGCCTTCATAATTTCCTATTACACACTGAACATTTGCACCTAAAGTTTTAAACTGATTTTTAATCAAAATTTCAGCTAAACAATGATATTCTTTAGTAACCAGAATGGCAATTTGCTTCTCTTGTTTCTTAATAATGTCTACGTTAGCTCTATCAGGAAGGCTTTCCAAAAGCTTTTCTGTTAGTTGATCTGTCTGATCAAAATCTCCTGTACAAGCAATCCGAGTAAAAAATGCTTTATTAGCTTCATCTACAAATTCTCGCATAGCGATGATATTAAGCTGGTGAGCAGCCAAAATCCTGGTAATTGTGGTGACCAAGCCAACCTGATCGGGGCAGGAAATAAGGACAGTTAATTTATTCATCGTGATATTTAATATTCAATGATAAGGAATTTGGCCGCAGATTCGCAGATTTAAATCTAATTTTATTAAATGAAGATCAACTTACGAAATTTCAAAAGCCTGTGCATTGAAGAATTTCGTAAGTTGATCAATTATAATTTTAGACAGCTTCTAAGAAAATATCTGCGAATCTGCGACTAAACATTCTAGCAAAATATTTTGGTAAAGCTATTTTTAATATCGATTTTTACTAAAATTATTATCATTATGGAAACCGCTGCAGTTGCTCTTCTTATCGTTATTTTACTTGTATTGGTATTATTATTCTTTAAAAAACCACAAACTGCTCTAGGTATTATTTCTATTGAAGAATTTGAAAAGAATAAGGCAGAAAATGATTTATTAAAAATAAGTTTAGCCAGAACTGAAGAACGTGTTTCCAATCTCGTAACGGAAAAAGATCACATTACTACCTTATTGAAAGAAGAACAACAACGACTGATTGATGAATTACAAGGCGAACGTGACCGGTTAGCAGACGCCAATCGCGAATTGGAAAGCACACGCTCTTTTTATTTGGCTGAAAAAGAAAAATTAGCGGAACAAAAGCTGAGTTATGAGCAATCTCAAGAGAAGTTGAATAAAGATTTTGAACTGATTGCTAATAAAATTTTAGACGAGAAATCGACCCGCTTTGTAGAGCAGAACAAAACCAATCTGGACCTGATTTTAAATCCATTGAAAGAAAACATCAAAGCTTTTGAAGAGAAAGTAGAAAAGGTTTACAAGGCCGAATCTGATGAAAGAAATATTTTAAAAGGGGTGATTTCCGAATTGCAGATTCAAAGTAAGCTGATTCAGGAAGATGCCAATAATTTAACGAAAGCATTAAAAGGTGATAGCAAAAAGCAAGGAAATTGGGGTGAAGTAATTTTAGAAAAGGTGCTTGAACGTTCTGGTTTGGTACGTGACCAGGAATACCGCATTCAGGCATCGCTTATTTCAGCTGATGGCAGCCGCTTTCAACCCGATGTGGTTATTGATCTTCCTGATGATAAACACCTTATTATCGATGCTAAGGTAAGTTTAGTTGCCTATGAGCGATCTGTATCTGCGGAGACTGATGAAGCGCGTGAAGGCTATGTAAAAGCCCATCTGGTTTCTATTAAAAATCACATTCAGGAATTATCTGCTAAAAACTATCATGAGTTGTATAAAATCAATTCTCCAGACTTCGTACTACTCTTTGTTCCTATTGAATCTTCTTTTAGTGTTGCTGTGCAGAAAGATGCTGAACTATTTAATTTTGCATGGGATAGGCGGGTGGTTATTGTGAGTCCTTCTACTTTACTGGCTACCCTTCGTACCATTGCCAGCATGTGGAAACAGGAAAGACAGAATAGAAATGTAATGGAGATTGCAAGGCTTAGTGGATCGATGTACGATAAGTTCGTTGGCTTTGTTTCAGATATGGAGAACATCGGTAAACACATTAAAAATGGTCAGGATGCCTACGATAAGGCATTAAACAAACTTTCTGATGGATCCGGTAATTTGGTAAATACATCAGAAAAAATCAAAAAGCTAGGTGCCAAAGCAACTAAGCAGATTGATATGAAGTATTTGGATCAAGAGTAAATTAGTTCGGTTGGTAAGACATTAGTTGATAGGGAAGTCTATCATTGCAATCACTATATTCCGAGTGTAGAGTGTATTTCAATTAAAGAATCGTCATTGCGAAGCAAATTCTTCATTTACTGAAGCAATCTATTTGAAAAGTGAGATTGCTTCGTGCCGCGCAATGACGATAGTTTTATTTAAGACCTTTACAACAGGATTTTTATAAAAAACTCTTCATTGAGAGAAGGCTCCTTCAGCCAACGAAGCAATCTTTTCAATTAAATTTCTAAATAAATATTACTTATTAAAAGCATTCCATCCTTGCGCTTTCAACTCATGCACATTATTAGATTTTGATACCATTTTACATCCTGAATTTTTATCAGTAACGTGTCCAATTACAGTAATATCTACATCATGTTTCAGCTTCTTGTAATCTTCCTGGCTAATGGTAAACAACAATTCATAATCTTCACCGCCACTTAATGCACATACTGTTGGATCAATTCCCAACTCACGGGCAGTTTCATAAGTCATTGGATCTAAAGGGATTTTATCTTCATAGATCGTAATTCCCTTATCACTTTCTGTTGCTAAATGCAAAATTTCAGAAGCTAAACCATCAGATACATCAATCATTGAAGTTGGTTTAATATCCATGTCTTCTAAAAGCGCAACAATATCCATTCTGGCTTCAGGTTTCAACTGCCTTTCAATGATATAGTCTTTCCCTTCTAAATCTGGTTGAATCTGAGGATTCTCCAGATAAATTAATTTTTCTCTTTCTAAAATTTGAAGACCAACGTAAGCACCACCTAAATCGCCAGAAACACAAAGCAAATCGTTTTCCTGAGCACCATTTCTATAGGTTACTTTATCAGCATCGGCATAGCCAATACTGGTAATACTAATCACCAAACCTTGCTTACTTGAAGAAGTATCACCACCAATTAGATCAATATTAAATTTATTACAAGCCAGTTCAATTCCTTTGTAAATTTCTTCTACGGCTTCTAACGGAAACTTACTCGACAAACCTAAAGAAACGGTGATTTGACTCGCTTTTCCATTCATGGCATAGATATCACTCAGGTTAACCTGAACGGCTTTATAACCCAAATGCATCAGAGGCACATAAGCCAAATCAAAATGAATACCCTCTAAAAGTAAATCAGTAGAAACCAATATTTGTTTCCCTTTTGCATCTAAAACAGCAGCATCATCACCCACACCTTTTACTGAATAATCATTTCTGATTTTAAAATTAGTAGTAAGGTGTTTGATCAAACCAAATTCACCTAATTCATTAATATCTGTACGTTCTTTATTCTCAAACATATGCTTATTTTCTTTTTCAATAAAGGGATTTATACCCCGATTTTATTATTTATAATATTGTCATTCTGAGCATAACGAAGAATCTGTACGTCGGCGATGGAAGCCTTTCATCGCAAACAGATCCTTCCTACGTCAGGATGACAGATTCTTTTGTTCCATCCAATTCTTACCTTCAGTAAACCTGGCAATTAACATTGCCGCAACGTTATCTCCAGTTGCATTTAATAACGTTGCCATAGGATCTACCAATGTACCGATAATCATGGCTGGAGGTAAGGCTTCTGGCGGCAACTGATAGGCAGAGATCATCAATAATTCACCGATATAACCTCCGTTTGGAATTCCTCCTTCCACAATACTCACTAAAACAGTAATGCCCAATGCCAGAATAATGGTATCTACATGTACTAGATCCTTACCAAAAATAGCAAAAACTACTGCTATTTTGATGATTGAACTTATGCTCGAACCGTCTTTGTGCAAGGTTGAACCAAGTGGAATCGTAACATTGGCGATGTAAGCCGGAACCCCCATTTTCAATGTTCCTTCGAGATTTGCCGGGATTGTTGCAATACTGCTACAGGTTCCAACCGATGTTAGGGCAGGAACAATGTTATTTTTCCAGAATATTTTTATAGCCTTAAATCCTCCGGCAATAAAAGCGTATATGGTAAAAAAAACTATAAAGTAAAAAGCACTAACGCCATAATATAATCCTAAAGCCTTGGCGTATGTTCCAAAAAGTTGTGGACCAAAAACGCCAACCTGATAGGCGAAATAAGCCCCTAAACCAATTGGTCCTAATTTCATGATGAGGATAATTAATTTCTTCATCACCTCATTACCTGACACCAGGAAACTTTTAAATCCATCGCCCTCTTTGCCAGAATACAGCGTAGAAAAACCAACCAAAACTGAAAAGATAATCAGCGCCAGCATATTTTTCCTGCTTCCTATTTCGAAAAATTCACCCACGGTTAATAGCTGGGTCATTTGTTCGCCGAAAGACTGAACTTTCTCTGTTTCAATTGGAACCGGATTATTACCCAAAGCCTGATGAATAGGGAAAATCCATGTGGCAACGAGTGTTAAGACAGCTGATATCAGTATCGTAGATAAAAAAACCAGCACCATGATCGTTAGTAATCTACCCAGCTTTTTAGTCCGATCGATATTTGCTATCGCCGATGATACTGCAAAAAATACGAGTGGAATAACGGCAGTAAACAGCAGATTTAGAAATATATCACCTAACGGTTTTATACTTTCAACATTTTTTCCAAAAATTAATCCGACTATACTTCCAGCAGTAATACCTGCCAATAGCCACAACAAGCCAGAATAATTTTTAAGAATGTTGTTCTTCATTTAATCTTCTTTTTTAACCACGGAAGCTGGAATGCACGGAAATCAAATTTACTCCGTGTTAATCCATGTTTCAGTGGATTTTTTTTTACAAACCCAATTCAGCTGAAATATCCAGCATTCTTTGGATGGGCAAACGTGCTTTTTCTATAATATACTCTGGAACAGTTACTTCCGGAGAACCATTTTTAAGACATAAATATAATTTTTCTAAAGTATTTCTTTTCATGTAAGGACAATCATTACAAGCACAGCTGTTGTTTGGCGGGGCCGGAATGAAGGTTTTATCCGGACAAGCTTTTTCCATTTGGTGGATAATCCCACTTTCTGTAGCTACAATAAATTCAGTTGCAGGGTTAGCAATGGCATATTTTAAAAGTCCGGTGGTAGACCCAATATAATCGGCCATTCTTAAAACAGGCTCTTCACATTCCGGATGCGCAATAAATTTCGCATTCGGATGGCGCTCTTTTAATTTCGTTATTTTCTCCTGAGAAAAAATTTCATGAACCATACAGGCACCATTCCACAACACTAAATCTCTACCTGTTTTTTTTGCTACATAAGCACCCAGGTTACGATCAGGACCAAAAATTATTTTTTGATCTTTAGGCAAGCTTTCTACAATTTGAACAGCATTTGTCGATGTACAAACGATATCACTTAAAGCCTTTAACTCAGCGGTACAATTCACGTAAGTGATCACCAAATGATCGGGATATTTCTCCTTAAATTTTTTGAAAAGATGTGGTGGGCAACTATCCGCCAGAGAACAGCCTGCTTTTACATCGGGTAATAAAACTTTCTTTGTAGGAGACAAAATCTTCGCAGTTTCTGCCATAAAATGTACACCTGCAAATACAATCACCTCAGCATCAGTCTTTGCAGCTTCCTGAGATAAACCTAAACTATCTCCAATATAATCTGCAATATCCTGTATATCAGGTTCTTGATAGTAATGCGCCAGTATAATTGCATTCTTCTCTTTCTTTAATTTTTCAATTTCAGCAAAAAGATCTAACGTAGGATCAATTTCTTCTTCTACAAAACCTTTTTTGTTAATTTCTGCTAAGACATCTATGTTCATTTTTAAATTTTCCTTTTTTGAAATTTGACGTTGGTCAAAGATAAAGCTTTCCACGTCTCAATAATTAATAAGTTATTTTAAATAAATAAATCTTGTTTGTTTATTAGTGTGTTAGTATTGTTGGCAAGTTTCGAAAATTCCTTCGTTAATGTAAGTTGTTAATCGTTTACTAACATTTAGATTACATTTTTCTAACATGATAAGATTGATTTTCAGCACTATCGAAAAACGACTTAAATGTTATCAATATTGGAATGTTAATTGTTTATAAGTGTGAGAAAAGTTAATTACTTGCACAAAGGTGCTTAAAAATTGGGCAAAAGATTGTGGCAAATTGTCTTTTTACAGTAGCTTTAAACATTCAAATTTATTTGTTAGCATAATTTATACATTAAGCTAACAGTTGTTCTATAGTTATCAACATCGTTGATAAAGTAAATGTTTTTTAAATGAGAAAAGTAGATTTTCTGGTAATCGGTTCAGGCATAGCGGGTTTAAGCTTCGCACTTAAAGCTGCAAAATTTGGTAAGGTTTTAATCGTTACCAAGTCAAATGAGGATGAATCTAACACCAAATATGCCCAGGGAGGCGTTGCCGTTGTTGTGGATAAAGGTGATTCTTTCGATAAACATATTCAAGATACACTGATTGCTGGTGATGGTTTATGTGATCAAAAAATAGTGGAAATCGTTGTAAAAGAGGGGCCTCAGCGCATTCAGGAGATTATCGATTATGGTATTAACTTCGATAAGGATAATTCTGGTTTTTACGATCTGGCCAAAGAAGGTGGACATTCCGAACACCGTGTTTTGCACTATAAAGACATCACCGGATACGAGATTGAACGTGTATTATTAAAAGAGATTCATGAGAATTCCAACATAGAGATATTAACACATTACTTTGCACTCGAGCTAATTACCCAGCATCACCTTGGTGACTTTGTGGATAAACGTACGGAAGATATCAACTGTTATGGCGTATATGCCTTTAACACAGAGCTTAACGATGTGGAGAAAATTGTTGCAAACGTTACTGTAATGGCTGCCGGAGGTGCCGGACATGTCTATTCTGCGACAACAAATCCAGTAATTGCAACCGGTGATGGAATGGCGATGGTTTATAGAGCAAAAGGAAAAGTAAGGAATATGGAGTTTATTCAGTTCCATCCAACCGCTTTGTACCATCCTGGAGAGTATCCATCGTTCTTAATTTCTGAAGCAGTCAGGGGTTTTGGAGGTGTGCTTAGACGTAAAAATGGAGAAGAATTTATGCACGAATATGATGAGCGTAAATCGTTAGCACCTCGTGATATTGTTGCCAGGGCAGTTGATAATGAAATGAAAAAATCTGGTGATGATTTTGTTTATTTAGACATCACCATGCGTAAAAAGGCTGATATATTGAAGCATTTTCCTAATATATATGCTAAGTGTTTGTCTATTGGGATCGATATGACAAAGGATTATATTCCGGTTACCCCTGCATCGCATTATATGTGTGGTGGTATTTTGGTTGATGAATATGGTCGTTCATCTATTAAAAATCTTTATGCTTGCGGTGAATGTTCTTCAACCGGATTACACGGCGCTAACCGATTGGCTTCCAACTCTTTGCTAGAGGCTACAGTTTTTGCTCACCGTATTTATCAGGATGCTATTGAAAATTTCAAAAAGAATGTTATTCCGGAAAATATACCTGAATGGGATGCGAAAGGGGTGACACAGACGGATGAAGAAATTTTAGTTACTCATAACCTAAGAGAAATGCAGAAAATAATGGGTGATTATGTTGGCATTGTTCGTTCAAATTTTAGATTGGAGCGTGCACACCGTCGTCTGTTTTTAATATATCAGGAGACTGAAGAATTTTATAAAAAGAATGAAGTATCTGTTAAGCTTTGTGAGCTGAGAAATGTTATTCAAACAGCTTATTTAGTGATTAAATCTGCCATGCAGCGGAAAGAGAGTAGGGGATTACATTTTACTACCGATTACCCTGAACATGCAAAAGAATTGATTGATACTGTATTCTAGTTTGTTGGTTTCTGGTTTGTTAGCTTTTTAGACATGCAAATCAGTTATCTAAACAAAACAACCAAAAAACTACAACCAAAACAACTATAACATGGCCTTAATACTGCAAGTAAAAGATAAATACCCTGAAATAGGAGAAAATAATTTCATCGCAGAAAATGCAACGATTGTCGGCGACGTAAAATTAGGGAGCAACTGCTCGGTTTGGTTCAATGCGGTGATTAGAGGCGATGTAAATGCCATTACCATCGGAAATGAATCCAATATCCAGGATGGTGCTGTGATTCATGCTACGTATTTAAAAGCCGCTACGCATATTGGTAATCGTGTATCTGTAGGACATAATGCTATTGTACATGGTTGTACCATCCAGGATCATGTATTAATTGGAATGGGGGCAATTGTAATGGATCACGCTGTAGTGCAAGAATACTGTATTATAGCAGCTGGCTCGGTTGTTCTGGAAAACAACGTGTGTGAAAGTGGTTACCTATATGCAGGTACACCGGCTAAAAAGATAAAGCCCATTACTGAAGAGCAACGGGCTTTATTAAATAAATTACCAGATAATTATGTGATGTATTCCGGTTGGTTTACTAATCCATAATTATTCTTTTGGCGGTGGAGGAATAGTTAAATTATCTACGCGCTCCCAATTGGCCCGGAGTGATTTTTCTTCCGGAGAATACCAGATCTTCTCTGGCTGTGTACCAGCTTTTATATTTCCTGTATCCCAAACACCATTTTTATTTTCATCGTAAACTACACGAATAAAGTATTTTCCAGCTGGGTAATTAGCGAAATTGATTGCTCCGTTTTTATTGATATTATATCCTTTAATGGTATTTTTCTTTTCATCAATAAACTCTACGATGTAGCTTTTAGTGGTATCAGGCACAACTATATTCAAAGCTAATGTTCCATAACTATCAATGGTTTCTAACCTGAAGCTTTTATTAATCTCCTTGTTTTTAGCATTAAATATCGCTGTAAAAGCACCTGGAGCAAATTTAACATCGTAAGTTCGTTTATTACGCCATGTAAATTTGAGATAGTATTTCAGGAAATCTACGCTGTCTTTAACCAATTCAAAATTAGTTCTCTTTACAGAATCTTCTAATAATGTTATTTTCGATGGATCTGCGCTATTTACTGGGAAATTAAAGGTTAAGGTGTAACGTTGATATGGATTTAGCTTACCAGAACTTATATTATCTGTTATTGTTAAATCTCTTGTATAATTATCCTTCTTGCCCCGGTTAAAATTAACCACCTGCAACACTTTACCCTGATCCTGAATAGCTAATTTGACTGAATCAAAACTCAGGTCTGTTAACCAAACTTTTGCCGTATCATTTAATTTATTAAACAATACTTTCTTTCCAACATCAACCGCTGTAGGTTCCATCACTGTAATTTTAGGTTCTTTTAACTTTTGATTAAAGATTAATGATATACTTCCATCATTATTAAGTTTTCGATCCAAAATCCTAAACTCTGGCTCCAGTTCTTTGAAGACTTGAAGATTAACATTTTCTATATTCTTATCAATAAGAACTGGATCTTTAATATATCCAACTTCATCAGAAAGTTGCTGATAAATTTTATCTCCACCGCCTTCGCTTTCTTTGAGCGCGTAAATTTTGTATGATCCCTTTCTTAAATTGTTCAGTTTATAGTTACCGGAGCTATCTGTTAAAGTATAAATGGATGCGCGTTTTTTTCCAAATAAAGTATCACGTTCAACAGGTAGGATGAAAACAACAGCATCTTTTTCTAATTCACCAGTTAATGAATTATTGACTTTTCCACTTAGTGAAAGTGAATCTATTTCTGCACCTGTAGAAAAAACGTACGATAAATTTTTGATGATGTTATTTTCATTGATATCCGCTACAGACTTTCCAAAGTTTAAAGTATAGGTAGTGTTTTTTTCCAGGGTATCCTGAAGCTCAACTTCTAAAACTTTTTTCCTGGCTTTCAAAATAGGAGGGCGTTCCTGGTCTGGTGAAATGGAGAATTCTTTGAACTCATTATTAAGTTTCACAAATTCATCGAATTCAATAACGATTTTTTTGGCATTGAAATTTCTCGTCAAATTTTTTGGAGTCATAATTAAAACCTTGGGAGGCTTAGTATCTTTTGGACCACCTTGTGGCGTTTGCATACTCGCACAACCAAAAATAAGAAGTGTTAGAAAGACAACAACTAAATTTCCAATGTTAAAATATCGGTGTTTAAAATTTGACATGTTTTAAGCGATCTAACGAATTATTGTGTTTTTTGAAGACGTAACATTAAAAAATATTTTTATTTCTTTATATCGAATTATATAAAGCCATCTAATTTACGTATTTAATTAATTGATAATCAGCTATTTATTGATAAAAACCATTAAAACAGAGATATCTGAAGGTGAAACTCCAGAAATTCTGGAAGCCTGACCTAAAGTACGTGGTTTTATCTTAAATAATTTTTCCCGGGCTTCCTTAGATATGGATCCAATTTTATTATAATCAAAATCTGGCTTAATTTCTTTGTCTTCCATTTTAAGCATTTTAGCTACAATCTCATTTTCTTTTTCAAAATAGCTTTCATACTTAATTTTTATTTCTGCTTGCTCAATCGTTTGCTCATCTAAATCTTTAGTAGCTTCTGCAAGTGGTTTACTTACTTTTATGATGTCTTGCAAACCTACATGTGGCCTTCCAATTAAACTGTGGATTTTGACATTTTGATTTAATGGACTTGAACCTAAACTTTCAAGCGTAGCATTTACTTCACCCATTTCGATTCCCTGAACTTTCGTAAATTTCACCAATGCGTCAGCCTTTGCAATTTTTTGATTTACTTTTTCCAGCCGTTCGTCTGAAATTAAACCTAATTCATGACCAATAGGAGAGAGGCGGATATCAGCATTATCTTGTCTTAATAGTAAACGATGTTCAGCTCTTGATGTAAACATTCGATATGGTTCTTCCGTACCCTTTGTTACGAGATCGTCAATTAATACGCCAATATAACTATCTGATCTTTTCATAATCAGTTCATGTTTATCATTGATTTTTTGATGCGCATTTATTCCAGCCATGAATCCTTGGCAAGCTGCTTCTTCATATCCTGTTGTTCCGTTGATCTGGCCGGCAAGAAATAAATTATTAATTAATTTAGTTTCTAGTGTTAACGATAATTGGGTAGGTGGGAAGAAGTCATATTCAATGGCGTAACCAGGTCTGAACATTTTTGCATTTTCAAAGCCTGGGATTAATCTCAGTGCCCTTTGTTGAACATCCTCTGGAAGCGAAGTTGAAAATCCATTTACATAGATTTCGCAGGTATTCCATCCTTCTGGTTCTACGAAAATCTGGTGTCTGTCCCGTTCAGCAAAGCGATTAATTTTATCTTCAATAGAGGGACAATATCTTGGGCCTAAACCTTTAATTCTTCCGGTGAACATCGGAGATTTTTCAAAGCCTTCTTTCAAAGTTTCATGCACTTCACTATTGGTATAAGTAATCCAACAGCAACGTTGATCAGTAGAAACTTCTGTATCTGTAAAGGAGAATTTGTTTGGATTATCATCTCCCCACTGCTCTTCCATTTTTGAATAATCTAAGCTTCTGCCATCTACCCGGGGTGGGGTACCAGTCTTCATTCTGCCAGCTTCCATACCTAATTCTACTAATTGCTCAGTAATACCGGTTGATGCTCTTTCTGCTGTTCTGCCCCCTCCAAATTTCTTTTCACCAATATGCATTACTCCGTTTAGAAAGGTGCCATTAGTGAGTACAACTGCAGTGCTTTCTATTTCAATACCTAACGATGTTTTAACTCCATATACTGTATTGTCTTTTACCAATAAGCCAACAACACTGTCTTGCCAAATATCTAAGTTGGGCGTACGCTCTAATGCTAATCTCCATTCTTCTGCAAATCGCATTCTGTCAATTTGTGCACGAGGACTCCACATCGCAGGGCCTTTAGATTTGTTGAGCATTCTAAACTGGATTGTAGATTTATCAGAGATAATTCCTGAATATCCACCCATTGCATCTACCTCACGCACAATCTGCCCTTTGGCTACACCGCCCATTGCAGGATTACAACTCATCTGGGCGATTGTACCCATATTCATTGTTATAAGTAAAACAGACGATCCCAAGTTAGCAGCAGCAGCAGCAGCTTCACAGCCAGCATGTCCTGCACCAACAACAATCAAATCATATTTAGAAAACATTTTATCCTTTATTTATACTATTGTTCCACGTGGAACAATATTTATTTTAATTAATAGATGCTGAGCAAAAATTAGCATCATATATTTTAATGTTCCACGTGAAACAAACTTTAAAATTGTCACGTTTATTTCAAACATTTACTCTGATAATTCCAGCCAACGCATCGTAAGATCATCAAGGTTCCTTTGAAGATTTTCAATTTCACCAGAAATTTCCTGGATTTTAACGTAATCAGAAGCATCAATATTATTTAGTGTTTTAGTAAGTGCACTAATTTTTGCTTCTGTTTCCTCCATTGCTTTTTCGCTATCATCTAGTTCCTTTTGTTCCTTGAAACTTAATTTTTTCACGGCCTTGGTAGGTGCTTGTTCAATAATAGGGGTAGGTTCTTTCTTCGCTTCTGGTTTAGTTTTTGGTTGCTCTAAACTTAAACGATACTCAGAATAATTACCGTTGTAAATTTTTACCACACCTTCGCCTTCCATAATAAATAACTGATCACTCATCTTATCCAATAAGTATCTATCGTGAGAAACCAGCATTAGAATACCAGGGAAGTTTTCTAAAAATTCTTCAAGTACGTTAAGCGTGTCAATATCTAAGTCGTTCGTTGGCTCATCTAAGATTAGGAAGTTTGGATTTTGCATCAATACCTTCATGAGGTTTAAACGCTTCTTTTCACCGCCACTTAACTTCTCTACCATGCCATGTTGTTTTTTCGGCGGGAAGAGAAAAAGCGTGAGTAGGGCAGAAGCAGTGATCACTGAACCATCAGCCATTTTGATATATTCCGCATCAGATTTTACAATATCGATCACTCTTTCTTTAGGATCGAAAGTTAAGCCACCTTGCTTATAATAACCGAAAACTGTTGTGTCACCAGTGTCAACTTTCCCCGCATCAGGCGTTAACTGACTTGTTAAAATATTTAGAAGAGTTGATTTACCAGTTCCGTTTTTTCCAGCTAATCCAATTCGGTCACCTTTTTTAAACGTATAACTAAAATCATTGATGATCGGACGGCCGTCAAATGCTTTTGCAATGTGTTCTACTTCAATAATTTTACCTCCCTGACGAGACATTTTCATTTGAAGGTTAATAGACTGATTATCAGACTTCTTCTTTGATTTCTCCTCCAGATCGTAAAAAGCATTGATTCTGGCGTTAGATTTTGTTCCACGCGCCTGTGGCATGCGCCTCATCCACTCCAGTTCTTTCTTTAACAACTGCTGGTTCTTGTGTAAAACCGTTGCGTCTAATGCTTCTCTTTCAGATTTCTTTTCTAAATAATAGGCATAATTTCCATTGTAATTAAAAATCTTACCTCTATCCAATTCTACAATGGTATTGCAAACATTATCTAAAAAGTATCTATCATGAGTAACTAAAAGAATAGTTTTCTGTCCGGTAGTTAAAAGTTTCTCTAACCATTCAATCGTATCAATATCCAAATGGTTAGTCGGCTCATCCAAAACTAAAATTTCTGGATCTTCAATTAACAGCTTAGCCAAGGCTAAACGTTTCTTTTGTCCACCAGAAAGTGTAGCTATTTTTTGCTGTAGGTGGGTAATGCCCATCCTGTTAAGAATAGTTTTGATCTCATGTTCATACTCCCAGGCGTTGTGCTCGCTTAGTTCTTCATATAAACGATTAAGCGTTTTTTCATCCGGGTTTGGGTCTTCTATTAATTCTTCATACTCTTTGATCAATTGTTGCTGCTTGTTTTCCAAAGAAAAAATAAAGTCGCTGATAGAGTAACCTTCATTAAATTGAGGTTCCTGATCAAGAAAACCAATTTTAACTGCCTTATTTTTTACAATTTTACCTTCCAGCGGAGGAAACCTTTCTGCAAGCAATTTCAATAAGGTACTCTTACCTGCACCATTAATTCCAACCAACGCTACGCGCTGACCTGAGTTAATACCTAAGGTTAAATTTTTAAATAGCCATTCATCATGGTAACCATGACCTAAGCCTTCTGCCGCAATTAGTGTGCTCAATTTTTTTGTATTTCGGATTTATAAAGGAAAATTAGTGCAAAAGTAAGTATAAATTATTTGGAACAACCAAATCAAATCTCAAAGGGGTTCTGTATCAGCTAAAAATGGCAGAATATTGATAAGTATTTAGCCGCAGATTCGCAGATTAAGAAAAATAGCTAATCTTAGAAAATTTTAGCAAAAATCCTGCAAAGAAAACAGCGGCTGGAATCACTCCGCCACAGCTATAAAATTATTTCGAAAATCAAATTTGTACCAGCTAAAAATTATTTGCCACGGAAACAGGGATTGGCACGGAAACAGACCTCTTCTAATTCGGTGATTTCAGTGCTTCCGTGGCATTACTACAAAAGATAACTAACAAATTATTTTCATTAAAAAAAATTGCCACGGAAACACGAATTGACACGGAAAAAAAAATTTCTCGTATTCGGTGATTTCAGTGCTTCTGTGGCATTACTGCAAACGAAAACAGCGGCTGGAATCGCTCAGCCACAGCTTTAAAATTATTTGGAAATCAAATCTGTATCAACTAAGAATAGTAATTATTGATGTTTAGTAAAAATTATTTGCCACGGAAAGGGGGATTGGTACGGAAACAAACCTCTTCTAATTCCGTGATTTCAGTGCTTCCGTGGCATTACTACAAAAGATAACTAATAAATTACTTTCATTAAAAAAATGCTACTGAAACACGAATTGACACTAAAATAAAATTTCTCATATTCCGTGATTTTAGAACTTCTGTGGCATTAATACAAACGAAAACAGCGGCTGGAATCGCTCCGCCGCTGCTTCAATCATTAACTAAAACTAAACTATCTTTGAATCACACTGGCGCTTAGAACCAATATTCATATACATTATTATTGTTTTCTAGATATAAGACTGCAACAAAGCGGAAACGTTTCAGCATGATTTAAGATAATATACCAGCATGGGCTAATCATCGACGAACGGCTATAAGAATTAGACAAACAGATAATTATGCAGCAGATATAAAAAGCAATTAAGTGGTATGATGAAGTTTAAAGATCTGATAAGACTGCATTTTTATCATTTTAAATCTGCGTAGCTTTTCCTTTAAGTCTGCGGGGAAATTTATTAAGAAACTTAAGTATGAGTAATATCAGGCTGCATATTACAGCTGGAAAATTCGGCACAGACGAAATTCGCTAAATTAGTATTAAGGTAAATTTAAGCCAAGCCAACTTCAACCCTATAACCCAAATACTCATCTTCTTTCTGAGTCATCAGTGCTTTCGCTGCCTTGCCTTTATCTTTGTATCCGAGTAAATGAAGTGTTCCATGAATCATAATGCGGCAAACCTCATCAAAATCGTTTGTATTGAAAGTTTTTGCATTTTCTTTAACACGTTCAATGCTAATGAAAATATCACTTACAATTTGCTTTTCCTGCTCTGAATTATCAAATGTAATGATATCAGTATAAGTATCGTGATTTAAATACTGCCGATTGATGCCCAATAGATATTCATCACTACAGAAAATGAAATTAAGCTCCTGCAATTTAAAGCCTTCTTTTTCTACAGCTGCTTTGATCCACTTTTTGACCTTAAGTTTTTGAGGTAGATTATAAGAAATTGATTCTGTAAAAAATGAAATTGCAGGCATATTGGATCGTTTGATGCTGCAAATCTAAGAAATATTATGCGTGTAACTTAGCCGCAGATTCGCAGATTATGGAAGACAGTAAAGATTATTACTTCATCTTCAAATAATCTATAGTAATTTAAGTCCCTTTATAACATCAAGAGAATCTTGTTTGCTATACGACTTTGTTGTACCACTTAGGTGTAATTCTCTTTCTTGATCAAGAATTTCTAAATGTTCTTTAGTAAGGTTGAAAGATTTTTTATTCTCAATTTCGTTTTCGAGCAGAGTATAAATAGCTTTTATCTTATTATCCTCTGCATCAGAAAAATAAGTAATTAATCTTTTCTTATTGCCTTGCTAGTCATATATCAAATAGTCTTCAAATCTTGTTAAACCTACTGCAACATATTCAAAGATTTTAAATACTCCGCTATTTTATTTTTGTAATAATAATTTAAACCAGGCGGTAGCCTCTGCAACATATCATTACCATTTTTTTGCTGTTGATTATATTGTTCAAGCATTTTCTGGTAAGACGGTGGGAACGCTTTCGCGGCCTTACTCTCCCGTTTAGAATCTTCTTCCTGGTCACGTTCTGCCTTTTCAGCATTTAATAATTTGGTTAACAGTTCTTTTTGCCTGTTCAGGATTTCCTGTTGTAAACGTTTATTTACCAGGTCACTCTCGGTCTGTTTCATTTCTTTGATGGCTTCATTTAGGTTTCCCATTTTACCAGAGCCATCTTTATTTTCTTCGCGGTTAATTTTTTCTAAAGCCTGACGAATCATCTGCTGCTGTTGCGCCATTTTGCCAAACTCCTGGCTCATTTGGCCCTTTCCAACAGTCCCTTGGTTGCCGCCAGATTTTTGCATTTGCTCGCGAGCCTTTTGCATACTCTTATTCAACTGCTCCTGCATCTGCGATAGTTGTTTCATCCCCTGCTTTTGCTTTTTACCACTGCCGCCTTTTGAGTTCTTACTCATGTTCTGCAATTGGCTTAAAGCCTCACTGAGCATCAATGATAGATTATTAATCGAAGTCATGGTAAACTGCTGATAACGATTCGCCTCAGGCGTTCTTCTTTCTCCCAGGTTCTCTAAACTCTTATCCAGGTTGAAGTTGATCTTATTCATCTCCTCATTTACCGTAGATTCTATCTGAGGTACGCGTTTACTTAAACTATACAAGCTGTCTGCAATGGTTTTCAGGTTATCCTTAATGCTGCGTTGTTTCTGAACGTTAGTGGTGTAAGATGGATCGGCCTGGTTCATCTTCTTAAGCGCTAGCATCACTTTTTCTTGTTCAAATGAAGTGTTTAATAAATTTTCTAAAAGACGGCGCAACTCTTTAGCATTCAGGTTATTTTCCATTTCTTCGCCCTGTTGTTGCATTTCATTCATCTTTTTAGAAAGCTTCTCCATTTGTTCGCCTGCTTTCTGTTGTTTCTGACTGGCTCCTTTAGCATCCTTTTTATCTAATGCATCTTTACTGTCTTGCTGCTCTTTTTGTATCTCCTGAACATCCTTTTCTGGGTTTTCGAAGGGATTTGGCTTTTCTAAAGATTGATTTTTTTCTTCCAGTTTTTTCAAATCATCCTTCAAATCTTTCATTTCCTTATTTAAAGCATCCTGCTTTTGTTTAAGCGACTCATTATCCTGTTTTTTACCAGCAGTTTCTTTACTTAGTTCTTTTTGTTCTTTAGCCAATTCATTTAACCGGTCGATATCATTTTGAAGATTTTGTTCAAATTCGAGTTGTTTGTATAATTCCAAAATTCTATCCAATTCATTTTTGAGGGTTTTATTATCCAACTGCATTTTCGAAAGCTCGTTCTGCGTTTGATCCTTATTCTTCTCATTCATCAGATTCTGCAACTTTTGCAAAAGCTCCTTTGTTTTATCATCAAGCACATGATCGAACAAATCTTTTATCTGTTTTTGTTTCTCCAGAAGTTCTTCGGTTTGTTTTTGATCTTCCTGTTGCTGGATGTTTTTATCATTTTGTTCCTTAATCTCCTTTACTGCTTCATCCAATTGCTTTTGTTTCTCCAATAGCGCTTCAATTTGTTTTTTGTCCTCGAAAGAAATCTGTTTTTTATCAATTAAACTTTCTGCAACCTTTTTACTTTCCTTTTCAATGGTATTGGCCAGCCGGATAGCAGATTGAACTTTTTGCTTTAGTGCCTGGCTATTTGCATTTACCTGTTCTGCTGTTTCTTTTTTAGTGGGCGACTTGAAGATTTTTATTTGCGATCTGGTAATTTTAGCGCCATTAACACCATCGTTATCAGCAACTTCAAAATAATATTCAATATCCTGGCCAGGCTTCACTGAAACTAATTTCAGATCCCAGAAATAGAAAAACGGGTTTTCTACAGCATTACTTTTAATCGGGATATTTTTAGTAACGGAGCTGATGAGTTTATTATTTTCCTTGATATTATATTTAAAACTCAATCGGCTAAAGCCATAATCATCAGTTACCTGTCCACTGAAATACAATGCTTTATTACTTATTGAATCTGTCTTTTCCTGTACCGCTATTCCAGGCGATTGATCTTTAATAACCGTGATCTGATGCGATAAGGAGTCTCTTATGGTGATAAAATCATTCTTAGGCGTGATGCTATACTTTGAATTACTTTTGATGGTCGCGCCAAATATTGATGCATCTTCATTCACTTTCAGTACGTTTTCGGTACCATTTAAAATGAAAAGGAGGGAGTTACTTTTTCCAGTTTTAAAGTTCCATCTCACCCGTGTTCCTTCAGGCAAAAGCATATCGCCAACATTCGCGATTACTTCATTTTTTTTACCCAGGTAGCTTGGGTAGCTTAAAGTAGCGGTTGCACTCAACAACTCCGGGCGTGGTTTAACACTAATTACAAACAAGGAAGAACTAAAACCACCGCCTTTAAAAATTAGTTTTTTATCACGCTGTACATTTTTCAGCGTGTAATTAAATTTGGTAGTCTGCTCTTTTTCCAGCTTGTAGGTATTTTTTTCATCCTCCACATAAACATCTGCGGGAAGCTCATCTCCCCTCAATTTTAAGTGAAGCGTGAGGTCATCGCCTTGCGTAATGGTTAAGTTTTTATTTAATAAATCAAAGCTAAAAGGTGCTTTTGGAGCAATATATTCATCATATTTCAAGAAACTTGTAGTTCCTTCGCGTAAAATAGCAGGAGCAATAATGGCAATGAGAAGAATAACTGCAAGCGGGCCAAACAGATATTTAAGGTATTTCTTATTATCATGAATGCGAACAGCCGTGTAAAAAGGAACAGGTTTTAGCTCCAATATTTTCTGATCAATACTGGCCAAAATCAGCTGATTATTTTCAGGACGTTGCGCCGATAGCTGTTGTAACTGAAGTGTATTTAACAGTTTATCCTTAATATCATGAAAGTGGTCTCCAATAATTACCGATGCTTCATCAAAAGAGAGGTGCTTGCCCAACTTTAACATTGAAAGAAGGGGCTTGATGATTAAAAAAACAATTAATAGAATACCAATCAGAATATAGGAAAAGAAAACAAATGTTTTAAATCCGGCTGTAGGGTTGAGGTAATACAGGCTTAAGAAAACAATTAAATACAGGGCGAGGAGTGTGGCAGCCGCATAGATGCTCCCACGCAAAATTCTATTTAAATAGAACTTACGGATAAACTCATCTATCTTTTTTAGTAATTCATTGTAGTTATTGCTCACCATATCACCGTAAATGTAAAAATTGTTCTCATCAATTAAAAGAGCCTGCTGTAAGGTAACGCGTTTATTTCAAATCATTTATTGAAAAAGTCTTATTATCATTTGGAAAACGAAGTTCCGTATTTCATGGCGGCTTCAGGTCCCGCTTTTTGCTGCAAGCCCGGCGGAAAAAACCGGGGCTTTCCGCTCCAATCGGGTTTATTAAACAAAGTTTGATGATTAATAAACTTTTTCTGCCACTGAAACACTGAACGCACAGAAATTTTTCAAACCTATTCCGTGTAAATCTGTGTTTCCGTGGCAATGCTCCTTTTCATTTGTTTAAATTACATTACATAAATCTTCGCTATGAGTTAATATTTTTCTGCCACGGAAACACTAAAGGCACGGAAAATTTTAAAAACCTAACTCCGTGTAAATCTGTGCTTCCGTGGCAATATTTTATCCGTTTTTTATTTAACTACATCACATAAATCTTCACTATGAGTTAATATTTTTCTGCCACGGAAGCACTGAAGGTACGGAAATTTTCAAACCTAATTCCGTGTTAATCTGTGTTTCCTTGGCAATACTCCTATTCATTTGTTTAAATTACATCACATAAATCCTTGCTATGAGTTAATGTTTAAGCCACGGAAGCACTGAAGGCACGGAAATTTTCAAACCTATTCCGTGTAAATCTGTGTTTCCGTGGCAATGCTCCTATTCATTTGTTTAAATTACATCACATAAATCCTTGCTATGAATTAATATTTTTCTGCCACGGAAACACCAAAGGCACGGAAATTTTCAAACTTAATTCCGTGTTAATCTGTGTTTCCGTGGCAATATTCTTATCTCACCTCACAATTTAAATCCCTATCTTGATTAACTTAATATAAAGGTTACATAGATTTAAAATTGATCTTGTTCGAAAAATCTACTTTTGCTTTTTCGTTAAAAACCAAAATATGAAACGATTATTTATATCAACCTTTATGGTTTTCATTTTCACAGCATCGTTTGCTCAAAAGTTTAATTGGAATAAAAATCAGGTTATTGCGCATCGTGGGGCTTGGAAAAAAAATAAATTTCCTGAAAATTCCATTGCCTCCCTTAATGAAGCTGTTCGTTTAGGTTGTTATGGATCTGAGTTCGATGTATGGATGACTTTGGATAAAGTTTTGGTTATAAATCACGATCCTGAATTTCAAGGGTTAACGATTGAGAAAGTGAATTACGCAGATCTGCTTAGCAAAACCATGAATAATGGCGAAAAAATTCCTACACTGGAAAATTATTTGCTGGAAGGAAAAAAGCAAAAAACTACAAAGTTAATTTTGGAGATAAAGCCTTCGTTAATCAGCAAGGAACGGGGAATTGAGGTGACCAATGCAAGTGTGGAAATGGTGAAAAAACTTGGCGTACTCGAATGGACGGAATATATCAGCTTTGATTATGATTATTGTAAACGTGTAGTGGAATTATTGCCAAAGGCTAAGGTTGCCTATTTACGAGGCGATGTAACCGCGGCGCAGCTTAAGGCAGATAAATTAAGTGGTGTAGATTACCATTACAGCTTTTATCAGAAAGACGGATGGATTGAAAATGCACAGCAACTTGGTTTAACTGTTAATGCCTGGACCGTAAATACGGCAGCAGAAATGCAATGGCTTTTGGCACATCAGGTAGATTATATCACCACAAATGAACCTGAATTATTATTTGAGGAATTAAAAAAAGCACCAGTGGCTACAGGCTGGAGATTAAAATGGAGTGATGAATTTAATGATGCTGGTTTGGCACTTGCAAAAAACTGGAGTTATGACGTTGGAGGAAAGGGCTGGGGCAACAATGAATTACAATACTACACAGATGCAGATTCTTTAAATGCGAAAGTAATAAAAGGAAATCTGAATATTACGGCGCTTAAAGCTGCGAAGGATAATAATGAATATACTTCGGCAAGATTAGTGACCAAAAATAAGTTTGATTTTAAGTATGGCCGGGTAGAGGTAAGGGCAATGCTTCCAAAAGGAAGAGGCTTATGGCCTGCAATTTGGGCACTGCCTACAGATTGGAAATATGGCGACTGGCCAAAAAGTGGCGAAATTGATATTATGGAGCATGTTGGTTATGAGCCTGATAGCGTTCACGGAACCGTGCATACCGAAAAGTTTAACCATAAAATTAATACGCAGGTAGGGAAGGCTTTGAAAATTAATCCTTATGATACTTACCATGTTTATGCGGTGGAATGGTTTAAAGATAGAATTGACTTTTTCGTTGATGATCAAAAATACCTTACGTTCAAAAATAACGGTAAAGGAAGCAGTTCATGGCCATTCGACCAGAATTTCCATATCATTTTAAATATGGCAGTTGGTGGAGACTGGGGCGGTAAAAAAGGATTGGATGATGCCATTTTCCCGGCGACCATGAAAGTAGATTACGTAAGGGTTTACCAGAAATAAGGAAATTATAAGTTACGAACTGTAAACTGAAAATTGTAAACTGAATTATGGATTCTCGCAGAGCATTTCTAAAAAAAGCTGCATTATTTGCCGGATCGGCGGGTATGGCAAGCGTATCATCAGCGGCAGTAATTAAAGCAATGGCTATCGATCCAGAATTGGGGAGCAGCTTTTACGATGCGGAACACATTGTGTTTTTAATGCAGGAGAATCGATCTTTTGATCACATGTTTGGAACGATGAAAGGTGTACGTGGATTTAACGATCCACACCCGCATATTCAACCAGATGGTAACAAGGTTTGGCTGCAAAAAGACGGTCAAGGGTTTACTTATGCACCCTTTCACGTAGATATTAATAAAACTAAAATTACCTGGCAAGGTGGTTTGCCACATTCATGGAATGATCAGGTGGCTGCGCGAAATGGTGGAAAGTATGATAAATGGGTGCCCGTTAAATCACCCATGACGCTGGCTTACTATGACCGGAAAGACATTCCATTTTATTACGCATTGGGAGATGCTTTTACGGTTTGCGATCAGCATTTTTGTTCTTCATTAACTGGTACTACCCCAAATCGTTTATTTTTCTTCACCGGAACGGTTCGTGGAGAAAAAAGTGCAAACCCTGTTGCCGTTGTAAATAACGATCAGGCAGAATCGCAAAATAATGTGTTTGTAGATTGGCCAACTTTTCAGGAAACGCTTGAAGATAACGGGATTGATTGGAGAATTTACCAAAATGAACTGTGGACATCAAAGCTTCCTGAAGGAGAGGTAGATGATTGGTTGGGAAATTACGGAGATAACCCTATTGAGTACGTCAGCAGGCATCATGTTAAGCTTTCTGCTTACTTCAGGAAGAATGGAGATCATACCGTCAAACCACCATTGTCAGCAGCTGAAGTGCAAGCCAAGTATGATATGCTTTCGCAGCGGGAAAAAAACCTGATTGATAAAGCCTTTCAAACGAACATCAGTGAAAAAGATTATCTGGAACTGGCACCATTCACATTTACCAATGATCAAGGTAAACCAGAGACGATAAACATTCCGAAAGGGGATATTTTCCATCAATTTAGAAAAGATGTAGACAGTGGAAAGTTGCCCGCAGTTTCCTGGCTGGTGGCTCCTCAGAAATTTTCTGACCATACCAGTTCTCCGCTCTATGGAACCTGGTATGTTAGTGAGGCTTTAGATATTTTAACAAAAAATCCTGAGGTTTGGAAAAAGACTATTTTTATTCTCACTTATGATGAAAACGATGGTTATTTCGATCATCAACCACCATTTGTTGTGCCAAATCCTGCAGATCCATCTACAGGAAAAGTATCTCCGGGAATAGATTATGCCACTGATTTTGAAAATAAAAAAGGAAGTCCGATTGGCTTAGGCTATCGTGTACCATTTGTTGTTGCTTCGCCATGGAGCAGGGGAGGTTTTGTTAATTCTCAGGTTTTCGATCATACTTCATCATTGCTTTTTATGGAAAAATGGCTAAGTAAGAAAACCGGAAAGCCTATCAAAAGCAATAACATCAGTGATTGGAGAAGAGCAATCTGCGGCGATCTTACTTCAGTATTCAGGCCGTATAATGGGGAAGAAATTACACTTCCGACACCATTAGAAAGAGATGATGTGGTTGCCAGTATTGTTAACGCTAAAAATAAGCCAGCTCAATCCGGACCAACAGCATTAGATGAAACTGAAATTTCAAAAATTAATAAGTTCGAAACATTTTCACCTCAATCCTCCGTACATGCTCCAAAACAAGAAAAAGGAAGCAAGTCAGCCTGCGCTTTACCTTACCAATTAAACGTAGATGCAAACGTTGTGAACGATGGTATTGAAATTGTGTTTCAATCCTCCAAAACACTTTTCGGAAACCCAACAGAAAATGTAGGTGCGCCTTTCAATATGAGTACCGGTGCCAATTTTAAAGGTGTTAAAGGGAAAATATGGGCTTATGCAGTGAAATCTGGCGATCAATTAAAGGAAGTGATTAAGGTTAGTGATTTCGATCAGCAGGTTTATGCCTTGGCTATATCAGGACCAAATGGCTTTTACCGACATTTCACAGGCGATAAAAATAATTCGCACCTCCACATAATGGCTTATCCTGAAGAAATTGGGTTAGTGAGTAAAAAGCTTTCAGGTCATCTTATCTTTTCGTTGGAAAACAAAGGAGATAAGCCAATTGAAATTCGAATTGTAGATAATAAGTATCGGGCAAGCGAGCAGCAACTTCGTTTGAAGGCAAAGACTACTTTGAAAGTTTCATTAGATCTTTCTAAAAGTGCCAATTGGTATGACTTCAGCATTATGCAAAAGGGAAATGAGGTTTTTAAACATCACTATGCGGGCAAAATAGAAACGGGAGAAATTACAATAACCGACCCTTTTATGGGGAATGTGCTGTAATGCTTTAGTTATTGAAGTTATACGTAGAAAGTAGTGTACGCATTAAGATTGCTTTGTCGGCTGAAAAGCCTTCTCGCCATGACGATCGTTCATTGAATAGGCCAATTTAAATGCCTAACTCTGTTTTCTTCGTGCTTTCTCTCTGTGCGCTCTGTGATTAAAACCAAGCTTTGCAATTCTTTGCCTTCATCTTTGCTAACTCTGCGGTTAATAAATGAGATTGCTTTGTCGGCTGAAAAGCATCCTTGCAAAGACAACCATTCATGTGGTTAAACCTCGCTTTGCGATTCTTCGCTTTTAACTTTGCTTACTTTGCGGTTAAGAAATGAGATTAACTTGTAGACCAAACTAAAACCCTATCGGCAATTCTACCTGAGTTTTATCCCAGGCGGCGATTAAAGTTGCTCCAGTAGCAATTGGTGTAAAAGTTAAAGAGAAATATTCAATTGGCTTGGATAACGCCTTAACAGGAACATCAACACGAACCAGATCTTTGGTTGCATCATAAGTAAAAGCGCCCCACCTATCCGTTTGAGTGTTTACAATAAGTGTCCATTTATCTTTATTTGGGATTGCGAATAAGCTATAAGTACCAGCTTTAATTTTCTTACCACCAATGGTTACTTTTTTGAAAAAGCGAATTTCTGTGCTTTCATTGGCACCAAAACGCCAAACCTTTCCATATTGTTCCAGTACGCCAAAAATTTCTCTTCCTTTCTTTTGCGGACGGGAATAAATAATTTTGATTACAGGCTTTAACACCTCGCCATCTTTTACTTTTGGCGTATTAATCGGAAAATAAAGAATATCAGCCGGACTAGGGTCGGCAAGAGGGAATTTTACTTCGGTAGAGGTACTCTCCTGAGCTTTTGCACTAAAGCATAACAAAGCGAAAACAATAACAAAAATATTTCTCATTTGCTTTGAGTTAAATTTAATTCAAAAGAACGTTCTTAACGGGTAAACTACGATTTAGTATTTTCTACCTTTAACAATAGCATTTAAAAATAATCCGGCGGTTAACAAACCTAAAACACCACCTAGCGAAGCGAAGATGTAATTTTGAGTAATGATTGCTCCAGTTAAAACGCCGAAAAATAATCCTAGTGCATAATATAACCAGTTGAAATTATTGCTGCTGTTTTCTTGTAAACTCATTTTTTTAATTATTTGGTGGCAAAGTTAGTATTTATTTTAAATTTTAATTTGAGATAAGCAGTCAATTTTCTAAATAATTAACAGTTTTTGTTATAAACATGTTTCGCGCCGATGAAAAATGAAATCTTCAGGCTTTAATCTGGCAGGCAAATCCAACAGCGAAAAAATATTATTTGCTATTAGTTAAGGCCTTTATCAGGATAATGTAAAAGAAGTATAAAAACATTTGGATATTAATCAAACGATTGATTAATTTTGCGCCATCAAAAAGAAATGAAAGCAGAAAAAATAGATAAAAGACAAGCCATAATTGATGCTGCCGAAAAGCTGTTTTGCGAAACAGGTTACGAGGGAACATCAACACGCCAGATTTCAAAGGAATCGGGTGCTAATATGGCCATGATTAATTATTATTTCGGTTCGAAAGAGGGTGTTTTTGTTGAGATTATGAATAACCGCATTGCGGGATTCGGTTCTCAGTTAAAAATTATCAACGAAGATAAAATATCGGCTATTGAGAAATTGAATAGAGTGATAGATGGCTATGCAACACGCATTCTGGCTAATCCATCATTCCATAAAATGATGCACCGAGAGTTGTCTTTAAGCCAACGGCCAGAAATGTATAATAAAATTAAGGATGCCATGAGCCAAAACATGCAGTTATTTGAGAAAATTTTAACTGATGGGCAGGAAGATGGAAGTTTCAGGCAAGCGGATAACCGGATGGTAATCGCTACAATTTTGGGCACACTAACCAACATCGTAATTTCTCCGCACAAAGTAATGCCTGAGTTTGACTTAGACTTAAACAATCCGAAAGACAAAAAAATGATTAAAGATAAAGCGGTTGCTCATCTTCAAGATTTATTAACAGTTTATTTAACATCAAAAAAATGATTCCCAAATCTATTAAATTAATGCTTGTGGCATCATTAGTTCCGGCAGCTTTATTCGCACAAAGCTCGAAAGAATTAAACATTAACCAGGCAATTGAACTTGGCATAGCCAATAGTAAAAACTTAAAATTATCGCAGAATAAAATAGATCAGGCTGTTGCACAGCTTGAAGTGGTTAAAGATAATGCACTTCCATCGGCAAATGCCAGCTTCATTTACAACCATGCCGAAATTCCAACCACTACTTTTACCTTGCCTGGAGGTGGTTCATCTCTGCAATTGCCAAAAAGAGCTGATGCTTTTGTAGGTACGGCAGCCATTCAGGAATTGGTTTATGGCGGAGGTAAATTGAAGTATGCAAAAGAATCTACCAAATTATTGGCAGATGTGGCTCGTTTAGATGCAGATAAAAGCAAAGAAGAAATCACTTATGCAGTGATCAATACTTATTATGCATTGTATAAGGTAGCACAAAGTAAAAAAGTTGTCGATCAGAATTTAGAGTCGATTGCAGCCCAGATCAAGCAAGCGCAGCGTTTCTTTGAGCAAGGCATTGTGACTAAAAATGATGTATTGCGTTTCCAGTTGCAACAAGCAAATATCACGTTGAGCCAAATGGATATCGAAAGCAATCGTAAAATTATTAATTACAATCTTGATATTCTTTTAGGCCTGCCGGAAGATACGGAAGTTAAAATTACAGATCCAAACCTGGGATTAAAATCTGTAGGCGCTTTAAATGAATACATCAGCCAGGCCATGGCCAATCGCCAGGAATTGAAACAACTTGATGTGCAAAACAAAGTTGCAGATTATAACGTCAAAACCATTAAAGCAAATACTTTACCAACCGTAGGGGTAGGTGCAAACTTATATTACATCAATCCAAGTGGCAGCTTTATTCCTCCTGTAAATCAATATTTAATGCCAGTAACTATTGGCGCAACGGTTTCATGGAACATCGGTAGTCTTTGGACAAATAAAAATAAAGTGAGTGAAGCCAAAATTGAGCAAAGTGCAATCACTATTCAAAAAGATATCCTGACTGATCAGGTCAAAACAGACATCAATAAAAATTTTCAGACGTACCAGGTTGCGGTTAATAAGATCCAGGTTTTAGAAACATCAATCGCTCAGGCAACAGAGAACGATAAATTACTGGCATCAAAATATAAAAACAATGTGGCTTCAGTTACGGATAGAATTGATGCTGAAACACTCTTGTATCAGGCTAAAATAAATCTGGAAATAGCGAAAGCTGATGCAGGCATCGCATACTATACTTTACTAAAATCAACAGGAAAAATAACGCAATAAATACAGCAATGACAACTGAAAAGAAAAAAAAGAATATAGTAGTACCAATCATCTTAGGTGTATTACTGGTAATAGGTATCGTTTTTGGTATCGTGGAATGGAATTATTACAGCAAGCACGTAGATACGGATGATGCACAGATTGATGGAGATATCAGTCCTGTTGTGGCACGAGTTGGTGGCTATGTAAAGGATATTAGTTTTGAAGAAAATACACATGTTGCCGAGGGGCAGGTTCTAGTAAAACTTGATGATAACGATTACAAGGTTAAATTAGAGCAGGCACAATCTGGGCAGAAAGGCGCAAGTGCTGGTGTAGGTGTGGCACAATCGCAGATTGCTGCTACACAGGCAAATACCAGTACAGCTAAAGCAAATGTAACGGCTGCAAGGGTTAAATTGAATCTAGCAAATAAAGATTATGCCCGTTATGCAAATCTGGTAAAAGATGGTTCCATTACTCAGCAAGCATTTGATCAGGCGAAAGCACAAAAAGAATCGGCAGAAGCTGCTTTCCAGGCGGCTCAAGATCAATATAATGCTGCTGTTAAACAAGTTGGTACCACGCAATCACAATTAGCGGTAAGCAACAATGTAATCAGTCAGCGCCAGAGCGACATCGATTTTGCGAAACTCCAATTATCTTATACTGATATTAAAGCGCCTGCAGCAGGTATCGTTTCTAAGAAAAATGTTCAAAAGGGCCAATTGATTCAAGCCGGGCAGGCATTGTTTTCTATCGTGAATGATGGAAGTATCTATGTTACTGCAAACTTCAAAGAAACACAGTTAGAGAAAATTAAAACAGGTTCTAAAGTAGAAATAGAAGTAGATGCTTATCCTGATGAAAAAATTCAGGGAGAAGTTTATAATTTCTCGCCAATTACAGGTGCTAAAGGTTCTTTGTTGCCACCAGATAATGCTACAGGTAACTTCGTTAAAGTTGTTCAACGTATTCCCGTAAAAATTAAAATTCATCCATCAAAAGAAATGTTAGCCAAATTACGTCCAGGAATGAGCGTTAAAGCTTCAGTTTCTACTAACTAATATTATAATGGCCGAAGTAGGTTTAAAAAAGTGGATTATTACTTTTACGGTAATCACAGCTTCTCTTTTGGAGCTGATTGATACGACTATTGTAAACGTAGCAATTCCTCAAATACAGGGAAACCTGGGCGCAACCCTGGAGGATGTGGCCTGGTTATCTACTGGTTATGCCGTTGCGAACGTAATCATCCTGCCAATGTCGGGTTGGTTAGGAAGTCGTTTCGGACGTAAAAATTATTTCTTAACTTCCATTATCGTTTTTACACTGGTTTCCTTTCTTTGTGGAAACGCGACTTCATTAAACGAGTTAATTTTATTCAGGATTCTTCAGGGATTAGCCGGTGGTGGATTAATATCAACTGCACAAGCTATTTTAATTGAAACCTGGCCACGTGAAGATGTAGGTATTGCAACAGCCCTTTTTGGTTTAGGAGCTGTAGTGGGCCCAACTGTTGGCCCAACCATTGGCGGATATATTTTAGAGATATCAGATTGGCCCTGGATTTTCTATGTAAACATTCCCGTCGGGATACTCGCCGCCTATTGTACCATAACCTTTATTCGAGAGACGCCCAAGGATGGGCAAGGAAAACCCGTCGATTGGTGGGGAATTGGTTTATTGGCTGTGGCGGTTGGAAGTTTACAAACCTTGTTAGAAAAAGGTGAAAGCGAAGACTGGTTCTCCACACCATATATTATCGCATTAGCGGTAGCCTCTATCTTTGGTTTATTGTTATTTATCTGGAGAGAAACCAGTACCGATCATCCGATTGTTAATCTTCGGATTATGAAGAAGCGAAGCTTTTCCATCGGAATGCTTACTTCCTTTATTTTAGGATTTGGATTATATGGCTCCGTTTTCGTTTTTCCGGTTTTTGCACAAAACTTACTGGGATTTACGCCCTTACAAACGGGTAAGCTCTTTATTGCGGGAGGGATTTGTACTATTGCGATGATGCCTTTTATTGGTATTATGCTTAAAAAAGGAGTTCCGGCACAGTTCATGGCTACAGGAGGAATGTTTTTATTCTTCGTTTTTTGTTGGATGCTGAGTAAATCAACATTGGCTTCTGGCACTGGAGATTTCTTCTGGCCGTTGGTCATTAGAGGATTTGGAATGGCTTTGCTGTTCGTACCACTAACTACTTTGGCCATGCAAGATTTAACCGGAGCTGAAATAGGGCAAGGATCTGGATTGAACAATATGAGCAGACAATTGGGCGGTTCTTTCGGTATCGCTGCCTTAACAACCTTAATTCATATTCGTTCTGGCTTTCACCGGAATAACTTACTTACGAATGTAAACGATTATAACCCTGCATTTACTCAAAAGCTAAATGGACTGGTTCATAATTTTATGGCTAAAGGGTCTTCATTTATTGATGCAAAGCTAATGGCCATGAAAGCGATTGAGGGTTCGGTAATAAAACAAACCATGTTGCTTACCTATAACGATGCTTATTGGGTTGCAGGATTGGTGATGTTGTTCTCTATACCATTATTATACTTGCAGAAATTTAAGAAAAATGCAAACATTGTTACAGATGCACATTAAGGTGGCCTCTCCCTATTAAAGGTTATTTATTAGGCTTGTAAATTCCATCTATCGGTAGGTGAGACACCAACCAAAAAATTACCGATTGATGGGATAAACTTAGGCTGGTTGGTGAGAGACCAACCAGTAGGAGATAGTAGGTTAATAATTAACCAATCTTCGCGTTCTCCGTGCATTTTTCTCTTCGCCCTATGTGGTTAAATGCGTAAAAATCCTATAAAACAAAAACAGCCGGTGTATTTTAGATACATCGGCTGTTTTAACCCAAAAAATTAACAATCTATGCAATGCCCTTAAACATTGCAAATATTCTTACTTGGCTATCGAGTAGCCAAATAAGATTCTAAAATTAAAATTTATTCTACAATTATCCAAATTGTAAGCCTTAGAATTTTAATACCTTATGCATTTTTTGTAGTATTACCCTATACAAAACAATTGCTTAAGCTATGCCAAAACTCCGTTTGACTACACAGCGAGAATCTATCTTTAACAATGAGGTAATCTCGAAATTCGAGCTCTTCAACAGTCTTTTTTTAACGCTTCCTTTCTATAAAATAAAAGATACCGGTACATTATTGCCATTGTTTTTTAAAAGTTGCGAAGAAGGAATTTTAAATGGCCAGAAACCTGCGCAGGTAATTGAAGAATTTTTTGCAAAGTATACCAATTACACTGAACGTAAAGACATCACTGATTTGCTGTTCCGTTTTATCCAATATATCGAACGCCAGGTGGTGCTTTTTGATGCCGTTGAGGATGCCTCATTTAGTAAGCTGAATACAACCGACGAACAGAGTACCCTTGCTTTTATTTTGAAAAAAAATGCAGATAATAAGCCGATGCTTTCAAAAATTGAAAAGCTGATTGATGAATTATCACTGCGCTTAGTTTTAACTGCACACCCCACTCAGTTTTATCCGGGCAGTGTTTTAGCGATTATTACGGATTTAACTCAGGCCATTCGCGATAATAACATCACGTCGATGAACTCGCTTTTGCAGCAACTCGGTAAAACCCCTTTCTTTAATAAAAAATCGCCAACACCTGTAGATGAGGCGTTAAACTTAGCTTGGTTTTTAGAAAATACGTTTTACTTCGCTGCGGCGAATATTCAGGAAGAAATTGACCAGAATCTGGATGAATACAACCTGGAAAGCAAAAAAATCCTGGAGCTGGGCTTCTGGCCGGGAGGTGATCGTGATGGAAATCCAAATATCCATGCGGATACAACACTAGAAGTTTCTAAAATGCTGCGCCAAATTCTTTTCCGTTGCTATTATCGTGATTTCAGGGTAATTAAGCGCAGGATTACTTTTAGAGGCGTGGAGGAAAATATCGCCAAGCTTCATGATGTGTTGTATAAAAATGCTTTTGATCAAACCTGCGAGCTGTATGATATCTCGGATGAACTAAGAGAAAACCTGAATAAAATTAAAGAGACATTGCTTGCTGAACACGATGGTTTGTTTGTGGAATTGGTAAATGATTTGATTCGAAAAATTGATTTGTACGGGAATTATTTCGCATCACTTGATATCCGTCAGGATAGTCGCGTGTTGAGAAATGTACATACTTATTGCCGCCAAAACAAGCCTATTTCTTCCCTTTATCCGGAAAATTACGATACACTTTCAGAAGCTGAAAAACTTAATCTGATCTCATTTAAAGAAGCCACTCCTGTTTATGTTACAGAAGGTGATGATTTAATTAATGATACCATTCAAACGATAAGAGAAATAAAAGGAATTCAAAAACGCAATGGAGAAAAAGCCTGTCACCGGTTCATTATCAGTAATTGCCAGCAGGCGAGTGATATTCTTCAACTCATTGAACTTTTCTTATGGAACGGCTGGAGCAAAGATGCTTTAACCATCGATTTTGTGCCGCTTTTTGAAACGGTTAACGATTTAAAAGGTGCGGCTGACATTATGGATATCTTGTACAGCAATCCATTTTATAAAGCCCATTTAGCTAGCCGAGGCAATAAACAAGATATTATGCTTGGTTATTCAGACAGTACGAAAGATGGTGGTTATTTAATGGCCAACTGGTCGATATTTAATGGAAAGACTTCCCTAACAGCTATTGCGAAAAAGCATAATATCCAATTGGCATTTTTCGATGGTCGCGGCGGACCACCAGCGAGGGGTGGAGGTAAAACACATCGTTTCTATGCCTCTATGGGTAAAGAGATTGCGAACAAGAATATGCAGTTAACCGTTCAGGGGCAGACCATCAGCTCACAATATGGTTCAGTAGAAAGTGCAGAATTCAATATTGAGCAATTAATTAATGCCGGCATTTCTTCTGGTTTGAAGGAAAAGCATAATGTACTTTTAGATCCTGAAAATAAAGCCTTGCTTGATGCAATGGCTGAGGATGGTTACAAAGCATTTGTTGATTTGCGTGAACACCCACTGTTTGTTAGCTATTTAGAAAAACTCTCTCCACTTAAATTATTGTCTCAGGCAAATATTAGCAGTCGCCCGGTAAAAAGAAACGGCGGAGGCGAAATGAAGTTAGAAGATTTAAGGGCTATTAGTTTCGTTACCGCCTGGAGTATGTTAAAACAAAACGTACCGGGTTTCTATGGGATGGGAACAGCGATGAAGAACCAGGAAAAAGCAGGTAATTGGGATAAAGTAGTAAAAGTCTATGAGGATTCGGATTATCTGAAAACGATAGTGGATAATTGTATGATGAGCATGAGCAAATCAGACTTCGTAATAACGGCCCATTTAGCGAACGACAAAGAGTTCGGCACTTTTTGGACTCAACTACACAATGAATTCGAATTAACGAAAGAGATGCTTTTAAAATTATCAGGACAAGAAACTTTAATGGCGAATTATCCTGTCGATAAAAAATCTATCGCAACACGTGAGAAAATTATTCTTCCGTTGGTTTTAATTCAGCATTTCGCTTTAGAAAAACTTCAGCATGACCAGAATGAAAAAGATCAGACAGCGCTGGAAAAATTGGCGGTTAGAACGGTTTTTGGTATTGTGAATGCAGGAAGGAATTTGGCTTAAGAGGTATTAACAGAATTATCGTCATTGTACGAAGCAATCTTACTACGCTTGCTATAAAACCAATAGCATTTAAGATTGCTTCGTGCCTACGATTGATGTGATTTTTATAAAAAAAATTAACCTTCAGCATGACGAATCGGTTGGTGCATCCCTCGAGGAAATTTCTTTTGCAACGAATCGTCCTCCTGAACTTGATTCAGGATTTTAACTAGATAGGTGCTGAACTAAATTTACTGCGTAGCTTTCCGCTGCGCTACAGGTCAGCATGACGAATCGGTTGGTGCATCCCTCGAGGAAATTCCTTTTGCAACGAATTGTCCTCCTGAACTTGATTCAGGATCTACCAAGATAGGTACTGAACCAAATACAATTGACGAATTGGTTAGTACATTCCTCGAGAAATCCATTTTGCAACGAATCGTCCTCCTGAACTTGATTCAGGATTTTAACTAGATAGGTGCTGAACTAAATTCAGCATGACGAATCGGTTAGTACATCTCTCGAGAAATCCATTTTGCGACGAATCGTCCTCCTGAACTTGATTCAGGATCTACCGAGATAGATACTGAACCAAATAGCATTGATGTAATTATCCTAAATAACTAAAATCAATTAATTACAAAAACGTCACTTATATTGATTTTTATAAAATAAATTATCCCTCGAAATAATGAAAATCATAAAACAAAAACCCCTTTGCAAATCTGCAAAGGGGTTTTATTTTAAAGCGCTTGATTAAAAAAACTATCGATCAATCGAGCCCATAACTTTTTGGCCGAAGGCATTTAATGCGTCTTTTTCAACCGCACCTTCGCTCACCATCTGGTGTACTTCAAGTGCACCACAAATATTGGTAATCATTTCGCCAGCAACATCAACTTCGTGCTCACTAACTCCTCTGAATTCACAGAATGCCTCTAAAACCTCAAGAGTGGTCTCCAATTGAGCAGGAGTAGTGTTTTGAAATAATTGTCTGATAACCGGAATCTTCATTATTTTATTTTATTAAAAAGTTCTATCAAACCTTCTGCTTTGTTGGTTTGCACCTGATCTACCAAATTACCACCTTCAAAAGCTGCAAAAGTTGGTAAATTATCAACATTTGCGAATTTGCGTGAATTTGGAAGTTTTTCAGCATCAACAATTAAGAAAGCTACATCTTCATTTTCTGCAGCCAACTTTTTAAACTTCGGTTTCATGATTCTGCAGTTACCACACCAGGATGCAGCGTACTGAACCATAACTTTGGAGTTATCAGCTAAATATTGTTGAAGATTATCTTCTGTTAATTCTAAAAACATATTGTTTAATTTTACTAGTTAGCAGCTAAATATTCAGCAACACCATCTCTGTTTGCGTTCATTGCTTCTTTTCCTTCTTCCCAGTTTGCAGGACAAACTTCGCCATGTTTTTGAACGTGAGTATAAGCATCAATTAAACGTAAATATTCTTTAACATTTCTACCTAGTGGCATATCGTTAACACTTTCATGAAAAACTTTACCCGTTTCATCAATTAAATATGTTGCTCTGAAAGAAACATTCGAACCGGAGAAAGATTCATTTCCTTCTTCGTCATAGTTAACTTCCTGATCTAAAATATCAAGGATTCCAGATAATTGTCTGTGGGTATCTGCTAAAATTGGGTAAGTAACACCTTCAATACCACCGTTATCTTTTGGTGTATTTAACCATGCAAAGTGAACTTCGTTTGTATCGCAAGAAGCACCAATTACAATGGTATTTCTTTTTTCAAACTCAGGTAGCGCCGCTTGGAAAGCATGTAATTCTGTAGGGCAAACGAAAGTAAAATCTTTTGGATACCAGAACAACAATACTTTACTGTTTTTATTTACCGCTTCTTCAAATACATTGATTTTCATGTCATCACCCATATCTGACATTGCATCAATACTAACACTCGGGAATTTTTTACCTACTATTGCCATGTTTTTTTCTTTAATTTTATGGCACAAAGGTACGGCTAAAACAGATCCAAATCAACCCATGTTTATTAATAGTTCATTGTATTTATTGATAACGATATAGATGAAAACTATAATGTTGGATAATGTTATAAGAATTGGTTATGTAGTCATCGAATGAATACTATGCATCATGTATATATTCATCCGATGACTACACCAGGCTAAAATCCTATCTCTTCAAGGTGTTTTCATACAATTTAAAGATCCTTTTATATTCATCAGTCCAGCTGCTTGGTTCGATAAAGCCATGGTCTTCAACAGGATAAACAGCCAATTCCCAATTGTCTTTACCAAGCTCAATAAACCTTTGTGAAATACGTACAATATCCTGGAAGTGAACATTTACATCTACCATTCCGTGTGCCATTAATAAATTGCCTTTTAGTTTATCGGCAAAATAAATCGGTGAACTTCTTCGGTAAGCAATGGGATCATTAAAAGGCTCGTTTAAAATATTTGAGGTATAACCATGATTGTAATGTGCCCAATCGGTAACCGAACGCAAGGCTGCACCACTTGCAAATACATCAGATTCGTTAAACATAGCCATTAGGGTAATAAAACCACCATAAGATCCACCATATAAACCAACATGTTTTGGGTTCACACCATATTTTTCGACCAAAAGCTTCACACCATCAACCTGATCGGTTAGATCTTTCCCACCCATATGCCTGTAAATTCCGGTTCTATGGTCGCGACCATAACCCGAACTTCCGGTATAATCGATATCAATGACTGTATAGCCATTATCTGCCAGTAAATTATTAAACATAAACTCACGGAAATAAGTACTCCAACCAAAGTGAACATTTTGCAAATACCCTGCGCCATGAACAAAGACAACTGCCGGATGATTTGGGTGCGGTTTGTCAGATTTATAAACCCTGGCATAAACATCCGCACCATAGCGATTTTTAAAAGTTACCATGTCCGGTTCACGCCATTTATAAGAATTGAATTCGGCAGTAGTAGATTGTGTAATTTTTATTGCTTTAGCGCCCGCCTTGTTAGGTTGAATGTATAATTCGCCTGGTTTATTCAGGTAGGAATAATTAATGGCGAGATACTTTTCATCTGGAGAAAGTATGATGTCATTCAAACCCTTCATTGTTGTCATCTGAATAGGCTGACCACCGTTTATACCAATTTTAAAGAGATTGGTAATTCCAGGATGTTCCTTGTTTGCTTTAAAATAAAAAGTGCTTTTGTCTTTCGATAATTGCAACGACTGCACTTCCCATTTGCCAGAGGTTAGTTGTTTTTTCTCGCCAGTTGAAATGTTGGCAACATACAAATGGGAATAACCCGTTGCTTCACTTTGGTAATAAAAGCGGTTATTATCTATCCAGCCCGTGTTGCCCTGGTAAAACCCACTGATGCCAGGGCCACCAATCCAGGCTTCATCCCGTTGGCGATCTACCAAAGAAAACTTACCCGTGGACGCTTCTAATTTTAAAATCCAACGGTCTTTATTATCTAAAGAAGTAGCTATTACAATTCCATTAGTGCCATTTTCATTCCATAACGGACCAAACAAATTTACAGGACGGTCAGCATTTTTCTTTTTCAGGGTATCTAGTTCTTTCGGATAATCTTTCAAATAATCAGGAAGATCCTTTATGCCTGGGATGCTTGCTGTTTGAATGGCATAAACAGAATCCCGTTGCGTATCGTAAATATATCCCTTCGAAATGTTTTCATTTTCGCCAACTTTTGTTCTGCCAGGGATGTCTTCCGTATAGCCAGAAGCCGTAATATAATTTGGGACTACCGTGTTGTGGTTGTTCTGTGCTGGAGTAGTGAGTTTATAGGTGATGTAATGACCATCCGGGCTTATCACCACTCCAGTTAAAAATTTGTCTTCAGTATACAATTCCTTCAACAATTTTGTGTCAGTTGAGGGGACACCAAAACGGCCCCGTCCTCCACGGGCGCCTTCGCGAGATTCTGTATTTCTTTTTTTGATGATGTCAAATAGTGCTGTTTGTTCACCTTTTAACCAATTATCTTGTTCGGTTGCTGATTTAGATTCAGATTTTCCAGCCTTTTTGCCTTTTACAAAATTGGTTAATTGAATGGTTTCTGCAGATTTAAGGTTTACCTCAAATAGATTATCCCCTTGTTGATAAACTACATTTCCATTAACTAAGAAAATTGGATTGCTTTCGCGTTCCAGTGTATTGGTTAGACGACTTTCTTTTTTGGTTTTAAAATTTTGAAGATAGATATCCCCATTTTTTTCGACCAGGCCTATTGATTGGTCTTTACCATAAACATAATTTAAACTCAATATTTTTTCATCTTCTTTTTCAATGGCTTTAACAGGTTTTGAGGATGATATAATAATTTTATAAAGGTCTTCTTTCGCTTTATTCTCTGGATTCCAATTGAAGTAAAGGATTTTGCTATCAGCTGTCCAGCGGAAATTAGATGGTGCAATTCCCATCCATTTTGGGTCACGCATGATTTTTTCTACTGTTAACGGGCCAATTTGTTGGGCAAATGAATATTCTCCTGCGCAAAGCAGAAGGAAAAGTAAATATTTCTTCATTAAATTTAGTTTGGATGCTGCAATTTAGATAATGCGAGAACTAAATCATTAAGGAAATGGAAATGTTACAACCAAATTTAACCACTGATGTGGGATACATTGATTTAGCAGGCCGCAGATTCGCAGATTACATTTTGATCATGAACTTAATCAAAATAACATAAGTTATCATCTGCGGCATCAGACAGTAATCTTTTAAGAAACTATCTGATCACTTTTCCGGTTTTATCAACATTAACCTGATCAAACGGCTTTAAATACTCGTTAATGATAACCGAAAATTCTCTCCGTGTTAGAACTTTTTTCAAATCATATTTTGAAGAAAACTTGTAGCTGCTATTCCACTTCTTTTGCAGTTGCGTTTTGGTAGCATCAATAGCCTTATTGCCAACGTAAGAAACCATCGAAATGGTGTTTTCTAAATTGATTGGAATATTTTTATTGTCGTCAAACCAGATTTGAGCCTTATAATAATAATCTTTTATTGGCTGTTTAATTTCCTCATAAGTAACTTCCTTCTCCGGATAAAAGAAAGCTTTTTCATTTTTGATTTCAGCTTTTAGAATCCCGGTGATCCCAATTTTTTGGATGGCAAGCCAATTCGAATCTGTAGCCTTTACATCATTAAAAGGCATCAACGAAAGTTTATGGCTCAGGAGTTCGCCTTGAATTCTTTTTAAATTAGATAAGCTGGTTTTTGTTTTAAAAAAGACCGCATATGAAGCTGTTGCACCGGCTGCCTGACCAATTTCTGCATTGTTTGGATCAATGTATAGTAGGTTTTCCTGGTCTGAGATCAATAAATGATATAAAGATAAAAAGTTTGAGGTACCAGTTATACCCGAAATTGTGGTGCGATAAAAGTTTTCTGTATAATTTAAAGCACTTAAGTCTACGGGTTTTAAATTCGCAGTTTTTAGATGGGAAAGTACCTTATCGCTGTTGTCTGCTATAATTAGCACCTTGGCTTTTATGGTTTTATCTTTACTTAATTTCGCCTCCCATCCACCGCCGGAACGCTCCAGGGCAATTATGGTAGTATCATTTATAATCTTAAACGGTTTGATGCTGTCAACCTGATTTTTAACTGACTTTTTCTTTTTTGTTTGAGTTGATTTTTTTTCTAAATCATGGGCATATGCAATTCCTTTCAGCTGTACATTTTCATAAATTTTGTAAATTTCTGCTGTTTTTGTTCCCTTAATTTTTTCCAGACCAAAAGGAGTGCTTTGAGTTACAATTAAAACACTGCAACCAGAGCGAGAAACCTGTAACCCTGACGAGTAGGCCGCATCATTATTACCTAAAACCAATACATCTGTTTTAATGGTTTGAGCATAAATAATTGTTGGGATTAAACACACGAAAATAAAAAATAACCTTTTCATCCCTGGGATTTTAAATGGAATGCAATATGCTTTAAATGAATGAATTTTTAATGAAACGCATGTATTTTCCTTGACTTAATTGACGATCTCGAACAAAATTACGATATCATAATTGGAAGCTCGGTATATCTCCTTTCAAAACCTTAAGAAAGAATTGTGATTTCAAACCGAAATTAGATCTAATCATGATTATTTATTACTCTATAAACAAAAACACGTTTGTTGTGATCGTTAATAAAATTGATGTAGCATTTTATTGCGGTACTTAAGGACAGATTTTTATATTTGAAATAAATAATGAAAAAACGCTCATATATCTCCATTTTTATTCTCTTGATAAGTTTAATCGGATGTCAAAAAGAAAACACCCCGGTTCAATCACCGGAACTTTCTGATTTTACCCTAAATGCAGGGAGAGTCGGACAACTACCTTTTCCGCTTACCAATCCGAAAAGTAAAAGTAGCGGGGCTTTCTCTTTTGAAACAAGTGATACTTCGATGATTACCATCAAGGAAAATCTTGTTACCATAAAGAAAAATGGAACTTGCATAATAACGGCTATACAACAAGAAGCAGGAGGGTTTAGTAAAGATTCTATTAAGGCAACCTTAGTGATTGCGCCTCGTCTTGTCCCAATGTTTACCAATTTTGTAATTCCTGATAAAAGAGTAACTGATCCTCCGTTTATTTTAACCTCACCCAAAAGTAACAGCACTAGAGAAATCACTTTTAGGAGTAATAATGCAGCTGTTGCGGTTGTTACAGGAAACCTGATAACCATCAAAGGTCCAGGTAAAGCAATCATAACGGCTTATCAAGCCCAATCTGGGATTTACAGCGCGTATAATATTTCTGCAGACCTTTTTGTTACCGATGCCGTAATCGCTGAAACATTAACGGATGTGGATGGGAACGTATATAAAACGGTAAAACTAGGAAACCAGACATGGATGATGGAAAATTTACGGACGGCACACTATAGAGATAAAACACTAATACCAAATGTGATAGGAAATTCCGATTGGTCGACACAATCAAGCGGAGCCTATTGTAGCTACAATAACAATCAGGAACTAGGCAAAACATACGGGTTTTTATATAATTGGTATGCTGTAAACAATGCTCATCAACTTGCACCACAGGGCTGGCATATCCCAACAAATGCTGAATGGAATGTTTTGTATAATCATATTGGGGGAGACCGTTACAGTGGTAGCAAAATTCAAGAAAGTGGCATTAGTCATTGGATGAATGATACCGGGGCTTCAAACAGTACAAAGTTTACTGGTTTGCCGGTGGGGAAAAGAAACGGTGAAGGTACCTATGAGAGTCTTTCTTTTGATGCTAATTGGTGGACTGCCACAGCTAATCCTTCCGGAACAGCAAGGTATTATAATTTATATGTTAAAGGTTACATTGAAGTTTCAGAGAGTTTTAAAAACTTTGGATACTCTTTAAGATGTATAAAAGATTAAGTAATGAATTTAGAACAATTAAAATACCCTATTGGACAATTTGTTATGCCTGAAATTTTCAATCAGCATCAGGCCGATATCTGGATTTCTGAAATTGAGGCTTTACCTAACCAGCTTAAAAATGCTACTGAAAGTTTGGTTAATGAAGAATTAAATCAGACCTATCGCCCAGGTGGTTGGACATTGAGGCAGGTTATTCACCATATTCCAGATAGCCATATGAATGCTTACATCAGATTCAAACAAGCCATTACAGAAGATGTTCCGATCATCAGGCCTTATGATGAAGAACGGTGGGCCGAAACGGACGAGGCTAAAAATGGAGATATTGAAATGTCAATTGCTTTATTAACCGCATTGCACCAAAGGTGGGTTTCTTTTCTAAAGACTTTAAAATTTGAAGATTATCAAAGAAAATATATTCATCCTGCACAAGGAAAAGAGCTTACTCTGGCAAATATGTTGGGTATGTATGCCTGGCATGGAAAACATCATTTGGCACACATTACAAACGCTATAGCCACTTCGTCTAAGTTACAAGGTATAAGAGGTGCAGTAAAACTTCCTGATAATTTTAATGAAGAAGTAGAACTCCGCCAATATTTTGAAAACAGGCTATTATAAAAAAGGGCTTGAAATCGAAGCATAAAGATTTCGAAGACGCGTTGCAGATACTATGCGCTTACAATATAGAAAAGCTAGATTATATCGTTACCCAAAATATTAAGGATTTCAAAGATTCTGAAATTGCAGCTTTTCCACCTGATGAGCTTTTGACAAGAATATAATTACATCAAAATCAACATGGCAGCGCTCATGGCAATCATAATGGCATCTTCTACAATGGTTACGGTGCTCATTGGAAGGTTAAATACAGCACCCAAGCAAGCACATTGAATCTTTTTCTTGTTGATTATGCTCTCTAAAACGCCTAGAATGCTCACTGTCATTACAACTAATGTAACCCAGTTTACAATAGCAGGAGATAGGTTAAGTGCGAAACTTAAGCCTAAACCTAATTCGATAAAAGCATAAATGTATCCCCAGACACTGATTTTTTTTGCAACGATGTCATACATGGCGTAGCTTTCAGCAAAAGCTTTCAGGTTTAACATTTTGAAAAAAGAAAAGGTCAGGAAAAAACCAGCCATGAAAATGCGCATAAATACCATAAAATCTATCGTATTATCCCGCCATGAAGCTACCAGTGATATGGCTGTAACGTATCCAAAAATTAATAAAATTGGCTTATAAGTTTCTACCCATGATTTGGTTGCTGTGGTGGCTTCGATAATTGAGTCGCTTGTAATTTGGTATTTGCTGTCAGCGCCGCCTAATGCCTGTTGTAGCACGGGTAAGCTGATGTGTTTATCCATGCTGATTGTTGCCGAATGCGTTTCTTTCGAAACCTCGACAGCGGTTACATCTGGTAAAATTAAAAGGTTGCTTTTTACTTTATTTTCGCAACCACCGCATGTCATGCCGGTGAGTTGATAGGTATGTGTCATATTGAATATTTTTACAAATTTACCTGATGGGCAGGCAAAAAGCGTTATAGAATAATCACAAAATGTTATAGAATTTTAGGCAAGTAAAACTATTCCGTAGATAGCGAATTGTTACTAGATACTAGATACTAGATACTAGATACTAGATACTAGATACTAGATAAGGGTTACCCCACCAAAACAGAAGTCATTGTTAATGAACCACCAACAGCTTTATCATTAAAAAAAGAGAGCTCTTCCCGATCATTTTTTAAACCTAAGGTGTAAATCAATGGCAAGTAATGTTCCGGTGTTGGAATAGCCAGCATGGCATCGGCGCCTAAGCTGCGGTAATCAATTAAAGGTTTATGATCACCGTTTGCAATAAGATTTTTGAATTTATCATTCATCTCATTCGCCCAATCGTAACCACCACCATTAATCATTTCCCAACTCAACATTCTAAGGTTGTGCACCATATTACCGCTGCCGATAACCAATACACCTTTTTTGCGAAGGGTGTAGATTTCTTTAGCAATTTCGTAATGTTGAGCAGGAGATTTGGTATAATCAATGCTGAGTTGCAATACAGGAATATTCGCTTCAGGGTACATGTGCCTAACAATTGTCCAGGTACCGTGATCTAATCCCCAATCGTGATCAAGCTCAATAGTGGTAGAATGAACCAATGATGGGATTTCCAAAGCCAGCTTTACATCTCCGGGAGCCGGATATTGCACATCAAATAATGCTTGCGGGAAACCGCCGAAGTCATGTATCGTAGATGGAAAATCCATTGCCGTTACAAAAGTTCCGTGGGTATACCAGTGTGCCGAAACAACTAATACCGCTTTCGGAACAGGAATATTTTTTGCCAGATTACCCCAACTTTGGCTATACTCATTGTGCTCAATGCCATTCATCGGCGAACCATGGCCGATAAAAAGTGTAGGCATCAACTCGGTTTGAGGTAAGCGCTGCGTAAAGTTTTTGAATTGAGATAATGCAGACATTATATTAGGTTTGTCTAATAGAAATATGAATAATCGTCCTCCTGAACTTGTTTCAGGATCTAATGAGAAAGATTCCGGGTCAAGCCCGGAATGACGATCTTCTCAATTACTTTCCCTGAACAAATTCCAGATTTAATTTAATGGTCACATCTTTAGCTACACCAGCACCAGTTGGATCATATTTTATGTTATAATCCAGTCTATTAATGGTTGTTGTTGCGCCAAAACCAGCCTTAGTATTTCCTTGTTGATCTTTTGCTGTTCCACCATATACAACTGCAAATTTCACGTCTTTTGTTACATCACGGATGGTTAATTTGCCACTTAACTCATAGTTATTGCCGCTTAATTTTTTTAACGATGTGCTTTCAAATTTCATTGTTGGAAATTTCTCAGCATTGAAAAAATCATCAGTTTTTAAGTGACCATCTCTCATGTCAACACCGGTTGTGATGCTGTTTACATCAACGGTAAAAGCGATTTTTGCATCAGTTAGATCTGGTTTAGCTGCAGTAACGGAACCATCAAATTTTTTGAATGAACCATCTACAAATGAAATGCCCATGTGTTTAACCGAAAAGTTTACAAACGAATGCATCGGATCGATTTTCCAACTGGTTTGTGCAAAAGATGCCACACTAATCGATGCAGCTATCAGGAATAAGAATAATTTTTTCATGTTATTTTTTTAAACAAATGTACATTCAGGCACAAGGTTTAAGTGTTGATGTATGTTAAGAAAAGGTTTAAATCTCGTCTTCCATTTTACAGTTATTGTCAAATCTCATCCAATGTTTTTCGTTTACCCGACGTTACTGATTTGTATGCTGATGGAGTAGCGCCAGTAACCTTTTTGAACTGTGCGGAAAGATGCGCCACACTGCTATAATTTAGCTGAAAGGCGATTTCGCTTAGTGTTAACTCGCCATAAGTAAGCATTTCTTTAGCCTTCTCAATTTTCTGTGCAATGAAGTATTTCTCGATAGTCTGATTTTCAACTTCCGAAAAAATGGAACTTAACTGAGGGTATTCTAGATGGAGTTCTTCGCTTAGATAAGTCGAAAGATTGATTTTTAAAGGCTCTTTTGAGTAGTGAACCAGGTTGATAATGCTGGTTTTAATTTGTTCGGCAAGCTGAGTTTTCTTGTCTTGTAATAACTCGAAACCGAACGGACTAAGTTTTTCTGCAATTGTTAATTTCTCCTCGTGCGAGATATTTTCTGCCAATACCACTTCGCCCAATTCAACCGAAACGGGATTAAAGCCAAGCTTATCCAGCTCAGCTTTAACCACCATTTTGCAACGGTTACATACCATATTTTTGATATGCAGTTTCATTATTTTGATTTGATGGTTTCAGCAACATCGCCGCAATCAAACATCATACTTCCATAATATGGGTTTTCGATGTTCTCTTTTTCATTTAACCAACTCGCTTTTGCCATTGGGCAGTGCTGAACATAAACCGTGGCGCTATTAAATTTGATATTTCTAACGGTCTTGATCATTGCCGAAGATATCGCTTCAAAAGATTTTCTTTGTGCTTTGATGTCTTTACTAGCGGCTAATTCAGGTGCTCTTGCCTTGATCATTTTAGACTGTTCCATCCAAATGGTATGTTGTGCCGCCGGTAAATCCTGATGAGGAATGGCATCAACCTTTGCTGATAAAGTTTTCACTTTTTCTTTGGCTACATCGATTTTATCTGTTGCCAATGCATTTTTAACATCATAATAAGCGGTTAACAATTGATTAAATGCTGCATCAGTTTTACTTTGTGCAAATGTTAATTTTGTGCTTGCGATGGCGATTATTGCCACCATGATCATAATTTTTTTCATCTTATTTGTTTTTTGTGAACCTCGTATTCGCATCATTCAAGGTTGGATTGCGAACGGGGGATTTCATTAAGTTTAAATTATTTTAGAACATTAAAAAGGTTAAATTCCGCCCTTATTAGATACATGTTTTTGGTGTATCTGTCCGTCATGTTTCCTGCAGCCTGAAAACGGTAGCCCAAATCAATTCTGGTGGTACTATTTAGAATCACCTGAATTGCTGGAGCTAAATCTAAATAGCTTTGACCAGAGCTTGGGTCGGTTTTACCCAACATTTCAAAGTATACGTTGAAATTAGGTTCCTTATAGTTTTTATAAACGAAAGGTAAAACCAGGTAACCAGATGATAAACTGTATGAAAGCATATTATTTGGTCTAGGCATTCCTGTAATTTGTTTGTCGCTATCTTTAAATGCATGCGCATAGCCTAAAGTTGCCGATAGGGCCAGTTTATGAAGAAGTTGTGTAAAGACAAAACCACCTTGAACACCACTATTATCGCCTTCTAAGTTAATATCTCTGGTATAAGTTGGTCGTTTACTGGTGCTGATTCTTCCGAAAGCAGCTGCTCTAAAGTGACTTTGCGCTTCATCAATAGAAATAAAACGATATTTAGCATATAAACTTCCGCCTTCCAAACGGTATTTTCTATCCATATCCGAAAGAAATGCCTGAGCATGCATCATCAGGTTTTTATTAAAGCCAAACATGACTTCAGGAATGGTTCTGCTTACAAATCCGGGATTGTTAAACATTCCCTCATTGGTTAAACGAACACCAATCGACTTCGTTGGCATATTGCTTGCAGGCTCCGTAAATACATATAGCTCCTGACTAAAAGCATAGTGAAAAGCGCTGGTCATCACCAGCGCCAGAAATAAAAATCGCCTCATTTTAAGAAAGAACAAGGTGATAAACACGTGTTTTCTTTCCGTTTACTATAGCAGCACCGCTAGCATAGGCATCAGAACTGATAGATGTAGCTTGCTTTTTAAATGCTGAACCTGAAATAAAGTTTTTATCTACTACTGCAGCTTTCACCGTTCCATTTAGGGTTTTGTTTTTCGCATTTACAAAACGATAAACGTTTCCATCAACAATTGCCTGGCCTTTATCATCCACTTTTACCTGGTTAAATGCAAAATATGCTGTTAAACCACCCACAGAGAAACCAGCATCCTGTACTTTTTTACGTACTAAATCAAGATTGATATCTGCACCTTTTTTGAAGGTAAGTACAAAGATGTTTTTGTTTAAATCTGGCTTAACGGATGTAATAAAGCTTAAGGTTTCAAGCGATTTTTGTGTTGCATTTGAACACATAGAACAAGTTAAACCAGTTACTTGTAAATTTGCTGTTGATATTTGTTGAGCCGAAACTTTAACGGCAAGAAGAAGCATAATAATGCTGAATAATTTTATTGTTTTCATGATTTTTTTGAATTAGAATTTAAGAAAATGTCACATTAAGCCTGTCGAAATGCTATTGCCAACATCGAGGGGCTAACGATTAATCCTAATTTCTAAAAACGCAGTTGAAAACATGCAGGGCAACCCGGGTGGAAAGTGGGGGAGCTTTGATGCTGATTTTGCTTAAAAAAGCAGGGGTAATGTTTGAAAGAAATGCTAAAACCGGAGGATGAAGAAATAGTTGAATAGAAAATAACTTCGGCATTTGTGTTTGTGCCTCGGTTTGGTGACTATCTTTAACTTTAACAGTTACCTGTGTGTTTTTGCAGCAACCGTCATCTTTTTTCTTGTCCGCAGGAATTTCCTTACAGAATTTACATGAAACTTCATTGCTGAAAAGTTTTACATTCTCTAGTTTTCCACTACAGAAATGTAAGCTTAAAGCAAAGCCCATTACACTAACCGCATAAAATACGGCCAGGCTAAGTGCTATTTTCTGTTTAAGTTTCATTTTCACAAAGATAACGCAAAATAAATCGGGTTAGCATAATAATTCTTTAAAGAATATCATATTTAGCTTACTTTAGAAGCATAATACATTTCAAATGAAGAAACTTATCTTTTTTAGTTTAATTCTAATATCATTTAGCGCATTGGCTTCAAAGCCGAAAAATCAATATATCCGCATTAAAACTCAGTATGGAGAATGTATTATTAAACTGTATAATGAAACCCCATTGCATAGAGATAATTTTCTAAAGCTTACCAAAAAAGGCTTTTATAATGGAACATTGTTTCATCGGGTAATAAAATCTTTCATGATCCAGGGTGGTGATCCTGATTCCAGAAATGCAAAACCCGATTCTTTATTGGGCGAAGGCGGACCTAAATACACTATTCCTGCAGAATTTCGTGATAGCTTGTTTCATAAAAAAGGTGTATTGGCTGCGGCAAGAGAAGGTGATATGGTTAACCCGGCTAAAGCATCCAGTGGAAGCCAGTTTTACTTGGTACAGGGGAAAGTTTTTACTGATGAGCAGTTAAATGCGCTGGAAGAAAAACGACTGAAGTTCAAAATTCCTGAATGGCAGAGACAAGTTTACAAAACCATTGGCGGCGTACCGCACTTAGATCGGAACTACACAGTTTATGGTGAAATTGTGGTGGGTTTAGATATGGTTGATAAAATTGCGGCATTAGATACCGATAAAAATGACCGACCTAAGCAAGACGTAAAAATGGATATTTCTGTTCTCAAAAAAAGAGAGGCAAGGAAATTAGAGAAGCGGTTGGCTCTTGAAAATATTAATAAGTAATTGGTTTATCTATTGATTAAAGGCTCCTGGTGATTATCCAGAAAAAAGCGTTCCGTATGCTTCCTTTGAAAAGGATACCGTTAACCCCATCTTTGAGAAAGCCTTTTTTTAACTTCATCAAAAGGAATGAGTTTACCCTCCTCTGCTTGTTGCACGCCTCTTTTTATCCCTTCTTGAACATGTTTTGGCAAATCTTGGAATACAAATTTTTCATCGGTGCTTAAAAGTACATCTAGTTCCGAAAGTAGATTTTCATCATCAGTGTTGAAGACTTTTTTTGCGATTTCGATTTTCAATTCTTCTATGCTAATAAACAAATTTAATGAAATGTCTTATACTGTAGCTTCAATCAATAATTTATAAATTTGCCATTCATGAAAATCATTTCTTACAACGTTAATGGAATACGTGCAGCAAGCACAAAAAACTTCTTTGGTTGGTTACAGGCTACAAATGCTGATATGGTTTGCTTGCAGGAAGTAAAAGCATTGCCGGAACAGATTACAGAAATTATCGCTTTGATTGAACAGCTGGGTTATTATCACTACTGGTTTCCTGCCCAAAAGAAAGGCTATAGTGGCGTGGCCATCCTCACCCGAATAAAACCAAATCAGGTGGTTTTTGGTTGCGGAGAAGAATGGATTGATCAGGAAGGAAGAATTTTAAGGGCAGATTTCGATGACTTTTCGTTGATGAGTTTATATATGCCATCGGGATCGAGCGGCGACGAAAGGCAAGTAAAGAAATATGCTTTTATGCGTTTTTTTGATTCTTATATTGATGATCTACGGAAGGAATTTCCGAACTTGATTGTGAGCGGAGATTATAACATCTGCCACACCTCAATTGATATTCATAATCCAAAATCAAATGCCAATTCTTCGGGATTTTTACCGGAAGAGCGGGAGTGGATGCAGCTGTTTTTAGACAATGGATTTATAGATACCTTTCGTTATTTTAATAAAGACCCGCATCATTATACCTGGTGGAGTTACAGAGCTGGATCTAGAGGGAAAAATCTGGGTTGGCGGATTGATTATCATTTGGTTACACGACAAATGGAAAGCCGTTTAAAAAATGTAAAAATTTTACCTGATGCGATTCATTCAGATCATTGCCCGGTTTTATTGGAAATAGATTGATGTAGAAAGTCAGGCTAGGAATGGAATTATAGATGTTCAGCCTCGTATTTTTCTCCGGCTTTTAGCATTAATTCAATCTGCTTCAAATCTTCTGCGGTGAGTTCTTCCTTTTCCTGTAATTCGAATACAGCAATCATATTGTCTTCGTACTGTTTTTCTGTTTTAATAACGATTTCGGTTGCCATAATTGCTTAATCAAATTTAATAATTTCTGTTGGGGTGATGCAAAAATCTAAACGGATATCGTGTTCATTTACATCTTCTATCTTTTCTACTGCAGGATACAAAGATAAGCCTATTTTTTGAGCATTTATATTTTCAAGAAATCGATCATAAAAGCCCTTGCCATAACCTACGCGATATCCTTGCCGATCGAAAGCTAAAAGTGGAATTAAAACCAGATCTATTTCGCCATCATGAATGATTCCCTTTTGAGGTTCAAGAATATTATAAAGATTTTTTTGTAAATCATGTAGCCCGAGGTACTTATGACTGGTCATCAGTGCAGTTTCAAAATCAGCTTTAGGAACAATAATTTTAGTATCCGGATGATTTTCAGTCAACCATTCGATTAACAGAAAAGTATTTGGTTCTTTTTTTTCTATAATTGGTAAGAAAATATGGAGTGTTTTTATGGTGCTGAAATCTAAAGCCGAGAACTGGTGTAGCAATCCATTATTTAAAACAGCATAAGTTTCTGCATTAATTAATAACCTTTCTTTTGAAGCTTGTTTTCTGATTTCGCTTTTTAGCATAATGACAAAGTTAGGTAATTGTAGCAATTTGAAATTAGGCTTGTTTTGGTGTTTAGCAAATGGAAGATTTTAATAGGAGGCAGAAAAAAACCTTCCGTGTAAATCCGTGTTTCCATGACAATTCTAAAAACTAAAAAGCCCTTAAAAATTAATTCAAGGGCTCTTGTTATCAGATGTTAGTGATTATTTCACACGCTCAACATATTCGCCGGTACGTGTATCAACTTTAATTTTATCTCCCTGGTTAACGAACATAGGTACTTTAACCTCAACACCATTTTCAAGTGTTGCTGCTTTTAATGCGTTAGTAGAAGTATCACCTTTTACAGCAGGCTCTGAATAGGTAATTTCAAATTCAGCAAAGTTTGGCAATTGGCCCATAATGGCTTCATCACTTTCCATGGAAACAATTACGCTCATGCCTTCTTTTAAGAATTTAATCGCAGAACCGAATAGCGATTTTTCTACGTTATATTGCTCGTAAGTATTGTTATCCATCACCACTAAGTAATCGCCATCTTCGTATAGATATTGATAATCACTGGTTTCTACGCGGCAAATTTCTACAACCTCGTCGGTATTCATACGCGCTTCTACAATTCTACCCGATTTAATGTTACGAAATTTACCAGTGTAGAAAGCACCACCTTTACCCGGTGTGCGGTGATTCCATTCGTCAACAGTAACCAATTCGCCATTTACACGAAGGATGTTGCCATTTTTAATTTCTGATGCTTTAGCCATATTGTGTGATCCTTAATTGGATTTATATTTAGTTTTTTTGTGACCGCAAAGGTAAAATTATTTTAATTAAAACCTATAAAGGTTTATGGGATAAGCCTATGGTTTTCGTCAGGTTAATGCTTATTCACCCGTTACATTTAGTCTTTAGTTTTGCCTTTTCCATAGCTTAAATTAACCCAAAAAATGCTGCATAAAAGAAATGCCTTTGGGAACCACTCCAAAGGCATAATCAACCTAAACCTCAAACTAAACTATGAAAAACTCTTTGCCTTTTCAGGCTATATATTTGATTCTGCAAATGCAGAAAAAACAATCAATTACTTCAAGAGATAAATTAGATAATTGTTTCTCTTTTTGGTGGTGCAAAGGTAAGAACTATTTTTCAATTACAAAATATATTTACGAAAAATATTTTTTAATACAAATGGATGACAAACAGGATGGGTTTTAAGATAATAGAATTTATAATAAATTACTTATAGTCAGCTATTTGAAGCTGATTATCACAGAAATCGTATTCGTGAATTTGATTAGAACCAATAATTGTTAATCTTCCCGGCGTGAAGTTCTCTATTAAATTGCGATACCAGTCTACACCCTGAACGTCTAAATTACTGGTTGGCTCATCTAGAAATAGAATTGGTGAGTCTGAACAACAAGCTAAAGCCAGCTTCGTTCGCTGTTTCATTCCCGATGAAAAGTACTTGATTTCCTTATTTGCGGATTTTTCTAAGCCAAGGATGGAAATTAAAGATTTTTGGTCAACTCCCGGCGCAAAATTTTTAAATTTAAAATGGAAATCGATAATTTCTTTCAACGTAAAAGTTTCAACTAATTCCAGATAGGGGGCAGCCATGCTGATCTGATGATAGATTTCCTCAACAGGAATATCGTTGCCTTCAGAAAAAGATATCTGGCCTTCAGATGGGGTTAAACTTCCAGTTAGAACGCTTAATAATGTAGATTTGCCGGAACCATTCGGCCCCAGAATGGCGTAACGATTGCCCGATGAAAACTCAGTGCTTAAATTCCGAAAAATCCACTCTTTGTTAAATCTCCGGCCTATATTAGTTAAGATTATCTTCATTTTTTAAGTATCAAGATGTGAGTATCAAGTATCAAGGTTTGAGTATCAAGTATCGAGATCTGGGTATTAAATCAAGATGTGAGTATCAGGAATCAAGACCAGAATTTTTAAAAACTAGATATTTTTTCATGCAAACGCTATTGTCTACACCAATATACTGACCATAATTTGGCGTAATCTGATAACCAACTTTTTGATATAGCGCAATGGCTTCTGGTTGCATTTTACCAGTTTCCAGAATACACTCGGTAAAACCAAGTTCTTTAGCCCATTTCTCCAATTCTATCAAAATTTTAGCAGCAATGCCTTGCTTTCTGTAATCAGGATGAACAAACATGCGTTTAATTTCGGCAGTGATATCTGAGAAGGGTTTTATTGCACCGCAACCAACAGGAATTCCGTTTTGGTAAGCCACCACTACTTCTTTAATCGCATCTATCTTATTAAACTGTGAATAAAAAGCATGGTCATCACCGTCTCGTATCGCTAAATCTTTATCCAATAGCGTAACCAACTGTCTAAAATCGGTTTGATCTGAATCGGTTCGAATTAATGTTAAATCGCTCATGAAAATGTATTGTGCTTTATTTTGCCACCTAAGAAACCTTAGATCAGGGCTTTATTCCCTAAACACTAAATTAGCTTCCCATGCCGAAGCCCTTCATTACGCCACGGTTTGAATTGCGGATAAAATCTACAATTTCATCGCGAATCTCGGTTGGCTTGAATTCAGCTTCGATCATATCTAAAGCTTTGGTTACGTTATTGTGTTTTACAAAAAGTACCCGATAAATTTCCTGAATCTCATCAATTTGTTCATTGGTAAAGCCTCTTCTGCGTAGACCTACAGAGTTAATTCCGGCATAAGAAAGGGGTTCACGGGCAGCTTTTACATAAGGAGGTACATCTTTACGAACCAATGATCCACCGGTTACAAAAGCATATGAACCCACTTTAACAAATTGATGAATGGCAACTAAACCTGCCAATACCACATTGTTGCCAATGGTAATGTGACCAGCCAATGTCGTACTGTTGGAAAAAATACAGTTATCACCTACTTCACAATCGTGTGCAATGTGAGAATACGCCTGAATTAAACAGTTGCTTCCAATAACTGTTTTCCATTTATCTTTGGTACCACGATTAATGGTAACACACTCACGGATAGTGGTGTTATCGCCAATTTCTGCAGTGGTTACTTCGCCTGCAAATTTCAAGTCCTGAGGTTCGCCGGAGATCACTGCTCCAGGGAAAATACGACAGTTTTTACCGATTCGTGCGCCATCCATAATGGTAACGTTCGAGCCAATCCATGTTCCTTCGCCGATCACCACATCTTTATGTATCACTACAAAAGGTTCGATCACTACGTTTTCGGCAATTTTTGCCTGTGGGTGTATATATGCTAAGGGTTGTATCATGATTCGGCTGGTTCTGCTTGTTTAATTTTTGAAATTTGTGCCATCATTTCGGCCTCGACAACGATTTTCTCGCCAACCATACCTACGCCTTTCATCTGGGCAATGCCTCTTCTGATCGGTTCAAGTAAGTCGCAACGGAAAACGATAGTATCTCCGGGAAGAACCTGAGCCCTAAAGCGAACGTTATCAATTTTTAAGAAATAGGTTAAATAATTACGTGGATCCGGAACGGTACTTAAAACTAAGATGCCGCCTACCTGAGCCATGGCCTCAATTTGAATCACGCCCGGGAAAACCGGTGCACCAGGAAAATGCCCTTTAAAAAACTCTTCATTCATGGTTACGTTTTTAACGCCCACCACGTGGTTTTTTGAAAGTTCTAAAATCTTATCTACAAATAAAAACGGTTGACGGTGAGGCAAAATATCCATAATCTGAACAACGTCATACAATGGTTTTGCACTTGGATCGTATACCTTTTGAATTTTCTTGTTTTTTTCTTTTTTGATCGCCGCTTTAATCTTTTTTGCAAAAGCAACGTTAGCCGCATGGCCGGGGCGGGCAGCCATAATGTGGCCTTTCAAGTGTGTACCCACCAAGGCTAAATCGCCAATCATATCTAATAATTTATGACGGGCAGGTTCATTTTGGTAGCGTAATTCCATGTTATTCAGGATTCCCTGAGGGGCTACATCGATATCTGCACGGTTGAAAAGCTTGGCAAGGTGACTCAATTCATCTTTTGTAACCTCTTTATCTACAATCACAATGGCATTGTTTAAATCGCCACCTTTAATTAAGTTGTGAGAAAGCTGATATTCTAATTCGTGTAAAAAGCAGAAAGTACGGCAGGAAGCAATTTCTTTTTTAAATTCTGCAATGGTATTAATCCCTGCATGCTGGCTTCCTAAAACCGGAGAATTATAATCAATCATACAAGTAAAACGGTAGTCATCCAATGGCATGGCTACAATCTCTACCTTTCTATCTTCTTCAGTATAAGTAATGTTATGCGGAATGGTAAAATACTCACGATCAGCATTTTGCTCAACGGTTCCAACTTCTTCAAGCAGGTCTACAAACTGGATAGAACTTCCATCCATAATTGGTGTTTCCGGGCCGTCTAGTTTAATCAGTACATTATCTAAATCCATCCCAACCAGAGAAGCCATAACATGTTCTACAGTACTTACGCTTGCGCCATTCTGGGTTAAGGTAGTACCGCGGGAAGTATCTGTTACGTTATCTGCATCAGCATCAATAATCGGATGACCATCCAGATCAATACGTTGGAATTTAAACCCATGATGTTCAGGGGCTGGGCAAAATGTTAAAGTTACATTAGCACCCGTGTGTAAACCAACACCAGATGCTGATACTTCTTGTTTAATCGTTTTTTGTCTAACGTTCATTGTGTATTGTATTCTTTTCCAATTCAGCCGTAAGCTTTTTCAATTCCTCTTCGAGTGTGTTTATTCTTTTCTCAATATCTGGAAGATGCTTGAAAATTACTGAGGCCCGCATCCAGTTACGCAAAGGTTGCGCCGGACTGCCGTGCCATTGTTTGTTCTCTTCTGTGATATTAAAGTTGATCCCAGCCTGTGCGCCGATTTGGGTACCCTTTGCTAGGGTTAAATGACCTGCAATACCTACTTGTCCACCCACCACGCTGTTTGGGCCAATTTTAGTACTGCCAGAAACGCCAGATTGAGCAGCCAGGACTGTGTTTTCGCCTATTTCAACATTATGTGCTATCTGAATAAGGTTGTCGATTTTGGCGCCTTTTTTAATAACGGTAGATCCCATTGTTGCACGGTCTACCGTTGTATTTGCCCCAATCTCTACATCATCTTCGATAATTACATTACCAATCTGCGGAATCTTATTATAAGTGCCATCTTTTTGTGGTGCAAAACCAAAGCCATCGCTACCAATTACGGTATTGGCATGTATCATTACCCTACTTCCGATTACAGAATTGTGGTAAATTTTTACGCCGGAAAAAAAAGTGCTGTTTTCGCCAATTTTAGAATTAGCGCCAATAAAAGTCTGTGCGTTAAGCTTGCAGCCATCGCCAATCACTACATTTTCGGCAACATAAGCAAATGCATCAATAAATACATTAGAACCAATTTTAGCTGTTGGATGAACAAAAGCCAGCTTGTTTATTCCAGACAAAGCTGCCTGCGCATTCATTGCTTCGTTATATTTATCCAGTAAAATAGTAAATGAACTATATGGATTCTCAACACGGATTAATGTGCTGGTAAACGGCTGGTTAGGGGTGAAATCTTTTGAAACGATAACAACCGATGCCTGCGTAGAATATAAAAAATTCTCGTACTTCGGGTTGGAAAGAAAAGACAATGAGCCTTCTTTCCCGTCTTCTATTTTAGAAAGTTCGGTAACGGCTACATCTGGGTTGCCATCAATGGAACCTTCTAAAAACTCGCTTATCTGCTTTGCAGTAAATTGCATCGTACAAAGGTATATGTTAAATTGATATGAACAAAAAAACCTGTAAGGGTTAAGGCGTGTATATTTTACACAATAGTAAGACTTAAAACGGCAGTAGAAGTCAAATATTTTGTTAATTAATCTTAAATCCCTCGCGGGTAGCAAAGAATGTACTTCTCTACTGTTTTTTGGAGCGATTCCAGATTCGATAAATCTGAAGCCTTTGCAATATCAACGATGTCGTTATTTTTCATTAATAGCTTGATGTTGCCTACGCCAGCATTGTACGCCCGGTTTTGAATTGCATCAGTAAATACGAAATAACGTACTTTATCTGGCTCAATCTCCAGCAGGTGAATCGCTGCATCTTTTAAAAACTCCACACGATCTGCATTTGCCCTTTCATTTCCCATTTCCACCTTGTATAAGTTCCTGGCGGTAAGCATCTGGCAAAGCGTTGAAAGTATTTTGTCTGGATGTTTTGTCCATACTTTCACTGCGGCATAAATATCCTGATCATCCAGATTGGTGAAATGTTCAAGATTATCATGATCAGCGAAAAAGTTATTTTCGTTGATATCGTTACTTAAAAAGTGATGTAGCGATGGTGATGCAAATAAACTTTCGCCCGCTACCGAGATCTCCTTTGCCCGCTCCAAAAGTTTTACCAAAATCATCTCACCGGAAATTACTGTTTTGTGCAAATAAACCTGCCAGTACATTAAACGGCGTGCAATCAGGAATTTTTCAATGGAATAAATCCCTTTTTCTTCGATCACCAGGTTATCATCATAAACGTTAAACATTTTAATAATCCGATCGAAACTGATTACGCCTTCGCTTACGCCGGTAAAAAAGCTGTCGCGATTTAAATAATCCATTCTATCTAAATCCAGCTGACCAGAAATTAACTGATGAAGGAATTTTTTATGATAGGTACCATTAAAAACCTCAATAGCGTGCGTTAATTTTCCATCGAAATGAAGGTTCAGGTCATGCATCAGCTTTGCTGAAATATCTTCATGTTTAATTCCGGTAACTAAAGAATGTTCTAAAGCGTGCGAAAACGGCCCATGACCGATATCGTGCAGTAAAATAGCCAGTGTTGCGGCTTCTTCTTCACCTTCGGTAATATTATGCCCTTTGCTTCTTAATACTTCAATGGCCAGGCTCATTAAATGCATGGCACCCAAAGCATGGTGAAAACGCGTGTGCAAAGCCCCGGGATAAACCAGATGAGTCATCCCAAGTTGCTTAATATACCGCAGACGCTGGAAATAGGGATGCGAAATGACATCGTAAACCAACGCTGATGGGATACTAATGAAACCGTAAACGGGATCATTTATGATTTTCTTCTTATTCAATAGTTAAAAATAGTTAAATAGATAGATACGGTACAAAAATTGCTATTTTTATTTGTAGTTTGATTTACCTGCCAAAATTAAAAGGCAATACATATCTTTTTTTACAAAAACATGCAAGAAACTAAAATATTGTGGGCCGATGATGAAATCGACTTACTAAAACCCCATATATTATTATTAAATGATAAAGGTTATAATGTAACAACCTTTACCAATGGAAATGATGCTTTAGAGGCTTTTGGAAAAAACCATTTTGATCTTGTTTTTCTTGATGAAAACATGCCAGGCATGAGTGGTATTGAAACGCTTTCGGCCATTAAAAATTTAAATCCCGATGTTCCGGTAGTATTGATTACCAAAAGTGAAGAGGAAAATCTGATGGAAGATGCCATTGGAAGTAAAATCGACGATTATTTAATTAAGCCGGTAAATCCAAAACAGGTTTTATTGACAATTAAAAAGCTGATTGATAACAAACGTTTGGTGAGTGAAAAAACATCCATGGCTTATCAGCAAGATTTTCGCCGCTTGGGCATGACCTTAGGCGATCGCTTGAGTTATGAAGAATGGATTGATGTTTACAAAAAAATAGTTTTCTGGGAATTAGAGCTTGAAAAGCTGGATGATCCACAAATGCATGAGATTTTAACCATGCAAAAACAGGAAGCCAATACCCAGTTTACTAAATTTATAGAAGAAAATTATCTGGACTGGATTAAAAATAAAGATACAGCACCATTATTATCTAATGAGTTGCTGAAGAAAAAAGCCTTTCCACATATTAATGATACCACACCAGTATTTTTCATTTTGATTGATAATTTACGTTACGATCAATGGAAAATTATCAACCCGTTAATTTCTGAATATTTTAGAATTGATGAGGAAGATATGTACACTAGTATTCTTCCAACGGCGACTCAATATGCTCGTAATGCGATATTCTCTGGCTTAATGCCTTTGGAAATGGAAAAACGCTTCCCTCAATTGTGGCAGAATGATGATGATGAAGGTGGTAAAAACATGCACGAGGAAGCTTTTCTTGCTGATAACATTAAACGTAACTTACGAAAAGATTGCAAATTCAGTTACAATAAGATTTTAACTTTTGAACAGGGTAAGGATTTGGTTGATCAAACCAATAACCTGCTGCAAAATGATTTCAATGCGATTGTTTTCAACTTTGTTGACATGTTAAGCCATGCCCGTACAGATATGCAAATGATCCGCGAACTGGCAAATGATGATGCGGCTTACCGTTCATTAACCTTATCGTGGTTTGAACACTCGCCACTATGGGATTTGTTAAAGAAAATTTCTCAGAAAAAAGTAAAAGTGGTTATTACAACCGATCATGGAACCATTCGGGTTAAAAAGCCAGTTAAGGTGATTGGTGATCGTGCGACCAATACCAATTTAAGGTATAAGCAAGGACGGAATTTAAATTTCAATGCGAAAGAAGTCTTTTTAATTAAAAACCCACATGATGCTTTGTTGCCGAAAATCAACATCAGCAGCAGTTATATTTTTGCCCGTGAGGATAGTTATTTCGTTTACCCAAATAACTACAACCAGTTTGTGAATTATTATAATGAAACCTTCCAGCATGGCGGGATTTCGTTAGAAGAGATGATTATTCCGGTAGTAACTTATTCACCAAGGTAACTACTACCGAAAGGGATTAAAAAGGCAAAAGCAATGCATTAATGTATTACTTTTGCCTTTATTTATGTAAAATGGAGATAGCAGTTAACGATTTATCGGCGTTGCCTAATGCTGCAGCACAGCTTCTGGCCTTTGCAGGAGAGGTGAAGATTTTTATTTTCGACGGTGATATGGGCGCTGGTAAAACAACCTTTATTAAAACGTTCTGTCAGGTTTTGGGGGTAGCTGATGTGGTATCCAGTCCAACTTATTCTATCGTTAATGAGTACGAAAGTGCTAAAGGTTCAGTGTACCATTTCGATTTTTACCGCATAAAAGACATTCAGGAAGCCTATGATTTAGGTTATGAAGAATATTTTTATGGCGGAGGGATCTGTTTAATTGAATGGCCTGAACGGGTAGCCGAATTATTGCCAGATCACCTGGTAAAAGTAGAAATTTCGATCGTTGATGAAAATCGAAGAGTATTCAATCTGAGCAGAGTATAATATTTGATTAACTCTTACAACTTTTTGCTATATTTAGTAAAAAAAGCAATATGAAAAATATCGCCTTAATAGTAATGTGCATTTGTTTTGGTTATAATGGATTTGCACAAAATTCGCAATGTGATTCTGTAAAGAAGAAAAATGATCAACTTACAGAAAGCATTAAAGCGGTGTCAAAGGAAAATGAATATTTTCGGAAATCCTTAAATATTCTGACACCAATTAAAAGTGTTGAGCAAGGTGGACTAACTTTTAACCTCACAAAATGTGAAGGTAATATAAAGGAGCAAACCATAACACTCACCTGTTTTATAATTAATCATAAAGCTAATAGTGAATTTCAATTCGAGAAAGCCAATTTGACAGATATTCAAGGCAATAATTTTTTAAGCTATGATTTTAAAATCGGAAATCAAGATGTTCGGAATATGCTATTTACTGACACGCCATTAGGGACTAAAATTACGTTCAAGAATGTTTTGCCTTCAACACAAATGATAAAGGTGATAGGTCTAAGCTATTATGGAACAGGATTATTTGAGAAAGGTACCTTCATTTTTAATGATATCGCTGTTGCATGGAAATAATGGTTTGATGCGTTCTTTACTTTTAAAAGCTAATATTTAGTACATTTTCCGTACCTTGAACAACCTAAAAACAAATATTTTTTTAAAGCAGGATGGCTACAGGAATACGCGAAGGCATGGCCGATATCGCTCGTCAGGGTTTATTGCAAACACAAGAAGCGACACTAGAAACCAGAAACAGGAAGAACAGCCTGAACATCGGGATACCCAAAGAAATTTCATTTCAGGAAAACAGAATTGCTTTAACTCCATTGTCGGTTGCCTTATTGGTTAACAATGGTCACCACGTCATTTTAGAAAGTGGTGCTGGTATTGCTGCAAATTTTTCTGATTCGGAATACGCTGAACAGGGGGCAAAAATTGTTTACGATAAAAAGGAAGTTTTTGATTCTGATATTATTGTAAAAATTGCACCACCAATGCTCGAGGAAATTGCAATGATGCACAAAGGGCAAACGTTGATTTCATCTTTGCAAACAGGTACATTAAAGCAGGATTACCTGAAAGCCCTGATGCAAAAAAAAATTAATGCTTTATGCTTTGAGAACCTGCGCGATGAAGGAAATGTATTAAGCGTAGTAAGGGCAATGAGCGAAATTGTAGGTTCTACCTCAATTTTAATTGCTGCTGAATATTTAAGCAATGTAACCGGCGGAAAAGGGTTGATGCTGGGTGGTTTCACTGGAGTGCCGCCAACAGAAATTGTGATTTTGGGCGCCGGGACGGTAGGAGAGTATGCGGCTAGAACAGCTTTGGCATTAGGTGCCGAAGTGAAGGTTTTTGATAGCTCTATTTATCGTTTACGCCGTTTGCAGAATAATTTAGGGAGCCGGGTTTTTACTTCGGTGATGCAACCTATTGTGCTTAACAAAGCCATTGTAACCTGCGATGTGGTGATTGGCGCCATTCGGGCCAGCCACGGGAGAAGTCCTTGCGTGGTGATGGAAGAAACAGTGGCACGGATGAAACCACATTCTGTTGTGATTGATGTAAGTATTGATCAGGGAGGGTGCTTTGAAACTTCAGAAGTAACGAATCATACCAACCCAACTTTCAGAAAATATGATGTGATTCATTATTGTGTGCCTAATATTGCATCCAGGGTTCCCCGTACGGCATCTTACGCACTTACTAATATTTTTGCACCCATCTTACTTGATATTGGCGAATTTGGTGGTTTAATGAACATGGTTTGGAATAATCCTGGGATCCGCGAGGCGCTTTATATGTATCAGGGCAATTGTACCAATAAGGACCTGGCCGATATGTTTAACCTGCCATTTAAAGATCTGGAATTATTGGTGGTTTCGAACCAGTAAGGGAGGTAAATGTGGGATGTAAGATGGAAATGTGGAATGGAATTTTACTGCCGAATGCATTAAACAGGTCTTTCAGAAATGTAAGATGGAAGATGTGGGATGGAACTTTGGACATTAACTAAAAACTATGAAAATCAAACTCTTCCTGTTTTTTATATCACTTTCTATTTGTGTTTCTGCTCAAACTAGTCGGGTACCAAAGCTAGTTGTAGTTAACTCTTACAACCAATATCTTGCCTCGGTAAAAACCAATCCGAACAATGAATTAGTGGAGATCAAAAAGGCTATTCCTAACATTACGCTGGATATTCGCTACGCCACAAAAAACAACTTCATGAAACAGGTGATGTACAAGCAGGCGAGGGCTTTTGCCAGGAAGCCAGTTGTGGAATCATTGAAGAAAATTCAGAAAGCGTTAAATAAAAAAGGCTATGGACTTAAAATTTTCGATGGTTATCGGCCCTATGCTACCACTGTTGAATTTTATAAAAAGGCAAGTGATAAAAATTTTGTGGCCAATCCGGCAAAAGGATCAAAACATAACAGGGGCTGTGCGGTAGATTTGACACTGATCAATCTAAAAACTGGAAAAGAAATTCCCATGCCCACACCTTATGATAGTTTCTCTGCTGCGGCCGCAGCGAATTATGAACCCGTAACCAACGAGGTGAGAAAAAACCGGAATTTCCTAATTGCTACCATGAAAAAATACGGCTTAAATGTACTTGAAAATGAATGGTGGCACTATGATTTCGTTGGTTGGCAGCGGTATAATATAATGGATATTCCTTTTGAGAAACTTTAGTTGGTTCAATAGTTCATTGGTCAGTGGTTCATTGGTTTGGGTGTTCAGAACTTTCGAAATCTATTTGAAGATGAATAATGGCATTATCAACTTACGAAATTTCAAAAGCCTGTGCGCTGAAGAATTTCGCAAGTTTATTTTAACTCCAAACTCACAATTCCCAACTCCGAACTAAAGATGATGTGGTCTTCCGAACTGGTCCTTTTTCACCTTCGCCTTATCATCCTTAACGGTTAAACGGAAAATATAGTCATAATCATCATCGGTTAACATTTCCATCGGTTTTTTACCACCGAAAGCCTCAATAATTTCCAGTATGGTATTGGAGTGGGCCGCTACGATAACCGTTTTGCCTGTATAATTTTTCTTTACCGAATCCACTAAAGATTTTGGGTCGCTGTAGTTGATCACTTTTGGGATAATCAGTGAATCTAATGTTTGATGCGTTCTTTTATAAGGTGTGCTAAAGGCAGCATCGAATTTTGTTTTCTTCAAAAACGTAGCCAGGTCGCCAGCCCTGATTCTGCCTTCATCTGATAATTCCGGGTCTTTATCTTCCGGATTGGTTTTGTCTTTTTCAGCATGCCTTACAATCCACACTTCTGTAGTTTGAGCTAGTGTAACTGTAGCCAATACGAAACTTAAAGAGAGCAGTAGAATAAGCTTTTTCATTTTATAAAGATTGAAAAATTTTTCGATTAAGAAGGTAAATCGAATCATAAAAAAGCCGGTATCGTTATTTGCGATACCGGCTATGTGTTTGGCTTAATAATTTAGTAGCCCGTGTTTTGCCAGCCAGTTTTGTTATTTACATTATCAATTTCTGCCTGAGGAACAGGATAAATACTTCTGAAAGGTGGAATACCCGGAAAAACAGTAGCCATTTGGTTTGTTCTTACCAAATCAAACCAACGGTCGGCTTCTAAAGCAAACTCAAGTCTTCTTTCTAGATAAATGGCATTTCTAAAATCACTTTGTGTAACTAAGGTTGCTGCGGTTTTGGTTGTTGCTGCAGCATTAGTTCGCACTGCATTCAGTGCGCTAAAAGCTTCTGCATTGCCGTAAGCAGTCTCATTCAATGCTTCTGCATACATCAATAAAACATCTGCGCAACGAATTACCGGAAAATCGCCACTTACTTCTGTAGAATTGGAAACCGGGCTGTTGAATTTTCCGGGGCGGGCGCCTGTTCCGGTTGGAGCAACCAATGCCCTGCGGTTATCTGCTGTTTCAAAAATGGCCTGCGGGATGGTGATTGTATTGGTATTGTTGTTATTCCGGTAACGATTATCCTGGTTTACAGCCTCTTTAACACCGCCATTTAAGTATAAAACGGCAAAGATAATATCTTTACTCGTTTTCAATCCACTTGGAAAAGTAGTAGTTTGTGGAACGAGCGATAAAACGCTTCCTGCATAAATGGCGGTTACAACTGGCTGTAACGTAGACGCAACCAGGTCATAACGTTTCTGGTATAAATAAACCTTCGCCAGCAAAGCTGATGCCGCATAACTGGTGGCCCGGCCGCGTTGCGCATCTGCCCAGGTGGTTGGAAGTTTTGCTGCTGCATCGGTTAAATCGGCTATAATTTGTTGATAAACCTGTGCTGATGTAGCCCTTGTGTTTGCCCTGGCCTCATCCGTTTTTTGAACGGTTAACACCAAAGGAACATTTCCCCATAAACGGGTCAGGTTAAAATAACTTAAAGCACGAATGAATTTAGCTTGTCCGATAATCTGATTTTTCGTTGCATCCGACATATTGATCCCGGGTGCACGGTCCAGCACAATGTTGGTTCGGTAAATTGCTTTATAATGTCCTTGCCATGTACCAGAAAGGATATTGTTTGCAGATGTTTCGGAAAACACTTCTATGGAGTTACGTACACCTGCGCCAGAACCCGGGTCGTTATCGGTGAGGTTATCTCCACGGATTTCTCCTAAAGTAAGCAGGTTATTTCCATATAAACTATCGGTTTGAAGCGCATCGTAGCAACTTACTAAACCACCTTGTAAACCTTTTTCATCTACATAGAATGTGTTTTCTGTGTAGGAATCCAATGGTTTTAAATCTAAAAACTTTTTGCAGGATGTAGCAGATATGATTAAGCCACAAGCAATGATGGGTATGATATATTTTTTCATCTGATAAAGATCTTTTATAACGTAATGTTTAAACCGATTGATGTTGTTTTCGCTGTTGGATAAACGCCATAATCTTCTCCGTTAGTAGTGGCATCTGTCCTGTTGGTTACTTCAGGGTTATAGCCAGTGTATTTGGTGAAAGTGAAAGGATTCTGCATGGAAACATATAACCTCACTTTAGTTAATGAAATCTTTTTAATCCACTCGGTAGGGAAGGTATATCCTAAAGCAATATTGCGGATACGAAGGTAAGAACCATCTTCAACGTGCCAGGTAGAGGTGGTACCATTACTGCCTTTTGCAACACGGTTTGCCCTAACATCTTGTCCGCTGCCCGGATTGCTTTCAGAAACCCATCTATCCAGTGAGCTCACCATGTTATTCATATTTCCCTCTTTATTTGCGAAATACCTTCTCGATAAGTTTAAGATTTTATTGCCATAAACACCTTGCATAGCCACGTTTAAGTCGAAGCTTTTATATTCTGCGGAAGTAGCAAAACCATAAGTAAACTTTGGTAAGTAATTGCCTACAATTTCACGGTCTTTAGTTAAATCAATAACTCCATCTCCATCAACGTCTTTAAATTTAAAGTCGCCAGGTTTAGCGGTATTTAAGTCGTAATTTCCCTGGGTATCAGTATAATGCGGATAGGCGTTTACTTCTGCCTGGTTTTTGAAAACCCCAAGTACAACTGGCAGGTAATAAGAACCAATCGGCTCGCCAACCCTGGTTAAAAAATAAGCGTTTGCAACCGAACCCGTTCTAATAATATCTGCATTTCCAGGACCTAACTCCACTACCTTGTTTTTGTTTTTGGAGAAGTTTGCACTTGCAGTCCACTTCACCCCACCAAATTGTTGCTGTGTACCCAGGTTGATATCTATTCCGCGGTTATTTACTTTACCAATATTTTTCAATTCTGTAGAAAAACCAGTGGTTAATGGAACAGGAACGTTTAATAATAAATCGGTTGTATTGCTGTTATAAGCATCGATGGATAAGGTTAGTTTATTATTAAAAAAGGCTGCGTCGAAACCAACGTTTAACTGCGCTGTTTTTTCCCAGCTTAAATCATTATTGGGTTGTGCAAATGGTGCTGCGCCATTGATTACGCCTGGTGTTCCGCCACCGAATACGTAGCCATAGTTCGTCATTGCACCCTGAGACAAGTAGTTCGGAATATTAAAGTTACCGGTTAAACCATAACTGGCCCTGATTTTTAAATCAGAAATGGCTTTAACATTTTTTAGGAATTCTTCTTCAGACAATCTCCAGCCTACAGATGTTGAGGGAAAATAACCCCATTTGTTGTTCGTGCCAAATCTGGATGAACCATCAGCCCTAACCGAACCTGTAAATAAGTATTTTCCTTTATAGCTGTATTGCAGTCTGGCAATTCCGGAAGCCAAAGACCATTGTTGTCTGGTTGAGGTTCCATTAGTAACTAAACCTGCGCTTAAGTATTCAATCTGATCACTGATAAACCCTCGGGTTGCAGCAGCATAATTGCCGCTCAAATCATTTTTCTGATTAGACCAGCCCAGTAATGCAGTGATGTTATGGTCGCCAAGTGTTTTGGTATAATTTAAAGTGTGTTCCAGGAGCCAATTACTTTCTTTTATCGTTCTGGAACTTGCCTGTGCATCTGATAATGGGTTGCCAGCAGTGTTTGATAAAGGAATAACAGATGGTCGGAAGGTATCCTCAGTGCTGTTCACCATGTCTATTCCCAGCTGAATTTTATATCGTAAATCTTTAAAAATTTCTGCTTCTACAAAAGCATTACCCGTTAACCTGTTCGAGCCAAAATCATCTTTCTGAAGCATCGCCAGGGCAACCGGGTTCCAGGCTTGTGTTTCACCATTTCCGGTAATGACCGATCCATTTGGCAAAGTAGTTCCTTGCCCGGGGCTCCAGGAATTCTGCGCAAAGCTGTAACCGCCGTCGGCATTATATACAGGCCAAAGTGGTGCGTAATGTAAAGCCGATGCAACGATGCCGCCTGTATTTAAGCCATTGGTGTTTGAAGCGTTATAAGCGCCATTTGCATTCAGTCTTTTTTCTTTAATTACTGAAGGCGTAATATTTACACCATATTTAAATATTCCTTTGTTTCCTTCCAGATTTAACCTTCCGCTGTAACGTTTAAAGCCGCTGTTCAGAATAATCCCGTCCTGATTAAAATATTCCATGGAAGCATAATATTTCATTTTTTCGCTACCGCCGGAAGCTGAAACAGAATGGTTCTCAATTTTTGCAGTTCTGAAAATCTCATCTTGCCAATCTGTATTGGTTAAGCCTTGCTGGCCTTGCAAATAGGGCAAAATTTCTGTTGGGATAACGGCGCTGCTATTGTTACTGGAGTTCACCAGGCGCTGTGCGTTGCTGTCATTAATGTTATAGCCGATGGTTGGTGCACCTGTTGCAGCATTTCTGCGATTAATGGCATCCATCGCGTCAGCATAAGTATTATTTCTGGCATCCAGTGTCATTTGGGCATATTGATAAGCATCCATCATATCAATTTTGTGTGCCAGGCTTTGCCAACCCGTATAGGTATTTGCGCTGATCGTTGCTGTGCCGCTTTTACCTTGTTTTGTGGTGATTAAAACCACCCCATTTGATCCTCTCGAACCATAAATGGCTGCGGAAGAGGCATCTTTCAATACCTCGATTGATGCAATATCATTCGTGTTAAGTGTATTGATGTTGTCATTCGAAATGGGCACGCCATCAATCACGTATAAAGGGTTTGATCCGGCTGTGATGGTTCCTACACCCCGCACTTTAATGGATAGCGGACTCCCCGGAGAACCGGATCCTTGCGAAACCTGTACCCCGGCCATTTTTCCAACCATTGCTTCGGCTGCGTTATTTATGGGTTGGTTTTCTAAGTCTGAAGCTTTGATACTGGCAATTGCCGTTGTTACGTCTTTCTTCCGCTGACTTCCGTAACCAACTACAACCACGTCGGTTAGTGAGGATGCTTCCGGATTAAGCTGAATTAAAAGTGTTGCCTGCTCTCCGGCTTTAAGCAAATAGTTCTGAATCGTTTTAGTAGTGTAGCCGATAAAAGAAGCGCTTATGGTGTAAGGAACACCTGCGGTTAAACCTGTAATCTGGAATTTTCCCTCTGGGTTTACCATAATTCCTTTCTTTTCGTTGGTTTTTGTGTTGAGTAAAAGGATGGAAGCACCAAGCAGGGGTTGCCCGGTTTCATCTTTTACAATTCCGGTAATCTCAGATGTTTGAGCCCAGGCAGTTGCTGTGACTGATAAGATCAGCAGGCAACAGAAGAGGTGTTTTGTAAATTTTCTAAGCATAGTATAACAAATTAATTAAGGGTTTAGCGGCAATGGTTTTTCTTCAAGAATGAAGTTATTAAGGTGTCTGTTGGGTTTCTTTTTGGATCAGATATCCTGTTGCAGTCTTAGTTAGCGTTAGTTCATTGAGTTCGGTAAGTTCTTTAAGTATTTGATGTGGTGATTGTTTGGCGTGTACGCTTCCGGTAAATGATATTTCCTGAAGATCTTGTGGATTGTAGTTAATTTTTACCTCAAAATGCTGTGCTAATTTTTCCAAAACGGTTGCTAAAGGCACCTGATTAAAACTTAATTCGGCAATTATTTTTTCCTGATGCAACAATAGGTGAGGATTGATCACTTTCAACTTATTATCAATTCGGTTGTAAACCAGTTCGTTCCCGGGAACTAAAATTTTACTGAATGATTTCAGGGTTGTAGAATCGATGTTTTTTACCCAAATTTTTCCAGTATGGAGTACAACGCTAAACAGCTTACTTTCTTTGCCTGCAGTAATGGTAAATGATGTACCTAAAGCGGTGGTAGAAATGCTATTGGCGTATACGATAAAAGGATGTTTTTTATCTTTAGAAACCTTAAAAAAGCTTTTACCCTGAAGATAGACTTCACGTTTGCGCTGAACAAAGGGTATAGCATATCTTAATTCACCACCCGGATAAATCTTCACCGTTGATAGATCGGGAAGGGTGATCAATTGGTTTTCTTCCGTGTAGTTTACAATTGATTTCCAGTTAATTTCTGTGGGAAGTTTTGCAACCTGATTCGTCCGTTTAACAGTCTGATGACCTAAATGGTGTTGATTAAAAAAGATCAGACCTGCAGTAACTATTATGGTAATAATTGCTGCTACTGCTGAAATGCGTAACCAAAGAGCCTTCGTGTTTTTCGGTATGGTTTGCGATTTAATGTTTTCGAATAAGGCATCGCTTTCTTCGATGATTAAGTCAGCGTCTTGAAGATCATCCCATTCATCTCTGGTTAACAGGTGATCAGGAAGATCTTCGATTTCTTCTAAATAAGTGGCCACCAGAAGCTTTTCTTCGGGCGTACATTTATTTTGAAAGTATCGGTTAAGTAGCTCTTCAGAAACACGCATATAAACCAATACGAATGAAAATGAAGAAAGCCCGTAATCAGTTTAAAATATTTTTTCTGATTGGATGATTACATTAGCAAAAGGAGTAAAAATAGCGGGAAGTAAAGGTAGCCGAGTTGTTTAATGGCTAAAGAGATGTGTTTTTCTACCGTTCTTGGAGAGATGGAAAGTTTCTCCGCAATTTCTTTGTAGGAGTATCCATGAAGGCGGTTTAAAACAAAAACCTGTTTCCGGGTTGGTGGCAGGCAATCCAATACTACTTCGAGTTGCTGTTTGTTATCATACGACTGTGCAACATTCTGTATGGATTCAACACGCTCGGCATGATAGATTTTAAGGTTCTTCTCATCATTGGCCGCTTTCTTAAAATAATCTAACAGCGTTGTTTTGGCAATTTTAAAAAGTTGAATGTCTAGTGTAAAATCTTCCGTGAGGGTATGTTTAAATCGCCATAATTTGATGAAAGCCATTTGAGTCAGCTCTTCTGCCTGATCCTGGCAAAGCGTTTTCTTAAAAAAGTAGGCATAGACTTTCTTATGGTATAGTCTAAAAACTATTTCGAACGATAGGTGATTTCCTTGTTTGATCTCTTGGATATAGTTTGACACCACGCCTCAAAGCTATTTGGTTAATGTTAGCTTAAAATAAATATAGTGTTATTTTATCGAATGCTTAACATTAAAGAGCGGTAGAGCCTCATCGTTTTGATAGTGACTGAATCAGAGAAGTAATATGATTTTCTTCGTGCCAGCTACTTAAGACGATCCTGTTAATGGGATCACTATCTTTTGTTGGATAAGGAAAGGATGAAATGAGGATGTTTTCTTTAAGCAAGTATTGATCAATACTTGAATTTTCAATTAAAAATGCCGGAAAGCCTGGTGCGAATTTCCATTCACCATCCAAATTTCTTTTTAACAAGTCAATATTTTTTTGAAGCTTAGACCATTGATCTTTATAAATATTTTCGGCATGGATAAAAGCATGAAGTCCTGCGGCGGCGGGTGGTGAAGCGCCAACAAACATATTGGTGCTTTTCAATGCTGAGATGATTTTTTGTGATCCTAACACCAGGCCTGCATCTACACCCAAAGCCTTAGCCATGGAAGCAACCACTATACAGGAAATGTTTTCTTTTTTAGGCAACGCAGATAGCGCGCTTAAGCCCTGATTATTTACACCAATGCCGTGAGAATCATCAATGATAAGGGTGATATTTTTATCAATCTCAATATCGGTCAGGAAATTAAAATCATAGATTTCGGGCATCAGGTTGTTCATCGAATTGCTAATCAGCACCCAGTTTTTTTCTGCTGATGTATTAATTTGATCAATGATGTTATTTTTCCAGGACGTGAAAGTGCCGGAAACAGCTGGCGGATCATTGATCCAAAGAGAAGTATGAGTATTTGGGGCATACACTACACAACCGAAATTAGCCAGGTATTTTACGGTTAGCTGGGCGGCCAGGTATCCACTTGAAGTAATGAGCGCATCTTCAGCATGGTAACGCGCTGCCGCTGATTTTTCTGCCTCATTGTAGATACCCAGTTGAATATTATTACTCCGGCTGGTACCATTATTTAAACCAAATTTTTTAATTCCATCAATATAGAAATCCTGAAATCCCTGATGCTGCGGAATCCCTAAATAAGCCGTGCCTCCGAAATACAAATAGCTTTTTCCATTGATGGTTGTTTCGCTCGAAAAAGGTTGAGTGATCGATTGGAATTGCTGATTCATTGCTTAATTATAATTTCTTCCAAGCGCATCATTGGCGGCTTTTATAATTGATTTATCCGAATTATCATCATGATAGAATTCCCAGAACATGATTCCATTGGCTTTTTCTTTTGCAAGCGTAGCTTTTCTTTTGGTGGTTACGGTTCCATTGTAAAAGTATTCAACCCCGTTTATGGTGGCATAATCCAGGCTGATGTCGCTGTTCGCTGCTACAAATTCACGATAGGCTTTACTTGCATTCGATGCGTTTTTGCCATAAGCAGGAATCCCCAAAACGGCCTTTTCTTTCGGCATTCCACGGGTTCCAAGCCAGTAATTTAAACTCGCAACGGCCATATTGTAAGAAGCATGCTGAATGGGTTGCTCTTTGTCCCAACCGATTCCATCATAAACCATAATATTAAAGAAATCAACGAGTGGAAAAACTTCAGACTTTAAACCATCGCGAATGCTACCTGAATAAACACCAGGGGTAATGGCAGCGCTTAAAAATTTACGGTGCTGATGTAAAGAATCTGATAGTTCCTTTACCAGCAATAAATAAGTTTCTGCAGATCCATCTGCTGTGCTTGGATATTCCCAATCCAGATCAACTCCATCAAGGTTATTTGTCCGGGCAAATGACAAAACGTTCCTTACAAAAAGATTTCTCGCCGATGCTGATGCTGCCATGGTTACGAAAATACTTCTTGTTCCTGAAATGGAAATGCCGGTTTTAACACCATTTGTCCGGGCCTTTTGCATCACAGTTGCAAACCTTCCGGGCTGCTCCAGTGGAGCTAAAGATCCATCCGGATTCGGATTTAAAAAAGCATAAAACAGGTGGGTAATCATTTTATATTTGGCATCAGCCACGCCCGCCGGATCGCGGTAGCTCGGGAAATAAGAAACTATCTTGAAGCTATTGTCTGAAACATAAGGTAGCGCAGGTGTAACATCAGGTACGCCATCGCTTTTTTTACAGGATGATATGGCCAGCAATGCAAAAGCGCAAATCAAAAGGGATAATTTTCTCATAGGTTTGAGTTGAATTTAATGGTGTAACAATCGACTGGATATGCTAAAACTCATCGTGGATATAAGTCATTATTCTAACCATTTCTGCCCTTACTTCTGCTGTTTGGTTGATAAAGTTATTATTCATGAAAGAATAAATATAAGTTTTACCTTTTTTGGTTAACACATAACCACTTTGATTATGTACGCCACCAAGCGATCCGGTTTTGCCATAAATAAAAGGTTGATCTGTTTTCGGATAAGCATTTTTTAATGTTCCGGTTTTACCTCCTGCAGGTAACATATCAAAAAGCTTTTCTCTGTTGTTTACCAGTTTATATATCGAATCGAGCAGGTAAATATTATCTCTTGGGGTGAATAAATTCTGGCGCGACAAACCTGAGCCATCTGCCCATTTCACTTTATCGGGCAAGAACGACAGGTAGTTTTTGGTGATGTACTGAATCGCTTTTATCGTACTTAAAGTATCTCCAATTTGATTGGAACACACCAGGAGCAGGTGTTCAGCAATAAAATTATCGCTTGGCAACATCATATGTTTTAAAACGGAATCGCGCCGGGCTCCAGGCAATGTCTTTGCATCAGCTGGGATTTTCATTTTTACAATCCCAACGGATTTATGCAAAGTATCGGTTAATACCTCAACGGTGGTTTGCATACTGGTTTTGTAAGGGTTTTGTTGATTATAGCCCGGTTTCACTGCCACTGCCGGGTAGCGGAAGTGATTGATTAAAAAATCTCTCGTTACCTGAAAATTGCCGGTAGTTTTAGTAGAATCAACGTCAAAGCAAGGTGCAAAAACTTTGGGTTCTATGTTGATTTTATTCGCGCCAGCATAGGTCGAAGTCACCATGTTATCCATAATGGGCATTTCGGTAATTTCCGGCTGATAATAATAATCGTAATCATCCCAGCTCCAGCCATCACCAAAAAAAGATCCGGAATAGCGATCTGGGGCAAAAAAGAGTTTTTTATTGGTGGCCTGTAGAAAATTATAGGCCGATTTATCTTTTATGGCAAACTGTAAAAAAGAAGGATCTCCCGTTCCCCAGAAAATTAAAGAATCATTTCGTTCTACGTACTTCAAAGCAGGCATCAACTCCGGTAACATTTTTAAACTCGCATAAAAAGTATAAAGTTTGGTGTTTGATGCAGGTGTAAAATACTTGTCGGCATCTTTTTGAAAGATCATTTTTTTCTCTTCCATATTATACAAAGCAAAACCAACCTGATACTGCTTAATTACAAGCGAATTTTTGAATTCTTTAGCTACTTTTTTTGCAATGATATGGTCTGTAGAACAGCTCGTTAAGGCTGATGCGAAGAGGAATGACGCGGTAAGAAAAGAATAGTAAACTTTATTGTGAAACATCGTGCTCAATTAGAAATTGATAATTGCCAACTAATTTATTAAATTTAATTTAATGTTAGCCAAATATAGCTGTGTAACCTTTTCGGTGTTTTGCAAAGTAATGATTTGCATGGCTATCTTTTTGCCTCTTTTAAATGTTTATGCACAGGATTTTGCTTTCTCCGGCAACAGAACAAAGCAATCTATTCCGTTTAAATGCATTAAAAACCTCATCGTTATTCCATTGTTCGTAAATGGCAAAGGGCCTTACGATTTTGTGTTAGATACTGGCGTTGGACCATTAATTATTACGGAACCCTCCATTATAGATTCGCTCAATTTCAGTTCCATGCGCAAAATCAAATTATCGGGTTTGGGTGTAGAAAATGTTGATGCTTATGTCTCACAGAATGTAAGTGCGCAGCTAGGAAGTGCGAAGATCAAGTACATCCCCACAGCGGTTTTGAAAGAAGGTCTTTTTAATTTATCAGGTCACCTGGGGATTAAAATTTTCGGATTAGTTGGTTTCGATTTTTTCAATAGTTTCATTGTAGACATCAGGTACAGTAGTAATCACCTCATTTTTCATGATCTAAAGCGTAAGGTGAAATACCGTGGGAGTAAAGTTCCGATCATAATCGAAAAAAATAAACCTTATATCGCCACAGAAGTAGTTATTAATGATACGGTAAGGGTGAAAACACGCTTGCTAATTGATACTGGTGCAAGCCATGCCTTATCGATGGATATGTTGGATGGCGGTGCATTCCCTGCTCCAAACCTCAAAATTAAAGCAAATTTAGGCATGAGTTTAAGCGGACAGATAAAAGGCCACGTTGGAAGGATTTCTAAATTTTACATTGGCAAATATGTGTTCGACAATGTCGTGGCCGGATTTCCAAATTTTGAATCGATTTCAAAGAAGATCGACCTCACCAATCGGAACGGAAATTTAGGAGGAGAAATTCTGCGTAAATTCGATGTTCAGTTCAATTATCAGGAAGGTTTTTTATACCTCAAACCCAACTCAAACAGCAGGAAAGCTTTCCAGCATGATATGCTTGGTATGGTGGTTTACCTGGAGCAAAATGAATTTAAAAGAGTATTAATTGGCGAAATTGACGAAGACTCGCCAGCAGAAAGAGCAGGTTTTTGTCCGCAGGATGAGATTATTGCAATTGATTTTAAATCGATTGATTCCTATACATTGAATGACATTAGTGAGCTGTTTAAATCGTGGCCAAACAGAACACTTATCTTCGAAATCTATCGCGATAAGCATGTTTTCTTTAAACTTGTACGGCTGGAAAAAAGAATCTGATTCCGCCAGTAATTTTCTAGTTACACGAACATTTTGAAGTAACAAGCCTCTAACTTCGGACTCTATAATACTTATCAATTCATCAATGAAGAAACAACTTGGCGTACTTGCATTTGCAGGTATGATTGCGCTTGGTTTGGCAGGATCAAATTCAGCATATGCGCAGAAGAAAAACAAAAAGGGAACAACTACCCCAACTACTCCGGCAACAGCCACACCCGCAACGGCAAAAAAAGAAGGAATTAAACCATTTTCTGAAGTAATTACGGCCAAAGCCAGAACCACCAATGGCTTATTTAAAACCCATAAGGTAGATGATAAATGGTATTTCGAAATCCCAGATAGTTTAGTAAACCGCGAAATGCTGGTAGTTACCCGTTTGGCGAAAGCACCGGTAGGTGTAAAGGTGGGCAACCAGCAATATGGTGGTGAAGAACTCAATCAACAGGTTTGGAAATGGGAGCGGAGAGGGAAGCAGGTTTACATTCGAGTACCAAGCTATGCAACTAAAGCAGATCCCCAAAGTGATATGTATGAATCTGTTAAAAACTCCAATCTTGATCAGATTTTGGCTGGTTTCGACATTAAAGCCTACAATAAAGATACCACAGGTGTGGTGATCGATGTGACCGATTTTTATAATGGCGACATCATGGCGATTGGTGCCACAGATCAAATCCGCAAGGCTTACAAAGTAACTGTATATGATGCAACGCGTTCTTACATCGATACGGTTAAAACTTTTCCAATCAATATTGAGGTTAAAACAGCGAAAACTTACAAGGCGGCAGAATCGCCAACAGACAACAGCAATGCTGCGGTGACTTTCGAATTCAACACTTCGATGCTTTTATTGCCAAAAACTCCGGTTAAGGCAAGGATTATGGATAGCCGGGTAGGTTTCTTCGGTCAATCGCAGTTGGATTATGGAACAGATGCTCAAAAAGCAGAACGTACGGCATACATTCACCGCTGGAATTTGGTTCCAAAAGATACCGCGGCATACTTGAGAGGTGAACTGGTTGAACCCGTAAAACCAATAATCATTTACATCGATCCGGCAACGCCGAAAAAATGGGTACCTTATCTTATTCAGGGAATTAACGATTGGCAGGCTGGTTTTGAAGCCGCGGGTTTCAAAAATGCCATTATTGGTAAACAAGCGCCAACTCCCCAGGAAGATCCGCAGTTTAGTGTAGAAGATTCGAGGTATTCGGTAGTGCGTTATTTCGCTTCGGATATTGCCAATGCTTATGGCCCGCATGTAAGCGATCCACGTACCGGACAAATTTTGGAAACGCATATCGGCTGGTACCACAACGTGATGAATTTGTTGCGCAACTGGTATTTCGTTCAAACAGCTGCCATCAATCCTGAAGTGCGTAAAGCCAAGTTTACGGATGCGCAAATGGGAGAATTAATTCGTTTTGTGTCTTCACATGAAATTGGCCATACCTTAGGTTTGCCACACAATTTTGGATCGAGTTATGCTTATCCGGTAGATTCATTGCGTTCTAAATCTTTCACCGATAAACACGGAACGGCACCATCTATTATGGATTATGCCCGTTTTAACTATATCGCCCAACCAGGTGATGGTGTAACTAAACTGCACCCACAAATTGGCGAATATGATAAATGGTCAATTAAATGGGGATATTCATGGCTTCCGGGAAATAAAACTGCTGAGCAGGAAAAAGAAATTCTAAATCAATGGGTGTTGAAAAATGCAGGTAATCCATTGTATTTTTATGGTCGCCAGGGAACAAGCTTAGATCCGCGTTTACAGAGTGAAGATTTAGGCGATAATGCCATGAAAGCAAGTATGTATGGTATTGCTAATCTAAAACGCATTCTCCCAAATGTAGAGAAATGGACATACCAGAAAGGCAAGGATTACAGCGATTTAAAAGAAATTTATACAGAAATTATAGGTCAGTTTAATCGCTACATGGGCCATGTAACCACGAATGTTGGTGGCTTAAGTGAAAACTTTAAAACTTATGATCAGGCAGGACCGGTTTACGCTTATCTGCCAAAAGCTAAACAAAAAGAGGCAATTACTTTTTTCAATCAGCAATTGTTTACCACCCCGCTGTGGTTAATCAGCAATGATCAGTTAAACAAATTTGATAACGGCGCTTTGTTAAACCGTATTAAAGCCGTTCAAACCAACACCCTGGGCAACTTGTTAGCCGCGCCGCGTCTTGCCCGTTTATTGGATAACGAAACCAAAAACGGCCCTGCAAAGGCTTACACTTTACCGCAGATGTTTACTGATTTAAGGGTTTCGGTTTTTGCTGCAGGCAGAGCAGATGCATTTAAACGCAATTTACAACGCGCTTATGTAGATCGTTTGGAAAATCTAATGACGAAAGAGTCTGAACTTCCGGTTGGATTCCCGGTTGATTATGCCGCGAGCTATGGTTTAACCCCCGTTAATGTTGCATTATCAGACATCAGACCATTGGTTAGAGCAGAGTTAAAAACGTTGTTGGCAACCACCAAAGCAAGATCGGCTGCAGGTGATGCCATTACAAAAGCACATTATGAAGATTTAAATATCAGAATCAAAGATATTTTAGACCCGAAGAAATAAAGTAATAAAAAGATTGAAGGAGAGAATGATAAATTTGGATAGGCGTATAACAAATCATTCTATCATTTACTAATTCAATTATTCTTTCATTCCCTAATTCTCTCATAAAAAACACGGAGCAGATCATTAAATTGATCGCTCCATTTTTTTGCACAAACTTGTTGTATAATTATTGATGGGTTAATTTGATATTTAAAGCAATCACTAATTTTATGGAAAATTAAATTCCATGTTTAAAAAATTACCCACCATCGTTGTTTTGTTTTTTTATGTGTTGCCTGGCTTTGCACAAAATGCTGATTCCATCGGTGTAGTAAAAACCAAATGGCAGAAAACCAGAATTGCCCGTGAGGTAAAACTTTTTCGCCATCATTTTAACAACAATAACCTTTTCGCAGCAAACGAAAATATTTCTTTTATAGAAGTAAAAAATTCAGGAAGAAAAGCAGTTTTTGCGCTTGGGGCTGAGGAGAAGGAATTATTAACAACGAGCGATTTTGGTAGAAGAGATACGGCAATAGTTGCATTGAACGGCAATTTCTTCGACGTAAAAAACGGTGGTTCAGTTGATTTCGTTCGGGTGAATGGTAAAATCATCAATACCAATCAACTTGGTAAAAATAATGATCGTGCAAAACATCAAAAATCGGCTATAGTTATTGAAAAAGGAAAAATTGCCATTAAAACATGGGATGGTACCGCAGATTGGGAAACAAAACTCACCGAAGGAAATGTTTTGCTTAATGGTCCGTTATTAATTTATAATGGTCAGAATGAAGATTTGGATACCACCTCTTTTACCCAGCTTCGCCATCCAAGAACTTGTTTAGGGATTAAAGCAAATGGTAGGGTAATTTTGTTAACTGTTGATGGGAGAAATGAAAATTCTGCTGGTATGAGTTTACCGGAGTTGACAAAGTTGATGAAATGGCTGGGTTGTACAAGCGCCATTAACTTTGATGGTGGCGGATCAACCACCTTGTGGATTGATGGAATGCCAGATCACGGTGTGATCAATTATCCTACAGATAATAAAAAATGGGACCATGAAGGGCAGCGTAAAATAGCAAATGTGGTGCTGGTTAAAAAGAAATAATTATTTTAGCGCTAATGATTAAAAATATTTTAAGACTTTTCTTTGTCGTTTTGATGCTTTCGGCTTGCAATTCGAGGTCGAAAAAGAATGACGCAACCTTAAGAGATTTCAGCTTTGCGCCGGTAAAGGGCATTCGGTATGAGGAGGTGAAGCGTCGTTTTAGTGATAATTTATCTTTCAATAAGGATGGTTTTATGCAGGAGCCTTCATGGATTATTGAGGTGGCTGCTGAAGACACGATGATGGCCTGGAGCCCTCAAAAGCAGATGATGCAAAAATTTTATTTGCAGTATGATCATGGAAATGTGTACAACTTCGCCGAGGAATTTTTTAAAGTTAAACACATTAGCAAAGATAGTCTGGTTTTCCAACGGATTCAGGTAGATGGGAAAGTGATTGCCGACGATATTCGTTCGGATGTAAACATGACGTTTTATGCGCAGGCCTATATTAAAAATAAGTTAAAAACTACTGCATCTGTTTTACAGAAGCCTACAAAGGCAGATACTTTATTTATCAAAAAACGATCTGATGAAGTTAACCGGATGGGCACGGATGCTTTTGCAGCCAGGGTCCCTGTACAATTTATTCCGAAGAGCAAAATTGTAAAAGTAGAAAAGTTTAGCACGGTAGATAAGCTGCAAAAAAGAACAGCCGCTTACGATTATATGTTTCCCAGGTATAGGATTGAAATTCAGCGGGCGTATAAGGATTTTGCATATGAATGTTTAGCTGTTGTAGATTATACAGGAGCCATTAGAATTTTGACTGTAAATGGGGTACTGCCAGAGGCCGTAGAAGGTAAAAAGAGGATGATGCAGGGAGTGGCAGATATTTACGTTAGAAACCTTTTTAATGTTATCCCCGGAACCACGCTCGGAATTCCGCATAATAGTGAAATCACAGTGATGATTGTTGGGAAGGCAATTAAAAGCCCTTAGTAATCTGATGTTTACAAAATTTTAACGTTAAAAAAATGTTAAAATTTATTTTGATTTTAAAAATTAAAACTTACCTTGCAGACTTAATTTTAATATTTAATACAATGCAAGAAGGCACAGTAAAATTCTTCAATGTAACTAAAGGTTTTGGCTTTATCGTACCTGCTAACGGCGATAGCGAAATTTTTGTTCATTCAACAGGTCTTATCGACGAAATCCGTGAAAACGACAAAGTACAGTACGAAGTTGCTAACGGTAAAAAAGGCTTAAATGCCGTTAATGTGAAAGTAATTTAATTTATTATCATATTTACAAAGGGGCCTCGATCACAATCGGGGCTTTTTTTATTCCAAAAATTTTTGAATTTTCATTTGATCACCAAAACAATCACTTGCAGAGTTTTACTTATGACGAATTATTTTATTGTACCTGGATTGGGTAATTCCGGCCCAGATCATTGGCAAACACATTTCGAAAATTCAGGCGACAATTTTGTCAGAATTAATCAAATGGATTGGGATACGCCAGCCAGTGCTGATTGGGTTAAAAACATTGATGAGGCACTTTCTGGTTATGATTTATCTACTGTGGTTTTGATTGGCCATAGTTTAGGCTGTACGGCAATTGCCAATTGGGCCAAACAGACTCAAAAAATAATTAAAGGGGCATTATTGGTTGCGCCAAGTGATTTAGAAGCACCCAGATATGATTTCCCAACCGTTGGTTTTGATCATGTTCCGTTAAATAAAATCAACTTCAAAACCACTGTAGTGGCCAGTACAAATGATGAATGGGTAAGCATGGAAAGGGCTATGTTTTTTGCCAGGAACTGGGGAAGCGAGTTGATTAATATCGGAGATGCAGGTCATATTAATGCTGATTCCGGGTATGGCAAATGGCCAGTGGGCCTGGAGATTTTGAAAAGCTTGGGGTGAATAAGTCATCGGATGAATATCGGCAGCATGTATATATTCATCCGATGACGATCACTTATGAGCAGCCTTGTTTCTCAATAAACTATCCAGAAACACCAACCCAATCACTAAATCAACAAACAAAAATCCATAGATGGCTGCCGGGTTGATGAGTTTGTTCCAGTCAAAGTTGAGGTTTAGTCTCATACTAAAATTTAAGAATTCGAGATTGGAATGGTAAAGAACATAGCCAAATAAGGCCATAAGAGCGGTGACAAAAAAGCCACCGATGGCATAGATAATATTGGTATTTACCTTCGTTTTCAGGGCTATCGGCGCCGGTTCTAATTCGATACTCTCCATCACATTTCTGGTGAAAGACATAGAAGGCTCCTCGAATTCTATTTCATTAAAAGCAAGATTAAGGTTTAATAATTCTTCATATTGAAATTTGATTTCAGCACTTGTATCAATCTTCTCCTGAATGATTTTAGCTTGGGTCGCATCTAAATTTCCATCTATGTAATCCCAAAGTTGTTGTTCTATTGTATTCATAATAGCTCCTTTACTTCATCCTTTAACAAATATTGTAATTTTTCTTTTAACCGCTGTCTGGCGCGGTGCAATTTTACTTTTATAGTGTTTGGGGCCATACCAAGAGTTACACCAATTTCCTCCAAGCTTTGTTCTCCCTGGTAAAAAAGGGTGATAATTGCTGCATCGTCTGTAGCCAGTTGTGTAATGGCTTCGTTTAAAAACTTATAACTATCTATTTTTTCATATCCGTTGGCCATAAAACCTGAGGTATGGTTTTCCAGTTGTAAGAAAGTTTCATCATCATTAATTGACAATGTATCCAGGCGTTTTTTTCTTAGAAAAGTCATGGCTGTGGTGTAGGTAATGGTATATAGCCAGGTACTAAATTTCGAAGTTTGCTTAAAAGTGCCGAGTGCTTTATAAGCTTTTATAAAACAATCTTGCGCAATCTCTTCTGCATCTTCTCTGTTTTTTGCGAAACGAAGGGCAAGCGTAAATACAAATCGCTGATGGCGTTTAACCAACAAGGAATACTGATCGGTTTGCCCGTTCAATATCATTGCAATCAGTATTAAATCTGTGTTGGTTTGCTCCATGTTTAGCTATAAGACTACAGTTGCGGGATGGAGGTTACAGCATTTTTAAAAAGTTGCAGGTTACGAGTTAACGGTTACCAGTTTGAGTGATAATCATAACCCTTTAACATGTAACTCGCAACTCAACTAATGAGGCGCAAAAAACTTTAATCCTGCGATAGATCCGATCAAAGTACAAATAAAAAATATCCGCCAGAAAGTAGCAGGCTCATTGAAATAAATAATGCCTACGATGACCGTTCCAACAGCACCAATTCCCGTCCATACGGCGTATGCAGTTCCCATTGGGAGCGTTTGTGTTGCCTTATTCAGCAAAAAAAAGCTCAAACCAATGCAGACTATAAATGCTGCTGTCCACTTTATATTCGTAAAATTATTAGATAGTTGCAGGCAAGTGGTAAAGCCAACTTCGAAAAGCCCGGCTATAATTAAAATGATCCAGTTCATGTAAAATGTGTTTGTACAAAGGTACCAAGCACCTGCTGGATCACATTTTACATTTGTTAAAAAATGAATTATTTACCAGCTCTTATTCTACTTAGCGTAACCTGGGTAACCCCTAGATAAGAAGCGATATGCTTCAATGCAACCCGTTTGAGTAGTGCTGGCGACTGATCTGTAAATTCCTGATAACGTTCTGCCGCACCTTTAAATGATCGGTCGATTAATCGTCTTTCTGTTGCAATCAGTTCCTGTTCTGCCATTTTTCTACCCCAGTTAGCAATCTCAATATTTGCATGATATAAGCTAAATAAATCAGTGAGCCGAATTCGAATCAATATACAATCCTCTAAAAGTTCGATGTTTTCATAGCCCGGTTTATCATTAATGTAGCTATTAAAGGAAAATAATACACTTCCGCTTTCTCCAAACCAAAAGGTAATCTGTTGATTTTCACCATCAGAATATGCCCTGGCAATGCCGCTCTTAAGAATATAAAAATAGGGTTCTATCTTATCAGCCCGAATCAGAATGGTGCCTTTAGGATAACTCACTTCCTGACTGTGATTGGAAACGGCCAATAATGCATCATTGCTAAGTGATTTAAAAATGGCGATATGTTTTAGCTGTTTTTGCAAGATTGATAAAGCTATTAATTTTTTCCCGGCAAGGTGTAACCTGTTTCAAAATGCTGTAGTCATAATACACAGAACACGGTTCAAAACAATAGAAATTAATTCACATCTAAAAAATATTATCATGCAAGAAGTATTAGTTCCAATGTCAATTTTCCTGGGCACATTCGCAATGGTTTTCGGAATCCGCTATTTATCAAATAAAGAAAAAATGGCTATGATCGAACGTGGCATTCATCCTGGCGTATCACGATCTGCCCCAAAACCTTATCTAAGTTTAAAATTCGGCTTGTTAATGGTTGGTTTAGGGATCGGTCTCCTGGTAGCTCTTTTCACAGTAAAAGGTGTTTTCGGACCTGAAATCACCCGTGTAGAAGAAGGTCAGGCGGCAGCGATTTACTTTGGTTTTATAGGGATTTTTGGTGGCCTCGGATTGATCACCTCTTTTATTATCGAGAAGAAGGCAATTGATTCAGATTCCTCAAAATAAGTGCTGGTAGATTAAAAATCGCTGTTCGCAATTGGCAGGCAGCGATTTTTTTATTGTGGCTTATTAATCACTGCCACGGTTAAACGACTTACGCAATTCATTTTTCCACGATTATCATAGAGTTTTATATCCCAGATATGTGTCTTTGCTCCGCGATGGATAATTTTACAGATCCCGGTTACCAGACCACTTTTCACTGGCCTGAGGTGATTTGCATTAACTTCTAAACCAACTGCAACATACTTTTCCGGATCGATGCACATGTAAGAAGCAATGCTACCCAATGTTTCTGCTAAAACAACCGACGCGCCGCCATGTAAAATACCCGCGGGTTGATGTGTGCGTTCATCTACCGGCATGGTGCCTGTAATAAAATCTGCACCAATTTCGGTAAATTCAATACCAAGCAAGGCGCCAATGTGGTTTTTTGGACGACTGTTTAACTCCTCCACGGTGAACTCTTTAAACCACATGATAACGTTCTTTTAAGATTCCAACATGATGGATAATATGTCCGCCGGCAACGAATAAAATTGATTTAACGTTAATGGCTCTACCTGATGCCGTTCCTGCCCGATGAATTTCATCATCATTTAAACTACGATAAAGATAAAGATTTGCTTTTCGGAGCGTTGCAAATTCTTCGATCAGATCTTCATAATTGCGTTCGCCGAAACGGGCATTTGAAACGTAATCGTTTTCATCAAAACCGGGTAAATGCTGTTGTTCATTTCTGGCGAAGCAGGTTATGCGATAAGCAAAAACACGCTCGCAGTCGATAATATGGCCAAGCATTTCCTTTAGTGTCCACTTATTTTCTGCGTATGCATAATTTTCTTTGTCTTTATTTCTTTCAAACAAAGCCGGGAGGCTTGAAACCTGTTCTTCCAGTATTTCAAAAATATCCTGATTAACTTTGCTAATGTAGGCTTCTGCCCACACCGGGTACTCGTTAGGCTGTGGTCGGTTCATATCTTAAGCTGCTTTTTAATATTATTCTAAAAGTTGTTCCCTTACCTACTTCAGATTCTTTTACAAAAATTTCTCCGCTATGGTAGTTCTCCACGATACGTTTGGTAAGCGAAAGGCCTAATCCCCAACCACGTTTTCTGGTGGTGTAGCCTGGCTGAAAAACGGCATCAAACTTTGATCGCGGGATGCCTTTTCCAGTATCAGTTACATCGATAAAAACCTGTTCTTTAGCTAAGTTTTCAATGATGTTGATGGATATCGACCCTTCATTTTCAATAGCGTTCGCTGCATTTTTAAGCAGGTTTTCAGTTACCCAGTCAAAAAGCGGAACGTTTAACAGCGCCCTTACCTGTTCATCTCCGGAGATGCTGAATTTCACCTTATCAGATGTTCTCACTTTAAAATACCTGATAAAATCACTGATCACAATATATACTGTGTGGTCTTCCAAAATTGGTTTAGAACCGATTTTCGAAAAGCGATCGGCAATAATTTCCAGGCGCTTAATATCATTCTCCATTTCCGCAATCAATGGATCATCTTCCGCATCAAATTTGGATTTCATCAGTTCAGTCCAGGCCATTAATGAGGATATAGGCGTGCCCAACTGGTGCGCTGTTTCCTTGGCCAAACCTACCCAAACATGATCCTGTTCATCTCTTCTGGCAGAACTAAATGCCGCATAAGCCGTTAGCAGGAAGAGAAAAATCACAGCCATTTGAATATATGGGAAATAGCGAAGTTGAGTAAGCACAAAAGAATCACGGTAGTAAGCTTTAAACTTCTTTCCGAAAATATTCATTTCATCTGGCGGATGTTGCGATTTCATTTGCCTCAACTGACGAACAAAGTAAACACTATCGTAGGTTAGTTTAGTATCGGCAATGGGGTAATTGGTTTTGGTACTGTCCAATCCGAAAAATGAACTGATTACTCCGGAAGAGTCTACCATAATTACCGGCGTTTTTGTGTTTTGCCTTACGGTTTCTACTACCACGCGATAATCATCATTATCGTATAAAAACATTGCCCGTTCCTGAATTTTAACCCAGAGGTGAAATTGATCGGCTTCTTCGCGCTCCATTTTTTTAACAAAAGAATCGGTGTAAAACACTGAGGCAATGCCGATTAAGATGGCGAAAATGAGAAGGAAAAACTTCCAGCGGCGTTTCTTTTGATAAGGATTCATGCTTTGGGTAGCCAAATTACAATAAACAAAACGAAAAAAACAGAAAACCACCATGCTTTTTCAAAAATGATGAGGTAAGATTATAAAAAGCAGAATAGATTCATCACCGATGAAAATAAGATAAAATGGATGAAAAACATATCTTTGTGGCGTCTTGCGTACAGCGCATGGCGATAAGCGTTTTACCCGCTTAACGCCTAACGCTAATCGCTCAACATGTTTATTATGGATAAGAAAGTTAGAGTAAGATTTGCCCCAAGCCCAACAGGAGGACTACATTTAGGTGGTGTTCGCACGGCTTTATTCAATTATTTGTTTGCCAAAAAAAACAATGGAACCTTTGTTTTGCGTGTTGAAGATACCGATCAGAACCGCTTTGTAGAAGGTGCAGAAGAATATATCGTAGATTGTTTAAACTGGTGTGGCATTACGCCTGATGAAAGCCCGTCTAATCCCGGTAATTATGGCCCTTATCGTCAAAGCGAACGTAAACCCAGTTATAGAAAGTTTGCCGAACAGCTTATTAGCGATGGTTATGCTTATTACGCATTTGATACGCCAGAAGACTTAGAGGCTAAGCGGAAGGAAATTCCAAACTTTCAGTACGGGCAAACAACACGGATGCAAATGCGGAACTCTTTAACCTTAACCATTAGTGAGGTAGAAGATTTGTTGGCGGCGAAAACGCCTCATGTTATCCGCATTAAAGTTCCTGAAAATGAGATTGTACATTTCAATGATTTAATTCGCGGCGACGTGAGCTTTGAAACTTCATTGGTAGATGATAAAGTTTTATTAAAAGCTGATGGAATGCCAACTTACCATTTAGCCGTTGTGGTTGATGATAAAGCGATGGAAATTACCCATGCTTTCCGTGGCGAGGAATGGTTACCTTCTGCACCAACGCATATATTGTTATGGAAATATTTAGGTTGGGAAACCGACATGCCCCAATGGGCGCACTTGCCATTGATATTAAAACCAGATGGTCATGGTAAATTAAGCAAACGCGATGGAGACCGTTTAGGTTTTCCGGTGTATGCAATGAATTGGACCGATCCAACAGGTAATGTCACTAAGGGATTCAAAGAGATGGGATTCTTACCCGAAGCTTTCGTAAATATGCTGGCCTTATTGGGCTGGAACGATGGAACAGATCAGGAGTTATTCTCCTTAAAAGAACTGGAAGAAAAATTTTCTATTGAGAGAATAAGTAAAGCAGGGGCAAAATTTGATTTTGAAAAAGCTAAATGGTACAACCATGAGTGGATTAAAGTGCAAAGCGCTGAGCGTTTGGCGCCGAGCGTTACAAGCGAATTACAAAAAGCAGGAATTGAAATTAACGACGATGCTTTCTTAAATACCATTATCGATTTAATTAAAGATCGGTGTACGCTGTTGCCAGATTTTGTGGCGCAAAGTGGGTACTTTTTCACAAGCCCCCAAGCGTATGATTTAGCGGCTGTTAAACCAAAATGGAACGAAGAAAAGGCTGCGTTTTTTTATGCTTATGCTGAAAATTTATCACTAACAGATGCCGTTACAGCCGAAGAGGCTTTCAAAGCTTTGGCAGCAGAAAAAGGTTTCAAACCAGGTGAGTTGATGTTGCCTTTCCGGATTATGTTGGTGGGCGGCAAATTTGGCCCTGGCGTTTTTGATATCGCCATCTTATTAGGACTTGAAGAAACAAAGGCAAGAATTGCGAAAGCTGTTGAGGCTTTTAAGGCCTAATCGTTTAAAAAATAAAATAGAAGAGGGGGCCAGGCATACTTTGCTTGGCTCTTTTTGTACCTATGCTTATTGCTAAAAGGTTTTGCGTAAAATATTTTCTAATTTAGCGTAACAATTTTTCGGTAATCAGGTTGTTCATACAATTAAACATTAAATTATGAAGTGGTTTGGTAAAGGTAGCGGCGACGTAGAAGATAGAAGAAGTAGCGGCGGCGGCGGACGTACCGTTTTAGGCGGTGGCATCGGAATTATTGTTGTTGTTTTAGGACTAATCTTTGGTAAAGATTTAACTGGATTAGTTAGTGAGGTGCCTGGTAGTGGAGGAGGCGCACAAACTGAAGGAAAGATGGGAGTTCCTGAAGATGAACAAGGTCGTTTTGTATCGAATGTTTTGCAATCTACGTATGAAGTTTGGGAGCAGGAATTTCAAAAAATGGGTCAAACGTATGAAAACCCTAAATTGGTATTATTTAGAGAAGCAGTTCAAACAGCTTGCGGAAACGCAGGCGCAAATGTGGGCCCGTTTTATTGCCCGGGCGACCGTAAAGTATACATCGATTTATCTTTTTATGATGATCTGAAAAACCGTTTTGGTGCATCAGGCGATTTTGCTCAGGCTTATGTAATTGCACACGAGGTAGGTCATCATGTTCAAAATGTTTTAGGCATCTCCGAAAAACTGGATCAGGCCCGTGGCCAGGTAAGCGAAAAAGAATACAACAGACTATCGGTAAAATTAGAATTGCAAGCCGATTTTTTTGCAGGCCTTTGGGCACATCATGCACAAAACCTGAAAGACTTTAAATTAGAAGAAGGTGATATTGAAGAGGCTTTAACAGCTGCCAATGCCATTGGTGATGATAAATTACAAAAGCAAGCCACAGGCGAGGTACAGCCTGATTCTTTTACCCATGGCACTTCAGAACAGCGGATGTTCTGGTTTAAAAAAGGGTTTGATACCGGCGATTTTAAACAAGGCGATACCTTTAATTCTGGCGATTTATAAAAAAATAAAACATTTTCAGCTATCTGGTTGTTCGTTTACATTTTCAGATATTTTGTATCTGAACCAAACATAATTGTCTCAAGCTTCTCATTCGTATAATAAAAGATGATCCTTATAGTTGATGACAGGCCTGAAAACCTGATTTCGTTACAGAAAGTACTCCAAGCACACAATTTTGAGGTTGATACCGCATCTTCGGGAGAAGATGCCCTGAAAAAAGTTTTAAAAAACAATTATGTTCTGATCATTCTGGATGTTCAGATGCCGGATATGGATGGTTTTGAAGTAGCTGAAGCCATCTCTGGTTTTAGCAAAGCAAAAGACACGGCCATTATTTTTCTTTCAGCAGTAAATACGGAACTTAAATTTATTACAAAAGGTTACCTAAGTGGTGGCCTGGATTACATTACAAAACCTGTTGATATTAACGTACTGCTTCTTAAAATCAAAACATTTTACCGGATTTATGAGCAAAGCAGAAAGCTGAATGAAGTACAGGAGAAGCTTTTAGAGGAAATTGAATTCAGAAAACAAGCCGAAAATAAAAAAGACGAATTTATCAGTATTGCCAGTCATGAATTAAAAACGCCTTTAACCAGTGTAAAGGGGTACATCCAATTGCTTCAGCGCAGTTTAAATAAGGATGATAAAACGATGGCACAAAGCCACCTGGCCAAAGCCAGCATTCAATTAGAAAAACTGAATGAGCTGATTGTTGATTTACTTGATATTTCTAAAATTGAAAGTGGAAAAATGAAGTTCAACATGAAATATTTTTGTGCCGATAATATGGTAAACAATGCTATTGAAATGTTGCAACAATCCAATCCCGGTTTTAACATTAATAAACTCGGGAAAACAGATGAAAACATTTACGGAGACGAAATGCGCCTGGAGCAGGTGGTTATCAATTTCATTACCAATGCCATTAAATATGCTCCCGGAACCAATCAGGTTAATGTAACCATCAATATTAAAGATGGTAAGCTGTACCTGGCCGTTAAAGATTTTGGAATCGGCATTTCTTCAGAGCAGCAGGCAAAAATATTTGATAAATTTTATCGAGTAGAAGAACATAGCAATCGTTTCAATGGCTTAGGTATCGGGCTATACATTTGTTCTGAAATTATTAACAGGCACGGCGGAACCATCGGCGTAAATAGTGTGCCCGATGAAGGTTCAGAGTTCTATTTCATCATTCCCATTACCGAAGAACAGGTACCCAGCAATCAAATCTAAGACCTCTAAAATATATTAATGAAAACCACCCTGAAAAATAATCTACGTTTAGGCTTAGGCTTGTCGCTTATTATTCTTTTTATCAGTTCATTGGCTTCTTATGTAAGCATTCGTAACCTTATCAGAAGCACAGAACTGGTTAAGCACAGTGATCAGGTAATCCTGAATTTAGAAGGAGTAATATCAACCTTAAAAGATGCAGAAACCGGTCAAAGAGGTTACCTTTTAACCGGGAATAAAATATTTCTGGAACCCTATAATGGGGCTACTGAACTTGCAGGGAGAACAATAGATACCATTGAAAGGGCTACCCGGGATAACCCAGCGCAGCAGAAAAGTATTACCACCCTAAGAGAAATCCTGGTAAAACGCTTGAGTATTATCACCTCTACGATTGAAATTAAATCTTTAGGTGGAAAAATAGATCCTACTGTATTGCTTCAGGGAAAAACATATATGGATCAAGCCCGCTCCGCAGTAAACAAAATGGTGAAGGAAGAGCGAAGATTGTTAGACGAGCGTACGCAAGAACTTAACAAGTTAACTTCATATACACCCGTGCTGATCATGGTGGCTGCATTTTTGGCCATTATAATTACGCTGTTTTTTTACAGAAAAGTATCCGTCGACTTTGATGAACGGGTTAAGCTTCAGCAAGAGATTGAAGATAAGAAAACGGAAATGGAGAAACGTATTATCGCGATAAAGGAGATAGCGCATCAAATCTCTACCGGCAATTATGGCGTTACTTTAGATATACAGGCGCGTGATGATATAGGTGAACTTTCAGGATCATTAAATGAAATGTCTTTTTCACTGAAAAAATCTTTTGATAGACTTGCAGAGAATGAATGGATTCAAACCGGTGTTGCCAATCTGAACATGAAAATGGTTGGGGAGAAAGATGTTTTTCACCTGGCGGATGATATTATTGAGTTTCTGGTTACTTATACAAAAAGCCAGATCGGAGCGGTTTACTTATTTAAGGATGATGGATACTTGCACCTAAAAGGTAAATATGCTTTAGAAGGGCAAAATCTTCTGCCAGTTATTGAAATGGGACAAGGCTTAATCGGGCAATCAGTAAAATCTGGAAAAAAGATTATTTTAGATGATGTACCTAAAAATGAACTTACCATTACCCATGCAACCGGAAATATAAAACCAACACAGCTGGTGGTGCTGCCAATTATCAGAAATGAAATATCCATTGGTGGTTTAGAGATTGGTGCAGTAAAACCTTTGTCTGATCTTCAGCTACATTTCCTAAACCTCGTCTTATCTGATGTTGGTACAGCATTGCTAGGGGCACAGAACAGACAGAAATTACAGCAGTTATTAGAAGAAACACAAGCACAATCTGAAGAATTGCAGGTGCAGCATAATGAACTGGAGGGCATGAATGCTGAGCTTGAAGCACAAGCACAGAAGCTGCAGGCTTCGGAAGAGGAACTGCGTGTTCAACAGGAAGAACTTTTGCAAAGCAACCAGGAACTGGAAGAAAGAAGTAGCTTACTGGAAGAAAAGAACGAACTGATTGAAGAGAGAAATTCAGAGATACAGCAAAAAGCGGAAGCGCTGGAGTTAAGTACCCGATATAAATCAGAATTCCTGGCCAACATGTCTCATGAGTTAAGAACTCCTTTAAACTCCATTTTATTGCTTTCCAGGTTAATGGCAGAGAGTGAAGAAATGGATAAAGAACACCAGGAATATGCCGAGGTGATTCAAAGTTCCGGACAAGGTTTGCTGAGCTTAATTGATGAGATTTTGGATTTATCTAAAATTGAGGCTGGCAAAATGGAACTCGATCGCACCAATGTTAAAGTGAGTGATATTGCTTTAAACATGAGATCGCTGTTTAATCCATTAGCAAAAGAGAAAGCGCTTGAATTGGTAATTGGCAAAGCGGACGATGTTCCGGAGTATTTCCATACCGATAAAATGCGTTTAGAACAGATCCTTAAAAACCTGCTTTCAAACGCAATCAAGTTCACATTGAACGGTTCGGTAAAGCTAAATATTAGTAAGAATGAAAAACTTAATGCCTTAATTTTTGAGGTAACTGATACTGGTGTAGGTATTGCGCAAGATAAGCAGGCCATGGTGTTCGAAGCCTTTCAACAGGCCGATGGTTCTACCCGTCGTAAGTTTGGCGGTACAGGTTTAGGTTTGTCAATCAGTAGAGAACTGGCTAAACTTTTAGGTGGTTTCATCGATCTAAAAAGCAAAGAAAACGAAGGCAGCATATTCACTTTAACATTGCCTATCGATAAAAATAAAGGTTTTGAAGGATCAATCCCTTTGGTCGAAAAAACTTTCATACCTCAGGTTGAAGCGCCAGTAGCGAAAGTTAGCTACTTAACAGTGGAGAATATTCCTCAGGAAATTGAGGATGATCGGGATAATATTGAAAGCGGCGACAAAGTAATTTTGATCGTTGAGGATGATACACCATTTGCCAAAACGCTATTGGATTTCACCCGGAAAAGAAATTATAAAGGATTGGTTGCCGTTCGTGGAGATGTAGGTATTGAAATGGCTAAGGCTTATCAACCGGTAGCGATTTTACTGGATATTCAATTGCCGGTAAAAGATGGATGGCAGGTAATGGAAGAATTAAAATCTGATCCTGATACACGCCCGATTCCGGTCCATATCATGTCTTCTCTCCAGGTTAAAAAAGAGAGTTTGCTTAAAGGAGCGGTAGATTTTATCAATAAGCCTTTCGCTTTTGAACACATGCAGGAGATCTTTTCAAAACTGGAACATGCCTTAAGCCGTCATCCTAAAAAGGTATTGATTGTGGAAGAAAATGAGCAACATGCAAAAGCATTAAGCTACTTCTTAAGCAATTTCAACATTCAAACGGAGATTGTGAACCAGGTAGGAGAGAGCGTTTCCGCGCTGCACAAGCCAGATGTTAATTGTGTTATTCTTGATATGGGAATTCCTGATAAACATGCTTACGAAACACTCGAAGTAGTTAAAAAAACACCTGGACTGGAAAACCTTCCGATCATTATTTTTACAGGTAAAAACCTATCAAAAGGTGAAGAAAACCGAATTAAGCAATATGCAGACTCTATCGTGGTTAAAACGGCCCACTCTTATCAGCGGATTTTAGATGAAGTCGGTTTATTCCTTCACCTTGTAGAAGAAAAAAGCAAGGAAAAAACAAAAGCACCTAAAAAATTCTCAGAACTGCAGGACGTGCTGAAAGGCAAAACTGTGCTGGTTGCGGATGATGACATACGGAATATCTTCTCGTTAACGAAAATGTTAGAACAGCATCAAATGAAGGTTTTGGCCGCTACCGATGGGAAAGAAGCCTTGAAACTATTGAATGAAAATCCATCTGTAGATGTGGTTTTAATGGATATGATGATGCCAGAACTTGATGGTTATGAAACCACTTCTGCAATCCGGCAGGATTTCAAATATCGTGATCTGCCCATTTTAGCTGTTACCGCGAAAGCCATGATGGGCGATCGTGAAAAGTGTATCGCTGCGGGTGCTTCCGATTATATCAGTAAGCCGGTGGATATGGATCAACTCGTTTCGCTTCTACGGGTATGGCTATATGAAAATCATTATAAATCTTAGTACTTTTATTTTATATGCCTCAAAAAATAATTCTTATTATAGACGATGATAACCGAAACATTTTTGCCTTAAAAGCTGTTTTAAAGGCCAAAGGTTTCGAGTGTTTATCGGCTATCAGTGCCCGCGATGGTTTCGCCATTATGGAAGAAAGAGATGTCGTTTCTGTTGTTTTAATGGATATGATGATGCCTGATATGGATGGCTACCAGGCCATGGCAGCGATGAAGAAATCGCCTAAAATGCAGAATATTCCGGTACTTGCTGTTACTGCACAAGCCATGGTTGGCGATAAGGAACGTTGTTTGATCGCAGGTGCTTCAGGCTATGTATCTAAACCGATAAATGTTGACGAGTTATTAGAACAAATAGAAGAGGTAACAAAATAAGGTGATAATTGACGCAATTGATAATGAACAGGTAGATACGCTTCTGAACGATGTATTGGAGGTGCATGGATACGACTTCTTAGAGTATTCTCATGCATCAATAAAAAGACGGATTACCCGTTTATATACACTGGATAGTTTTGTGAGTTTTGCAGAATTCAGGTATGCGGTTAGAACTGACAAAAAATATTTTAAGCGGTTTTTAGAAGAAATCACAGTAAACGTGACTGAAATGTTCCGTGACCCGACTTTTTATAAGTCGTTACGAAACGATGTTTTACCCGCCTTAGGAACATATCCTTTCATTCGGATTTGGGTAGCAGGTTGCTCAACCGGAGAAGAAGCCTATTCTTTAGCCATTGTTTTGAAAGAGCTTAACTTGTTAAACAAATCGCTGATCTACGCGACTGATATCAATCCATCAGTTTTAGAAAAAGCAAAACAGGGAATGTTTCCGTTGAACTATTTGAAAGGCTACTCTGAAAACTATGTTCAGTCTGGTGGATTAAAAGATTTTTCATCCTATTACGCTGCAAACTATTCGCTGGCTAAGTTCGATGAGGTGTTAAGTAGTAAAATGATTTTTTCTACACACAATTTAGTTTCAGACCACTCTTTTAATGAATTTCAGCTTATTTTATGTAGGAATGTCTTAATTTATTTTGATAAAGATCTGCAACACAAAGTCTTTCAATTATTTGATAATAGCCTGGAGAAGCTTGGGTACCTGGCGCTGGGAAGTAAAGAAAGTTTGGATTTCTGGCCTAACGCAAAAGATTACAAGCGGGTAAAAAACGAAAAAATATGGAGAAAACTTTAACTCACGGCAAATGTAGTGCCTTGGTTATTGGTGGTTCTGCAGGGAGTTTGGATGTGCTGCTTGAGATTTTTCCAAATTTAAGTACACGAATTAACTTTCCGATTATTATAGTTACCCACCGTAAAGCTGGCAATGACTCACTACTGACCGATCTATTGAAAAACAGAACCAGTTTGATGGTTAGAGAGGCTGAAGAAAAAGAAAAATTATTGCCAGGATATGTTTATATTGTTCCTGCTGATTACCATTTGCTGATTGAAAATAGCCATACCATATCGTTAGACTATTCAGAAAAGGTGAACTATTCGCGTCCATCTATTGATGTTACCTTTCAGTCTGCTGCAGAGGTGTTTAAAAATGAACTGGTTTGTATATTATTATCAGGATCAAATGCAGATGGTGTAGAAGGATTAAAAGCAGTAAAAAGATATGGCGGTTTAGCGGCGATACAAAATCCGCAAACAGCCATTATGCCATATATGCCACAGCAGGCGTTGAATAATGCAAAGCCCGATGTGATATTGGATAGCTTAAAAATGGCCGCATTTATAAACGAGTTAATTAATAAATAGTAGTTAGATTTGCCTTCGGGAGAAAGAGTTATGGCTGATGCGAAAAAAGTATTTGTTTTTGATGATAACAGGGATATTTTAGATCTGTGTACATTCATTTTGGAGGATGCAGGTTATGAAATTAAAACATCCGAGAGTGCAAATGAGATAGAGAAACAAGTTTCGGCTTTTATGCCAGATATCATCTTTATGGATAACTGGTTGCCTGATTTGGGTGGAATACAAGCTACACGTGCCATTAAAAGTAACCCTGCATTAAAGCATATCCCTGTAATTTATTTCTCTGCAAATAATGATATTTCTGCATTAGCTGATGAGGCCGGAGCAGATAGCTACCTTTCTAAACCTTTCGATATCGCAGCATTAGAGGATATTGTTAAAAAACATTTAAGCTAAGCAAATTGATTATTCTCCTGATTGGTGTCTCACCAACCAGCCTAATTTTTGCCATGGCTCAAATAATTTTTCCGCAGATTTAGGTGATTTTCGCAGAAGCAGGAAGTAAAATCTGCGATGATCATTTTGATCTGTGGGATAATACCTTTAACTAATGGTTGGTGTCTTATCAACCAGCCTAATTTTCGGCATGACTCAAATAATTTTCCCGCAGATTTAGGTGATTTCCGCAGAAGCAGGAAGTAAAATCTGCGTTGATCATTTTGATCTGCGGGACAACCCCTTTAACTAATGGTTGGTATCTTATCAACCATCATAAGTTTATCTCTGCAATCTGCTAATTAAATTTATACAATAATTTTTTCTGTTGGTGAGACACCAACCGATAGGTAGAAGTTTATCTCTTCATAATAACCGATATATAAAAGCAATCGATTATTCCTTGCCCCAAATTCTGGTATTTAAATCCAGTTCTTTCACAATATCACACAAAAAACGGATCGTATTTATATCAGTATTGAGCGAAACCGGATTAAGTAAGGACTCAAATATAGGCGCCTCGAAATAATTTCTATCTAAAGGAAAAGCGATGTACAATCTCGAGTCTATGAAAGATAGAGAAATATTTTCAAGCGCATTGGCGTTCAGATACAATATTCGCTCCATCATGGCTGGTGTTAAAATATAGCGGGATTCAATTTGATTATTGCCATAAGTAACAAAAGTTCGGTCAAAATCCGGGTTTTCCAGCTGGATTACCTCTTTATCTCCGAAGGAGAAAATATTTTTTGTAAACCATGAGCCAATTGTATTTCCCAGATCTTTCGGTTTCACAATCGTTACACTGCCCAGGTGTTTATTAAAATCTGCAACGAAAATAATCCCCCTGAAAATATCGGTCCAGGAAGTTTCTGTGCCATTTTTGGTTTCACGTTCAGTTTTATGTTCGGCATGAACCTCTGCAAAATAAAAGCTTGTTTTATCAGCTTTTCCCCTCACCAGATCTTCTGTTTTATACCGATCAATCTGTTTGGTAAAAAGCTGTGCATATCTGAATTCGTCTGATGAAATACCATCCTTGGGGCTTATCGTTAGGCTTGGATTTAGAAATTTTAGTACCTCGCCAATCACATTTTGCTTATAGGCTAGTTCATATGCTTTCGTTGCAGCACTGATTTTAAATAAGATAATTACACCATATATTACAGGAATTAAACCTGCAAGCACTGCCCAGAATAGCAGCCCAAGCAAAAGGCCTATGATGGCTACTGCAATGCCAACGCCAATAAAAATAAAGCCTTTGGTTTGCACCGATGCAACCCGCTTTCGCTCAACCTCCATTGTAGTCAGAGTGTTTTGCAAAGCTACACTACCGTCTAGATAATTTTGCATTAACTATTAAAAAGGGTTTTTGCATTAATGTTTTTTCGTTCTTCTTCAGCGGTAGCTAAAACTGCAATGGGTTGAAAATTTAACATACCGGCAAAAATGCTTCCCGGAAACATCATAATTGAATTATTGTAATCGGTAACAGAAGCATTATAAGTTCTTCTGGCGGCAGCAATCTGTTCTTCGCTTTCTGTCCAGGTGGTTTGCAGGTTAATAAAATTCGTATTTGCTTTTAAATCAGGATAGTTCTCTACATTAAGCATTAAGCCATTCACACTGCTGCTCAATTGTGTATCGAGCGTGGCCTTCTCTGCTTCCGAAATATTTCCAGCTGTGGCTTTTGCACGTAGTTCTACAATTTTCGTAAGCGTTTCCTGTTCGTAAGTGTTATACTGTTTAACCACTTCTATCAGGTTTGGAATCAAATCAAAACGTTTCTTAAGCATCACATCTATGGCCGAAAATGCATTGGTCACCTGGTTTTTTTTGCCAATTAGACCGTTATAAAAGAAAATGCCAAATAAAAATAAAGCACCTATAAGAATTAAAGCAATAACCATAATTGTCTTTTTTATTTTAAATATAAGTAAACATTAATAACCTTCAATTAATAATATGTATTTGTATCGTCTCAATGGTTATTTTTGTTTTAACACCAGCCCTTTGGGCACCTCTCCAAAGGACTATCTGGTAACACCATTAATTTGTAAAGATTTTTTTCCGCTCTTTGCCGCGGGGCATGGTACTTTGGAGCGCCAAAGTACCCAAAGCGCTTTGTCAATCCAACTATGGGCCTTTTACACCATCCCCTCACACATCAAAAAAACAGAGGCACTTCGTTTTGTGTTCAATACCTTTTAAAATTGAACCTACATTTATGAACACAAAACCACTGCGTTTAAGGTTTGTTAGTGCTTTATATACTATTATACAACTGTTTTTTTGATTTCCTGGCCCTTGGGATTGACGGCGCTCTTCGGTAAGGCTTATGCTTTATTAGAGTTGGTTAGCGAGAGGCATAAAAACCCGCCTAGGAGATGTGTCTACGAAATAGTTTTTCAGAGGGAGTGATTGCAGACCTGGGTATAAAAGACAGTAAATAATTATCAAACTTAGGTTAATAATTTATTGTACTTATCGCCGTTCATTTTGTCTGCGCTCGCGATCTCGCTGCTGCCTCCGCTTCAACCGGTTTCGCTTTCTGATCTGATGGTTTGCCTGCATTTCTTTAAAATTAGCAATGTGCTGTTTGATTTCGTTTTGCTTTTCTTCTGTAATGCCGATACTATTTTTAATGCCCGTAAACAGGCTTCTCCAGATCAGACTAAAAAATGACGAACTATCGGGTTTTTTATAATCAACCTGTGATGAGACAAACTCGTTGTGACGATTTGGGTTTTCAGAATTGATCAGCAGCGCATTGGCTAGAATCGAAATTAAACCCCGGGTTACCAGGTGATCTTTGGATGGATCATTGCGCATCAACGCAACCGATAAATCATAATAATAAAAATCTACTTTGCCCTTTGCACCAGTATTATCCGCTTTAAAATCAAATTGTAACTTGTCTACAATTCCACTGTTAATTCTAACCAGGCCCAATGGTTTTGTAATTTGATTGAGTACCCTTGCATTGAAATTATGTAACACTCCTTTGTATTCAAAATCGCCTTTAGGAGCCTTCAGGTCAAATTTAAAGTTTAAATCCAAACTGGCCTGACCCAATAGGTAGGTGTTTAAGCTTACCTCCATAGTAGGGTTTATTGCCTTTATTTTTGGGAGGTTAGTTACGTTCTTGAAAACACCAGAAGTGTGTTCGAAAGAGATTCTGCCACGCTGCTGACTTTCGCTGTTGTAAATGGCGTAACTTATATTAACATCTTTCAAATTAATCTTCTGAACTAATACAGGAGGAGCCAGCTTCTGCAAAAGTTGATGCGGGAACTGGCCAATTTTAATTTCACCCACTTGTTTCTCTACACTTCCGTTATTAAATACAGAAACAAAGCCATTTGCAATGCCCATTTCTTTTGCCCGCAATTCCTGTTTGCTAATGTAAACGGGTAAATCAATGCCATTCATGGAAATGTTGCTCATTTGAATATGAAATCTATCGGTGGCGTGACCTGCAACTTCAGCGAATTTCATTTCATCGTAACGCGGCTCCAGTTCAAATTTATCTACCCTCAGCATTCCTGTAGATGCACGAAAATCAAGCTTATTAAGCTTAATGTTATACATTTTGTTCGGTGTGGTGTATTGATAGTTGTTGAGGTTTATAATTACATCCTTCAATAAGTAAAATCTGGATGGATCATCAGCTGAAGTAGAATCAACGAGCAAATCTGTGAGTGTAATATTGAGGTCGTCGATGGCAAAAACGCTGAGCTTATTTACATTTTTATTGATATATTTAAAGCTCGCATCCTGAAAGCGAATGGCTTTTATGCTAAATTCTTCGAGATTTTTAGAGATAAATGAATAAGGCGATTTAATTAGTCGCGGTGGCCTGTCTTCATTAAAATCGAACTGCCTGTTCATCATAAGTACCTCTGGTTTATCAAAAATTACTTCTTCAATCTGAAGCTTCCTTTCCCGATATAAGGTGAGTGGGTGGAAATGTTTTACCACTAATTTTTTTAAGGTAACGGTATAGAGGTTGTTGGGCGCCCTTTTTAACCGAATTAATTCTCTAAATCGAACGGTATCAGCGGTTATTTTAACGTTTTGCAAGGTGGCACTCCCGGTTAAAACATTGGTAGTAACCTTTGAAAAACTGATGGTGTATAAACTATCTGTAGATTTATAAAGAAGTGTTTTAATTTGTTCAGTTAATAACGGGCGGGATTTTACATTTAAAAACCATGCAATTGCAGCCAAAAGGCTGAAAGCGATAACAATTATCGCTGCAACCCATTTAATAATTTTATATCTGTACCTCCTGGTTTCTGGCATTTAACGAATAGACTGGATTTCACAGCAATATACATTTATAAACGTATTTCTTAAATGCCGTAGATTAATTTTTCTGCCGTTTCGCTTTTCTGGCTTCCCGTCTGTCGGCTCTTTTCTGCTCCCGAATCTTTTTGGCAATTACTTTTTGCTGTTTCACCGGGTTTTTTTCAGGAACAATGCTTACGCCTACAATATCTTTTATCCCAACAAAAACGGTTTTCCACATCAGATTGAAAAAAGATGCAGATTTAATTCTGGTGTTGGTCATGGTCGCCGTGCGAGGCGGATCTCCTTTTGTAGGATTCGAATCTTTAATTAGAATAGAATTAGCCAGGAAAGAAAAGAAACCCTTTTCTTTTGTTCCTTCGCCATCAATATTATCAGATAATAATTTCACTTTCAGATTGATATAAAGCATGTTTATCGAACCTGAAGCTGTAGTGGTGTTTCCATTTGCTTTGAAATCCAGATGTTGGATATTCCCACTTTCAATTTCAACCAGGCCTAATGCAGTTGCCAAAGGATTTATTTTTGTGAAGTTAAAAGCGCCTAAACTTCCGCTATAACTAAATGCTCCATTTGGATCAGTCAGGTTGAAATCTATTTTGACGTTCATCTTTCCTGCACCCATTAAAAGTGTATTTAAATTGGCCTTCGCATGGTTATTTTTAGTTAGCTTCAAACTATCGTTAGTTACGTTCAGGATCGTACCTTTTAGCGCATTGAAAACTATTGAGCCTGTTTTTTTACTCGCAGGACTGTATTCGGAATAGTTAATATCGATGTTTTTAAGCCTTATCGTATCAATAGCAATTGGAATATTTAGTCTTTTAAGCGCCATATGGGGATAATTTCTCCCTTTATCCAGGTTAGCAGCTGGCGGAGATTCCCTGCTCATAAACACCGCTACCCTGGCCGGACCAACGGTTACTAACCTCGAATGGATCTTTTCATCAGTATTCAAGCTGGTAAAATCCATTCCGTCAAATTCAATATCGTTAAAGGTGAGGTCGTAACGGTCTTTTTGAACTTTGTATTTTCTGGTGAAAGCCAGTTCTGGATATAGCGGTGTTAATTTGAAGCCTTTGATTGATATCCTTTTTGCAGAGGTAGAACCGCTGATGGTATCAATTTTCATGCTGTACATTTTATCTTTAGTGTTCGATTTATAGCCCGCAATCTCAAATGAAATATCTTTTGTGTAGTAAAATCTGGAGGTGTCTTTGTCAGAAAGGGAATCTAATAAGAAATCTTTGACATTAATATCCAGGTGTTTGATAACATTCCTGGTTTTTTTTGGAGCACCACTGTTAATGTAGCTAAAGTCGGCATCGATAACTTTTACTGCGTGAACCCGGGCAGATTTGAAGGTTTTAGAGATTTGCTCATAAAGTGATTTCTCTACCTTATTAGTATCAACAGCTTTTGGAACCTTATTAAAGGTAACATTAATTGACGGGCGATCGAGGATAATGGCATTTATATCCAGACGCTTTTTAAAATAGGCCGTTAGGATACTTGCCCTTGTAATCTGTAATTTCTTCAGTTTAATTTCGAAAACATGTGCTGGCGCAAGCCTTTGTTTTTTCAAACTATCAAAAACCGATGGATCTGCTTTTAGCGTAACATCTCGTAAAGCGAGGCTTCCGGTAACTACATTTAAGTTAATACTTTTAAAATCTATAGTGTATAGATGGTTAGAGCCATTATATATACTCTCTTTTATCTTCTCTGTGAGCATAGGCTTCCATCTTGCACTTAAGAACATTGCGCCAAATGCAAGCGTTAAAATCAACAATCCGAAAATACTTCCAATCCAAACCCAAAGTTTGGTTCTGTTGTGAGCTGTCATCTTTGTAGTGGTATCGGTATTAAACACGTCAACGTTAGAAAGGTTTTTTTAACAGATTTGGCTCATCTTTTATGATAGGATTTAAGAACCACTCAACCAAGATAATTTAAGTCAGGTGTTGTTTTCTGAGGTTTTGAAGCACAATGTTAATTTTAACCAGGTAATTTAACAGATCAGTTGGCGGAAGTAGTTGGGCTACGGTTTTAAGTAGAGATTGTTACTTTCAGAATATCAGAAACATAGATAAAATTTAATGAATCCTTAATAATAATCTATAACTTAACACTAACTTAACATTGAGCGTGTAGCTTTGTAACATATTAAGAATTAACATGAACAATATTTTTAAGTTCTTTACCCCTCAAGATAGAAAGTTTCATCCTCTTTTTGAGCAAGCTGGCAGTAATGCATTAAAAATCGCAGAATCTCTTTTAGAAATGGTTAGCACAGCTGATGCTGAAAGCCGGAAAACTATTTTCAAGGAAATTGAGCGTTTAGAACACGTAGGTGATGATATTACCCATTCAATTTTCTTAGAGTTAAGCAGGAACTTTATCACACCGTTCGATCGTGAAGATATTCACCAGCTGGCTACAGCTGTAGATGATGTTGCAGATTATATTTACGGTACAGCAAATCGCATGCAAATGTATAACATGAATACCATTAACGAACCGATTGTTAAAATCGCTGAGCTTTTGGTAGAAATGTGTACTGATATTGATAAAGCGATTAAAGAATTACGCAGTTTCAAAAACATCCGTGTAATTGCAGATGCTTGTATCCGCATTAATAGCGGTGAAAACCAGGCAGATTATGTATTTACTTTAGCGGTTGCCCGTTTATTTGAATATGAAACCAATGCAATTGAATTAATTAAACAAAAAGAGGTTTTACAAACGATAGAGAAAGCGACAGATAAGTGTGAAGATGTGGCGAATGTGCTTGAAACTATCCTGGTTAAAAACGCTTAATAAAACACAAACATGGTAACTACCTTATTGGTTGTTGTTGTAATTCTGGCCATTGCTTTCGATTACATAAACGGCTTTCACGATGCCGCTAATTCGATTGCAACGGTTGTTTCTACAAAAGTTCTTACGCCTTTTCAGGCGGTTTTGTGGGCAGCACTTTTTAATTTTGCCGCTTACTTTTATTTTACCGATCATAAGGTAGCCAATACGGTTGCCAAAACGGTAATCGAAAATTATATTACCCTAGAAGTGATTCTTGCCGGGCTTGTTGCCGCAATTATCTGGAATCTTTTAACTTGGTGGTATGGTATTCCGTCCAGTTCATCGCATACGCTTATTGGTGGTTTTGCTGGTGCTGGTATGACACATGCTTTGCTTATAGGTGCAAGTCCGTTGGATGCGGTAAACATGAGTTATGTAGTTAAAATTGTTTCCTTCATTGTATTGGCACCAGTAATAGGTATGGTTATTTCGGTGGTGATTACTTTAATTATTATTAACATCTGCCGTTATGCAAAACCATCAACAGCAGAGAAGTGGTTCAAACGTTTACAGTTATTATCATCTGCGGCTTTAAGTTTCTTCCACGGAGGAAACGATGCGCAAAAAGTAATGGGAATTATTGCTACCGCTTTAATTGCATCGAAAGTTATTCCTGATTTTGAAGCATTACCTACATGGGTGCCAATTGCCTGTTACTCTGCAATCTCGTTGGGTACGATGAGTGGTGGTTGGAAAATTGTGAAAACAATGGGTTCTAAAATCACAAAAGTAACCGCACTAGAAGGTGTTGCTGCTGAAACGGCCGGCGCAGTAACGTTAGGTATAACAGAGCATTTCGCTATTCCGGTATCTACTACGCACACCATTACTGGTTCAATTGTAGGGGTAGGATTAGTTAAAAGTGTTTCGGCCGTACGTTGGGGTGTAACCATCAACCTGATTTGGGCATGGGTATTAACCATTCCTGTTTCGGCAACTTTGGCTGCGATTATTTATGCGGGCATTTATTTCTTTAAATAGAATATAACTTCTTAAAATATAAAAGACCAATGCTTAAGTGCTTTGGTCTTTTTTTGTTTAGAGTAAACGGGGCTCAGATTTATTTAACCGCAAAGACGCTAAGTTTTTCGCAAAGAAAAGCTAAGGCTTTACTTTATAGGTTTTGAGTATCTCTATGATTTGCGCCCTTTGCGCCTTCTCTTACTTATCTTTGCGGTTAAACTTCAACGCCCAACTCTGAGTTCTCGATGTCTTTTTCTCTTTGACCTCTGTGGTTAACTTAGTTTAACTTGGCCACCCAACTTTGCGTTCTTGGCGCCTTCTCTTAATTATCTTTGCGGTTAAACCTTGATGCTATTTCTCCTTAAAATCTAATACTCAACTCCACTTCATTTGTTCCTTTCGTGGGTAAGACCCAGTCTGGACCGTCCTTAATCAGGCGTTTAGCTTCGGCATCGGCTTTAACATTAAGCGATTTAATGACCTTGATATTTGTTGGCCGCCCATTTTTCTTCACTTTGAAACCCAGTATCACAAATTGCTCCGGTCCTTTAGGATTATAAAGCTTGTTGTTGTTGGCTAAATATTGCGTATAATCAATAATGGCAACAGGAATTGGTTTGCTAATTTCATCAGCCTGCTTCCCGTTTAAGTTCTGTTCTGCCCTTAGTACTATCTTTGGTGCAGGGATATTTTCTTTTTTTCTACCGTTTGATCCGGTGATCATGGCAATTTCATTCAGCGATTTATTTCCACTTAATGCTTCCCGAATGGCGTCTGGGTTTTGTGTGCCTTTTACTGGAGTTTCCTTGAAACCAAGGGCATTAATCACCAAATCTTTATCCTTCGAATTGCTGTCAGCAGGTAAGGCAAAATAACCATTCGCATTAGTTGCAGTGATTTTATCGGAACCTGTAATTTTCACCACAGCACCTTGAACAGGTTGTCCGTTACGCTGATCGATAACATTACCACTAAATACAATCTGATTTGTAGTTGTGGATGGCGTAGCCGAAACCATAGCCTCACTCATCGGTTCCTGGCTTGTTTTCATCTTAGGTGCACCAAGAGCTATTGATTGTCTACTTTTACTGAATCGTTGATAATTGGCTGTGGCCTGCTCGGTTTGCACTGCACTTTCTGAAGTTTTAACGATCGGGGCAGATTTCGTGTTTTTCGCTAAAGCCCCAGACTTTCCATTTGCAATCACCTGATCTATTAAGGCAGATTTTGTGGCTTCATTAATATTTATTGCAGAATCTTTTGTTTTTGTAGTGGTGGCGGCCAGCGGAGCGTTAGTATCTAAGTTTACGACTACACCATCAGCCTTTCTTGCGACAGTTTCTGCATTTCGACGATTGGTTTCACGCATAAAGAAAAGAATACTTACCGCGATAAATGCCACCGTAGCTGTAGCAGCAATACTTAGTCGTTGCGTGGTAATGCCCCAAAGTTTTCGTTTAACTGGTTTTTGAGTAACACGATCATAAAGTTGTTTTTGTAAAATAGAGAGTGTTTGCTTGCGTTTTGGCGATTGTTTCAGGCCTTCTAACGCTTCTGCTACGAAGGGATCTTCTAAAGCCTGCCTTTCTACAAAGTGCATACCTTTGGCATCAAGCTTACCGTCGAGGTAATCTTCAAGCACATCAATATCTAACCAATCGTTATTCACCACTATTTTTCTCTATACAAATCTTCAGGTTGCGCTTACCGTTTTGAATATAACTTTTCACCTTCAGCATATCGTAGCCCGTAATATCAGCCACTTCTTTATAACATTTCTCTTGTAAATAAAATAAATCTACACTTTTTCGCTGTTCTTCAGGCAAAGTTTCCATGCACTTTTCCATAATGGTAAGTTGCGTTTCCTTTGTGTTGTCGATATCTAGATGCACTAGTTCGCTGTTTTCCACAAAAGTATCATCTATAGAAACATTATTTTGCTTTGAAGATTTTCTCAGCGCCATCAAACAATGGTTGCGGGTTAATACATGAAGCCAGCTTTTGAAATTTTGCACTTCATGAATTTTCAGTTTCGTAACCAATTCTTCAAAAATTTGCATCACAGCATCCTTACTTTGCTCTTCATCTTTGAAATAATTTAAGCAAACCCCAAAAACCAGGTGCATATATTTGTTGTAAAGTGTACCCAACGAATCCAAATCGCCAGTATTTTTATACTCGGCAATTAGTTTGGCATCGTCTTGCTGGGTATTTCCAGCTGTGTTTTTTATAAACTTCAAAAAATCAGGTAGCTATTTCAAATATCTTTCAAGTATAAAAAATAATTCTGAGTGATGAGAGATAAACCAAACAATTGGGTATTTAAATTCAATGGGTATGCTCCACCGCTATAGAATGAGCCTGTACAGCTATTTGATAAAACCTTATCTTTAGCAGCCATGGAATATTTATGGCAGTTCTTTTGCTTATCAAGGATTAAACACACACACAAAATGAAGAAAATTAATATTTTATCTGCATCTCTTGCATTAATATTATTTATAAACCTGAAAGCAGATGCTCAGATCAAGCTGAGCGATATCTTTAAAAAGGTTACTGAAAAGCAGGGTACGGCTTCTACAACAGGTACGCCAAGCAGTTTTGAGATTGGTCAGGGGATAAAAGAAGCGCTACAAATCGGCGTTTCGGCTGGCGCTGATCGGTTATCTGTAAAAGACGGATTTCTGGGGAACCTGGCGGTTAAAATTTTAATGCCTCCTGAGGCGCAGAAAGTAGAGCGAACATTACGCGGAATTGGCCTGAATAAACTCTGTGATAATGTAATTGTAAGTTTAAACCGTGCTGCTGAAGATGCCGCCACAGAAGCAAAGCCGATATTTATTTCTGCTATTAAGCAGATGACATTGGCCGATGCCAGCAATATTTTGCTTGGAAACAACGATGCTGCAACTGCTTATTTTAAACGGGTGACTACAGCGCAATTATTACAGAAGTTTAGTCCGATTGTAACTACGAGCTTGAGTAAAGTAAATGCGACCAAATACTATTCAGATCTTACTACTCAATATAATCGTTTACCATTGGTGAAGCCGGTAAATACAAATTTAACGGAGTATGTTACACAAAAAGCAATAGATGGTTTATTTATAGAGGTGGCGAAAGAGGAACTTAAAATCAGGGGAAACATCAATTCAAGGAGCACCACTTTGTTGCAAAAAGTATTTGGTTACGCTGATAAGAAAAAGGGTTAAAATAAGCCCCCGGTCTGTTTGCACGCCAATCGGTTTGAGTTTTATATTTTCTTGATGGCGGGTGAGCCGCCAGCCATGGAGTTGTCTTATTAAAATCATCTCCCCGGTCTGGTGGCTCACCAACCGGTTTGGATTTATTGTTTTCTTGATGGCAGGTGAGCCACCAGCCATGGACATGGATCTTTTTAATTAAAAACAATTTGTAAAATTGCAAATGATTAAATTCAATTTGCATTTGGCGATGGTAGTTGTTCCTGGCCTAATATTATTTTCGGCTTGTAATTCGGGCAGTAATGATCAATCGAAATCCACAGCAGTTTTAGATACGGTTTCTTTAAGTAGTAAAAGCTTCGCTTTGGCTTACCAGGATGGGAACAAAATTGTAGCGACTAGCATTGATACCATGAAACAGATTTCTTTTGGCGGCGCTACTGATCCGGCAATATCACCCGATGGAAATAAACTGGCTTATACAGTTAGTGACAGCGTTGGGAACCGAAGCATTTGGGTGGCTGATATGGAAAGCAAAAGTCAGTTGCAGTTACAGGCCAGCAGCAAAAATTATGATCATGCGGTATGGTCGCCAAGCGGAAAAACAATCGCTTTCAATTTGTTTAATGATAAGGGCGTTTGGAAAGTCGCATTGATCAAAGCTGATAACACCGGATTTTTATTGCTTGGCAGTAAGTTAGCGAACAGCGTATTTTCACCAACCTGGAAGAGCGAAACGGAAGTGATTGCACATGATTTAAAAAATATTTATACGTTCGATGCTTCCGGAAAATTGCTGGCTACGCAAACAATAGCAGAATTAATAGGGGCAGACTACCACATCTCAAGCAGTAACAGTTTTTTCTATACCACTAACGAGAAGAAGCTTATTTTTAATGCAGGATTTGGCAAACAGGTAGATGGATTAAACAATTTACCTGAGGCCGTTTTTACATTGGATTTAAATACCAAAAAAATAATCCGGATCTCACCAGAAGGAATGAATGTACCCTATGTTTTTTTGACTGCTGATGACCGGATCTTCTATAGCGGAGCTGAAAAGCCTTTTACACAAAGCAAAATTTATGTCTCAGATTTGGAAGGAAATGTGAAGACAGTAGTGGATAAAGGCACCAACCCAACTGGTACTTTGAAATAGGTAAAGAGCGAGTTTTACTTCCCATTTCCATTACAACGCAGCTGCAGATGGCTTGAAAAACATTAGTCAATTTGCCGATTGAGATTGTTTTATTGGCCAGGGTCTCAAATCGTCCCTGCCAAGCTGACATCTTATATTCCTGTATCGATTGCAAATTGACAGTACAGGTGTAAATTTGTCCCTCAAAACCACTTGGCATAAAAAGTGTTAATTGTATGCTTAGTTAAAACTCAACTCAAAATAAAAAATAATAAAAGTTATGGCGTTAAACCTTAAACCAATTGCTGGCAGTTCAAACAGAGTAATAGTTGAACCAGCTGCGGCGGAAGAAAAAACTGCATCGGGTTTGTATATCCCTGATACTGCTAAAGAAAAACCATCTAAAGGAACTGTAGTTTCTGTTTCAGAAGAAGATGCTGACGGTAAAAAAGCGAGCGTAAAAGTTGGCGATGTTGTAATTTATGGTAAATACGGTGGTACCGAGCTTCCTTACGAAGGCAAAGATTACCTAATCATGCGTGAAACTGATATCTACGCTGTTGTTGGATAAATAATGATTGAATGACTGAATCTCGAATGAGTGAGTTCAGCATAAATCAGATAAATAATTATAAGAGCGAATATTCAATCATTCCTTCACAATCATTCAAAATTTAAAAAGAAATGTCAAAACAAGTAAAATATAACGTGGAAGCACGTGACGCCCTGAAACGTGGTGTTGATATCTTAGCTAATGCAGTAAAAGTAACTTTAGGTCCAAAAGGACGTAATGTAATCATCGATAAAAAATTCGGTTCTCCGGCAATTACTAAAGATGGTGTTACTGTTGCAAAAGAAATCGAATTGAAAGATGCGGTTGAAAACATGGGTGCACAAATGGTTAAAGAAGTAGCTTCTAAAACAGCAGATATTGCTGGTGACGGAACAACTACTGCAACTGTTTTAGCTCAGGCAATCATCACAACTGGTATTAAAAACGTTGCTGCAGGTGCAAATCCAATGGATTTAAAACGCGGTATTGATAAAGCTGTTGCGGCTGTTGTAGCTAACTTGAAAGAGCAATCTCAAACAGTTGGTGAAGACAATAACAAAATTAAACAAGTTGCATCTATCTCAGCTAATAATGATGAGGTTATCGGTTCGTTAATTGCTGAGGCAATGAGCAAAGTAGGTAAAGATGGTGTAATTACTGTTGAAGAAGCAAAAGGTACAGAAACTGAAGTAAAAACAGTTGAAGGTATGCAGTTTGACAGGGGTTATTTATCTCCATACTTTGTTACCAACGCAGATAAAATGGAAGCGGAATTAGAAAATCCTTACATTTTAATTTACGATAAGAAAATCAGCAACATGAAAGAATTGTTGCCAGTTTTAGAAAAAACTGTTCAAACAGGTAAACCATTGGTAATCATTTCTGAAGATTTAGATGGCGAAGCTTTAGCTACATTAGTAGTTAACAAAATCCGTGGTTCACTGAAAGTAGTAGCTGTTAAAGCTCCAGGTTTTGGCGACAGAAGAAAAGCAATGTTAGAAGACATCGCAATTTTAACTGGCGGTATCGTGGTATCAGAAGAAAGAGGTTACAAATTAGAAAATGCTGATTTAACTTATTTAGGTTCTGCTGAGAAAGTTGTTGTTGATAAAGACAATACAACTGTAATCAACGGTGCTGGTAACTCAGAAGATATTAAATCTCGCGTGAGTCAAATCAAAGCACAGATTGAAACAACTACTTCAGATTACGATAAAGAAAAATTGCAAGAGCGTTTAGCTAAATTAGCTGGTGGTGTTGCTGTTCTTTATGTTGGTGCTGCTAGTGAGGTTGAAATGAAAGAGAAGAAAGACCGTGTTGATGATGCTTTACATGCAACTCGTGCAGCTGTAGAAGAAGGTATTGTTGCAGGTGGTGGTGTTGCTTTCATCCGTGCGGTAGAAGCTTTAGCTGACCTTAAAGGTGTTAACGAAGATGAGAATACAGGTATTCAAATCATCCGTCGTGCGATCGAAGAGCCATTGCGTCAAATTTGTGAAAATGCGGGTATCGAAGGTTCTATCGTAGTTCAGAAAGTTAAAGAAGGAACTGCAGATTTTGGTTACAATGCACGTACTAATGTTTACGAAAACTTAATTGGAGCTGGTGTAATTGATCCAACTAAAGTAAGTCGTGTAGCTTTAGAAAATGCGGCATCTATTGCAGCAATGTTATTAACTACAGAAGTTGTTTTAGCAGATGAGCCTGAAGAAGGTGGTGCTCCAATGCCTCCTATGGGCGGCGGCGGTATGGGTGGTATGATGTAATATCACTTATAGCGAATTAATCTCGTGTAAAATATTCCCCAAAGGCTTAATTGCTTTTGGGGTTTTTTTTTGCCCTTTTTTTAGGTTTGGGCATGATTATGCCCTACTATATAATATATCTTCATTCATTTTGTTCGTGTTGATGTAAAAAATGAAATTATGATAAGGAAATTTTCTACTTTACGTATGGATATTTAATTAACGTGTAATAGAAGTGTTTAATCAACTTTTCCTGTGTTGAATCAGGAAATGCGGAAGTGCCGATCCTAAATAGAACGTAAGTAATCATTCCCCTATTTGTTTGCGATTATGAAAACCTGTTTGATAAGGAAATGGCCTTTTTTTGCTCTGGTTTGGGCGCTGCTTTTTATTACATCTGTCGGATTTTCCCAGGTTAACATAGGCGCTGTAGATGCAGGACCATTTACTCCAGGAAGTACCATCGCGGTCCCATTTAGTATCGCCAATGGCTGTGCCGGACAGGGTAATATATTTCAGCTTTATCTATCTGATCAAAATGGTAGCTTTAGTGGCGAAAAACTGATTGGAACTTATACTGGTTTCTATAGCACTTACATTAATGGTTTAATCCCAACAACAGGAATTGTGCCCGGTACGGGCTATAAGGTACGTGTAAAAACTACCCAACCAGCTTTGGTAAGTAATGAGTCGGCTGCCTTTGAGATTAGAGCCGGATCACCTGTTCAAGCCAAACTGGTGACATCTTACCTAAACCCTGCAAATACCGAAACTTTCGGAACCTGTGGAAGCAGGCCTAATAATTCCTTTATCATTAGTAATGAATCTACCGCTACGGCTACCGTTGCGGCTGCTATAAAAAATGAATCATCTGGAGGTACATCAACCCTTACTTTTTCTACACCTAATCAAAGTTTCACTGCAGATCAGACCCACTATACTATTATTGCTACAGCCACTATGCCTGATGGGACAAAAGGCACAAAGGCGTATTTATTGGTTAATAACAGAGCCATTACCGCATTTGGGACATCAGGCAATAATATTGTATGCTTGCCGTTAGGCGCCCTGGAGTTCAATGTCGATTATACTTCTCCAGCAGGTATTCAGAACAACTTTCCAGGTAATCGTTATACCATTAGCTGGGGGGACGGGAGCCAGACGGTTTATACCTTATGCGATATTATCAATAATTCAGGAAAAGTAATCCATCCCTATACCAGATCATCATGTGGTAGCAATTCGGTAACCAGTGCTGGTACCATTTACAATGCATTTCCTGTTACCATAAATGTATCAAATGATTTTTGCGGTACCGTAGGAACGCCTGTTTCTTCATCAGCAAAAGTAGTGGTTAAACCTATGAATGCCTTTACCTTTCAAACACCATCATGTACCAATACGGATGTTACCTTTTACAATACATCCATTTTAGGGGAAAACCCGGATACCAATACTCCGGCCTGTGCACCTAATAATGTTACCTATAACTGGTATGTGGACGGTGCAATTGCAGAGGCCAATAAACTGCGGTCATATAATCTGGTTACCCGTTTTTTAACGCATGGTCAGCATGTGATCCGTTTAGAATCCAGTAGCTCCGGCGCCTGTAATGCAGATCCTGTTGAAATGACAATATGTATTCAGGATCCGCCAAAACCTGAATTTTCACTGCTGCAAACCACCATTTGCACAGGCGCTACCTTAACCGCTACTGATTTATCGGTACTGGATAATATCTGCGAAACAGCCAATACCTATTCATGGAATGTTTCGCCAGCCATCACTTATGCAAATGGTACAAATGCATCCAGTAAGGAGCCTGCGTTTATATTTACGAATCCAGGCATTTATACCATCACTTTAAATATCACTACACCATCCTGTGGTTTAGTGACATCAGCCCCGCAAACGGTTGTGGTGAATGAATTGCCTGTAGCAACACTTTCGCCTAATATTACGCTTTGTAACCTGGCCACTTACGATTTTAACAATACCACATCCGGACCAACACGAACAGTGCTTTCTGGAACTTATCAGGATCTGGCTGATACTTATACCTGGACGGTTGCACCTGCCGGATCAGGAACTTATAGCTTTACGGGCGGAACAACAGCGAATTCTAAATATCCTTCCATCAGGTTTGATAATTATGATGAGTACACCGTTACTGTTATCCATAAAAATAACTGCGGTACCATCTCTCAAACACAAAAACTAACCTTCACCACTGCTCCGGTAATTAATGCAGGGGCAGATGCAGATCAGATTTTATGTTTTACAGGAACCAGTTTTACCCTGGCCGGAACCATTACAGGTACGGTAAGTTCGCAAACCTGGATTGGTGGTTTAGGTATTTTTTCTCCCAATCGAAACGACCTGAATGCAGTTTACACGCCAACAGCGGCAGAGAAAGTAAATGGCTCTGTAAACCTGATATTAAGAGCAACCACTACACTAGCACCGCCCTGTAACCAGATTGATGATGAAATCGTATTAACCATAAAGCCAGATATTAGTGTTACCAGTGCAGCTAACAAGACTATTTGTACCGGGAAAACTGTCGATTATACCCCTACGGGTCTGGTTAGTGGAACTACTTTTAACTGGACGGCTACCGGATCTGCTAATGTAACAGGCTTTACCGCATCCGGAACCGGGGTAATTAATGATTTGCTGACCAATTCCGATTTAACAACAAACGGAACAGTAACTTATATTATTACGCCACAAAAAGATGGTTGTAGTGGCCCTCCGTTTAATTTTGTAGTAACGGTTACACCTAGTCCTGATGTTACAGCCACCGCACCAAACCTCACTATCTGTAATAGTACCTCATCTGCTATAACGCTTACTTCGGCAGTAACCAATGTGAATTATACTTATAGCAGTACGGTAACAGGTTCGATTACCGGGAACGGTAACAGACCGGTTGCCACTGCAGCCAATCAGATAAATGATGTGTTAATTAATACAGGAACTACACCTGGCACCGTAACTTACACGGTTACTCCTGTATCTGCTGGTGGTTGTACTGGAGTAGCAACATCAATTACAATTACTATTTTACCCAGTGCTACTTTAGCAAGTGCAGGGCCGGACGAATCGGTTTGTAATGCTTCGATTTATAATTTAAAAGGAAATGTTCCGGTAGTTGGGGCAGGAAAGTGGACTGCAGTTGCTCCTCCAACAGCTATAACTTTTGATGATGATACCAAAAATGATGCGGTAATCTCAGGATTGGTTGTGGGGAATAGCTATACGTTGAGGTGGACGATCAGCGATGGAAACTGTTCCAGTACCAATGATGATGTGGTTATTACCGTAAATCCAAACAGTGTGGGCGGAACAACTGGTAATGATTTAACATTATGCGCCGGAGCCAATAATGGCATTATTACGTTAACAGGGCAAGTTGGGAATATCGTTCGCTGGGAAGCTTCTATAGATAACGGCGTAACCTGGGCAAGTTTAAATTCAATAGCAAATCCCTATGTTTTTACTAACATTACGGTAACCACAAAGTATCGGGCTATTGTTCAAAGCGGGGCTTGTTCAGAAGTTTCTTCATCTGCAACTACGATCACGATCAATCCCTCAACAGTAGCCTCAAATGCAGGTGCAAATCAAAGCTTATGTAGTGGTAATGGAGTCACACTAAATGGGAATAATCCTACACCAAATAGTGGTTTATGGACATTGGTTTCTGGTCAAAGTGATATTACAATTAATGATCCTACCTTGTTCAACACGGCTGTTACGGGCCTGGTTCCCGGACAAACGTATCGGTTTAGGTGGACAATTGCCGGGTTTGAAGGTTGCCCGCCATCATCATCAGAAACCACAGTTACTTACTTTTTTCCTGTAACCAACAGCATCTCAACGGCTGCAGATCCAATTTGTTTTGGTCAAAACGCCACCATTACGGGCAGTACGCCAACAGGCGGAAGTGGGGTGTTCAGTTATCAGTGGCAAAGTAGTCCTGATGGAAATACATGGACAAACATTGCCAACGCTACCAATAAAGATTTAACGCTGAACGTGCCTGTATCTACTTTCTACCGAAGATTAGTAAATAGTACCATTTGTGCTGCGGTAAGTAACAGTGTTCAGGTTGTGGTATTGCCTGCGCTGGGGAACAACACCATCTCTGCCGATCAGATTATTTGTATTGGTACTGCTGCGGCCCCACTTGCCGGCTCTACACCAAGTGGTGGCAATGGAACTTATGCTTATCAATGGCAATCGAGTTTAAACGCAATAGTATGGACTGATGTTTTGGGTGCGATTGACGTTAATTATACACCACCGATACCAACGGCAACCATTTATTACAGGCGTTCGGTTTCCAGTGGCTCGTGTGCGGTAACCATCAGTAATCAAGTAAAAATTACGGTAAATCTTCCTGCCAAGGCCGAATTTACCTATTCAACAGATGCGGGCTGTGTACCTTTCAACCTAAGTTCAGCCAATATTGCTGCAACGCCATATCCTGATCGAAATGCTACTTATACCTGGTTCGCAAATGATGTGCAAATCGGGACGGGCATAAATTTCCCTGGTTACACCATCGCTGCTCAAAATCAATCTGTCATTATTAAATTGGTTGTTACGAGTAGTTTAGGTTGTAATAGTGATGAGTTTTCACATATCTTTTTTACGCGGCAGGATGTGACTGCATCTTACACTCAAGATGTTGTGGAGGGGTGTGGGCCACTAAGTGTGAAGTTTAGAAATACTTCCACTTCATTAACTGATGCAACATTTAGATGGAATTTTGGTAACGGTACCTCTTCAAACCTAGCCGAACCTGCAGATGTTGTTTATGCAGCTGATCTTACCGGGAGAGACATCACCTATACCATAACTCTGGAAGCGACAACACCTTGTGGCGTGAGTAGGCAAAGCTCAACTGTTTTGGTTAAAGCTGCTCCAATCTCAATTTTTTCTCCGGATAAAACGGCCGGATGTTCACCTTTTACTGTAACCTTTAGCAATACTTCGCCGGGAAATAATGGCACCTATACGTATGATTTTGGAGATGGAACCACAATAACTAAAACAGATAAAAGCAGTGTCTCACATACTTATACCACCATCGCGGTGACGAACTATGTGGTTAAAATGCTTGCTGTGAATGAATGTGGAAGCAATGAGTCTTCCTATACCATCAATGTAGCTCCAAATAACATTACGGCAGAATTGGTCGTGAACAGCAATCAGCTTCGGGGCTGCGCACCATTTAAAGTAGATTTCTTTAATAATACGAAAGGGGCTAATACTTTTGTTTACGATTTTGGCGATGGTAGTACCGTTGTTCGGAATATTGCGCCCGAAACTATTTCGCACACCTTTACCAGGGCCGGGAGATACAGGGTTACACTTTATGCATCGAATGATTGCTCAAACGCCTCAACAGTAGAAGAAATAGAAGTTTTAGAACAACCAGAAGTAAGTTTTATAGCTGATAAAACCAGCGGTTGCGATGGCTTCATGGTGAAGTTTAAAAACAACAGCAAAAATGCGATAGGCTATATGTGGGATTTTGGCGACGGAACAACATCTACCGCTTTCGAACCGACCCACACCTTTAACGGAGCGGGCAGAAATTTCATCGTAAGTTTGACAGCAACCAATACTTTAGGCTGTACCAATACCGTAACTTCAAGTTCGCCAATTAGTGTTGTGGCTCCTCCGGTGGCTGGTTTTACTGTTTTGCCGGGCAATGAGATATCCATCCCGAATTATGCTTTTGGCTTTAAAGATAGCAGTACCGGCGCAGTAAGTTGGGAATGGGGTTTTGGAGATGGTGCGGTTTCAACGCTCCAAAACCCAAATCATACTTATGGCAATGAAGGTACTTATACGGTTACGCTGAAGGTGCTCAATACGGAAGGATGCAGTGCTATAACAGTTCAATCCGTTAGAATTATTGGTGTTCCTGGATATTTGAACGTTCCAAATTCTTTTATGCCAGCAAGTGCGAAGAATGAAATCAGGGTTTTCCAGGCGAAGGGGAGAGGTATTCAGGAATGGAAAATGTCGGTTTTTAATAAATGGGGGCAGCAGCTATGGGAAAGCTCAAAACTGGATGATGGTGCGCCTTTAGAAGGATGGGATGGAACGTATAAAGGAAAAGAACAGCCGCAGGGTGTATACTACTGGAAAATAGACGTCAAATTTATAAATGGCAGCGAGTGGAAAGGGATGACCTACAATTCATCACCTCCGAAAAAAACGGGTGTAATATATTTAATTAGATAATGATGAGGAGGATGATATTATGGATGCTGGTGATGGTACTGCCACTAATTTCGATAGGGCAGGATCACATTTACTCTCAATTTTATAACGCACCAATTTACTTAAATCCGGCGCTAACCGGGCAATTTGAGGGCGATATCAGGTTCAATGCACTCTATAGAAATCAATGGACAGGTTTAGCCAGCGATTTTTCTTACATGAGTGCCTCAGCTGATTTAAATCTCCACCAGATTAACAGTGGAGTGGGGATAATTTTTAACCGCAGTAGTGAAGGAACGGCCTACCTGGTGAAGAATAATATTGCAGCCAGTTATTCGTACATTATTGGTGGAGATGATTTTACGCTTTCATTTGGCTTACAGGCTGGTGTAACCAATCAGAAACTAAATTGGGATAAACTGGTTTTCGGTGATCAGATTGATATCAATTCGGGCTATATTCCAGGGAGTGTTTCTGGTGCAGAAAGGCCTGCAATTGATAGCCGTTTTTACCTGGATGCAAATGCAGGGACGAACCTGGTGTATGGAAAGTTTATGATGGGTTTGGCAGCACACCATTTAAACCGTCCGGATGAGTCACTTTCTGGTTTTCAGGCAAAATTACCGCTACGGGTTTCTGCTAACCTGAGTTATAAACTCAGCCTGATTCCAGATCAGTATGACCGTGATGGGAGCTACCTCATTCCATCAATCGTTTTGTATAAACAAGGCAATGTAAACTCATTCAGCGTGGGTACTCAATATAAATATGCCGGGATTAATGCCGGAATCTGGTACCGGAACGATGGAAATGCCAATGGCAATGATGCGATCGTTTTTTCTGTAATCTTCGATATTTTTAACCGAAGAACAAATGGAGAAAAATTCAGGTTGGGGATTAGTCACGACGCAACCACTTCAAAAATTAACTACAGCAATACTGGCGGAACATCGGAAATTGGGGTGGGTTACGAAAAGTATTTTCCAAATAGTTCCAATGGCGGTCGGGCAAATGGTTTAAGATGTTATGATTTTTACTAATTTGGTGCTGTTAATATCCATCAATGAACGAGATCTTAGACAATAGCCATTTCATTACGCAAAGTGAAGTAAATAAATTTCTGCTGGCCACATTGCTCTGCGGACTAATCGGAGCTGAAAGAGAATACAGAAGTAAGTCTGCCGGTTTAAAAACCATGATGATGATCGGTTTAGGAGCTGCGTTATTTACGATTCTATCCATTAAAATCGGACCAACGAGTCAGGATCGGATTGCATCAAATATCGTCACAGGGATTGGTTTCCTGGGTGCAGGTGTTATTTTTAAAGAAGAAAACCGGGTTAAAGGTTTAACAACGGCATGTATTATCTGGATCGTTGCTGCAATTGGAATGGCGGTAGGCTCAGGTTATTACGAACAGGCTATTGGGGTAACTGGTGTGGTTCTTTTAGCGTTGATTATTTTTCCTTTTGTAGAAGAAATGGGCGATCGCCGTTTCACGAAGAGGGTCTATCGCATTGTGAAAAAACAGCATGCTCATGGCGATTTAGAAAGTTATGAGGAGGTTTTTCGGGAAAATAAGCTAAAGCCGCAACGCGGAAAACACCAGTTGGTTAATAACATTATCACCGGAAACTGGACGGCAACCGGTACACCCATTAACCACCAGAAGTTTGTAGAGCAGATGCTAAAGGATGACGAAATTATGGAGTTTGATTATTAGGTTGTCTGATTTTGCTTTAATGAATCAAAAAATGTTTCTTTCTGCTTAAGCAAAGCAATTTTTTTTTCTTCTACAACCATCGTATTGGATAAGCGATCGTGCCAGGGATTACAAGGCGTTCCAAATGCACTGAAAGCATTAAAGGGAATAGCCCTGATTATATTTCTAGTAAATGCCTGACCAAAATTCATATCAGTTCCGTCTAAATTAATGGCTTTCGTTCCTGTAATGAGTTTTCCAATAGATTTACCATTAGAAATGCCTTCAATAATCGACATACAGATACCATAAAGCAATAGGGAAATTAATCGACCCATTAAACCATCAAAAACATTAAGTAAACTTGGAGATAGAATTCCAATTACGATACCCAGACCAAACATGATCAAATAGAAAAAAATCATGTCAATGATGTAGTTAGCTAGTCTTAAGCCTGATGTAGCACGACAGGAATCAAAGTCTACATCTTCGTAGTTTATGTTAAAATTCATTATAGAGCATTATTAAATTTAAAGTAAGGTAAAAAAATAATCATGGCTTAAAGAACTTATTGATCATAATTTTAATAAAACAATCATAGCTTTGTATAACTAACTTCTTCATGATTAAAGAGCAAATCTCCGTTTTCGATATTTTTAAAATAGGCATTGGTCCGTCGAGTTCCCATACGCTTGGTCCATGGCGTGCTGCGCAACAATTTACAGCATCTTTAAAGGAGCAAGGCTTAATTGATCATGTGGAAACGGTGAAAATTTTGCTTTATGGTTCGCTGGCCAAAACAGGTAAGGGCCATGGAACTGATGTGGCTATTCTGCTGGGATTAACTGGTGCAGATCCCGTTACTTTTGATGTAGATGCGGTAACCCCAACATTTGAAGCTATTCAACAAGAGAAAAAATTAAATCTGGCTGGAGCGTTATTAATCAATTTCGATTATGATAATGATTTGCTCTTTCTTTTTGCCGAAAGCCTTCCTTTCCATCCGAATGCAGTAACTTTTCAGGCATTTTTAAACAATGGAAAAGCTTTTTCAGAAACGTATTACTCCATCGGTGGTGGTTTTGTGGTTAAAGAGGGGGAAGATAATAGTCAGAAACAACAGGTTGATTTACCATTCCCTATCGAAAAGGCAAAAGATCTTTTACACTGGTGCTTATCAACCGGACTGAAAGTGAGCGAAATTGTGCTGGAAAATGAGTTGGCCTGGAGACCGGAAGCGGCTACAAAATCCGGAATTTTACAGCACTTTGCGGTGATGAGAGATTGCATTTACCGCGGTTGCCATACTACTGGCTTTTTGCCCGGCGGTTTAAATGTTGCCAGAAGGGCTTTCCCGCTAAATAAGCGATTAATGGCTAAGAGCGAGTATCACGATTATACTTCATGGGTGGAAGCGATTAGAAAGGGTGGAAATGGCTTTAATTATATTTTAGATTGGGTAAGTTGCTTCGCACTGGCCGTGAATGAAGAAAATGCTTCTTTTGGGCGTGTGGTAACGGCACCCACAAATGGCGCTGCGGGTGTAATTCCAGCAGTGCTTCAATATTTCATTACCTTTTGCGATGGTTATGAGGAAGATAAAATCATTCAGTTTATTGCCTGTGCTTCAGAAGTTGGAAGTATCTTTAAAAAAGGAGCAACCATTTCAGCTGCAATGGGTGGCTGCCAGGCAGAAATTGGTGTATCATCTGCAATGGCTGCTGCGGCACTCACTGAATGTTTAGGCGGCTCACAGCGACAGGTTTTAATGGCGGCAGAGATTGCCATGGAACATCATCTGGGTTTAACCTGCGATCCGATAGGTGGCCTGGTACAGATTCCATGCATCGAACGGAATACAATGGGTGCCATCAAAGCCATTACCGCAAGTCAGCTGGCTTTGCAAAGTAATCCTGATAAGGCAAAAGTAAGTTTGGATGCAGTAGTAAATACGATGTGGGAAACGGCTTTGGATATGAATGCGAAGTATAAAGAAACATCCGATGGAGGCCTGGCTACGAATATCCCGATCAGCTTGCCGGAGTGTTAGCACTTTAAAGTCTTAGTCTTAAGTCGGAATTCCGGAGTCTGGCAAATTTAAAATCCAGGTAAAATTCCGGGCGCTTATTGGTCAAGTTCTACAATCAACTTTTGCGTAAAAATTATCCCGCTGATTTCGGGGATTCCGCAGATTAGCAAAGCGTCATTATTAAAGCCTTACACTTGTTTAAACCTAAATCCTCTTAAATCTGCGTACCTTTTATGTTAAATCTGCGGGGGAAAATATAGTGGCTTTAACGATACAGATTTCACATTTGCACTTAAAAATAAAATCCTCTGTGTTCTCTGTGCCTTCTCTTTGTGCCCTCTGTGGTTAAATTTACCATAACTCTGCGTTTCTCTGCGAAAACTCTGCGCCCTTTGCGGTTAAACTTAAACCAATCCAGATTTCGTTAACACCAGCCACCATAATGCTGTTGTAATAAAAGACAGCAAAATTCCAATCCCCACCACCAGGTTAGATAACTTTGGGTTCAGGTTATATTGATCAGCAACAACGCCTGCGGTTAATAGCGTAGGCATTGCCATTTCAAAAATGGTAATTTTAGTAATTGTACCGTTCAATCCCAAAAGAACAGCGATCAGTAAAACAGAAAGTGGTGCTAAAATCAGTTTGTATAATAATGCAATGCTAATGTGTTTCAATTCACTAAACCAACCTCCAAACTTTAGCTGTAGCCCGATAGAAAATAAAGCTAATGGTCCAACTGTTCCAGATAATTTTTCAAATAAGGGGTTAAGGGACGAAATATCCAGATAATGGGGGAGAATCAGGGCTAGGATGCATCCGATTAATGGCGGAAAGCTTAACACCTTTTTCAGAACCAGCTTACCGCTTAATTTTTGTTGTTGCGAAGCGCGAACTGATACAATAATTCCAATGGTAGATAATAGCGTAAAGGTAATTTGATCACAAATAATGGCAATGGGAATCTCTTTCTCGCTGAAATAAGCCAGGATGAGTGGAAAGCCGATAAAGGAGGTGTTGCTTAAGGAACTCACCAGTTTTAGTCCGCCAGTAGTTGCGCTGCTTAATTTCCTCACCCGACTATAAATAGTAATAAATAACCAGCCAAATAACCAGATACAAATGGGGGCTAAAGCCGGGAACAGTAAATCTTTTGACCATACAATGTGAGGTAGATATTTAAATGACACTGCGGGCAGTGCGATATAAATGATCCAGGCATTGATGCCTTTATGTGCATCTTTAGGTAAGCTTTTGCTTTTTCTAAAAAGAATTCCGGCTACGATGCATAAGCCAATAAGGATGAAATTTGCCATTGGATTAAGCAAAGATAAGTGTTAAAAGAAAAACGCCAATAAGAAAGCTTACTGGCGTTTAAATTATACTGACGGTTTTGGCTTTTTCTTATGCCAAACTTTTTTCTTTCCGTTGTTGTTTTGCGGCGGACGTTTTTCTTCTACATGGCTAATTTCCATCGCAGCAATCTGCTCTGGTAAAGGCATGCGCTGAACGGGTTTTTCAATTAATCGCTCAATGTTATCAAATTTGCGTTTATCCCTTCCGTTAACAAGCGTTATTGCAGTTCCTTTGGTTGCAGCTCTTGCGGTTCTTCCAATGCGGTGTACATAATCTGCAGGATCGCCAGGTACATCATAATTGATTACCAGGTCAATTCCTTCCACATCAATTCCTCGCGATAATACATCTGTTCCAATTAAAATTGGCAATCTTCTGTTTTTAAAAGCCAGCAAAATATCTTCACGCTCTTTCTGCCCCAAGTCAGAGTGAAATGCCTCGGCTTTAATGCCTAAACTTTTAAATGTTTTGTATAAAGCTTTAACTTTTTCTTTAGTTGAGGCAAAGATGATACTGCTTTTGTATTTATCATCCTTAAAAATATCAGTTAATAAAGCCTGCTTTTGCTGATCGTGAATGTTGTAGGCTTGCTGATCAATTCCCTCAGCTGGTTTTGCAATGGAAATGGTGATCTGCTGCGGATCCTGCAAAATTTTGGCTGCCATTGTTCTGATTTTTGGCGCCATGGTTGCAGAAAAAAGCAAGGTTTGTCTTTTCTGAGGTAAGTAGCTAATGATGCGGATAATATCATCATAAAAGCCCATGTCCAGCATCCTGTCTGCCTCATCCAGTATTAAATGTTGCAGGTGTTCGAGCTTTAATACGCCTGATGATAAATGTGCCATTAAGCGGCCAGGTGTTGCAATAATGATATCTACACCCTCACGCATAGAGCGTTTTTGTTGCTCATAGGCAATTCCATCGCCACCGCCGTAAACAGCAAGTGAACTGATATTGGTAAAGTAAGCAAGTGCCTCAACCTGTAAATCAATCTGTTGAGCCAGTTCGCGGGTGGGGGCTAATATTAAGGTATTATTATGTCTATCGGTAGCACGGCTAATTTTATCCATTACTGGCAATAAATAGCTGGCTGTTTTTCCTGTTCCTGTTTGGGCGCAGGCAATTAGATCGTGATTATCTAAAATTACCGGAATGGCTTGCTGTTGGATCGGTGTGGCGCTTTTATACCCCATCGCCATTAGGCCTTCGTATAAATCGGGGCCAAAGTTAAAATCGTTAAAATTCAATCTGATGTGTTTATATCTTTTAGCAAAAGTACCTCAAATTAAGGCGAATAGCAAAAAACATTTAACATCAAATGAGATTTTGAATTGTAAAGGGAGTATTTTGTAGCCTTTGGTTAGTAGAATATATCGGTAGATACTTGCTGGATGATTAAAAATCCTCAGAAATTATTGTCGGGATTGGAAATCCCGACCAGCGGAGTTAGTTCTGTTGTTGCTCTTTATTTCGGTTTCCCCAGCCACTACACCTATTTTTATACTCCGCTTTAAATTTTGCCCGCTCTTCTTCGTTCATGCTTTCCCATTTTGAACGCATTTTAATGGCTTTATCACGAAAGCCGCCGCCACCTTTGTTAAAATTGCCGAACAAGAGTCTGCACAATACCAATAAGCCGAGTGCCTGCCAGAAATTTAACTGTCCAACGTGAGCGATGTTTGGCAAAATCCAATTCCACAAGTACATAACAATATAGCCCAGTGCGGTTGCGATAAGTGCAATAACGGGTAGAAAGAAAAGGAATTTCATGCCCTTACTAAATTTTCTATTGCTCATTTTCTTTTATTTAATAGTTTATAAATTCTTGATACAAATTTTGCAAACGGCTACGCAAATGTTTTACCGCATAACCTTTTCGTGAAATAAGCGTTTTGATGTTTTCACCAGTTTCATTTGATAAATCCTGAAACGTACGTTCTTCCAGCTCGTTTTGAACAAACACATAACGTTGTTTCTCCGGCAATTCATCCAGTGCCAGAAATAACTGATCCCAGAAAAGTCTTTTTAAGCTTTCTTCCTCTGGTGAGCATGATTCTGCCAGTAAAACCTCCCTGAAGTTAAATTCACCCTCGTCGTCTTCGTAACTGAAATCATCCAGCAAAGCTTCTTTTTGCTTTCTATGTTTATCGGTAATCTTATTTCGGGCTACGCGATATAACCAACCGCTAATCTGCTCAATGGCACCAGCCTCAGGCTGATTACTCAATTGATACCAAACATCCTGCAAAATATCTTCAGCATCCTCATCGGTTTTTACCCGCCCACGGATAAAACTGAAGAGGCGTTTGCCATAATTGGCAACAGTAGAAATGATATTTAGCGTTTCGTTATCCGGCACGATCAATGGCGTTATAAATCAGTAAACGAATGAGGTTCAGTTTTACTTTAAATATATTCAGTTTTATCGTTGACGGGAACTGGTAAAAGATTAATTCGTGAACGTTTATAAAAGTGATCAAGTGGAATGGAATTCATATTTCTAAATTCATTTAATACTCCGTGATTCAACCATCATAGTATAGACGACATAGCCAGTTATCATCGTTTAAATCTATAGGCAGACCAGCGTCATGTGCCCCGCAAGTATAGGGAGGTGATGGATTTGACACGGACTAAAGGTGGACTTGATGTAGACTTATTGATGGGGATTTGATGGTACCTTAAATATAAGGAGAATAATTAAATTACTTTCTATAACTTAAGCGTTCGATTAATAATATACCTTACGATACTATTTAAACATATTATCGCTATTAGTTGCCTGCCTATCGGCACCTTTCCCCAGAAAGGGAAAGGACATAAAAAAGATTAAAAACAAAAAAGCCTTCCTTTTTCAGGAAAGCTTTATACAAACTAAATAAGTTTGGTTTATTTTTTAGTAGTATCTGCAGGTTTTGCAGGAGCAGTATTGTTGAAGTTCCCACCGATTGGAGATGGAGACGGCGTTTTATCTAAACGCTCTTGAATTGATGAATTTCCAACAGCTGTAGCGCCACCGCCGCTTTTGGCAACAGTAGTAATGGCTAATGTTAACACTACGATGAAGGCTAATAAGATCCAGGATCCTTTTTCCAAAACATCGCCGGTACGTTGCACACCAAACATATTGCTTGTGCCACCGCCACTTGCTAAACCACCACCTTTAGGGTTTTGTATCAATACAAATAAGCCTAAAGCAACACACACAACAATTAATAAAATGATTAAAAAGGTTACCATGGTAAATATTATATTTTAAAATTTCTTTTCTATAGATTGGATAAGGTCGGCAAAGTAACCACTTTTTTCTGGATATTTCAAACTTAATTTTTTATAAGTATCTATGGCTTTGTGATAAAGCATTTGTTCGATGTAAATCTTCGCTAAAGTTTCAGAAACTAAGTCGTAACGATCTTCAGCGCTCTTCTTTGCCTTATTTTCATTGTCGATTTGCTCTGGCTTTGGAGGCTTTATGGTTGGGTCTTCTTTCAGGAACTTTTCAATAATTTCTGCACCCTTGGCATCCTTTACATCAGCTGAAGGATATTCTGCTAAATGATCTGCAACTTCGAAAGGAGTTTGAATATGAAATATGTGCTCAACATACTGCTGTTGAAACTCTGCGTTATCTTTTTGCTGAATCGGTTGTGATTTAATAACCGCCGGTTTTTGCTGAACATAAGGCTGAAAAATCTGCTCGTGCTCTTTACGGGTTTTAGAGAGCCACCATAAAAAAGTATAAGGCAACTGGTCATCATCGTATTTAGAAACGAAGTTTACATCATGACTGTCAGGTACAACTGTTTCTATTACAGGAGCAGTACGAACCACATCAGTGCTGAGCTTTTGTTCAAAGGCAAAAAAATCTGTCGTTGCAATGCTTTCGATAAATAACTCTTCTTCTGCAGGAAAATCTAGGTTTGGTTTAGGTAAGCTGGTAGCTGGTTCTACGACTGGAGATGCCGCCGGTTCAACTGAAATTTCTTCTTTAACAATCTCAATGTTCTCTTCATCACTTACAGGAACAACAGCTTCAATTTCCTCTTTTTCTTCAATTTCTTCTTCAAAAGAAGCAGTTTCTTCCCGAACCGAAACCATGTTTAAAACATGAAATAGCGCATTGCCATGGCTATATAATGCAGCCTTGGGAATAAAAGAAGCATCAGCTTTAGCCAGCAGTAGATGAATGGGTTGCGCATATGGAAATTGTACTGCAAGTTCCTGAAGCATGGGTACATGCTCCGGACCAACCTTGCCAGGTTGAGCGAGTAAATTTGCCAGTAGCTGCTGATGATTCATTATAGAGGTTTGTCGCTAAGTTAAAAAATGTAAGCGGTTTTTTGAAAGTTTTATAAGTATAGCGCTATAAATGAGATTACCATTGTGCAAAAGCGCGGTTAAAAATATCTTCTGTAAGCTGTCTGTTAATGTTTTCTATTGCTGCCGGCAATGCAGATTGAATTGGTGCACCGTTTAGTGGAAAATCAAAGTATTTAGTGAAACTTTCTTCAAAGCTTTCCTTCTCTTTGCCTTCTGTATTGTTGGTGTATTTTACGGCTACCGTAATGGTTAACCTGTTTGCACCTGCTGTTGGTGTGGTGCTCGATTGTAAAGCCACCGGCTTAATGTCATAACCCGTTATTCTACCTTCAAACACTGCATCGCCTTCTGTTGTAGAGATGCTCAGGCTGGTTTGATTACGAATCCTGGTTTTTAATGCTTCGGTAAACTGGTTGCTTAATGTAGGTACAACCAAAGGGGCATTATTTTCAAAAACCTTTACCACAACGGTTTTTAAACCTACGGTTGATGCCCCATTAAACTTGTAAGAACAAGCTGTAAGTGCCGTAATTACAAGAAGTACAAATATTTTAATTTTCATTTAAGATGGGTGCTGTTTTAGTTGCTTTACAATATATATTTAATGCAATAGTTATTACCTACAAACTTAATTCTTTAATTTTTCTGTAAAGTGTGCGCTCTGAAATACCAAGCTCCTGAGCAGCAAATTTCCGCTTACCTTTATGTTTTTTTAATGCTTTTTTGATCAGATCAGATTCTTTATCAATCAGCGACAAAGATTCTTCAATCTCTTCTGCATCATGTGCATAGTAATCTGCATTATTGCTGTTGTTATTATTGTTTGGGGTGGGCTGCTGGATGGTAAAAGTATGCTCTTGGCCACCTGGCAATTCAACATCTCTGTATAACTGATTGATGTATTGAGGATTGTCTGCCAAAACGCTGGCTGTATTTCCACCATGCTGTATAATTTCGGCTACCAGTTTTTTCAGTTCAACCATGTCTTTTTTCATGTCGAACAAAACTTTATAGAGGATATCTCTTTCTGTAAAGTCTTCTTTTGATTGTGAATTAATTGCCATTGGCAGATTACTTCCCGCCTCATTTGGAATGTAGTTTAGAATCGCTGGTCCGGTAACATTTCTTTCTTTCTCCAGCACGCAAATTTGTTCTGCAATATTTTTAAGCTGACGAACATTTCCCGGCCAACTGTAGTTGGTGAGAATTTGGACAGCATCAGCCTCCAGGTGTAATGACGGACTACGGTACTTATCGCTAAAGTCTGCTGAGAATTTCCTGAACAATAAATAGATATCTTCTTTTCTTTCGTGCAAGGCAGGAATGCGCAAAGGCACGGTATTTAATCTGTAATATAAATCTTCCCGAAACTTGCCGTTTTTAACGCGATGGTAAACATCAACATTGGTAGCGGCAATAATGCGGACATCCGTTTTCTGAACCTTTGAAGATCCTACACGTAAATATTCACCACTTTCTAAAATTCTTAATAAGCGCGCTTGGGTCCCGAGGGGTAATTCTGCCACCTCATCTAAAAATATTGTTCCGCCATTGGCTACTTCGAAATAGCCTTTCCTGGCTTCGTGTGCGCCAGTGAATGATCCTTTTTCGTGTCCGAAAAGTTCCGAATCGATCGTTCCTTCCGGGATGGCACCGCAGTTTACGGCAATGAATGAGCCATGTTTGCGGGCACTCATTTGATGGATAATCTGAGAAAAAACCTCTTTACCACTACCACTTTCACCCGTAATTAACACCGACATATCTGTTGGTGCAACCTGGCTGGCAATATCTATGGCACGATTAAGTAAGGGCGAATTGCCAATAATTCCGAATCGTTGTTTTATATTTTGTGTATCCATTCTTTAAGGTTGAAAGTTGAAAGTTAAAGGTTAAAGGTTTTGAGCTATACAACTGCTCCCCATAACATTTAACCCGTAACCTGTAACTTCTATTTTAAACTATTCTTCCGATCAGCGTTGCTGAAGTACATTTTTCAATGTAAACATTTGCATATTCACCTGGTTTTACGCCCGCTATTGCCGGAAAGATTGCCATTGCGCCACTATCGCCACGACCGCAATAATCAAGATCAGATTTCTTAGAAGTGCCTTCGATTAATACGCGAACAGTTTTTCCGATCCACTCTTGTAAACGCATTAACGAGTGTGCTTGTTGTTTCGCTAAAATCTCAGCTAAACGGCGTTTTTTAACTTCTTCAGGAATATCGTCTGCTAACTTGCGAGCTGCTAAAGTCCCAGGTCTTTCAGAGTAAGTGAAATTATAAGCAAAATCATATTCTACATAGTCCATAATGCTTAACGTTTCCTGATGTTCTTCTTCAGTTTCGGTACAGAAACCTGCAATAATATCGGTTGAAATTGCGCATCCGGGGATAATTCTTCTAATCGCATCAATACGGTTGATGTACCATTCGCGGGTGTAAGTACGGTTCATTAATTCTAAAATCCGGCTATTGCCAGATTGAACTGGTAAGTGAATGTAATTACAAATATTATCGTATTTAGCGATTGTCTCCAAAACCTCATCGGTAATGTCTTTCGGATGAGAGGTAGAAAAACGAACCCTTAAATCAGAGTTTATTAACGCTGTTTGTGCTAAAAGTTGTGCAAAGTTTACGGTTTCAGTTCCATCTTCAGATGTCCAGGTGTATGAATCTACATTCTGGCCTAAAAGAGTTACTTCCCTGTAGCCAGATTCAAATAAAGATCTTGCTTCTTCAATAATAGAATGCGCATCGCGACTACGTTCACGGCCACGGGTAAAGGGTACCACACAGAAAGAGCACATGTTGTTGCAACCGCGGGTAATGGAGATAAAAGCGGTAATTCCATTGCTGTTTAAACGAACCGGACTTATATCTGCATAAGTTTCTTCACGGGATAATAATACGTTTACTGCCTTGTGGCCACTTTCTACCTGCTCTATTAAGTTGGGTAAATCGCGGTAAGCATCAGGCCCCACCACCACATCTACTAATCTTTCTTCTTCTAAAAATTTAGATTTTAACCGTTCTGCCATGCAACCCAAAACGCCTACAATTAACTTAGGGTTTCGGCGTTTTTCTACGCCAAATTGCGATAAACGATTTCTAACCCTGGTTTCCGCGTTTTCACGAATAGAACAAGTATTTATAAAAATCACATCTGCCTGATGGTAATCGCCAGTGGTCTCAAATCCTGTTTCTGAAAGAATAGAGGCTACAATTTCACTATCTGCAAAATTCATGGCACAACCGTAACTTTCGATATATAATTTGCGGGCATCGGCTTTTACTGGTGCATCTAATATTAATGCTTCACCTTGTCTGGCTTCGTTATGCGTTTTATCCTGTACTTGTAAATCAATCATTCTTTAAAAAGATTTTGGGATTGCAAAAATACACAAATTAAATTAAAAGTGACAAATTGGCACATTTAGTTCAAATGTTTACAGTTTAATTATAACCGTTTAAAATGATCTTTTTTAGCGCGTAAAGGGAATATTACACGTAAGCTTTACTTATTTATCTGCCTTTTGAAGCGTAAAAGCAAAGGTAGTTCCAATTCCAGGCGTGCTTCTTACCGAAATGGTTTGTTGATGAGCTTCCAGGATGTGTTTAACAATAGCGAGGCCTAAGCCAGTACCACCTACTTCCCTTGCCCGGTGAGTATCAATCCGATAGAAACGTTCGAAAAGTCTTGCCAGGTGTTTTTCTTCGATCCCCATTCCATTATCTGTAACTTCAATAAGAAACTGATCGTGCAATTCAAATATTTTAATGGCGGTTTCGCCGTTTTCTATACCATATTTTATACTGTTCACAATCAGGTTGATCAGCACCTGCCTGATTTTTTCCCGATCAGCATTTACACTCGTGATCGCCGTATATTTATCCTTAAAGAACAGTTTAATGTTTTTTGCTTTCGCCCTGTCTTCCAGGTTTTCCATTACATCTTTAGCAAGGGATACAAAATCAAACTTTTGATAATTTATAGGCGATTCACCGGTTTCTAATTTTGCAATAGCATCCAGGTCATTAATAAGGTAGCTTAATCTTTCTACATTATTTTCTGCTTTTTTTAAAAATTTAATGGCCATATCCGGATCGTCAGTAATACAATCCTGTAAAGTTTCGATATAACCCTGAATGGCAAAAAGTGGTGTTTTAAATTCGTGAGATACATTTGAGAGGAATTCTCTTCTAAATTGTTCTTGCTTTTTAAGCAAATCAATTTCCTTTTTCTTTGCGCCAGCCCATTCCTTTACTTCGTGTTCTACATCATTTATCGGGTCAGAACTTACATATTCGCCTAAGGCATCTTTAAGGTCTTTTCCAAGTTTTAAGTTGTGGATCAGCTTGTAAATCAGCTTAATTTTATTGTAGATGTATTTTTCAAGCAGGTAATAAAAAACAAGAAAACTGCTCAGAAATGAAACACCAAAGGAGATGGCGAGATAATAAAAACTATGCTGGAAGTAAAAATTAACCATCCCGATGGATAGCGCTACAGCAACAGCCGTAAATAAAACCAGCACACTTAATTTCATGTTGCAATTTAGCGGTTTTATATTAAATCGATGTTAAGCCAATTGCTTTTCAGTTAAATATTTCCAATATCTTTTTGGTACATGTTGCAAATGAAGTTTAGTGTTTTTTCGGGCTACAATATTGGCACTTTTAAAATAATCTTTCCATAAAACGGCGTAAAGTTCTTCCTTTTCATCCATCAAAGCTAATGAAGGATTAGGGTTTTTCGCACCATCAGAAAAGTTGATGGTTACTTCTTCCACGGAGTTTAAATCGTAATGGAGGCCATATTTGCGTTTTAAATCGTAAATGATCCACTGTTGATCGGCATAGCGGTTTTTAAAATGATTTGAAATTAAGGGAAGTACATTAAAATCAGGATCTATGGAAGTATAAAACATGCCATCTCCTGTTTTTTGAAACCTGATAAAGGCTTCCATCCGGTGTTTTTCACGCTCTACACTTTTTGCGTATTTAGCTAAGGCGATCACATGATCGTTTCCATAATTTGCCGCCGCACCCATTTCATTTTCAAAAATATAAATGGCGAACTGGAAAAGATGATCGTATGCTTCCGGAATTTCAGATAAATAGCTGCAATAAAAAGTGCGCTGCCAGTCTTTTTTTAATTTCTTCTGAAGACCTTTCCAAACGCGGTCAGCTTTTTCCTGGTTTGTAATAATCTCAACGGTTTCTGTAAAAGCTTCCGGCTGGAAAATACCATTAAATTTCAATGTCGTGTGCCCGGGTTTCCGCTCGAACCATTCGAAAACTGCAGTTAGTAACCCCGTTAGTGAACCATCGAAAGTATAAATCATTAAAATTATCGCTCTTAGAGGGTTAGAAGTTTAAAGGGTAAGAATTGCAGGAAGCAGACAGTTGGTCGTTTTCCGTTCATGCCACTGTTCTTATTCCTTACTCTTTGTTCCTTATTCCATTAAAATAATATGAGTTGATTGTTATCTGTTTTTAGATATTTGCTTTGGCTCTCGGCCATGATAAAAGCCTTTATTTGTGTTCCCTGATAATCTCTTAACTGATAAGGGCTATCTGCACAAGTAATAAAATGTTTCGCCCTGTTATAAGCAACACCGATTTTTTTCAATTGATCAATTCTCAGCTTTCCGAATTTTCTGGCCTGAACAATTTTTTTGGCAGACATTACGCCGATGCCTGGAATGCGCAAAATCATTTTATAATCTGCTTTATTAATATCAACAGGAAAATGCTGCATGTTTCTAATCGCCCAGCTTAATTTCGGATCGATATCTACATCTAAATTTGGATTGGCATCATTTAAAATTTCCTGAACTTTAAATCCATAGAACCGCATCAACCAATCCGTTTGATAAAGCCTGTTTTCTCTTAACAAAGGAGGTTGAGTGCCTAGAATTGGCATTCGGCTATCGTTACTGATGGGTACATAGCCCGAATAATAAACTCTTTTTAAAGCAAAATTTTTATAAAATGCATTTGCTGTGTACATGATGTCTTTATCACTTTCTGGTGTGGCACCGATTACCATTTGCGTACTCTGACCTGCAGGAACAAATTTTGGAACATGTTTAATTAATTTCTTGTCTGCTGCAAACTGAACAATATTTTGTTGCACGAAATCTAAGGGTTTAATCACATCTGCATGGCTTTTTTCGGGAGCTAAAAGTTTAAGACCAGCTTCGGTTGGCATTTCTAAATTGATGCTCATTCTATCTGCATATAATCCAGCTTCCTTAATTAACTCTTCACTGGCACCGGGAATGGTTTTTAAATGAATATAGCCATTATAGCGTTGCTCTAAACGGAGTTTCTTGCAAACCAGCAACAACCGCTCCATTGTAAAATCTGCATTTTTGAAAATGCCTGAACTCAAAAATAGGCCTTCGATATAGTTTCTACGGTAAAAGTTCATGGTTAAATCCACCACTTCATCTACTGTAAAAGCAGCCCGTTTAATATCATTACTTTTTCTGGAAACACAGAACAAGCAATCGTAAATACAATGATTCGTTAAAAGAATTTTTAAAAGGGAAACACATCGACCATCTTCAGTATAGGTGTGGCAGATGCCCGATGAGTGACTATCGCCAATGCCTTTATTATCATTTTTCCGTGTACCACCACTTGATGAACAGGAAACATCATATTTAGCAGCGTCGGCAAGAATATTTAACTTTTCACGAATTCGATCAGACATAGTTTTTTATTTACTAACAAATATAGTTATATGGCTAAAAATATTAGTAAATAAAAATAAGGAAACCACTCTTTAGGGGAATAATGGATTAGTAATAACCTAAGAAACTGTCTAAATTTCATGAATGAAGATCAACTTGCGAAGTTTAGGTGGCCTTTGGTGGAGGAAATACTTCGAAAGTTTGTGGTATTATCATCAAAACTGACGAAATTCTTCAGCGCACAGGCTTTGGAAATTTCGTAAGTTGATAAATTATAATTTTTAGATAGCTTCTAAGTTCGTTAATTATTACTGTTATTTATATCCAGGTCTGCGGCCACTCTTAGTAAAAACAATAGTATTGACATAATTAATTGGTAAAGATCTTTTATCCGCTCTTTGCTGCGGAGGCATGGTACTTTTTCACAGTTAATATTGTTTTTAGCGGTGTTCGAGAATGCTGCGCATTTTGGAGCGCCAATTACCCAAAGCGCTTTGTTGATCCAACTATGGGCCTTTTACACCACCTCACCCACATCAAAAAAACAACGACAATCGTTTTGTGTTCAATACTTTTTAAAAATTGAATCTGCAATTATGAACACAAAATCACTGCGTTAAGGTTTGTTAGTGCAATATTATACTATTGTACAACTGTTTTAAGAAACATTTTATTTATTCACCTTCCCATTCACTGTAAAACTGATCAAGGTAATTCAGCATAAATTGATGACGTTTTTCAGCTATTTTCTTTCCGGCAGCAGTATTCATCATATCTTTCAATAGCAGAAGCTTTTCATAAAAATGATTAATGGTTGGTGCCGTTGTATTTTTATAACTTTCTTTTGACTGGTGCGCTTCTATTTTAATTGCCGGATCATATAAAATCCTGTTTTTAAAGCCACCGTAGGTAAAGGCTCTTGCAATTCCTATAGCGCCAATGGCATCTAAACGATCTGCATCCTGAACAATTTGCATTTCCTTTGAGGTAAAGCTATTTCCATCAAAGCTATTTTTGAAAGACATGTGCTGAATAATAAGCTTAACGTGTTTCACTGTCTCCTCCTCTATAGCAAGAGATTGTAAGAAAGACTCTGCAACATTGGGACCTACTTCTTCATCCCCATTATTAAATTTTGGATCAGCAATGTCGTGTAATAGTGCTGCGAAGGCAACAACGAGTTCGTTGCCGTGTTCTTCTTGATTAATATTTATGGCCGTTTTTAAAACTCGCTCAATGTGAAACCAATCGTGACCAGCTTCGGCATCTTTTAGTGTTTGTTTAACGAAAGTGATAGTTTTTAGGATGGAATCTTGCATAATTAATATTTGCAATAAAGATATTGGAAATATGTGCAAGGATAAAAAAATGATATCAACAGCGGAAGTTATTAACTCACCGCTGCTGCTCTGTGCTCGTCGTCCGAAATAATCTTTATTAAATCGTTCGGATTTAAGGTTAATAAATGCGTAACCTCAACCTCTAAAATTTCAGAAACCTGAAATAAGCGATCAATGGTGAGTTTGCTATAGCCAAGCTCAATTTTACTATAGGCATTCTGCGAAATTTTTAATTTTGCCGCTAGATAATCTTGAGTATAATCTCTATATTCTCTAATTTTTCTAATGTTCCCGGCAACATTTTTCGTCTTCAAAGCTAATACATCTTCCATAAAAAGGGATAATTTTTATAATGTTTTTAATATATACGAGTCTTTTATTCCTATAGTTTTTCGAAATGGAAGTTTTTAGCACTATAAGGAATTACGTAAAGCTAGTAACGAATGATATGACTTAAACAAACACACAACCTAAAAGTTTAATGTATTCCTTTTTGTTTTTGAAAGTCAGTGTTTTAGAAACTTTCAAATCAGCAGTTTAATGGGTTTTTAATATAGAAAGCACTATAATTTCGATAAAATAAATATGCATCTGCTAAGATATTATTCGTTTTGATAATGGTCTGAATCACTATAATAACGTTTGAGAATCGTCATTATAAGATTGCTATGGTAGGAAGAGTGATTGCTGCTGCGATTTAGCACGGAATAATAAAACCTGAATTTTCCAGTATTCTCTTTTATAGACACTAAAAAATTCAGGCTGGTCGATTAAATCGAATATATTAAGAAACAGTTTCTTGTTCAACTAATGGTGCGCGGCGGGAACCATCATATAATTCGTATTCAAGTAAGCGGCAATCCAGTTTTCCATTGTAAAATTCCAGCTTGCGCGAGGCTTTTAAGCCTATTTTTTTAGCAAGGTCTGGGTTTCCGGTAAAAATATAGCCCGAATAGCCTTTGCATTTTGTTTTCATATAATCGCCCATGCGTTTATAGGTTTGCTCGAGTTTACTGTGAACACCCAAACGTTCTCCATATTCCGGGTTAAACACTACAGTACCTTGTCCTTCTTCAGGAACTGGCGTAAGTTCAAAATCGCAAACTTCAAATTCAATTAGCGTATCAACCCCAGCAGTTTTTGCATTTCTGCGGGTTACTTCCACCGCATCTTCAGAAAGATCGGAGGCAATAATTTTAAGATCAGTGTTTTTAATTACCTGGTCTTTTAAAATTCTTCGCTCTGCGAAAAAGGCTTCTTCTTCATATCCTAAAATATGCATGAAAGCATAGTTCATTCTATATAAGCCTGGTGCGCGGTTGGTTGCAATTAATGCGGCTTCGATGGCCAAAGTTCCGGAACCACACATTGGGTTGATAAATGGTGATTTACGATCCCATTTGGTGGCATAGATTACTCCTGATGCAAGAGCCTCTAACATAGGTGCTTTTCCTGGGATTTTACGATAACCATGTTTGGCAAGCGTTTCGCCAGAGGTATCCATAAAAACATCTGCATCGGCATCTTTCCAATATAAATGGACTACTGCTTTATTTGCATCTGAGCCAGAATTTGGGCGAATGCCTTTTTTCTCTTTCATGCGATCTACAATCGCATCTTTTACTTTAAGGTTGGCAAAAAGCGGTGTAGTGATGTTTGGATTGTCAACATTGGATGTTACGGAGAAATAACCGGCAAAATCGATCAATTCTTCCCATTCAATTGCTGCAATCTCATTATATAAATCATCAGGCGTAATGGCCTTGAAACTTTTAATCGAATATAAAATCTGACTGGCGCAACGCAAGTTCAAATTCAGCTTAATACACTCTGTGAGGGTTATATTCAGCTCAACGCCAGTTTGAAAGGCTCTTTCTATAGTGTAACCTAAAGCCGTAACTTCATCTTGTAAATACGGAGAAAGGCGTTTGTTGCAGGTGATAATAACCTTGCTTTTATTGTGGAAAACTTGCATCATAATATATGCGAAGTTATCAATAAAATTATAGAGATTTGGCTTTTATACGTACAATATTAGTATTAGTTATGGAAATTAAAGGAAAAGTACACGAAGTAGGTGCCACGCAGCAAGTGAGTGAAACGTTTAAAAAACGTGATTTAATAGTAGAATACGCAGAAAATCCAACATACCCAGAATATATCCGTTTTGAGGCTTTACAAGATAAAACTGCATTATTAGATACATTTAAAGCGGGTGATGAGGTTGAGGTTTTCTTTAATTTACGCGGTCGCCCCTGGACAGATAAAGCAGGTAAAACATCCTATTTTAACAGTTTGGTAATTTGGAAAATCAACGCTGTTGCAGCAGGCGCTCCATCAGCAGCAGCCCCAGCTTATGCAGCTCCGGTTGATGTTAGCAATGCACCAGGTGAAGATGATGATTTGCCTTTCTAAATAAAGAATCTTTTTTTAAGCAAACAATTTTGAACCATGCCGAGGCTTTTGCCTCGGCATTTTTTTTGCAATCGCCTCGCTTAAATCTTCATTTACAGTATCATACCCCTTGTTAAAATATGTTAAAAACATTCTTCTCCATTCCTGAATCATTATTTTTGGTATCTGATTAATTTAAAAGACGCTTTATTTTAACTTTCTTAAAAGGTAAGGCAATCCCAGGTTAATGAAAAAAAGAAGTTTTTGGTTTATAACCGTGTTAATGACGGTGGCTTTGCTCGGTGTTTTTGTAATGCAGTTGTATTACATACGGGAGGCCTATAACCTAAAATCTCAGCTTTTTGATGAACAGGTAAATCAGACTTTAGCCAATGTGGTCAAAAAAGTAGAGCGTTTAAATGTTGCCGATCACCTGAATAAAAAGGATGCTGAAAACAAACTCCGAATGCTCCAGGATTCTCGTCAACGGGCACTTGATGTTAAAGATTTGAGGCAACAATTCGCGCAAGAATCTGAATTAAGGCAGGCAGAGCATGAAAGCCAGATTGAAAACTACTTAAATCAGCAGGATAGTATTATCAGGGTATCTTACCAGAAGCCGAAACTAATTTCAGAAAGTGATTTTAAATCACTTTCTACGCCAAAACCAGCTATTAATGGCACCCGTCTAGATGTGGAAATGGATGCGATTGTGGATTTGAATAGTTTGAACCTGAAAGGGTACAGCATGAGAACCAAGTTGATTTCTCCAATGGCAAAAACCTTTAATTTCAGAACACCTCAAAATCTTCCGGATACGATCAGGTATTTAGTAGCTGATCCGTTAACGGGAAATCCATTGCTGGTTGGCCTGCCTAAAATTTCGGAAGACTTAAATAAAAAGTTTAAACGTCAGGATGAAATTGCCCGAAAAAAATTAGCGCTTAAAATTGCATCTCTCGGAAAAGATACGTTTTCCTATACTCGTTTGAGTGTAGTTGAAGATGTTTCTAAAGAGTTGCAGGAAGTGAATATTCCATTGTATAAACGGATAAATTTTGAGGTGCTGGGGACTTTGCTGAAGGAAGAATTGCTCACCCATAATATTAATCAGAAGCCGTCTTATAAAATTTCGCTGGCGAAAAAAGATTCGATTTTATATGTAGAGGCTTCTAATGGCAAGCAAGAGTTCCTGCCAGAAAACACCTATAAAATTCCGCTCTTTGGCAATGATTTATTCCGCGATCCAGGAACATTAATCGTAAGTTTCCCCAATAAAAACTCTGCCATTGTATCCAACCTGAGTGCAACGCTGGCATCATCAGTAGGTTTACTTTTAGTGTTGGTTTTTATCTTTTCTTATACACTTTATGCCATTCTGAAGCAGAAAAAAATATCGGAGATGAAAACGGATTTCATCAACAACATGACGCATGAGTTTAAAACCCCGGTGGCTACTATTATGATTGCAAGTGAGGCCCTAAAAGACCCCGAGGTTACCGAAGATAAAAACAGGTTAAGCAGGCTGGCGAACATTATTTATGATGAAAATGTGCGTTTAGGAAGTCATATTGAGCGGGTTTTAAGTATTGCCAGATTAGAAAAAGGCGAGCTTAAAATGGAAAATACTGAGGTGGACATGAATGACCTGATCATTATTGTTTTAGACAGTATGGAGCTTCAATTGCAAAAACGTAATGCCATCATTAATCTCCATACAGATGCCACAAATGCGGTTGTTTATGGCGATGAACTGCATCTTTCGAATGTGCTTTATAACCTGATTGATAACGCAAATAAATACAGTGCAGATGCACCTGTGATTACAATCTCTACCCGGAACACCAATAAACACCTGGTTATCGAAATTTCTGATCAGGGTATAGGAATGACTAAAGAACAATCGAAAAGAGTTTTCGACCAATTTTACCGTGTTCCTACCGGGAATTTACATGATGTAAAAGGATTTGGCTTAGGGTTAAATTATGTTCAGGATATTATTAAGAAATTAAACGGCACAATTAAAGTAAGTAGCGAAAAAGATAAAGGAACAACGTTTGAAATATCTTTACCTTTATAAATCAAGATAATCGGCACAAAAGTAGTATTGGTCGATACAATAATTTTTAGCTTGCAAACTTTGCCTAATATAGTGGTGTAAATTAAATCTGATTATAATTAAACCACTATGTACATTCAGAATCAAACATTTGGTGTAGCAAGTTCTACACAGGTGAATAAAATCATAAAAATGAAAAAAATACTTCTGGTAGAGGACGATCCGAATTTAGGTTTATTATTACAAGATTATTTGCAACTGAAAGGCAAATTTGATGTTGTTTTGTGCAGCGATGGGGAAGAAGGTTTAAAGGCTTTTAATAAGCAGAATTTCGACCTTTGTATATTTGATGTAATGATGCCTAAGAAAGATGGCTTTACTTTGGGTAAAGACGTTAGAAAGGTGAATGCCCAGGTTCCGATTATATTTGCAACGGCTAAAACCATGCTGGAAGATAAATCTGCCGCTTATGATTTAGGCGGTGATGATTATATTACCAAGCCTTTCCGCATTGAAGAACTGCTGCTCAGAATTAACGCGATGTTTAAACGCGTAGCCAGTAAAGATAGCAATGCCGAGGAAGCAGTTGAGACACAGTTCGCTATCGGCGATTATCATTTTGATTATACCACCCAAATCATCACTCATCACGATCAGCAACAAAAGCTTTCTACTAAGGAAGCTGAATTATTGCGTTTGCTTTGCCTGAAAAAGAATACGGTTTTAACCAGGGAAGAGGCATTGTTAAGTATCTGGCACGATGATAATTATTTCAATGGGAGAAGTATGGATGTGTTTTTAAGTAAACTACGGAAGTATTTAAGAGGCGATGATAAAGTAGAGATTATTAACGTTCACGGCAAGGGATATAAATTGTTGGTGAGTTAGGTAGAATGTTCAAACGTTGGGATGTTGTAAAGTTGAAATGTTTTTAGGCGACGAAATTAACTTCCCAGCATTTAAGCCTTCCAACTCTCAATCCCTTTAAACAAAGTGTTTGCTGGTGTTGAAAGGTTGGGATGTTGAAAAGTTGAAATGTTTTGGGCGCCGAGATCAACTTTCCAACCCATTTATAACTAGCGTTCAAATGTTGAGGATGTTTTAAGGTTGAAATGTTTTGGGTGATGAGATCAACCTTCCAACATTTTTTAACCTTTAAACCTTTCAATACTTTAAATATAGAAATTCTCCTGGATAGCAGGAATAATATTCCTTTCCTGTGCAAGCTTAAATAAAGTATTTACCGCATTTCTGCCTTCAGCACCTAAGTTTATGCTGTATTTATTTACGTAAAGTTCGATGTGTTTGTACATCACAGCTTCATCCATGGCTTGTGCATGTTCGCGAATAAATTCGATACCAGATTTTGGATGTGCAAATGCATATTCAACAGATTCGCGAACCAGGCGGTTTACTTTTAATTGCACCTCACGATCCAGATTTCTATTGATCACAATTCCACCCAAAGGAATGGCACAACCCGTTAGCTTTTCCCAGTAATCGCCAAGATCTACAATTTTGGTTAAACCTTTATCTTCATAAGTAAACCTGTTTTCGTGGATGATTAAGCCTAAATCAATCTGATCTTCCAGCAAAGCGGTTTCAATTTCTGAAAAAACCAATTCCTGTTTATTTTGAAGCTCAGGATAAGCAATGCCTAACAAAAAGTTGGCTGTGGTATATTTACCAGGAATCCCAACACGAAGACTGCCAGGATCACTTTTTATTTTTTCGGCTAATGTTTCCTGGTCAAATTTATGGCTGATTAACAAGGGGCCAACACCGAAACCTAAAGCACTGCCGGCATCAAGAAGTGCGTATTGACTGGCTGCATAAGCAAAGGCATGAAAGCTTAGTTTGGTAATATCCAATTGGCCTTTCATCGCTTTCTGATTTAAGGTTTCAACATCGTCATAAGTCACCTCAAATGTTAATCCGTCGGTATCTATTTTATGGTGAATGAGTGCATCAAATATAAACGTGTCGTTAGGGCAGGGTGAAAAACCGAGTGTAAGTTTCATAATATCAAAATTAAGGCTTGCGATAAACTAAAACGTCATAATCAGTTCATTTCTGCAATAAAGGCTATTGCCCAGTCGTTCAGGCTTTTAATTGCCAGGCCGATTTTCCAGTTATCTTTATTCCTTGGCTCAACATAATTGGAAATGCTGCGGATTTGAATACAATCAATATTTGATTGTTTACAGGCATAAAAAACAGCTGCACCTTCCATACTTTCTGTCACAGGATTGAATAGATTGACCAGATTTTGAATGCTTTTTTCATTGCCACTCACGCAATTAACGGTAACGGCACGAACTGAGGGTAAATCAATATTGATCTCTGTTTTGTTCTGATAATGGTTTTCCCCAAAACCAAGTTCAGCAATGCTTAGAAATTCATCTCCGTTTTCTGCGCCCAGTTCTGAAAAAATATCCTCCGTTATATTTACCAAAGTGCCGAGTTTAATGTTCCGGTCAAAACAGCCAGCAATTCCAAAATTCACCACCAAATCATATTTGCTGGTTAATCGTTGCCCAATTGCGAAGGCTGTAGCAACCATCCCTACGCCAGTGATGAGGATATCGAAATGCTTACTTTCTACAAAATCTTTCTCCGGCAGGCTATAATGCTGATAAAAGAAAGAAAGTTCGGCCTTTGTGGCGGCAACCACTAATGTTTTCATGTAGTAAAGTTACTCGATTAGTAGGATAATCATCCATTTTACATCTTACATTTTCCATATCCTGTCTTAAGCCTTTATCCGTATATTTGGCCTTTTATTCTAGTGTAATGATTTATATAACAAGAAAAGCATCATTTAACGCGGCCCACAAGCTGGCAAGACCCGATTGGGACGATAATAGAAATAATGAAGTTTATGGCAAGTGTGCTAATCCAAACTGGCACGGTCATAATTATTGGTTATATGTTACTGTAAAGGGGGAAGTTAATCCCGAAACAGGCTTTCTGGTAGATTTAAAGTGGTTAAAAGATGTGATGAATACTTATGTGGTAGATAAGGTTGATCATAAAAATTTAAATCTGGATGTAGACTTTATGAAAGGCAAGCTGGCTTCAACAGAAAATTTAGCCATCGAAGTCTGGAATCAGTTACTGGCTCCGATTGCTGAAGGTGGTGCGATTTTACATTGCGTAAAAATCTATGAAACCGAAAATAACTTTGTTGAATACTTTGGTTAAACCCTATATTAATGAGCACTAAAGATGTATTAAAAGGCGAATCGATAGATGGCTATGTGAAAATAGATCGTTATAACGATAGCAAAATCGAGGCCGTAGCCACCCATTATAAAGATATTTTAAGTCAGCTGGGTGAAGATCCTGAACGTGAAGGTTTAGTTAAAACACCAGAACGTGTGGCTAAAGCTTTGCAATACCTAACCCATGGCTACGATTTAAAACCTGATGAGATTTTAAAATCGGCAATGTTTAAAGAAGATTACAGCCAAATGGTTGTGGTAAAAGATATTGAGGTTTACTCGATGTGCGAACATCATATGTTGCCATTTTTTGGAAAAGCACACATTGCTTATATTCCGAATGGCCAAATTGTTGGTTTAAGCAAAATTCCACGAATAGTAGATGCTTTCGCCCGCCGTTTACAGGTTCAGGAACGTTTAACCAACGAGATCAGAGATTGTATTCAAAATACATTGAACCCAATGGGAGTGGCCGTAGTAATGGAATGCAAACACCTATGTATGTCTATGCGTGGGGTTCAAAAGCAAAATTCTGTTACCACTACTTCAGCTTTTACAGGGACATTTTTAAGTAACGATAAAACAAGAGCAGAATTTTTAAGGTTAATCACGGCGAGTTTGGATTGACCAGTGAGTATCAAGTAGAAAGTATTAAGTATCAAGATTGAGCGCTAACCGCAATACGCCAAACAAAATTATAATGAGAGCATATATTTTTCCTGGACAAGGAGCACAGTTTGTAGGCATGGGTAAGGATCTTTATGAGCACCCGAAAGCCGCAGAATTATTTGAAAAAGCAAATGAAATTATCGGTTTCCGCATTAGTGATATTATGTTCAGTGGAACGGATGAGGAGCTTAAACAAACCAACGTAACACAACCTGCAATCTTCTTGCATTCTGTTATTTTAGCGAAGGTTTTAGGTGATGATTTTAAACCAGATATGGTTGCTGGTCACTCTTTAGGAGAGTTTTCTGCATTGGTTGCCGCAAATGCCTTATCATTCGAAGACGGATTTAAGCTGGTAATTGCACGTGCAAATGCCATGCAAAAAGCTTGTGAAGCGCAACCGTCTACCATGGCAGCTATATTAGGCTTAGCTGATGATGTGGTAGAAAGCATCTGTGCAGAAATTGCTGCCGTTGTTGTACCGGCAAATTACAATTGCCCGGGCCAGCTGGTTATTTCCGGTAGCATAGAAGGGATTGATCTTGCTTGTGCGAAATTAACTGAAGCAGGTGCAAAAAGAGCTTTAAAATTAAATGTTGGTGGTGCCTTCCACTCTCCTTTAATGGAGCCTGCTAAAATCGAATTACAGGAGGCAATTGAAGCGACAAATATCGCTGCTCCAATTTGCCCGGTATATCAGAATGTTGATGCAAAGCCTTACACCGATCCAGCTGAAATTAAAGAAAACTTAATTAAGCAGTTAACCGGTGCGGTACGATGGACACAAACAGTTACCAATATGTTGGCAGATCAGGCTACCGAATTTGTGGAAGTTGGTCCTGGTAATGTATTGCAGGGATTGGTTAAAAAGGTAAGCAGGGAAGTGCAAACCAGCAGCGCAACTATAGCCTGATATTCTATTAAATTTTATAATTTGCAGCGCCATAAACAAACCGTTTATGGCGCTGTTTTTGTCTATATTTACTTTTATCAAAATTAATAACATTGAGCTTTGGTGTAAAAATTAGATTTCTGCTGTTTGTATTGGCTTGTTGCCTGATTACAACTTCTATCTCATTAAGCAAGTTTACCACCAAATCTGAGCTTCTGGAAAGAGATGCAAGAGAAGTTCAAAATAACCTCCTGATCAAGGAAAGAATTGTTCAGGATTTTTTATCGGATAATAAGCAGGTAGAAAAAGCAAAACACCTGCATCAAAATCCAAAAGATGCGATCGAATTTTTATCCGCCTTTAGAAACGATAAAGGCATTAATCTATTAACATTTCAAAATAATCAACTTAAATTCTGGAGTACCTATAAAGTTACCGATATTGATGTAACCACAGTAAAAGAGGGGAAATCTGTTTTATTTTTCTATAATGCCTGGTACGAGGTAACCAAGCATACAGAAGGCAATTTCAGTTTGGTATTTTTAATTTCCATTCAATCTCAATATCCATTCAAAGAAACACAGTATTTTAAAAATGATTTAGATCCCTTTCTTTCCACATCCAAATTATTAACGTTAGCCTCTTTTGCTGATAAAGACGTTTACACCATAAAAAGCCTTGATGATAAGTTTCTATTTGGATTAAAAGTAAAACCGGGCTATACCTCCGATTACTATTCTGTGATACAGTTGTGGCTATTTATAGGGGGGATGCTCTGTATATGTATGTTTTTTAACTCGCTGAGTTCACTGGTAGCCAGAAAAGGATATATTGTTTCCGGCACTTTTCTTTTACTGGCGTTTTTTGCATTATTCCGGCTTTCCGATTTGTATTTAGGGTGGTTTAACCATCACTTTTCGCTTGCGCTCTTCGATCCGCGGATTTATGGCGACAGTTTTATGATGCCATCTCTTGGCGATTTTCTGCTTAATGTATTTGCCTTAACCTGGTTTCTGTTATTTGTATATAATCATAAGGAACAATATCAATTTCCTGAATGGATTAGGAGAAATAAATTTCTAAGCATCCTTATCCATGGATTATTATTGGTGTTTATTAGCCTCGTCGCTTATTTTAGTGATGAAGTATTTTTCGGACTCATCTATAATTCAAAAATCAATTTTGAAATTATTAATATTTTAAAACTGAGTGGATCCAGCTGGGTAAGCATTGTAATTTTATGCCTGGTTTGGTTTCAGATTTACCTGCTCACTGTAATTGTTGCAACAATAAGCCTGCCGCTTAAAGTAACCAATAAAGAAAGATTAATTATCTTCTTAACAGGCTTCGCGGCCTTATTTGTGTATAAGCTGGTGACAGATTTTACGGTATTTTTTATTGTATTTGCGCTCATCTTATTTATCATTGCGAAAGGTGTTTACATTAAGGAGAAAAGATTTTCTGTCGGTCTATTTGCTATTGTTTTCTTCTGCCTTGCATTTAATACGTCTATCAAATACATCAAATATAAAGATATAAAGGAACGTAGTTTGCGCGAACCTTTAGCCCGGAAAGTGCAGTCTTCAGAAGATCCGAATGCGATTATTTCGCTCGGTGTACTGGAATCGCAATTGCTTACCGATCAGTTTTTGGTGCGCTATTTTAAGCAAGGAATCGAAACCAATTATCCCGTATTAAAAAATCATATCAAAAATTATATGGATGGGTATTTATCCAGGTATGATTACCAGATTTATCCCTATAAAAAAGATGGCTCAAGCGCAGATAACATTAGGAGTCAGCCGTTTTCTAAGTATAAAAATCTGGTAGAATCAGGCTCTGTTAAGATTAACGGTGGTAACTATTTTTACCAAGTGAATAATACTTTTGGTTATCAGGATTATTTTGGGATAGTTTCGGTTCTGGATGGTGGCTCCCTGTTGGGTACCCTGGTGATAGAACTCCGGTCTAAACCATACAACTATAACAACAGGTTGCCAGATTTACTTGGCGATCAAAAACAAATAAGAGATGAAGATTTTAGGGGTTATTCTATTGCACTTTATAGCAATAATCGCCTGCTGAATCAATCAGGGAATTATACCTACCCACTGGATGGAAAAGATTTTAAAGGTAAAAAAGATGATTTTTTAACCACTGGTGATAAACTATCTGCCTACAGCCATTTAATTTATAAGCCTAGTGATAGCAAAATGGTCATCATCAGCAAAGAAAAAGTTGATTATGTAGAGCGATTAGCAGCCTTATCCTTTTTCTTCCTGGTATTTATAATTTTCTCTTTAGTGCTTTATGGATTGGTTTGGCTGATTAAAAATCTAGATGATGAGCGTGTAGGCTGGTTTAGCATTAATCGATCATTGATGATTAACGCCAATAAAATTTTATATAAAACGCGTATCCAGGTTTCAATCGTGCTTTCTGTAGTAGCCACATTACTGATTGTGGGCTGGGTAACTTATTATTATATGGATAACGAGTATAGAAGCCAGCAAAATGCCGCCATTAAAGATAAGATCAGGAAGGTGCAGCAGAATTTCGAAAAGCAGGTTTTTAGTGGCGGAATTAAAGATGATGAGAATGCCCTAGCTGATTTTAACAACTTTGCAGATATCAATAATGCAGATTTGAACCTCTATGATATTCAGGGAGATTTAATTATGACAACTTATCCAAAGTTGTATAGTTACAAAGTAATCGGACGGAAAATGGGGCCTTTAGCTTATACTTACCTCACTCAGTTAAAACGATCAGAGTATATTAATCCGGAGGAAAAAATTGGCAACCTTACCTATGCGGCGGCTTATGCACCCATTCGCAACGCACAAAATGAAACGATTGCCTATATCGGTTTGCCTAACTATTCTAACGAAGAAGAATATTCAGATAAGATTGCGCTGTTTGTAAGTAACCTGATTAATATTTATGCACTTGTTTTTGTGGCTGTGGGAGTGTTAGCCGTGTTCCTGGCCAATCAAATTACCAGTCCGTTAACCTTTATTCAGGAAAGCATTAGCCATGCCAGGATCGGGCAACGCAATGAGCCGATTGTGTGGCGGAGGCATGATGAGATTGGTTCACTCATTAAAGAATATAATAGTATGATTGCGGCGCTGGAGGCCAGTGCGGTTAAACTTGCCCGTTCTGAAAGGGAAAGTGCCTGGCGCGAAATGGCCAAGCAGGTGGCGCATGAAATTAAAAACCCACTTACACCATTAAAATTAGGTGTTCAGCTGCTTGATAAATCATGGAGAGAAAATGATCCGAACTTTGAAGTTAAATTTAATAAATTCAGTAAGTCTTTCATCGAACAGATAGACAGCCTTTCGAAAATTGCATCCGAATTTTCGAATTTTGCAAAAATGCCGGATACCAATTTAGAGAAGATCGAGATACTGCCGGTTTTGGAAAGGGCAAGAGAAGTGTATAAAAATACAGGCAATGTTGAAATAGACCTGCTCGATAAATCAAGTCAGAAAATTAATATTCTGGCGGATCAGGATCAGTTATTGAGAACCTTTAATAACCTTTTTAAAAATGCCATTGAGGCTATTGAAGGTGATGATCATTGTTGTGTTACCGTTGTTTTGTATAACGATAAAACACATGCTTTTATAGAAGTGAAAGATGATGGAAAAGGAATTCCGCAGGTGTTACACGATAAGATTTTTGTTCCAAACTTTACTACAAAAACTTCTGGTACAGGTTTAGGTTTGGCATTCGTAAAACAAGCGGTAGAAAATGCAGGTGGTGAAGTGAGTTTTACTTCCGTTCCTGATGTTGGTACTACTTTTTACCTTACCTTTCCGTTGGCTTAGTAAATAGAGCGACCCTATTTTAATTCTACCTGTGCCTTACCTAAGGTATTTCCGTTTGTGTATAAAATAACGGTATAAATCCCTTTCATAAATGCTTTTGGGTTCCGCCAGTCGATTACGTAAGAACTGTTATCATTGTTGTAATCGATATAAATGGAGTGACTGAATTGCATTTCCTGTCCTTCAGCCTCAAACCGGTCTTCATCGTCTGCGAGTAGGTTACCTGCCGGATCAAATACTCGAAGGTAGATATTATGGTGGCCTTTTGCAGCAAGTTCGTTGGGAACAATATTGAAACGAACGCTAAGTTTTTCTGCAGTTGAAGATTTACTTACCTGTACTTTTTTGCCGCTTGATTTTGTTCTAAAAGCAACGATGTCTGCATTTTGGAGTTTCAATGCCGATGCGGTTTTTACTTTTGCATTAAGGTTAGCATTTTCATTTTCAAGGCTTGAGGCCTTACTACTCATGTTCCTGAGGGTGTTTTCCAGACTATCCCGACTGTTTTTTAGGAAGATGTTATCTTTTTGTAACTGGATGATCTGGTCGTTATAATTCTTAACAAAAACTTTGAGCTCGCTAATCTGGGTATTAGCTTTATCCAGCTCGCCCTGGGTAATTTCTCCCTTTTCTAATGCAGCCTTAAGTTCTTCAATTTTCTCGCGGGCAAGTTTTTGTTCTTCAACCAGTTTTTCGTTTAGATCAAGGTTCAGGGCATTTATCTTATCCAGCTCTACTTCTATTTTTTCTACTTCTAAGCGTAGTTTATCTTTTTCTGTGCTTACTGTTACAAACTTTTTACTTTGCTGGCGGTCTTTAAAATATAAGTAAGCATTCGTTCCAACAAGTGCAGCAATAACTATAATCAGAAAGTATATCTTATTTCTATCGCCCTTATTAATCTTTTGTGGTTCCATTCTTAAATAATGCTGTATCTTCTTAAATTAATATACTTTTGTTCTCCAATTGATAATGGTGGGGTACAATTAATTTAGCAAAACGCAAATTAGAATTATTAAAAAAAATTATAAGAGTTTTTAAAAAAAATCGTTTAATTGCTAACATTCATTTGTATAACATACAAAAAGAACTCATCCTGAATAAAAAATAAGACAGAATAATGCTTAAAAACTTTCTATACGCACTTTTAATTGTAACTATACTACCATATATATTAAATGCACAACCTTTAACAAAAATTGCACCAAAAAGAGAGTTTAGGGGCGTTTGGGTAGCAACTGTAACAAATATCGACTGGCCATCGAGACCAGGTTTAAGTGTAGACCAACAAAAGCAAGAACTGATTGGCATCCTCGAACGACACAAAGCGCAAGGAATGAATGCCATTATTTTACAGGTAAGGCCAGCTGGTGATGCTTTTTATGCAAAATCTCGTGAGCCCTGGAGCCAGTGGCTAATGGGACGCCAGGGTTTAGCGCCTGCACCCGGATATGACCCTTTAACATTTGCTATTAAGGAAGCGCATTTCAGAGGCATGGAGTTGCATGCATGGTTTAATCCTTATCGCGCCAGCATGAGCAGCAGCACTGTTTTTAGCGACAGCCATGCGTTTAAAAAACACCCTGAATGGTTTTTTACCTATGGAGGCAAAAAGCAGTTCGATCCCGGTATTCCCGAAGTGAGAGAATACATTATTCAGGTGATTTTGGATGTGGTTAAAGAATATGATGTTGATGGCATTCACTTCGATGATTACTTTTACCCATATAAACTTGAAGGGCAAACCATTAATGACTCCAATACCTTTAATAAATACAAAGAGAATTTTACAGATATTGGGGACTGGAGAAGAAACAACGTTAATGTTTTAATTAAGCAGCTTGATGACAGCATTCACCACTATAAAAAGTGGGTAAAATTTGGCATCAGCCCGTTTGGAATCTGGCGTAATAAAAGGGAAGACCCTGAAGGATCGGCTAGTAGTGGTTTATCCAATTATGCAGAACTTTTTGCAGATAGCCGTAAATGGGTGCGAGAAGGCTGGGTAGATTATATTAACCCTCAAATTTATTTCACTTTTACCAGAAGGGTGGCGCCGTTTGGTACACTGGTAGATTGGTGGAGCAATAACAGTTACGGCAGGCATGTGTATATCGGGCAGGGTGCATATTTAGTAAATTCAAGGGCTGAATTGGCCTGGCGAAATCTTTCAGAAGTTCCAAATCAGATTAGATACATCAGAGAAAACAATAGGATTCAAGGCAGCGTTTATTTCAGTTCCAAATCTTTAAGTACTGTAGCGCGTTCTGTTGCCGATTCATTAAAAAATGATTTATACAAGTATCAGGCTTTGCCACCTCAGATGCCATGGCTGGATGAAATTGCCCCTAACCAACCACAGCAACTATCTGCTGATGCTTTAAAAGATGGTGTACACCTGAAATGGGAGAGGCCATTAAAAGCCAGTGATGGTGAAACTGCTTCTGGTTATGTCATTTATCGCTTTGCGGAAGGAGAGAAAATCTCCGTTTTAGATCCGAAAAACATCTTGAAAATTAGCTTTGAAGATTATGTTTCCTTTATTGATACCAGTATAGAAAGTGGTAAACGGTATAGTTATCTGGTTACCGCTTTAGATCGGCTTAAGAATGAAAGTGAGCCAAGCGGGCCAGTAGGTGTTGAAGTTCCATTGGCGAAAGAATAATTTATATATTCCAATTTGAATCCGCTTTTTGAAAGTGGGATTTTTTGTTTTAAAACTGATTTAATTTTAAGATTTTTTACCGCTCTTTGCCGCGGGGCATGGTAATTTTTCACAGTTAATATTATTTTTAGCAGTGTTCAAGAATGCTGCGCATTTTGGAGCGCCAAAGTACCCAAAGCGCTTTGTCAATCCAGCTAGGGGCCTTCACACCACCCTACACACATCAAAAAAACAGTGGTCACTTCGTTTTGTGTTCAAAATTCATTTAAGCTTCGAATTTATATTGATGAACACAAAACCACTGCGTTTAAGGTTCGGTAGTGCTATTTGTACTATTGTGCAACTGTTTTTTTGATTTCCCCGGCCCTTGGGATTGACGGCGCTCTTCGGTAAAGCCTGTGCTTTATTAAAGTTAGTTAGCAAAATGTATAGAAAATCACTCTCGGAAGATATGTCCACACGGTAGTCATTCAGCAGGGTACCCACCCAAAGTGCAGGATGGTTAAAAACAACAATAAATCGTTCAAATGGTATTCTAAAGTATATTATTAATTGAACTCACATTAATAAAAATAAATTTACAATAATTGTGCAATCGATTGCAATTTATAAAAATTAGTTATACTTTAGTCTTATCAAATTTGATTGAAATTGAATTTCCAGTAAGATAAAAGATATTAAGTTTGAGTAAGTCTTCAGGTTTAATTGAATAAAAAAAACAGGATTGAGGTAGCATAAACTTCAACTTTATACTAACCAAATATAAATGAGCCAGGCTACTAATTTTTCAAAATTAATCAGATCGTTATGGGTTTGTTTTCTTTTGCTGATGGCGATCAACACCCTTGCGCAACGTGCGAAGTCTGAAAAGTCTCCTATTCAGAAAGGATTGAAAGACGCTTACAAGAAATATTTTCCAATTGGCGTTGCGGTAGCAGTAAGAAATTTGCATGGCGACGAAGCGCAACTCATCAAAAAACAGTTTAATAGTATTACGGCAGAAAATGCCATGAAGATGAAAGCTATCCAGCCTCAGGAAGGTGTTTTTTATTGGAAAGATGCCGATTCGATTGTCAGCTTTGCTGTGAAAAATGGCATTAAAGTTCGTGGTCACAATTTATGCTGGCACGAGCAAACCCCCGATTGGATTTTTAAAGGTGATGACGGCAAAGAAGTGACTAAAGCAGTATTGCTTCAACGTTTGAAAACGCACATCACCACAGTGGTAAACCGTTACAAAGGTAAAATCTATGCATGGGATGTCGTTAACGAAGCGATTGATGATGATCCAAATCACTTTCTACGAAATTCTAAATGGTACCAGATCTGTGGTGAAAATTATATAGCCAAAGCTTTTGAGTATGCACATGCTGCAGATCCTGGGGCTAAGCTATATTACAACGATTACAACACCGAACGCCCTGAAAAACGGGAACAGATTTACAGGCTTTTAAAAAGTTTAAAAGATAAGGGGGTGCCGATTGACGGAGTTGGTTTACAAGCGCATTGGTCTTTACAAGAACCTAATGAAGATGCACTTAGAAGTGCAATTGAACGGTATTCATCCTTAGGATTAAAAATTCAGATCACCGAACTAGACCTCTCCATTTATCCCTGGGAACCAAGTAAGCGAATTAAAAGGCCAGGGGAATCTGATGTATTTACAGCTGAATTGGAAAACAAACAAGCAGCTAAATATGCAATGGTTTTTAAAGTCTTCCGCGAATATAAAAAAGTCATTACCAATGTTACTTTCTGGAATATTTCCGATCGCTATTCCTGGTTAGATGAATTTCCGGTAATGGGAAGAAAAAACTATCCATTGCTTTTTGATCGCAACCTGCAACCTAAAAAGGCTTATTGGGAAGTCATCAACTTTAAAAATAAATAATATGAAGAAACTGGTCCTCCTTATTTTATTATTTGGCTTCAAAACCATCAGTCAGGCTGCCGGGACTGATCCTTTCATTACAAAAAGCTTTGTGAAGGGAAGTTTCACGCTGGCGGGTAAAGGTATTGTTTCTTCTATTCTTGTGAGTGGAAATGAGTGGCCGGGTGTATTGCGTGCTGCCGCTGACCTTCAAACAGACTTGGAAAAAGTTACGGGTATTAAGCCCGCTTTCTTAACTGATAAAACTGCCCGGATGGCCATCATCATCGGCACGATAGGGAAGAGTAAGGTAATCGATCAGTTAATCAAGGAAAATAAAATTAATGTGGCTGGTATTGCCGGCAATTGGGAAAGTACCTTAATTGAGGTGGTAAAAAATCCCCTGCCGGGAATCGATTCGGCATTGGTGATTGCAGGCAGTGATAAGCGGGGAACCATTTATGGCGTGTACGAACTGTCGAGCCAGATCGGTGTTTCGCCCTGGTATTATTGGGCAGATGTTCCGGTTAAAAAAAGCAATGCGTTGTTCGCCATTTCTGGCAGGCATGTAATTGCTTCGCCGGCAGTAAAATATCGCGGCATTTTTTTAAATGATGAGGCGCCGGCACTTTCGGGTTGGAGCAGAAAGGAGTTCGGCGGCTTCAATAGTAAGTTTTATGGAAAAGTTTTCGAGCTGATTCTTCGGTTAAAAGGAAACTATTTGTGGCCGGCCATGTGGGGAAGTGCATTTAATGACGACGATAAAATGAATCCGGTTTTGGCTGATGAATATGGTGTGGTAATTGGCACCTCCCATCACGAACCGTTAAGCAGGGCGCATGACGAATGGAAAAGATATAAAGGCGGCAAATGGAATTATGATCAGAATCCGCAACAGTTGCGGGAGTTCTGGGAAAGCGGTTTGAAACGGGTTGCTGATAAAGAACAAATTATTACAGTTGGGATGCGGGGCGACGGTGATGAGCCGATGACGGAAGGAACTGCGACAGCGTTACTGGAGAAAATTGTTAGCGATCAGCGTGAAATTATTGAGAAGGTAACTAAAAAACCAGCAGCAGAAACGCCTCAGCTTTGGGCACTTTACAAAGAAGTGCAGGCTTATTATGACAAGGGAATGCGGGTTCCTGATGATATTACCTTACTGCTTTGTGATGATAACTGGGGCAATATCAGGAAACTTCCCAAGCTGAATGAGGCACCAAGAAAAGGAGGGTATGGCATTTATTATCACTTCGATTATGTAGGTGACCCCAGAAATTATAAGTGGATTAACACCAATCCGATCCAAAAAATCTGGGAGCAAATGAACCTGGCTTATGAGTACAATGCCAACCAGATCTGGATTGTAAATGTTGGCGATTTGAAGCCTATGGAATTCCCGATTTCATTTTTTCTTGATTATGCCTGGGCGCCTGATGCTATCCCTACAGAAAAACTGAAACAATATACAATCGATTGGTCTGAGAAACAATTTGGAGAAACCTTTGCCACTTCAATAGGTACAATCCTCGATCAATATTCTAAATATAACGGTCGCATTAAACCAGAATTGCTTACCGATAGTATTTACAGCTTAACTTATTACAATGAGTTTGAAACTGTTATAGCAGATTACCGAAAATTGGAACGAGACGCCAGGTTTATATTTGAACAAATTCCTGCCGACCAGAAAGACGCTTTTTACCAGTTGGTGATGCATCCGGTAGAAGCCAGTGCAAACCTTTATGATCTGTATTATTGTGTGGCAAAAAATAAGTTGTATGCAAAACAAGGTCGCATAGAAACGAATGTGATGGCTGAAAAAGTTTCACAGTTGTATAAACGCGATGAAGAAATTACTAATTATTATAATAAAACAATGGCCAATGGCAAGTGGGATCACATGATGGATCAAACCCATATTGGCTATACTTACTGGCAGCAGCCAGAGAAAAACTCCATTCCAAATACGGTTGTATTGGTTTCGACAGCTAATTTGAATAAGGCTGAAATGGGACTGGCAATTGAGGGTAGCGAGTCGTTCCGGTTTAATAAAGGAAAAGTAATCGTTGCATTACCAACTTTTGATTTTTATCACAACAAACCTCACTATCTCGAATTATTTAATAAAGCAAAAGGGAGTTTTACCTATAAAATTAAAGCTCCGGCTTATATAAAGATTAGTGAAGCAAATGGAGACATTGATATTGAAAAAAGGATTTGGTTAAGTATCGATTGGGCAAAAGTACCAAAAGGTACAGTTCAAACTACGATTACTGTTTCGGCGAGCGACGGTTCGAAGAAGGATATTGCTGTGAACCTTGATAACACTCGCTTTTCCGATCAAAAACTTAATGGCTTTTTGCCTGAAAATGGATACATTTCAATGGAAGCACCTCACTATAACCGGGCAATAAACAATCGGCCAATATTTTGGAAAACGCTTCCGAATTATGGAAAAACTTTAGGAGGCGTAATCCCCGTTCCTGTTACTTCTCCGGTTCAAAATCTCGATGCAAATACGCCTCATCTGGAATACGACATTTATTTAAACACTACGGGAACGTTTAATCTGAATACTTATATTTCACCAACCATTGATTTTACCAACAGCGATGGATTAAAATTCGCTGTCTCTATTGATGATCAAAAGCCAGCCATTGTAAATATCAGCTCCGATTATAAATCAGAAGCCGCATGGCGGAAATCAGTAGCAAACAGCATCAAGATTTTTAAAACCCCATTAAAGTTTGATCAAACAGGTAAGCATACCATAAAATACTGGATGATAAGTCCGGCTGTAGTGTTGCAAAAGCTGGTCTTGGATCTTGGTGGCCTGAAGCCGAGTTTTCTCGGTCCACCGGAAACTTTCGTAAGTGAAGCCAAATAACCTGAACCATTTATAACCCAAAATAAGATGAGAAACTTTAAGAAATTAACTGGTTTAGCCATGATTATGGCGCTTGCAGCTACCAGCGCTTGCCAGCAAAATAGCAAAACCACAAATGCTGAAACAGCAGATACAAACAAAAAATCGAAATATTTATCACAGCCATTAATTAGCGAAATCTATACTGCAGATCCTTCGGCGCATGTTTTTAACGGAAAGATTTATATTTATCCTTCGCACGACATCGAAGCCGGTACCCCTGAAAATGATAATGGAGATCATTTCGATATGAGGGATTATCATATTCTGAGTATGGATAGTATTAACGGTAAGGTAACCGATCATGGCGTGGCTTTAAGTGTGAAAGATATTCCATGGGCCGGGCGCCAACTTTGGGCACCTGATGCGGCATTTAAAGATGGAACTTACTATCTGTATTTCCCGGTGAAGGATAAACAAGATGTGTTCCGCATTGGTGTTGCAACAGCTAAAAATCCCGCTGGTCCGTTTAAAGCAGAACCTAAACCAATTGAAGGAAGCTTTAGCATTGATCCGGCGGTTTTTACCGATGAAGATGGTACAACTTACATGTACTATGGCGGGATCTGGGGCGGCCAGTTACAGCGTTGGAATAACGGCAAATATAATGCAACCGGATCTAAAACGGATTCGCAAAAAGGAAATGAACCTGCTTTAACGGCTAAAGTGGTTAAAATGAGCAAGAATATGCTTGCTTATGATGGTCCAGTCAAAGATGTGATAATTTTAGATGAGCATGGTAAGCCATTACTGACAAAGGATCACGACAGACGCTTTTTCGAAGGCGCCTGGATGCATAAGTTTAATGGGAAATATTACTTCACCTATTCAACAGGTGATACTCATTTCCTGGTCTCAGCAATAGGAGATACGCCTTATGGTCCGTTCAAATACCAGGGGACTTTTATGAATCCGGTTGAAGGCTGGACAACCCATCATTCTATTATCGAAGTAAAGGGCAAGTGGTATATTTTCTACCATGATATGCAACTTTCGGGGAAAACACATTTAAGAAATGTAAAGGTTACGGAGCTGACACATAAAGCTGATGGAACGATTGCTTTGATTGAACCGATGGAAAAGTAATCAACTTGAGAGGTTTCTAAGGCCCGGAGCGCAGAAAGACTTCGACAGTTTAAAAAATATTCAAAACTTCAAACAGACTGACGAAGTTTCCCCAATACGCACAGGCCACCTAAACTTCGTAAGTCGGATTAACTTGTGAAGTCTCAAAGGCCCGGAGCGCAGAAAGACTTCGGCAGTTTAAAAAATATTCAAAACTTCAAACAGACTGACGAAGTTTCCCCAATACGCACAGGCCACCTAAACTTCGTAAGTCGGATTAACTTGTGAAGTCTCAAAGGCCCGGAGCGCAGAAAGCCTTCGGCAGTTTAAAAAATATTCAAAACCTCAAACAGACTGACGAAGTTTCCCCAATACGCACAGGCCAACTAAACTTCGTAAGTCGGATCAAATGCGAAGTCTCAAAGGCCTGGAGCGCAGAAAGACTTCGACAGTTTAAAAAATGATTCAAAACTTCAAACAGACTGACGAAGTTTCCCCAATACGCACAGGCCACCTAAACTTCGTAAGTCGGATTAACTTGCGAAGTCTCAAATGCCCTAAGCGTAGAAAGACTTCGGCAGTTTTAAAAATATTCAAAACTTCAAACAGACTGACGAAGTTTCCCCAATACGCACAGGCTAACTAAACTTCGTAAGTCGGATTAACTTGCGAAGTCTCAAAGGCCCGGAGCGCAGAAAGACTTCGGCAGCTTAAAAAATAATTCAAACTTCAAACAGACTTACGAAGTTTCCCCAATATGCACAGGCCACCTAAACTTCGTAAGTTGGATTAACTTGCGAAGTCTCAAAGGCCCGGAGCGCAGAAAGACTTCGGTAGTTTTAAAAATATTCAAAACTTCAAACAGGCTGACGAAGTTTCCCCAATACGCACAGGCCACCTAAACTTCGTAAGTCGGATTAACTTGCGAAGTCTCAAAGACCCGGAGCGCAGAAAGACTTCGACAGTTTAAAAAATGATTTAAAACTTCAAACAGACTGACGAAGTTTCCCCAATATGCACAGGCCACCTAAACTTCGTAAGTTGGATTAACTTGCGAAGTCTCAAGGGCAGGAGCGCAGAAAGACTTCGACAGTTTAATAATGATTAAAAACTTCAACAGACTAACGAAGTTTCCCCAATACGCACAGGCTAACTAAACTTCGTAAGTCGGATTAACTTGCGAAGTCTCAAAGGCCCGGAGCGTAGAAAGACTTCGACAGTTTAAAAAATGATTTAAAACTTCAAACAGACTGACGAAGTTTCCCCAATACTCACGGGGCCAACTAAACTTCGTAAGTCGATTTATTTCTCATTATTAAAACAAAGCTCTAAATTAGTTTTCTTGAACCAGTCAAACATGACCGCACCCCAACAACGATTGCTTTCTCTCGATTTTTTTAGAGGCTTAACTGTAGCCGCGATGATTTTAGTAAACAATCCGGGGAGTTGGGGCCATATTTATGCACCTTTAGAACATGCAGAATGGCATGGCTGTACACCAACAGATTTGATCTTTCCATTTTTCCTTTGGATTGTAGGCGTATCTATTGCTTTTGCGATGAGTAGTAGCAAAGCTGATCCATCCACCCATTCCAAAACAATAGGTAAGGCGATCAGGAGAGGCATTATCCTTTATCTTCTGGGCTTTTTTCTGGCCATTTTTGGGAAATTGATGGCCGTTATTATTGATGGGAAAAGTTTAATAGAAGCCTTGCAAACGGTGCGGTTGCTGGGGGTACTGCAAAGAATTGGAATCGTATTTATCATCAGTAGTATCGTTTTTCTAAAATTTTCGACTAAAACCATTTTTAAAATACTGGTGACTATTCTAGTTGTTTATTGGGCCTTGATGACATTTGTGCCTGTACCTGGAATTGGTTATGCCAATCTGGAAAAAGAAACGAATTTAGCCGCCTGGATAGATCGTGGAATTTTAACAGAATCACACACCTGGGCCTCTGCAAAAACCTGGGATCCTGAAGGCGTGTTAAGTACCTTTCCAGCCATTGGTACCTGTTTGTTTGGCATCCTGGTAGGTATTTGGATGCGAAGAAAAGAGGTAGACCAGCCAACAAAAGTAGCCTGGTTGTTTACCGCTGGAATGGGTGCAGTGATTTTAGGTTTACTTTGGGATTTGCAGTTTCCAATCAATAAGGCACTATGGACAAGCTCCTATGTTTTGTATGCCGGTGGTCTGGCATCCATTGGCCTGGCACTTTGTTACTGGTTGATTGATGTTCAGGGTTATAAAAAATTCACTACGCTATTTGTGGTTTATGGTGTAAACGCCATTACTGTTTTCTTTCTTGCAGGGCTGATGCCACGCGTTTTAAACTTCATTAAGATTAACAATACAGACGGAACAAAATCGCCGTTGCTCGAAAAATTTTATCATACTTTTTATACGCCCTTCTTTTCCCCAATAAATGCATCACTAATCTGGGCCATTACCTATGTGCTTGGGTTTTATGTGCTTTTATATTTCATGTATAAAAAGAATATCATCATTAAGGTTTAATTCTTAAATTGGCCGAACAATCGATTGAATACCTTAATCAGGCAAGTTGAGCGCCATTACTAATAACATTGAATAAAAAAACGACCATATACGATATTGCTAAGGCATTAAATATTACAGTTTCTACTGTTTCCAGGGCTTTGAGTGGCTTCCCCGCAATAAGTGAGGCTACCCGTAAAGCGGTTATCGAAACTGCCGAAAAGTTAAATTACAGTCCGAATAAATTAGCCTCGGCTTTGAAATCTGGTAAAACCCATATTATCGGTGTAATTGTTCCAAGCGTTCAGGCACACTTTTTTGCCTCAATTATTCATTGTATTGAAGATGGTTTAAAAGACAGTGGTTATCGTGTAATTATTTATCAATCAAATGAGTCGGTTGAAAATGAAATTAATGGGGTAAGAACCTTATTGGAAGCGCAGGTTGATGGGATTATGGCATCGATGTCTTTAGAAACCCAAGATGTTTCTCACTTTGCAGAGATTGTAAAACAAAATAAACCACTCATTCTTTTTGACCGTGTAAATGAAACGTTGGCCGTTCCAACGATCACGTTAGACGATTTTAAGGCGGGCTATATGGCTACGCAACATTTAATTGATCAAGGTTATAGCAAGATCGCTTTTATAACGACCATTCACCAGATTAAAATTTTTAATGACCGCCTTAAGGGTTACAAAGCAGCATTGAGAGATAATCATTTGCCTGTTTTAGATGAGTATATTGTTTTTGGTGGTTTATCCATCAAAGACGGCAGGTTTGGCGCAGGCAAATTAATGCGAAGTGAAAATAAACCAGATGCCGTGGTGGCGGGAGATGATTTTACGGCACTGGGTGTAATTAAAAAATTAAAGGAAATCGGTAAAACACCACCTGAAGTTGGTGTAATTGGCTTTGCAAACGAGGCATTTTCGGCATACATCACCCCGAATCTCTCTACTATTGATCAGCACGCCCAGCAAATGGGGACGGAATGTGCTAAAATGTTTTTGAAGATGATTAACCAGGAAAATCCTTATCAAAATACAGAACACGTGGTATTGGATCCAACGGTAGTAGAAAGGCAATCTACAGTTAAATTGCCTTCCTGATTGGTTTTATTCGAACAGACTTTTTCTAATGCCCATTTCTAAGCCTCTTATTTCTGCAAGACCTTTTAATCTTCCGATGGCAGAGTAGCCTGGGTAAGGATTCTTCACTAAATCATCGAGCATTTGATGGCCATGATCTGGTCGCATAGGGATGGCTCTATTTTCAGCATGCATCAACTTAACTGCTTCCCGAACGACGTTAAACATATCGGCATTGCCTTCTAAATGATTAGCCTCGTAAAAATTACCTTCATCATCACGCTGCGTACTTCTTAAATGCAAAAAGTGGATTCTCGAACCTAGTCTTTGAATCATTCCAGGCAAATCATTATCTGGTCTGGCACCAAATGAACCACTGCAAAAACAGAATCCATTCGATTTTGCAGGTACCTGATTGATGATGTACTGTACATCAGCTTCCGTGCTCATAATTCTTGGCAAACCTAAAATAGCGTAGGGTGGATCATCAGGATGGATGGCCATTTGCATGCCGTGTTTATCAGCAACAGGTGTAATTTCCTGTAGAAAAAGCACAAGATTTTGTTTTAAAATATCAGCTGTAATGCCCTTGAAGCCATCTAATAATGATAAAACCTGTGCTGGTGTAAAGTGGTCTTTGCTACCCGGTAAACCTTGAAGGCAGTTTCCCATGAGCTCCCTTTTTTGCGCATTTGTTAAAAGCTCAAAATATTGTGTTGCTTTTTCTACTTCAGCGGTTGTATAGCCATCCGCAGCATTTGGTCTTTTCAGCAGAAACAAATCGAAGGCAATAAAAGCAGATTTTTCGAACCGCAATGCCAAAGCGCCACTTTCGGTTTCATACTTCAGGTTGGTACGCATCCAATCTAAAACAGGCATAAAATTATAGGTAATTACTTTCAACCCGCAAGAGGCGAGGTTAGCCAGGCTTATTTTATAATTTTCTATCCAGGTTTTATAATTCCCGGCCCGTTTTTTAATGTCTTCATGCACAGGTAAACTCTCCACCACACTCCAAACCATTCCTGTAGTTTCAATTTCGGCTTTTCTTTTTTCAATTTCTTCGAGGGTCCATATTTCGCCAACAGGAATATGGTGAAGTGCTGTAACTACGCCCGCGCAGCCAGCTTGTTTAATATCTGTTAAACTCACAATGTCCTCTGGTCCGTACCAGCGCATGGTCTCAATCATTTTCATCATATATAATCTTTACTTATTTGGTTGTGCAATCGGTTCAAGCTAAAAATACACCATTTATAGAGATAAATATATAATTAAAATAAATTAATAAAATATTTATGCAATCGGTTGCAATTTCATTTTTTATTTCTACTTTTATCATAACCAAATATACTTAAGTGCTCATCGTCAGTACCTAACCAAGGCGATAAGTTGCTTGAGGTTATTTAACACAGCAGCTAACAACTGTTAATTAAATTAAACCTTTTATGAGAAAACCTAGACAAAAAATTTTTTTGCAATGTACGGTTATGCTAATCCTTTTACTAGGCTTAACACCAACATTGCTCTTTGCGCAAAACATGCTAAAGGGAAAAGTGCTTGATGAGAAGAACATCCCTTTGCCCGGCGCAGGTATTAAACTTAAGCTATCTGGCAAAACTACTGTTACCGGAGACGATGGTGGGTTTACAATTAATGCACCTACTGATGAAAAAACATTGATCATATCTTTTATTGGTTATCCCGCACAGGAGATAGAAATAAAAAATGGCGTTTCTACTTATAACATTGTACTTACTCCCGATTCGAAAAACCTTAATGAGGTGGTGGTGATTGGTTATGGTACGCAAAAGCGTAGAGATGTAACCGGATCTATTGTTTCATTAAGTGGTGCTGCTATTAAAGAAGTACCAGTGGCGAACATTCAGCAAGCGTTGCAAGGGAGGTTAGCAGGGGTAGAAGTACAATCTGTTGGCACGGCGCCAGGGGCTGGTGCCCAAATCAGAATCCGTGGCGAACGATCCATCAACGCATCTAACAATCCTTTGTTTGTAGTAGATGGAATCCCATATAACGGTACATTAAATGATATTAATCCTGATGATATTGCCAGTTTGGATGTATTAAAAGATGCATCTGCAACGGCTATTTATGGTTCTCGTGGAGCAAATGGAGTAGTTTTAATTACAACGAAAAGAGGTGTAGCAGGTGATACGAGAGTTTCGTTCAATTCTTATTATGGTTTAACAAAAATCACAGATAAGTACAATGTTTATAATTCAGATCAATATAGAGCCCTCCGCGATTATTCTATTTTTACACAAGATTACCTGGCTGATGAAAAACAAGGAATTGCTACGGGTAGAAATACAGATTGGCAAGACTTGATGTATAAGGATGGATATATTACGGATAATAATTTAAGTGTTTCTGGTGGTAGCGAGCAGAGCCAGTTTTCATTTGGTGGCGGGTATTTTAAGCAGACATCCGTTTTGCCAAGTCAAAATTTCGGTCGCGCATCTTTTAGAGCAACGGGCGATTTTAAAATCGGGAAACATGTAAAAGTTGGCTTTAATAACTTATCAAACTATAGCATTACAAATGGCTCACAGTTTGGCCTGAATGTTTTTCCCCTGCTTACATTGAGTCCGCTGGCGTCGCCATATAATCCGGATGGAAGCATCAATAAAAAACCAGCAGGAAATTTAGACGATCAAAATACCACTTATAACCCATTATTGCTTTTAACAAATGAGAACCAATGGGTTGATCGGGTTAGAAGATTCAGAACATTTACGAGTTTATACGGAGAGGTAAGTATCTACGATGGATTAAAATATCGCATGAATACCGGGTTAGATTTTAACCAGCAGGAAGGTGATCAATTTAGAGGTACAGATAGTTATTTCAGACCCGGTCAGAGCAACATTGCTGCCGTTAATAATGCAACGGGTACAAAATATTCTATTGATAATTTATTAACATATGAAAAAACATTTGCAGAAAAACACCGCGTATCCATCACTGCATTATTTGGAATCGAAGAAGAACAATTCCATAATACTTCTGTAAGTAAAGAAGCAATTACAGCCGATTTTGTACAGTTCTATAATTTAGGATTATCTGCAGTAGAGCCAGCAGCTGTTTTGGGAGGCAGTGAGGCTTCTTCTACCTTAATTTCTATGATGTTAAGGGCCAACTATGTATATAACGATAAATACATGATTACCTTAACCGGACGCAGAGACGGTTCATCCCGGTTGGGCGCAGGTAATAAATGGAAGCAATATCCTGCAATATCTGCCGGATGGAGCATTACCAACGAAGAATTTATGAAAGAGGTAAAAGTCTTTTCTAATTTAAAATTACGTGTGGGTTATGGTGTTACAGCCAATCAATCAATTGATGCATACAGTACTTTGGGTGGTGTAGCCTCAAATGGAGTTCGTTACAATTATGGAAATATATCACAAACGGGTTATTATGTGAATAGAATTGTTGACCCTAATTTAGACTGGGAATATACAAGTACCACTAACATTGGTTTGGATTTTGGCTTGCTTAACAACCGCATTACGGGTAGTATTGATTGGTACACGGCCAAAACAGATAAATTACTTTATGGGATTCCATTGCCACCAACATCTGGTATTTCAGAAAATTATTTAACTAATATCGGCAACATTACCAACAAAGGTTTAGAGTTTGCATTATCTACTCAAAATATTAAAAATGAAGGTGGTTTCTCCTGGAGTACGGATTTAAACTTCTCCTTAAACAGAAACAAATTGGTTGCTTTAAACGGTAGTATTACCCAGGTTACCAATGCGCAATTGTTTGTTGGTGAGCCCTTAACTGCCATTTATGATTATAAAAAGTTAGGTATCTGGCAAACCAACGAAGCTGCAGAAGCTGCAAGATATGGTTTTGTTCCGGGGCAGTTAAAATTAGAAGATCGCAATGGCGATGGGAAACTAACTGTTGATGATAAATATGTGATTGGTAACGGTCAGGCCGATGTACAGGGCGGTATGACCAACCGTTTCGGTTACAAGGGTTTTGAATTTTCGTTCGTTGTTTATGCCCGCTTTGGCGGAACATTGATTAGCCAGGTACACCAGCCATTAGCAGGCTACTTAACCATAAATGATGGTAGAAGAAATCAATTGGCTGTTGATTATTGGACACCGACAAACCCCACCAATGCCTTTCCTTCGCCTAATGTTAACGGCGGTTTGTTAAGTTCGCCATCAACCAGTGATGCAGGAACTACTCTTGGTTATTATGATGCAAGTTTTGTCAAGGTGAGGAGCATTAACTTAGGTTATTCTTTTGATAGTAAACTGGCTAAAAAATTAGGTGCTCAAAAACTTAAAATTTACGTAACGGCCCAAAACCCGTTTATTCTTTATTCTCCTTATATCAAAGCAGGAGGTTTAGATCCGGAACCTACGGGAACAGGAAATCAAGGGGTTCAAAATCCAGGAAACATTTCTTCGAGAGCGCTTACCATTGGTGCCACTACGCCACCAACAAGATCTTTCCTTGCGGGCTTAAACGTTACTTTTTAATCGCTAAAATTTAATTTCAAAAAAATGAAAACAAGATATTTTTTTCAGGCCATGGTGCTTTCCACAATAATTATGCTGGGGGGCTGTAAAAAAGCTTTAGAAGAGCGTCCGTATACTGCATTTACAACCGATTATTTTAAAACGCCAGATGGTATACAATCAGCCATAAACTCGGCATATTCAGGCATGAGGTATGATTATGGGCCAATTGGTGCAGTTTTGCTGGCCAACATGGGAACAGATGAATTTACTTTTGGCGACCAGGGCAATTCAGGCCAGACACTTGAGTTAGGTACTTATCAAATTCCACCAACAAATGGTTCGATCTTAACGCCCTGGAACAGAAATTATTCTAACATTAACCTGTGTAATGCCATTTTAAAATTTGCACCCGAGGTAAGTATGAGTGAGACGGCCAAAAATACAATAATGGGAGAGGCCAGGTATTTAAGGGCGCATTATTACATGTTATTGGTTCAGCAATTTGGCGCTGTGCCATTGGATTTAGGCTCCGGAGATTTAGTATTCACTGATGTGGCATTTTTTGGCTTCAACCGTCTTCCTTTTAATGATATTCTGAAAAAGAACTATCAGGCAATGATTAATGATCTAATTTTTGCAAGTCAGAACCTGCCCGTTACCAGACCAACAGGAGCGTTTAAATTATCTCAGTCTGCAGCATTACACTTACTGGCTAAAATTTATTTATACCGGGGTTATTCAGATGCAAAAGAGCCTACCGATTTTAGCAACGCTTACAAAACCGCCATGGAATTGATTAACAATAAAGCAAAATATGGGACAGATTTACTTCAGGATTATAGCTTAATTCATAAACAGGGAAACGATTACAACCAAGAGATTTTATATTCAATAGAGCGTTTGCCTTTAAACAACGCAAATAATGAAGTGCCAAATCCCGAAACTGAATTTGCAAATAAAGCCAATATTGCAGCCAACCTGTTTACCTGTAATTATCAAAACGCGGCAACTGTAAGTGGTGTTTCGTTAATTGATGACCGGCCTTTCCAATACAATCGTCCTTTAAGACAAGTTGCCCCCACACCCTATGTTTTTAATAAAGTTTTTGCTGATAAGGTAAATGATGCGAGGTATGATGGGAGTTTCAGAACCTTGTGGACCGTGGCAACCTTGCGTACCGGGGCAGACTTAGAAGCTTTTAAAACGAAATTAGCCGGAGTAGGCTTTGCGCTTGGCGATACGGCAATTTACTTGGCCCCTACTGATGCCAGAGCTGCACAACTGAAAGCCGCGGGAAAAAAATATAAAGTTATCGGCCCATCAGAATACTGGTCAAATCAAAATAAAACCAACCAGATTTATCCCAGCTTAAAAAAATATAATGATAGCATCAGAAGTACTTTCCAGGATGCATCTGGCAGACCTTTTATCGTAGCTAAATTATCTGAAGTTTATTTGATGGCAGCAGAAGCGGCTTTACAAGATGGCCGCCCGGCAGATGCGGTTCCGTTAATTAATACCTTAAGAGAGCGCGCAGCTTATCGTTCTGGCTTATCAGCATCTGTTTTAGCTGCCAGAAGAGTCTCCATGCGGATTGATGTATCTCAAATTAATCTGGATTTTATTTTAGATGAGCGCACCAGAGAATTATGCGGGGAAAGTTTAAGATGGGCAGATTTAGCTGTTCGTAAAAAGCTGGTAGAACGGGTTAAGCTCTACAATCCTGATGGAGCAACAAACGTTCAAAACTTCCATAATTTAAGACCAATCCCACAAGCGCAAATCTTTAGTGTAGTAGATCCTGCCGGAGATTCAAACAGGAATAAATATCAAAATCCAGGTTATTATTAATCAGTAAATATTAGATTAAAATGAAAAAGAAATTTATAATACCTGGCTTACTGTTATTAACAGCAGTTGGGATGTACTCTTGTAAAAAAGATATCTATAACGGAGCAGATAGTTTAGCTGAAGTTCAGTTCACTGATAGTACTTCTACTTTAAAATCTTTAGTATCTTTCCCTTTGGGTTTAGCGGCCGAATATCCTTTGTCTTCTACAAATAACAGCTACTGGTCAGTAATAAAAAGAGAAGCTGGCTGGATTACTTTTGGAAATGAATTGAAAAATGATGCCGTTGTAAAAAGTGATGGAACATACGATTTTACCAGGGCAGATAACTTCTACAACCTGGCTACGAATGCGGGGATAAAAGTGTTTGGGCATACCTTGGTTTGGCACTCGCAACAACGGGCTTCTTACTATAATAGTTTAATTGGCGGTAGCGGCGGTGGCGCTGGCCCAACCAACCTGATCGTAAATCCGGGTTTTGAAACCACAACCATAGCAACCACGGCAGAACCAGCCGATGGCTGGCAGGTATTAAATGGATCAGGTCAGTTTGTAAGTATAGGCAGCAATGTGAATGGCGGCGCCAAGGCATTACAGGTAAACGTTCCGGCTGGCGGACAAAACTTTAACACGCAAATCGCTACCAAAGCACAAATCGCAGTTACCGCAGGGAAAACCTATACCATTTCTTACTACATAAAAGGTGCTACGGCACAAAACATCCAGTTCGAAATTCGCAGTTATTCAGGTTCGGCAGCTGGTGCTGTGAATTACCAGGGCGGCAAGCCTGTTGCTACGGCTTATGCAAAAGTATCTTATGATTATGCAGTGCCCGTTGGTGTAACAGCCATTCAGCTTGCTTTCGATTTAGGGGGTACACAAAACACCCTTTATCTTGATGATGTAAGCATTACCGATGCTTCAATTGTAGCACCTCCAACTGGTGGCGCTTTAACCACAATTGTGGATAATGCAATGAAAAAGCATATTCAAACAGTTGTGGCCCGTTATGTTGGTAAAATTACCGCCTGGGATGTAATTAACGAGCCTTTTAGTGATGCTGCAGAGTTGAGAAACAACACCAACACCCCATCAACCGGCAGAACAGATATATTTGTTTGGCAGAACTATTTGGGCAGAGATTACGCAGCTAAGGCATTCACTTACGCGAGGGCTTCAGATCCTACTGCAGATTTATATATGAACGATTACAATTTGGAAGCCAGCACGGCAAAATTAGACGCCTTTGTGGCTTTGGCTAATGAATTGAAAGTAGCTAATACCGGGATTACAGGCGTTGGAACACAAATGCACTGCAATATCAATACCTCTTATAATCAGATTAACAATATGTTTCAAAAGCTAGCGGCAACAGGTTTGAAGGTTAGAATTTCTGAGCTTGATGTGCGGTTAAATCCTTCAGAAAAGGTTGGCAATGTTGGTGCTTCAATTCCGTCGCAAAACTTACAGGCAGCCATGTACAATTATGTGGTTAAGGCATATTTTAAATACGTTCCGGCAGCGCAACGCGGAGGAATAACGGTTTGGGGTGTTGCTGATACGGATAGCTGGATTACCACAAGCCTGGCCAAGAACGATGCACCCTTATTATTCAATGCCACTTACGGAAAGAAACCAGCATTTGCAGGCTTTGCTCAAGCATTGAAAGAACAGTAAATAAGTTAGTTTAGTTAGTGATAAAGCCATTCCGGGGATCTGGAATGGCTTTTCTTTTATTTAATTTTTGTCTCAAAAGGCGAAGCAGGTAATCCTTCCTTATTATAAAGGTTGGCACCATCAGGATTATCAGCCCAGGCATAACGAACATATAATGGTTTCGCGATTTCAGTGCTGGAAACAATTACCTGATCTCCTTTAATCTCTGCATTGGCCCATACAAATTTTTGATCGGCACCTGCAATAGCAAAATGTTTAAGTTCCGTGTTTCCTTTTGCCAGGAGTCCTTTCCCAATATTAGTAAAGCTTAAAATGATTTTGTTTTCTTTTGCTGATGCAGACTGAAGTGTAGGACCTGAGTACATAATCTTATTATCGCCATAAATGAGTTTTTCGGCTTGCAGCGCTAATCTTTTTCCAACATCTTTTTTATTTAGTGGATGGATATCATCCCACTCCCCTAAATCTATTGCAACGGCCATGCCCGTGTTTTTTATGGTAAGCAAATTGCGCTGCTGGGATCTTAATTCCGCCCAATAGCTTTCGGAGGGAGTTTTTTTAGCTTCCATAAAACCCGGAAGCTGAACGTATAAAAAAGGCAGGTTTTGATCATCAAAGGTTGCTCTCCAATCTTCAACCAGATTTTTCATTAATGAAAAATATTCTTTAGGCTTCCCGGTATTGGATTCGCCCTGATACCATAAAATAGCTTTAATTTCGAGGTTTTTTAAAGGAGCAATCATGGCATTGTATAAACCTACGGGTTTCCATCGGATAAAAGTTTGCACAGGAGCAGGCTTGGCCAGGGCACCCAATTTATATTTCCATTTTCCACTTAAATTTAAGGTGTCCTCGTTCACAATAAGTTGGTAATCTTTATCCACTACGAAACCACCATTGCCCGAAGTACTAACTACCCGAATTGTTAGGGTGTTTTTTCCTTCTTTTAAAATACCTGCATTAAAGGGGTATCTTCTTGGTGGATATTGATAGGCAGTGGTGCCTACAAATTTTCCATTGATGAAAACAGAATCGGCATCAACAATTCTTCCAAGTAATAATTTGGCCGGTTTCCCTACCATTGATGGAGGAACATCAATATCTTTTTTAAACCACACCACACCATTAATTTTACCAATCGATTCACTGGCCCAATATCCTGGGATGTTTACTTCTGTCCAATTACTATAATCTGCCTGGTTTTTCCAGTTATTTTTTAGGCCTTCGTCGCTGGCGTTCAGGTTTTTATACCAGGTAGTGGAAAGTTCCTGATCTGTGGCCTCAATTTGTTTGATAATTTCATCATTTTTAAATTTTTGAGCCTCTGCTTCGTATTCAGGGAAAGTTTTAATTGCGTTTTCACTTAACCAGGCTTGTGCCGGCGAACCACCCAATGCGGCGTTAATAATGCCAACCGGGACTTTGTTTTTTTTATTAATATCCAGTGCAAAAAAGTAGGCTACACCTGAGAAATCCAGAATGCTTTTTGGATTGGCTGATTGCCACAAACCACTTGAAAAGTCTTTTCGCTGTTGCTTGAAATCATAATCGTCGGTTACTAAAAACTGTCTGATGTTTGGATTGTTACTGTTGGCAATTTCATTGGGGTATTGATCGATTAACCTGCCCATTGGCAATTCCATATTCGATTGTCCGCTGCATAAAAAAACATCTCCAAATAAAATATCTTTAAGTTTTATATTATTACTTGCCGAAAATACCATTTCATAAGGTCCGCCAGCTTTTTGTGGTGGAAGTTTAATGATCCATTCTCCGTTTTTATCTGCGTTGGTTTGATAAGATTTCGCATTAAATTTTAATAAAATATGCTCATTTGGTGATGCCCATCCCCACAGTTTAGTGCTTTTATCCCGCTGAAGCACCATTCCATCACTGATGAGTTTGGGTAATTTAATCTGTGCGAAACACACCGCATTGCCCAGTAGAAAAATTAAAAATAATGCTGGTTTTTTCATTATTGGTAAGTATAAAGTTTAATTTTTTGAATGCTATAATCTCCTTCCGGGATTCTTAAATGGCGGCCCTGGTGGTTTTGATCGCCGTTCATCCTTAAACCTGGAATCCATTTTCCATCTTTGAAAATCCCTTCGTCTATCTGAGCGATTCCTGCTCTGGAGTTTTCTTTAAGGGGTTTAAAAGTGGCTACAATTCCCGTTCCGGCAACGATAAATTCATCAGGAGCAAGCTCAATAATTAAGCCCCCTGTTATTGGCCAGTTTTCATCCTTTGCTTTGCCCGACCAGCCTAAATTTAAATCATGAGAAAAAGAAAAAAGGTAATCACCTAACCTAACTTCCTGTTTTGAATTGGTTTTATCGAAGAGTACACCATTGATCGTTTTTTTGCCTTGATGTTCTAAAATAAGCGGACTAAGCTGGTTTAACAACATGTAGGCAGAACCAATGTCTGCATTCATTTTTTCATCGCCATTTTCAATAGAGAAAGGAGAAAAGCCCATGGAATGGTAATGACCAATGGCATAAAAAGCTTTTGCACCAACACCTTGCTCAAAACGAATCTCGGGGATAAACAGGGTATTACCTCCGCGAACGTATAAATCATTCCAATATTTAAAATCAGGATTATAAAAATCTGGCGAAAGCAGGTCTATGGCGGGTGCTCCGGCCTTCCAAATGTCCAGGAGATGAGGTAACGGCCCTGCACTTGGGTACTCGCCGGGTTTTGCTTCCCGCTTGTAATTTAGAGCCGCGTTTAAGTACATAGGCAGATTGTATTTCGCTTTGCCTGCTGCTGTTAGCTTTTCGATGAAATCAGCGTAGTGCCAGGCCATGAAAATTTCATCGGTTGCGAGGCTTTTGCCAAACACTTCTTCCCATGTTCCGGTTGTTTTAGCCCCATTTTTTGTCCAGACTGCTTTGAACTCGGGCATTAAACTGCTATTGTTTTTCTTTAAATAATCAAACAGTTGTGAAGGGATCGCTTTTTTAAATGCCGTATTTGCCAATGCACTGTGATCCCTGGCCTCTGGCAACATCCCGATTTCATTTTCTACCTGAATCATCAACACCGTTTGATCTTTGCTATCCACTTTTTTAATGAAACTCATTAAGGCTTCGAAGGCTTTTAGATCTGCATTTAAACTATTTTCTGAAAATGGACTTAGGATTTCCTGTCCAATTCCATTTTTATCTTTGGCTCGGGGGAACCTTTGCTGATCTGTTTTAACCCAAACTGGGGCATAGCAAGACATGCTGTTTTTCCAGGCGCCAAACCATAAGAATATTAATTTCAAATTATTTTTTCTGGCATTGAGGATTAAATCATTTACCAACTCAAAGTTGAATTTTCCTTCTTCAGGCTCAATCAACTCCCAGTATACAGGCGCCAGAATGGTATTGGCATTTAAGGTTTTTACCTTTCCCCAAATAGGTTTCATATAATCCATGTTCGAAGCGCTCGAATTTCCAAGTTCGCCCCCTAAAATTAAAAAGGGTTTATCATGAACGTAAAGTTGTTTAGTAGTTCCCTGCTGTTTTAGAAAAGGTTGAGCAAACAGATTTACAGTTGTCAGGAATAATATGATCAACAGATAGAAGCGGTTTTTTATCATGAATTTTTTCTTTGGTTAGATTTGATGGTTTCATCAAAAGATTTACTAAAATAAGAAAAAAAACACTTTATGCAATCGGTTGCAATTTTATTTCATCTTAAGTGCTTTTAGCCTTTGCAAGTTGATCCGACTTACGAAGTTTAGTTAGCCTTTGTGTGCTGGGGAAACTTCGTCAGTCTGCTTGGAGTTTTTTATTAAACTGTCGAAGTCTTTCTGCGTTTTTGGCCTTTGAGACTTCGCAAGTTGATTGACTTACGAAGTTTAGTTTGCCTTTGTGTGTTGGGGAAACTTCGTCAGTCTGTTTGAAGTTTTTTATTAAACTGTCGAAGTCTTTCAGCGCTCTGGCCTTTGAGACTTCGCAAGTTAAATCTCGTGCACCAAAATAAATTCTTTTAGCCCTCCAAACCATTCCAACACCTCTGTCTTACTTAAAAATGTAGGTATCTCTTCTAAATAGGCATTATAGGAGGAATATTGATAATCGCACAGCTTATTAACCATTCCAGATGCTTTTGGATTTTGGTGTATATAAGTGATAATTCTAGTATAATATGAATCAGAATCTATTTTTTTGACCTTATACCTTCCTTGAAACAAACTCCCAACTCTACCGAATGACTTATTAATGGATTTTGTATAGGATATAAAAAAGTTTTTAATACCGAGTTCAAAACCGATAACATTATTAATTCTTAAGAAAAAATGAAAATGATTTGGCATTAAACAATAGGCAAAAACATCAGCATAAGGACATATATATTGTCCGAATTTTTCCAGGAAAAACTGATAATTCTCTTTTTCAAAAAAGATCAATCCCTTATTGTTGCCTCTATTATAGATGTGGTAGTATCTGTTTTCCTCTATTTTCATAATATTTGTGGTTTGATAAATAGGGAGTTTCAATGTATGAAATTTTATTCGACTTACGAAGTTTAGTTGGCCTTTGTGTGCTGGGGAAACTTCGTCAGTATAATTGGAGTTTTGAATCGTTTTAAAACTGTCGAAGTCTTTCAGCGCTTTTAGCCTTTGAGACTTCGCAAGTTGATTTGACTTACGAAGTTTAGTTGGCCTTTGTGTATTGGGGAAACTTCGTCAGTCTGCTTGAAGTTTTGAATTATTATTAAACTGTCGAAGTCTTTCAGCGCTTTTGGCCTTTGAGACTTCGCAAGTTGATTTGACTTACGAAGTTTAGTTGGCCTTTGTGTATTGGGGAAACTTCGTCAGTCTCTTGGAGTTTTGAATCATTGTTTAAACTGTCGAAGTCTTTCAGCGCTCTGGCCTTTGAGACTTCGCAAGTTGATCCGACTTACGAAGTTTAGTTGGCCTTTGTGTGCTGGGGAAACTTCGTCAGTCTAATTGGAGTTTTGATCGTTTTAAAACTGTCGAAGTCTTTCAGCGCTTTTGGCCTTTGAGACTTCGCAAGTTATAAACAAAAAAAAATCCCCGCCTTTTAAGGGCGGGGATCGAAATTTTTATATAATTAGTCCTGAAACTTCCACCTTACGAAGGCTTCCATGGCTTCGTACTCAGCAAGTCCAAGTTCATCATAAGCTTTTGCTGTTTCGCGGTTACGATCTTCAGCACGTTGCCAGAATTCTCTTGAATCATCTCCAGGGAACACCGCTCTGTCTTTCTGACTCTGGTGCTTAAAGATTGCATATTTCTTGCGTTCCAATTCTTTTGGCGAGATTGGAACAGCCATTTCAATTTCGTGTGTTTCAAACTCATGCCATGCACCACGATACATCCATAACCAACAATCTTTTGCCCAATCTTCCGTTTTACGAAGTTCAGTTAAGGCCGCTAAAATGATGTTAAAACAAACGATATGTGTTCCGTGTGGATCTTCAAAATCGCCAGCTGCAAAAACCTGTTGTGGCTTCACTTTTTGCAATAATTCGATGGTTAAATCAATATCAGCATCGGTAACCGGGTTCTTCTGGTTTTTGCCACTTTCATAAAAAGGAAGCGCCTGGAAATGAATATGATCATCTTCCAAACCGCAATAACGTGCGCCAGCGATAGCTTCACCTTTTCTAATTAAACCTTTTACTGTTTGAATCTCAGGCGTATCAACCTGGTTAGGTTGTTTATCCTGAATGAAAGTTCTCATTTGATGATAAAGCGCTTTCAAATGCGTATTATCCATGCCCATTTTTTCTGTAAAGTCTACATTGAACTCTACAAAGCGAAGCGCATCATCATCCCAAACAGCTGTATTACCTGAAGTTTGGTAAGCTACATGTACATCATGTTTTTGATCAACAAGGCGGATAAATGTTCCGCCCATCGAAATCACATCATCATCCGGATGTGGGGAGAAGATGATTACCCTTTTTTTCGCTGGTTCGGCACGTTCCGGACGCTGAGAATCGTCTGCATTCGGTTTGCCACCCGGCCAGCCGGTAATCGTGTGTTGAAGTTTATTAAAAATATGGATGTTGATGTTGTAAACCGGTCCTTTTTCGGTAGCCAGTTGCGCCATCCCGTTGTTGTTATAATCGTCTTCCGTTAACTTCAATACTGGTTTTTTTAAGGTATTGGCTAACCAAATCACTGCTTTGCGGATTAATGCGTCAGTCCAAACACAATCTTTAACCAACCATGGTGTATCAAAACGGGTCAATTCTGATGCTGCAGGCGTATCGAGGATAAACTCTACATGATCAGATAATTGCAGATAAGTTGCAGGCACATCTCCAGAGATTTCGCCTTCAACTGCCTTTTTTATAATGGAAGCTTTTTTACGGCTCCATGCCATTAAAATAATTTCTCTAGCTTTAAAAATGGTGCCAATTCCCATGGTAATGGCTTTGGTTGGCACGAAAGTTTTTCCACCAAAATCTCTGGCGGCATCTCTCCGTGTTAAATCATCCAAAGTAACCAATCGGGTTCCCGAATTTGGTGCCGATCCTGGTTCGTTAAAACCAATGTGGCCGGTACGTCCAATCCCCAGAATCTGAATGTCTAATCCACCCAAATCACCAATTTTCTTTTCGTAATCCAGGCAGAAAGCCGGAATATCTTCAAGTGCCAGGGTTCCATCAGGAATATGAACGTTGTTCTTATCGATATCAATGTGATCGAAAAGATTTTCGTTCATAAATGTGACATAACTCTGGGCCGCGGTTGGCGCCATTGGATAGTATTCATCCAGGTTGAAAGTGATCACATTTTTAAAACTTAAACCCTCTTCTTTGTGCAGTCTCACCAGTTCGGCGTAAACTGCAATTGGGGTAACACCTGTTGCTAAGCCCAGTACTGCAGGTGTGTTGCTTGCTTGTTTAGATTTAATGAGGTTGGCGATTCGGTGCGCCACATTAATCGAAGCAATTTTTGGATTTTCGAACACGCTTACGGGTAGTTTCTCGAAACGTGTCTCCTCCAGTAAATTTAATCTAGCCATTTTTTTTGTATGGTTTTTAATGTACGGAGCAGTAAAGATAGCAGTTATGGTCAATTTCTAATAAAGGTTATTTACTTTTATTGTCGGTATTTGCGATAAAATACCTAATTACTGAAATAAAAGTTCAATCCTATTTAATAAAGCAGTCTTTACAACATGAATAAGCAAATCCAAAACCTCTATTTAAAAGCAAATAAAGCAGAACGACTCATCATTGGTTTAATGAGTGGAACGTCTATGGATGGTTTGGATATTGCGCTTTGTAAGGTGAGTGGAAGTGGAGCAGAAACGGATATCCGGGTATTGGAATTTAAAACGGGAGATTTTACAGCCGATTTTCGTGAAAAAGTAAAAGCCGTATTTTCTAAAAGAGAGGCCGATTTGCAATTGGTTTGCCTGATGAATGAACTGATTGCGGATACACATGCAGAGCTGATCAACACTGCGCTTAAAGAATGGGGATATAAAAATGAAGAGATTGATTTCATTGCCAGCCACGGTCAGACGATTTTCCATGCACCAAAATCATTGCATAAAATGGAAGATTATCCGAATGGAACGTTACAGATTGGCGATGGCGATCATATCGCAGTGAAAACAGGAATCATCACGCTATCTGATTTCAGGCAGAAGCATTTAGCCGCAGGCGGTGAAGGGGCTCCATTAGCTGTTTATGGCGATTATTTAATCTTTTCTAAAAAATACGAAGATCGGGTGATGTTAAACATTGGCGGGATAGCCAACTTTACTTATTTACCAGGCAACCTAAATGCTGATGAAATCTTTTCTACGGATGTTGGTCCGGGGAATACGCTGATGGATCAGTTTATGCAACAAAATTTTAAGCAGTTTTATGATAAAGATGGCGCAGTTGGTCTATCAGGAAATTTAAATGAGCATCTACTAAACGCTTTGCTGAAGAATGAATTCTTCGATGCCGATTTTCCGAAAACAACAGGACCAGAACTATTTAACCTGAATTATTTATTTGCGGCTCAGCAGGTTTCGGCTACAGAAAATATTAGTCAGGAAGATGTGATGGCAACTTTATGCCATTTTTCTGCTAAAACAATCGCTAATGCCATTAAAAGATGCTTTGGATTGGATGCAAAAGCTCAGGTTTTCATGAGTGGAGGAGGAATGCACAATCCTTTACTGGTTAAATTATTAAAAGAAGAACTGCCACAATCTCAATTTGCAACGACGGCAGATTTAGGTATTAATCCCGATGCGAAAGAAGCCGTACTCTTTGCTGTTTTGGCAAATGAAAGCATCTGCGGAGCTCCAATAAACTTTGGCGGAAGAAAAGGAATTCCTTCTGTTTGTATGGGGAAAATCAGTCTGCCAGAATAGAAATATTTAGCTAATATTCTGTGAGTGGCTAATTGGCTGGAATAAAAATTGGCTTTGTAAGTGATTTTATTAATTTTGTTTAAATCCTAAACCAAATTTTATGGAAAAAACTTACTTAAAATGGTTGTCGAAATTATTTATGATTTCGATGATCCCATTTCTCCTGCTCCTGTTTACAGAAGGTGCGCAGGCTCAAAATAAACGCTACACCATTAGTGGAAAAGTAACTGATGCAGCTGGCAATACACCCATTCCTGGCGTGGTTGTTAAAATCCAGAATACAAATCTCGCTACCAGTACAAATGGAAATGGCGCCTATACTTTTTCTGTAGATTTAGCCCCGGGAAGTTACCAGCTTTCTTTTTCGTTTGTGGGATATAAATCATCGACACAACCGCTTACTTTAAATGAAAATACAACGGTACAATTAAATGGAGTACTCAGCGGAGATGCTGTTGGCCTTGATGAGGTCATTGTAACCGGAACATCAGCCGGAACAACCCGAAAAGAACTGGGTAGTTATGTAAGTACGGTAAAAGGCGATGACCTGAATAAGGCACCAAGTGGGAACGTTTTATCTTCTTTGCAGGGAAAAACGGCAGGTGCACAAATCAGTCAAAACTCTGGTGATCCGGCTGGCGGTATGTCGGTGAGATTGAGGGGGATTAGTTCTGTTAACTCCTCTTCAGAGCCACTTTATATTATTGATGGGGTAATTGTGAATAATTCTACCACAAGGGTAACCAATACTTCTGCTAATTTTGATGGCGGGAACGTGGTTGGAAGCATCGGGCAAAATAGAATGGTCGACATTAATCCGGCAGATATCGATCGGATCGAGGTTTTGAATGGTGCAGCTGCTGCGGCTATTTATGGCTCTCGCGCCAACTCGGGTGTAATCCAGATTTTTACTAAAAGAGGCGCAAGCGGCAAGGCGCAGGTAACTTTCAACACCAGTTTAACCGTGAGCGAATTGCGTAAACAAATCGAGGTAAACCAATCGCCGGTAAAATTCGGAGGTTCCGTAAATTCATTTACACAGGATGTGATTCAGACTGTTGTCACGCCTCCGGCTACTACAGCGGCCTTGTTAACCAATACCACACCCGTTACCCGATACAATTATCAGGATTACATTTTTCAAACGGGATACGGGTCAGATAATACGGTTTCCATCAGCGGAGGTACAGACAATACAAAGTTTTACACTTCAGCCAGCTATTTTACCAATCAGGGAATTATCAAAAATACTGATTTTACCAGGTACAATCTTCGTGCGAACATCGATCAGAAAATAACGGATTGGGCATCTTTAAGTGTGGGGATGAACTACATCAGGAGTGCTGCGAATGAAAAACCAGATGGAAATTCGTTCTTTTCTCCCATGAACTCGGTAACGATTATCGGGAACTTCCATGATATTTTTGCACGCGATGCTAATGGCAACTTATTGCCTGTAGGCGAACGGGGAAGGGTTAATCCGGTTTCCGTAATTGAAGATATTAAACAGCGCCAGGAAACGAACAGAATCATTTCAAGTGCTAACCTGAAACTTTACCCGGTAAAAAACCTGACATTAAATTTTCTGTTAGGTGTAGATAATTCTGGTGCAAATGGTTCAACTTATATTCCACCCTATGCTTACAACGTAAATCCAGATTTTTTTGGCGGCGGCGCAACTTTGGATGGAACCTTAAATGGTTATGCCAGTACAGCAAGCAACAATGCTTTCCAGTTTAATAATGAAATAAATGCAACTTATCAATCGAAAATTTCGGATAAAATTGCTTCTACTACCCAATTGGGCTATTCTTTTCAGTACGAACAAACAAGATATCAATTGGTAAATGGTCGTGGATTAGCACCGCTGATTGAAACCGTAAATGCTGCGGCAACTCAATTGCCAAGTGTTGATGGCAGAACACAGCTTTCGGTAAGCGGAGGGTATTTGCAGCAAACGTTTAAATACAAGGATCATTTGTTCTTAACAGGAGCCGTTAGAGTAGATCAGTCAACTGTTTTTGGATCTGATAACAGAACGCAGACCTATTTCAAAGGGAACGGAAGTTATGTATTGTCATCTGCTGATTACTGGAAAAATCTTGGTGTTTCCTCCTGGTGGGATACTTTTAAAATCCGTGCAGCTTATGGCGAATCGGGTAATTTAACCGGGATTGGTGCCTACGATCGGATAAATGCTTATAGTACCCAATCTTTCTTAGGCAGGGCATCCTTGTTTTCCAGTGCCACTCTGGCCAATGAAAATGTGAAGCCAGAACGTCAGCGGGAGTTGGAGTTGGGTACCGATTTATCCTTTTTTAAAAACAGGTTAGGCTTGCAGTTTAACTGGTATAATAAAAAAGTTAGTGATTTATTGATTGCCAGTGTTACGGCGCCATCAACCGGGTTCTCAAGTTTCTTAGATAACATTGGTTCTTTAAGAAACAAAGGGATTGAGCTCGTGTTAAACGCAACACCTTTAAAGGCTAAAGATTTCAGATGGAACACCACAGTAGTTTTCAACAGAAATAGAAACCAGGCGCTGAATGTAGGTGGTTTAAGGTTGTTCGCAACCAACCCGGGTGCGCCGGTAGCCATTATTGATGGTGAAGCAATTGGTGTTTTTTATGGAACTTTTTTCGCCCGCAATCCTGACGGCAGTTTGTTAACCAATGCAGCAGGGATTCCGCAGCTGGAGCGAGGCATCCAAACTTCTGCAACTACCTTTACACCACAACGTGGCGCCAATGGTTTGCCTACAGGAACCACTTTGCGTAAGGTTTTGGGCAATCCAAATCCAGATTATACTGCTTCTTTTGTAAATGATTTCAGTTATAAAAAATTCAACCTGCATGTGCAGTTAGATGCAGTGCAAGGTGGCGATGTATGGAATGCAGATTGGAGAACCCGCCAGGGTGTGGGCAATGGAAAAGTTGCCGAAGCAGAACAAACCGGGCAATTACCACGAGGTTATGTTGCTGGTGTTTATGCTACAGAAGAATGGCGGATTGATGATGGATCTTTCGTGAAACTGAGAGAGATTTCTTTAAGTTATAATGTTGGTAAGCTGAAATACCTGAGGGATTTAACCATCACGCTGAGTGGAAGAAATTTAGTGTCGTGGGATAATTACAAAGGATATGATCCGGAGGTAAATTCAGGCGGCCAATCTACCATTTTAAGGAACATCGATTTTGGATCAGTTCCCATTCCAAGAACCTTTAGTTTAGGTTTACAAGTTAAATTTTAATCGATAAAGGAAAAATTTATGAAAAATTTAAGATATACCACCTCAAAATATTTAACCTGTATTGCATTCTCATGGGCAGTATGTTTATCATCCTGTACAAAAGAATATCAGGATCCTTCCAGGGCAAAAACAGATGTTGCTTTAACTTCTCAGCAAGGTTTAACAGCGGTTGCAATTGGTTTGCAAAGGGTTTATACCCTAAGTAGAACAAGCGTGATGTTTAATTCTGTTGCTGCAAATGGCTTTGTAACGAATGAATTTTCTTTGCTAAACTCCGGAAATATTCCTGAGCTGCAGTTAAGCACCGGTGGAACCGCAGTAGATGGAACCAATACCATTTTATTTAACCTTTGGACAAGTGCCAACAAGATTATTTACGATGCAGATTTGGTAATTACAAATGCCAATAACCTTGGCGATAAGGGTTATGCATCAGGTCTGATTGCCTACTCAAGCATTTTTAAGGCGCTCGCAATCGGAAATTTATCGCAATACTGGGAAAGAATACCCGATGGAACCGGACAAAATGTTGCCTTTATTACGCGCACCGCTGGCTTTGCTAAAGCAATTTCGGTTTTGGATAACGCATTAACAACGATTGCGGCTAATCCAATTTCTACGGGTTTTAATTCGAATGTGCCCAATATTAATATTGTAAATACTTTACATGCCTTAAAAGCGAGGTATGCATTGTTTTCAGGGAACTACGCTTTGGCGCTTACAGAGGCAAATGCCGTGGATTTAACAAGAGCATCATCTTTCAATTTTGACGCCACATCGCCGAATGTTTTGTTTACCATTATCTCTTCCAATAATGTTTTTCAGCCGTTAAATACAAATTTAGGCTTAACCGGGGCGAATGTGCCGGATGCCGCAGATAGAAGAATTCCATTTTATACTTTCTTCGCCGGTACCCCAACAGCAACTATCCGGATGGGCGGTTTTGCTACGGCAACTTCAACACCTTTTCCAATTTATTTACCAGGAGAAATTACGCTGATTAAAGCTGAAGTATTGGCGAGGCAGCCAGATTTAACCAATGCATTGGTAGAGTTAAATAAAGTGGTAACCAAAACCAGCGATCCGTTTGGCGTAGCAGCCGCTTTGCCAGCACTAACCGGACCATATACACAACAACAATTACTGGATTTGATTTACAAACACCGCTCGATTGAATTATATGCTTCAGGTTTAAAAATTGAAGATATGCGGAGGTTCAATCAGCCAACTGCCGACCGGAAGCGAAACTTTTTCCCTTATCCATTCCAGGAGCGGGATAATAATACCAATACACCTGCAGATCCTGCATTTTAAAACTCATCTGTCATCGGATGAATACCTAGCACTTTACTTTAGCTATATTCATCCGATGACTTATAGCTAGCCTTTTTCTGTGCGTTCCATGTTTCCGTGGCAAACTAAATATTCAACTCCCTCTTTCGTTATAAAATATTAACCTCTTTAGATTGATAACCTGTTAACGATTCATGGTCTTCATCCAATTCTGTAATCAGGTAGCTGATGCTTTCAATGTGGCAAACCCTTAACCTTAGGGCAATATCCAGTTTCTCCGAAATACACAATACCGCAGTTTTTTTAGCCGCCGCTAACATGGCTTTTTTAAGCTGATTAATCTCCCAGTAAGTATCCGTTAGGCCTTCCTCAGGATGGATCGCACTCGTTCCCATGAGGCATAAATCTGCTTTAAGCTCCGAAAGTTGAGTAATTACCTGCCCGCCGTAAGTAACCTGAGAGTTTTTAGAGAATAGCCCGCCAATCAGAATCACTTCAATATTATTGTATTTTGCCAGTTCAACGGCAACCAAAGGACTAATGGTAAAAAATGTGGCTTCAATATTTTGAGGCAGTTGCTTAACAAATTCCAAAATCGTGGTGCCACCACCCGTCAATACCACCATGCCATCTTTAATCAATTTTACCGCTTTTTTGGCAATAATGATTTTACTATCCCGGGCGTAAACGGTGCTATCATCGAAAGAACTATGATAGGATTTAGATAATGCACCTCCATGAACCTTAAAAAGTAAACCATCATCTACAAGTTCTTGCAGGTCTCTTCTGATGGTATCTTCAGATACATTGAGGAGTTGAACAAGATCAGAGGTGAGCACACGGTTGTGCAAATTGATCTGGCGCATAATAAAATCGTGGCGTTCTTTTTTGAGCATACTGGGTTTAGTTTATTGATCGTAAATATAGGATTTATTTGTTTTGCGTGTTTTTGCGTTTTATTGCAATTATATATCGGGATTGTTATGGTAGAATCTTTGTTATTTGTTTTTTAAATGAAAAACATTTATGATATTAGCTAAATATTGGAAAATAATGCGTGATTGTGCGTGTTTTGGAGGTATAGGCAAACAACAAATAATCAACTAAACAAATTTCATTTCATCTTAAACCGGGCAGTTTATGAAAAAAAGACTACTACTAACTATTATTGGTACTTTTTTGTTGCTGGCGCATGCCATAGCGCAACAAATAACTATCACGGGTAAGGTCTCATCCGCCGATGGACCAATCCCCGGGGTTTCCATTCGGGTAAAGGGAACCACCACCGTTGCACAAACCAATGGCGACGGAAATTACACGGTAAAAGCATTGAAAAGCGATGTGCTGCAATTTACGTATGTGGGTTATGCTACACAAGAGCGAGCTGTTAGTACAAATACCAATATTAACATCACTCTTGTATCAGATGCTGGTAACTTAAATGATGTAGTAGTAACTGCATTTGGTATTAAGCGTTCCAAAGATGCACTAGGCTACTCTGCTCAAACATTAAAAGGGTCTGATGTTGCAGATACACAGCGTGATAATTTTTTGAATGCATTGCAGGGGCGGGTTGCAGGAGCAACAATTACGCCAACAACAGGTACGCCTGGTGCATCGGCAACGATGGTTATTCGCGGCGGTATCTCTCTAGACGGAGATAATCAACCGCTTTTTGTTGTGGATGGTTTACCTATCTCGAATCGTACTTTTAGTGAGTATAATTTGGTCGGGCAGGGTACTTTTAACAGGCAGAATGATTATGGTAACAGGGCTATGGATATTAATCCTGAAGAAATTGAATCGCTTACGATTCTAAAAGGTCCGGAGGCATCAGCTTTATACGGTACAGACGGGGCTTCCGGAGCAGTTGTAATTACAACAAGAAGAGCAAAAGCAGGTACGGCAAGAGTTTCTTACAGCAATTCATTCAGGCTGGAAAACACTTATCGTTATCCGGAAGTACAAACAACTTATGGGGGTGGAGCGGGTGGAATATTCGATGATGAGCAGCGTACACGTACTTTTTTCGGCGCCAAATATCCAGCCAATAAAACCATGTATGATAACATCGGTAATTTCTATAAAACAGGCTTTACTCAAAAACACAATGCAACAATAGAAGGTGGAAGCGAAAAACTCTCGGTAAGAACTACCGTAAGTTATACAGATCAAAAAGGAATTATTCCTGGAACGGCATATAATACGATTAATGGCAAGATTACAGGTACTTCGAAAATCAGCGATAAGATTAATATGAATGCCTCCTTGAACTTGATTTCATCCAGAACGGATAAAACTTATAAAGGCGTAAGTAGCCCCATGTTAAGTGCACTTTCCTGGCCGTTAACTGATGATATAAGGAATTATTTAACGCCACTTGGTGAAAGAAGAACTGTAACTGGAAGTCTGAGTGGCGAATTGGATAATCCCTATTGGGGAGTTGAGCGGAATCCAAATTTCGATAAAATGAACCGTGTTTTAGGTAATATCGGATTTGTTTACACACCGACCAACTGGTTAAGTATGCAGGGTAATGCTGGTGCTGATATTTTTTCACAGACTGGTCTTTCTGCATATGATGTTCAGTCTTATGAAGCCAATAAGGCGCAGACAACCAATTCCGGAGGTGGTTTAAACACATACAATGCAAATGAAAAGTTAATCACAGGAAACTTTGTTGCAACGGTGAAAAAAGACTTCGGGAAATTTAAGCCTGTCATCCGTGTAGGTGCTGAAATTAAAGATGATTCCTATCAGGTTAATGCGCAGTTTGGTACGCGTTTTTATCAGCCAAACTTTTTTAGCATGAACAACATCGATCCTACTACGCAGCGAGTTGCTTATACTGATGAGTTGAAGCGTAAATCGGGTTTCTTCGCAAATGCAGAATTGGGTTACGATAATTATCTTTACCTAACACTTTCGGGCCGCCAGGATTTATCATCAACGTTGCCACAAAAAAACAATACGTTCTTCTACCCGGCAGCTTCGCTAAGTTTTGTATTCTCTAACCTGGCTGCGGTGAAAAACCTTGGATGGCTATCTTACGGTAAGCTAAGGGGATCTTGGGGGCAATCTGGTAAGGATGCCCGGGTTGCTTATATTACCAATAACAAATTAGTTGCACAACAAACTACTGGTGGTGGGTATGCGCTGGATGTTAACATGGGAAATCCGGAACTGCAAGCCGAGTTCACCACTGCAAAGGAAATTGGTGTTGAACTTGGGTTTTTTAATAATCGCCTGTCATTCGATTTTTCATATTATCACAATTTATCTGACAAGCAAATCACTGCTCCACGTTTAAGTTATGCATCTGGAGCTGTTCTACAATATATCAATAGCGGTAAAATCCGTGTTCGTGGTTTTGAGTTATTGGTAAAAGGTACGCCAATCAGAACCGATAAATTTAATTGGGATATTTCTGCAAATGCATCAAGAGCCAGAGGAAAGATTATTTCGCTTCCAGCTAATCAAGATGTGTTTTATGTGTCTGATAGCTGGTTGTTTGATAACGTACGGGCCCAATATGGTGTTGGTACGTCTATATCTGCTTTTGCCGGAATTGATTATCTAAGAAACAATAATGGACAACTGCTTATAAATCCTGCTAACGGTATGCCAATTAAGGATACAAACTTCTCCCAAATGGGCGATAGAGCACCTGATATCATGATTGGTATAACCAATAGTTTTACATATAAAAACTTTAATCTTTCCTTTCTGCTGGATATTAGAAAGGGCGGCGATATCTACAACGCGACAGAATTATACTTGTATTCAAGAGGCTTATCAAAGCTGAGTACAGATCGAGAAGTTCCTCGTATTATCGAAGGTGTGATGAGAGATGGTTTAGAAAATTCTGCAAATCCAACCAAAAATAATGTTGTTGTCATTCCATACATTACTACGAGCTATTATTCTACATTTTACAACACTGCAGATTTTCTTGAAAAAGATGTGAACTGGCTTAGGCTGAAGGATGTTACGCTCAGCTATAATTTGCCAAAAGACTTATTTGAGAGAAGCAAGGTATTTAAGAGTGCAAACATTTTCGTAACCGGAACGGATTTATTGCTCCTAACCAATTATAAGGGAGTAGATCCATCTGTAAACGGATTAAGCGCTGCATCTGGTGGTCTTGGCGGAACTGGGATTGATTTTGGTTCAGTAGGCTTGCCTAGAGGATATAATTTAGGGGTAAGAATTGGTTTTTAAAGATTAAAGAAATGAAAAAGATATATATACTATTTTCGGTATTTGCTACACTAATAGTTGCCTCGGGCTGCAAAAAATATCTGGATGTAAATATTGATCCAGCTACTCCGCAAGAGGTTTCCAGCAAAACTTTAACCCCTCCGTTGTTTGCACAAATGGAAAGAGGCATTCAGTTCGATTCCAGGTATCTGGGCGGGCTTATCCAATATTTTGGAGGTGCAGTAAACGTTGGAGAACAACATGGCTGGATTGCAGGAAGTGATAATATGGGTGAGATTTGGAGAACAAATTACTTTGGATTAGGAGCAAACTTGAATCTGATTATTAAAGATTCTGAAGGCAAGCAGGAGTGGAATTATGTTGGCATGGCTCAGGCACTGAAAGCCTGGAGCTGGCAAACCACAACGGATTATCATGGTGATATTATACTAAAACAAGCTTTTGATGTTAATCGTTATGTTTACGACTATGATCCTCAACAAGATGTTTATGCTGAAGTAGTAAGACTGGCAAACGAATCAATCAGAAACTTTTCTAGAACTGATGGAAATGGAACTGTAGTGAAATTTGGTCCTGCAGACTTAATCTATGCTGGTGATAATGCGAAATGGATTAAGTTTAACTATGGTATCCTGGCAAGAAACGCCAATAATCTGGTAAACAAAGCAACTTACGATCCGGCAAAAGTGATCGAGTATGTAGATAAATCATTGGCTAGTAATGCTGAGAATTTTATTGTGCCCAATACAGGAACCACGGCGCTTAATGGTAATTTCTTTGGTCCTCTGCGAGCTAACCTGGCTGCTTACCGCCAAACGGGAATCATTGTTGGCTTGCTTGATGGAACTTTTCTTTCAAATCCTACTGCATCGGTTATTGATCCTCGTCGTAATAATATGATCACCGCATCGCCAGATTTAGTATTTAGAGGAGTACCACCTTATACAGCCGATGGAGGTACGGCTCTCGCTAAAAATCAAACTCCAAATCCTTGGGGAGCATTGGGAGGAGCGAACCCTGGGCCGAACCAAGGGAAATATTTATTTAGAGATAATGTAGGCTTCCCGATAATGACTTATACAGAAATGCAGTTTATTAAGGCAGAGGCTGCATTTAGGAAGGGAGATCTTCCATTGGCATACACTGCTTATCTAAATGGTATATCATCTAGTATTGATTTTGTAAGTGCATTGGGTACCGCCATAACGCCAGCAGAAAAGGTGGCTTATCTAACAAGCGCTTCTGTTAGACAGAATGCCGCAAGCTTAACTATAAGAGATATTATGTTGCAAAAGTACCTGGCGCTTTACGGATATGGATTCGTAGAAACCTGGTGTGATTTGCGCAAGTTTAATTACATTGATGGTGATGTAGCCGGAAACAAGCCCTACTTAAACGTTTACCGTTACCCAACAAGTTTCTTTGTTGATAACGGTGGAAAACCAGCACAACGATACCGCCCAAGATACAATTCTGAGTATTTATGGAATACCGTATCCTTGAAAAAAATTGGCGCAGATAGAAGTGATTACCATACTTATAAAATGTGGTTTTCTCAACCATAAATCACTATTAACAGAAAACAAGATGAAAAAGATATTATATTTTATTGCAGTTTGTATTGGATTACTGGCGGCATGTAAAAAAGGTGATTTAGTAGAAAGTACTGCTTACGAAAAAATAAGCCCCGGAGATACCAAGTATGCTTACCTCAAGATCCTTAATCTTACGCCTGCCAGTCCGGCGTTAACATTTTATATGGATGGAAATAAATTTTCCTCAGCTTTATCTACATTGGGAACTGAAAATGCAGGTTATGCCTACAATGGTTTATTCCCCGATTTAGGTTATGCAACTACAAGTCCGGGAACACATACCCTAACTGCAAAAATTATTCCTACAGCTGCGGCCGATGCCAATCTGGAGATTTTTAGCACTATCATAAACCCACAGGCTGGTAAATATTATACTGTTTTTACTACCGGCCAGTATTCAACTACCACAAAGAAGATTCCATCTTCGGTAATGTTGGAAGATGTAAGACCCGCATTAGATACTACTAAGGTGTTTCTAAGGGTTGTAAACCTGTATAATGGCAGTCCTAACCTGGATATAACCAGAGATTTGGCAACAGGAACGAAAATGATTACGAATGTTGCTTATGGTACAGCATCAGATTGGGTAGAAATACCAAATATTGGACCAGGCGTAACGCCAGTGGTAAAAACGTTTATCAATGCTACCGGAACAACAAATACACTGATTGCAGCAGGCGTAAGCTTAACTTTTACAAAAGGAAGAGCTTATACGCTGTATATGCGTGGAATAGTTGGGAATACCACCTATCCATTTTCAGGTACGATCTATACTACATTTTACTAAAGCCTGTGCAAATCGTTGTGCAGAGACTTTGTAAAAAGGTCAATTTGTAAGTATAGAAAGCGCCAGAGTATGTATGCTGGCGCTTTCTATACTTACAATATCTTAAATCCTAAACTCAACTGAAATAAGTTAGGTTTCTGACTATATTTTTCACTTTTACTAATATTTGATAAACCGGCTTCATAGCGTAAATCAACAGAGATTGCCCCCACATCAACACCTGCACCAGCTTGTAAGCCCAAAGCTTGATTTTTATAATTGTCGAAATCAGTAGCTTGTTGATAAGCAGAACTAAAACTCGAATTTTCATCCAGGATAAAGGAAATAACTGGTCCGGCCATCACCCTGAAATTTAAGTTTTTTGCACCAAATTTAGTTCCTAATAAAACCGGAACATCCAAAGTGGTAAACCTCACTTTACCCTCTGCAGCAACTTCATTATTGTTGTTATTGGTAAAACTGATGAATTTATTGCCTTTACTGCCAATATAAGCTTCGGGTTGAACATAAAAGCTCGCACCACCAATGCGTGCCCAGGCACCCACCTGGTAACCTAAACGGTTTTCTTCACTTGCAAAATCAGCATTAAGTTTGGCTAAGTTTACACCAGCTTTAACTCCCAGGTTAAAGGTTTGCGCTTGTGTTGTTGCCCAACCAAGGGTTAGGAGAACAACAGGAAGGATAAATTTTTTCATTTTCTTAAGATTTAAATTTTGTGTGTTTAATCTAATTAGGATAGATAACGGCGTTTTAACAGATTTATCGTGCAAAGCATTCCTGATATCTCTATTTTTTCTCTTCAACAGATAAAAAGATACCATTGTGAACAAATATTTTTTACTTTTGCAACAAATAAAATCTGCTATGGCTAACTTTCAACTCACCGCTGAAACCGCATTTAAAGTAAAAACAAAGTTCTTAAGAAAATATCGCGACTTAGCCAATGAGCCATTGGATTTTACCCCAGGTAAAGAAGATGAATTGATTCTTGATTTAATGCGATTGGTAAAACGTGACCGTACTTATATCGAATTTACCATCCAGAAAGCACTTGCAGATACCAAAGGCAACAGACTTTAGTTTTCCCAGGCCTTAAAACACTCTTCTTTTATTTGTAACGCTTTATTTGCGCTATACCTTAATAAGTATTTTTAATATTTATCTCTTTTTGTACATTTACACCTGTACGATTAAGAAATTCTATCCGTATAAAATGTTACATGCTATATCAAAAATGTAGTGTGCAGCATGATGAGGTCATTTTGCCGATGATCTTATTTTATGAACACCATTAAATATAGCTGTACCGATGAAAAATTTGAAATATGCTCTTTTAGCCGCAGGATTTAGCATCGCTATATTATCTTTTTCTTTTAAGGAAGATTTATTTCTGGTTTCGAAAAACCTCGATATTTTCGCCTCCCTTTACAAGGAAATCAATATCAATTATGTGGATGATACCAATGCGCCACAATTGATGAAGACCGGTATTGATGCCATGTTAGAAAGTTTAGATCCTTATACTGAATACGTTCCGGAATCTGAAATTGAAGACTATAAGCTTAAATACATCAGTACCCAATATGGCGGAATAGGCGCCAGTACGATCATAATTGATGGCAAACTTTTTATTAATGAAGTAAGTGAAGGCTATCCTGCCTACAAGGATGAAGTTAAGGCCGGAGATCAGGTCGTTAAAATAAATGGCATCGAAGTGAAGGGGAAAGAACGGTCTCAAATTAGTCAGTTACTCCGCGGACCGAAAGGAACACCTGTAGATCTGGTTATGATGAGGGAAGGGAAAGAACTCACGAAAAAGATTATTCGCGAAGAAATAAAACAACCAAACGTATCGTATTCTGGCATGGTTGGAGATGGTATTGGCTACATCAAATTAGATAAATTTCTGGAAAACTCCGGCCAGGAGGTTAAAGATGCTTTACTCAATATCAACAAAGAAAATCCAAAAGGAATTATTTTAGATCTTCGGAATAATGGTGGTGGAATTTTGCAGGAAGCCGTTAAAATTGTGAATCTTTTTGTAAATAAAGACCAGCTTATTGTAACCCAGAAAGGGAAAAATATAGAGAAAACAATTGCATACAAAACACAATTGCCTCCGGTTTCTATTAATGTGCCGTTAGTGGTGCTGGTGAATGTAAATTCAGCTTCGGCTTCAGAAATCGTTGCCGGTTCTTTACAGGATCTGGATCGGGCGATAGTGGTTGGCCAACGCAGTTATGGCAAAGGATTGGTGCAACAAACGTTCAATTTGCCCTATAACAGCATGGTAAAAGTAACGGTTGCGAAATATTATACACCATCAGGCAGATGCATTCAGAAGTTAGATTATGCGCACCGCAATGCTGATGGAATTGCCGAACAGTTTGCAGATTCCACTATGGCGATGTTCCAAACCAAAGCGGGTAGAAATGTTTACAGCGGAAACGGTGTTTATCCGGATGTGGCTGTAGATGCAGATAGATTAAGTCCCGTTACCATCTCGATGATCAATAAGAATCTGTTTTTCAACTATGCCAATCAATATAGAAAAAGTAATCCAAAGCTGGAATCTGCGAAGGCTTTTCAGATTTCTGATGCAGACTATGCCGCTTTCATAAATGGCCTGGCAGATAAAGACCTCACTTACCAAAGCAAAACAGAAAGATTGCTTTCAGATTTACGTATCGAAGCGGAGAAAGAAAATAAGTCTGCAGAAGTAAAAGCCGATCTGGAAAATTTAAAATACAAGCTTACCATCTCTAAAAAAACATATGTAGCTACACATAAATCAGAAATTAAAAGAATACTGGAAACCCAAATTGTAAGTCGCTATTATCATGAAAAGGGAAGGATAGAGCAAAGTTTTCAATATGATAAAGAGCTGATTGCGGCGAAGGCCTTATTTGGGAATCAGCCACAAATGTTAGCCATTTTAAAGGGTGATGGAAATTATAAAGTGATTGGAAAACCAATGAAGGAAACAGCATCTGTAGATTAAAACCTAACCCATATCTCCAAATGAAAAAATTAATAATAACTGCACTTTGTTTGGTACTATGCTGTTCTTTGAAGGCCCAGAATTATACACCTACGGCAGATAATTTAAAACAGAGAGTTTGGTTTAGTAATGCCCACTTTGGTTTGTTTATTCATTGGGGGCCTTTTAGTATACCTGGCAGTGGCGAATGGGTAATGAATGATAGGAAGCTTACCGTTCATAATTATACCAATCTTCAAGATTTTTTTAACCCGGTTGATTTTAATGCTGAGCAATGGGTAACCATGGCAAAATCGGCGGGCATGAAATATATTACACTGATTACGCGGCACCATGATGGTTTTAGTATGTGGGATACTAAATACTCGGATTTCAATATTATGAATACGCCGTATAAAAAAGATATAGTCAAAATGATGGCGGATGAGTGCCACAGGCAGGGAATAAAGTTATACCTGTATTATTCATTATTAGATTGGCGAAGAGAAGATTACCCACACGAAACCGGCCGCACTGGTCAGTATTCAGGGAGGAAGGGTAAAGGCGATTACGCCAGCTATCTTGCTTTTATGAAAAACCAGTTAACCGAGTTGTTAACCAATTACGGAGAAATCGGAGGCATTTGGTTTGATGGTCACTGGGACCAGACCGCACCTGAAGGAGCAAGCGACAGGGCATCGCGGATTGATTGGAAATACGATGAAATTTATGGCTTGATCCATCAGCTTCAGCCTCAGTGCATGATTGGTAATAACCATCATTTAATGCCCTTTGCAGGTGAAGATTTTCAGATGTTTGAACGTGATCTCCCAGGTGAAAATAAGTCGGGATTAAGTTTTCAGCAGGCTTCGGAAAAATTACTTTTAGAAACCTGCGAAACCATTTCAAATTCATGGGGATATAATTTAAGTGATACGCTTTATAAATCGAAAAAAGACCTTGTACACATGCTGGTCAAGGCTGCGGGTTTAGGTTCAAATCTACTGTTAAACATCGGTCCGATGCCCAATGGTAAAATTCAGCCCGAATTTCAGGAGCGTTTGGCTGGCTTAGGTGATTGGCTTAAAATTTATGGGGAAAGCATTTACAATACCCGGGGCGGATATATAAAACCACAGGCCTGGGGCAGCATCACACAAAATGATCAAAAAATTTATATCCATATTTTAGATGGAAAAACAACAACACTTCGGCTAGATAACCTTCCTGCAAAGAAAATCAGGAAAGCCTATTTACTCCGGGATAATAGTAAAGTGAATTATACTTTCAAAAAATCTAATCTGGAAATAAAAACAGCTTTAAATACTGCAGAACCAGATCAGGTGATTGTTTTGGAAATTAAAAACTAGCTGCAAATCACTTTTTATTGGTTTGCTGTTAATTCTTTGTTACTTATACTTGAAATTTACGTAAAACGTTTTACTTTTAGATTTTTAAAATTTATTGTAGGAAATTATAAGCACATGCAATTCAGGAAAATCTCATCCATTCTATTATTAACATCCGCTCTGTTTACCAATAACGTTTTTTCTCAGAAAAAAAACAGTTTAACCCAGTTTGTCGATCCGATTATAGGCTCTGCAAAACACGGGCATGTCTTCGTTGGCGCCAATGTTCCATTTGGTGCTATACAATTAGGGCCAAACAACATTTTTGAAGGTTGGGACTGGTGCAGTGGATACAATTATGTGAGCAATACGATCACTGGTTTTTCTCATACCCACTTAAGCGGTACCGGAATTGGCGATTTAGGCGACATTTCCATCATGCCTGCAACGGGAGAAACAATTTTACAGAAAGGTAAAAAAGGCGATGAAGACAATGGATATCTTTCTAAATTCTCGCACAAAAATGAAGTAGCCAAAGCTGGTTATTACAGTGTGTTGCTTGATAAATATAAAATCAAGGCAGAATTAACCAGTACCGAACGTGTGGGTTTTCATCAATATACATTCCCGAAAAATGCAGATAAACCCCATATCATAATAGATTTGGTTGAAGGCATAGGATGGGACGAGGCTACAAATACTTCATTTAAACAGGTAGATGCCACAACAATTATTGGAAACCGGAACTCAAAAGGCTGGGCGATTGATCAGCGTTTATATTTCGTAATAAAGTTATCTCAGCCGATTAAAAACTTTGCAATCTACGAAGATGATCAGTTGAAAAAAGGTCAGGATTTAGTGGCTAAAAAATTGAAAGCGGTGGTTGATTTCGCAGCAATTACTGGAAACAAATTACAAATCAAGGTTGCCATTTCACCAGTAAGCATTGATAATGCCATGTTAAACTTGCAGACTGAATTGCCGGGCTGGGATTTCAAATCAACTGTAAAAGCAGCAGATAGTAAATGGGAAAAAGAATTAACGAAAGTAGCCATTGATGCCTCAGTAACTACTAAAAAGATTTTTTACACCGCCCTTTTTCATACCATGACTGCGCCATCTTTGTTTAATGATGTAAATAAAGATTATTTAGGAACAGATAAAAAGGTACACAAAAATGTTAGTTTCAATAACCTAACTACCTTCTCGCTTTGGGATACTTACCGTGCCGCAAATCCCTTATATACCATTCTTCACCAAGATAAAGTGAGTGATGTGGTGAATACCATGTTGGCCATTTACAAAGAACAAGGGAAATTACCGGTTTGGCATTTAATGGGCAATGAAACCAATACCATGGTGGGTTATCATGCGGTACCAGTTGTGGTGGATGCTTATTTAAAAGGTTATCGTGGTTTTGATGCAGATCTTGCATTTGAAGCCGTGAAACAATCTGCCATGCAGAAAACAGATGGTATTGATTACATTCAAAAGCTAAAGTATATTCCAGCAGACAAAGTAAATGAATCCGTTGCAAAAGCATTGGAGTATGCGATTGATGATTATTGCATCGCCATGTTTGCAAAAGCTTTAGGCAAAACGGAAGATTATAATTACTTCAGTAAAAGAGCAGGCCTTTACAGAGAATACTTTGACAGCGATGTTCAATTTATGAGAGGCAAGTTAGCTGATGGAAAATGGAGATCGCCATTTAGTCCGGTAGCCGCTAAACACCGTGAAGACGACTATACGGAAGGTAATGCGTGGCAATATACCTGGTTGGTGCCTCAGGACGTAGAAGGATTGATCAATTTATTTGGTGGCGATAAACCATTTGTAAATAAACTGGATTCTTTATTTATCGTTCCTGCGGCTTTAGGCGAGAACAGTTCTCCTGATATTTCTGGCTTAATTGGGAATTACGCACAAGGAAACGAACCCGGACATCATATTCCATACCTGTATGCCTATGCTGGTCAGCCTTGGAAAACAGCAGATTTGATCCGTAAAATTGATCAGGATTTCTATTCAGCGAAACCTGATGGCTTATGTGGAAATGAAGATGTTGGCCAAATGAGTGCCTGGTATATTTTTTCTTCATTGGGATTTTATCCGGTAAATCCGGCAAATGGTGCTTACGTATTTGGAACGCCATTGATTAAGAACGCAACGATTAATCTGCCGAATAACAAAACTTTCAATATCAACGTGATTGATAATAGCGCAGAAAGCAAATACATTCAGCGGATTTTATTGAACGGACAGCCTTACACCAAATCATTTATTCTGCACAAAACCATTGTAGATGGTGGAAATATCAGAATTTACATGGGTAACACGCCATCAAAAGGATGGGGTATAGCCGCAAGTGACCGACCAGTTTCAGGAAAGTAAACTAAGTTATCGTCATCGGATGAATATTTGCAATATGCCGATATTCATCCGATGACATCAGAATATTTAATATTATAAATGATATGAGAAGAATACTTCTATCCTTTTTTATTTTTGCAAGCCTAACTTCATTTGCACAACAACGTTACGAACTAAATTCTGGCTGGATGTGCAACAACATAAAAGAAGTAAAAGCAGACGGCGCACAGCTATCAAACGCTGGCTTGGCGCTGAATAACTGGATGCCTGCTACAGTTCCGGGAACAGTTTTAACAACTTTACTAAACAATAAAAAAGTACCAGATCCATTTTATGGCATGAACAATGAAAAAATTCCGGATGTGTACAACACCGGGAATGATCATTACACCTACTGGTTCGTTAAAGATTTTACAGAAAAAGCCATCGGCAATGAGCAGGTATGGCTACAATTTCGGGGGATCAATTATAAAGCGGAGTTTTACCTGAACGGGAAAAAACTAAACCCTAAAACGCACGAGGGGATGCACATCCGTGCGGAATATAACATTACAAAATTCTTATCGCCAACAGGTAAAAACAGACTCGCAGTAATTGTTTATCCGCCAGATTTTCCTGGTAACCCGAATGGTGGCCAGGGTGGAGATGGAACCATTGCCAAAGGGTTAACCACACAATATACCGCTGGTTGGGATTGGATTCAACCTACCCGGGATAGAAATACAGGGATTTGGGATAAGGTAACCATCGAAAAAACCAAAGCCATTAATCTTAAAAACCCACATGTGGTAACCTTGGTTCCAGGAAAAAGGATGCCAACTGGCGTGCAAAAACCAGCAACAATAAAGGTATCTGTAGAAGTAGAGAATCCAACCAATAAAGTAGTTACAGGCGTGCTGCAGTATCAGGTGGCTGGTAAAACAGTAAGTAAATCAATATCATTACCTGCGGGTAAAAACACCGAAGTAAATTTTGCTGATCTGGTTCTGGAGCAGCCTAAACTTTGGTGGCCAAGTGGTTATGGTGAACAAAATTTATATGATCTTAAAATTCAGTTTCGCGCTGCCAATGAGGTTTTTGATCAGGAAAATTTAAAGGTTGGGGTCAGACAAATTGATAACATCTGGAACGAGCATACAAAAAGCATGGGTGCTTATGTAAATGGGCAGAAAATCTTTATTAAAGGTGGAAACTGGATCATCTCTGATGCCATGTTGCGGTTTAGTGATGCCCGTTATGATGCCGAAATCAGGTACCATAAAGACATGAATCTGAATTTGATTAGGATTTGGGGCGGTGCAATTCTGGAGCGACCAGAGTTTTACAATGCATGTGATAAATATGGTTTACTGGTTTTTCAGGATTTCTGGTTCAGTGGCGATTGTAACGGCCGATGGGTTGATCCTTTGAAAAAAGAAGACCAATGGACGAGAAGAAATTATCCAGATAACCATCCATTGGTTTTAGATGCGATCGAAGATCAGGTAAAACTAATCAGAAACCATGCATCACTTGCTTTCTGGTGTGGTGGAAATGAAATTACGCCGCCAGAAGATATTTTAAACCCGATTAAAAAAGACATCTTACCTCGTTTGGATGGTACACGCCAATTTTTTGATTTTTCTAACAGTGATGAAATGTCTTTCAACGAACTTGGTGGTAACGGCGATGGGCCTTATGGAATCCAGGACCCTAAAAGTTTCTGGAGTACCAAAACATTTGGGTACAACTCTGAAGTTGGATCTGTTGGTGTAGGTGATTATGAATCTTTAGAAAGGTTCATTCCTGCTAAAAACATGATAGCGCCTCAGTTTAAGGAAAAGCCAGATTCTGTTTGGGATTATCACAAATACATTGCTTACGAGCAATACATCGATCCATATGGAAAAGCGAAGAATGCAAAGGATTTTGCAATGAAAGCGCAGTTGGTAAACTATGATCAGTACCGTGCGTTAATGGAGGGCTTCTCTAACAAGATGTGGGATTGGTATACCGGGTCTATTATCTGGAAAACGCAAAACCCCTGGACGGCACTTCGTGGCCAGATGTACGATTATTACCTTGATCCTAATGCCTGTTTATATGGCTTGAGAAAAGGAAGTGAACCGTTGCATGTGATGATGAATCCTATAGACAGCATGGTAACTGTGGTAAATAATGGCTTTGCAGGTCGCAACAACCTGATGGTGCAGGCAAAGGCATACGATATGGATGGGAAGGATTATCTCTATTCTCAGGTTTTTAATAGTATCGGTGGCTCGTCTGTTCGCAGGTTTTTCCCGATGAATGATTTCTTAAAGAAACTAGATAAGAAGGAAGGTGTGTTTGTTTCGCTAAGAATTTTAGATGAAAAACAGCAGATCCTAAGTGAAAACATCTATTGGATGGCAGATAAAAATGGAGAATACAGCGGATTACAAAAATTAAAATCGGCACCATTAAATATCACTGCTGTGAAGAAATCGAACAACAAAGTGGAAGTTTCCTTAAGCAATAAAAATGGAAACCCGGTGGCATTTTTTAACCGCATTGCTTTAATTGATAATCAAACTGGTAAGCGAATCCTTCCGGCTTTTTATGATGATAATTATGTGACCGTCCTTCCGGGAGAAAATAAAACCATCATGGTTGAATATACCGGAGCACCGGAGAATTTAGCCGTGGAAGTATACGGATGGAATGTGGAGCGAGTAAAAGTTCAGGTTCAATAAGAGATAGGAGTGCGGATTTGAAATCGGCAGTTAGAAGATTCGAGATGGTTAGTTGGGATTTATAATCCCGACTGACCTAATTACGGATTTTCAATCCGTGTTAGATAAATTTATAAATCCCACACAACCTTTTCCTATTATAATTACTGACGGCTTTTTAGCACTATTCGATTGAATAGCAGATTAGAAATCTGCAGGTATATAGATCGGGATAGAAAATCCCGACCAACTTAAGGAATTTAGCCGTGGAAGTATACGGATGGAATGTTGATCGAATGAAAGTTCAGGTTCAATAATGAAGGTTTGTTAGTCGGGATTTTCAATCCCGGCTGATCGAATTACGGATTTCTAATCCGTGTTAATTAAAAAATAAAACAAAAAAGGGCAATACTTTTACTTATTGCCCTTTTTTGTTTTAATAAGGTTTTCTAGCTTACTCCGTGAAGCTGCACTTTCAAACCATCCATGTTATTGTTTAACTGCAACTGACATGCTAAACGAGAATTTGGCAGCAAATCTGGTAAAGTATCCAGCATTGCATATTCATCGTCGGTCATTTCATTAAGCTTTTCTTCGCCTTCCAAAACATCTACGCAGCAAGTAGCACACAAAGCCATTCCGCCGCAAGTTGCCAGAATATCGTATTCCGAAGCCTTTAAAAATTCCATCAAACTTAAGCCCATATCTGTTGGCGCTTCATGTTCAGTAACTGAGCCATCCGGCTCTTGCATATATATTGTAATGTTGTTTTCCATTTTGCTCGCTTATCAACGCAAACTTAATTAAAACCAGAGAGCATTCATAAACACAAATTAAAAAACTTTAAAATATTTAGAATAGCTTCCTATTGAGTGATATCAACAAATCTAAAACTCCGAAACGCCATTTACAGTGGTGTATTTCATGGTGTATTTCACGCCCGGATTCATGTAAGAATAAGCACTGTGACTCATCAATGCAGCCTCATGGAAACCACTTAAAATCAACTTTAATTTATTTGTGTAAGTGTTAATATCGCCAATGGCATAAATGCCGGGAATGTTGGTAGAATAATCATCAACATTTACCTCAATTGCGCTTTTGCTAATGTTTAAATTCCATCCTTCAATCGGACCCAACTTCGGACTCAAACCAAACAACGGAATCAGGTGATCAGCTTCAACAACTGTTTTTTCCATGGTACGGTTCTGTACAATTTCAACTTGTTCCAATTTATCAGACCCTTGAACGGCTTGTAAATTGCTATTCAGGATTAAGTTAATTTTTCCACTTTCAGCTAACGACATTACTTTAGCCACTGAATCTGGTGCACCACGGAAACTCTCGCTTCTGTGGACTAAAGTTAATTCAGAACAAACTTCAGCCAGGTAAATCGTCCAGTCTAAGGCAGAATCGCCACCGCCGGCAATCACCATTTTCTGATCGCGGTATTTCTCCGGATCAAGGATCATATAGTTCACACCCTTACCATTTTCGAAGTTCGAAAGGTTTTCTACAGCAGGTTTACGGGGTTCGAAACACCCTAAACCGCCAGCAATCACCACTACTTTAGCTTCGATAATGGTGCCCATATTCGTGGTTAAAACGAAATCAGCTTCGCCACGTTTTTCTAAACCTTCAATCCGCTCGCCCAATGTAAAAGTGGGGTGGAAAGGCTTAGCCTGCTCCATTAAATTATCAACCAATTCCTGTGCTAAAACGGATGGATAACCCGGAATATCGTAAATTGGTTTTTTAGGGTAAATTTCAGAAAGTTGACCACCAACTTGCGGTAAGTAATCAATTAAGTGGCAACGCATTTTTAACAAACCGGCTTCAAAAATGGCAAATAAACCAACCGGACCAGCGCCTATTATGGCTATATCAGTAGTGATCATTCAGAAAAAATTTATGCAAAGTTACAAAATAAACTTTTATGAATATCTCTATTTAGAAATATTCTAGATAATTTTGTAAAGCTATTGTATTCAGTATTTTATATGCCTTAAGCTTACTTAAAACAAAAGATAAGGGTTTTAGGTAATTTAAAGCAAATTATAATTGGTCTATGGGTTTAGTAGGAAATGAATTTACTGTTTGGTACGATCAACTTGCGAAGTCTCAACGGCCAGGAGCGCAGCAAGACTTCGACAGTTTAATAAAGTGATTTCAAAACTCCAATTAGACTGACGAAGTTCCTCCAATACACACAGGCCAACTAAACTTCGTAAGTCGAATCAAACACTTATATTATGAAATGAAGTCATCTAATTTAAGAATTATCAACAATGACCGTAAAAAATTACCAGTTCATTCCCAAATTCTGGAAAACAAAACTCCAGATGTCTGCGGCTTCTTCAATCAATTTAGTGGTTGGTTTACCTGCTCCATGGCCGGCCTTCGTCTCAATTCGAATTAACATTGGGTTTTCACCTTTATATTTCTCCTGCAAGGTCGCTGCAAACTTAAAAGAGTGCGCAGGTACAACACGGTCATCATGATCGGCAGTAATAATCAAAGTAGCCGGATAATTTACACCCGCTTTAATATTATGAAGCGGAGAGTATTTGATCAGGTAATCGAAATCTTCTTTTTTATCGCTGGTGCCATATTCAACTGCCCAGCCCCAGCCCACTGTAAATTTATGGTAGCGGAGCATATCTAAAACACCAACTGCAGGCAAAGCAACTTTAAAAAGTTCTGGTCTTTGTGTCATGCAGGCACCAACCAACAATCCGCCATTAGAACCTCCTGAAATTGCGATTTTAGATGGATTGGTATATTTTTCTTTTACCAGGTATTCTGCAGCAGCAATAAAATCATCAAAAACATTTTGCTTTTTAGCCAAAATCCCACCTTTGTGCCAGGCTTCACCATATTCACTTCCGCCTCGTAAACTTGGCTGAACGTAAATACCACCCTTTTCTAAAAATAGCATTCTGGATAAGCTGAAAGCTGGTGTTAAACTGATCTGAAAACCACCATAAGCATACAGGTAAACCGGATTGTTTCCATCCAGCTTAAGTCCTTTTTTATGTACAATAAACATCGGAACCTCTGTGCCGTCCTTCGAAGGATAAAAAACCTGCTTGGTTTCGTAATTCTCCGTGTTAAACTTTAGCCCAGATTTTTTATAAAGTTCAGACTTAGCCTGTTTGATATTGTAGCGATAAATGGCCCCAGGCGTGGTGAAGTTAGTGAAGGTATAGAAGAATTCCTGGTCCTCTTTGTATCCACCAAAACCACTGGCCGTACCTATTGCGGGAAGTTTAACCTCACCAATTTGCTTTCCTGTTAATTCGAATTGAACAATATTGGTACTGGCATCCTTTAGGTAAGAAGCCCATAAAAAGCCTCCTCCACTGCTAACGCCTTCTAGCGGAAGTTTAGATTCAGGAATAATTTTTTGCCAGTTTTTGGGATCAGGGTTTTTGGGATCGACCAAAACCACTTGCTTATTTTCAGCGCCCAGATCAGTATTAATTAAAAGCTTGTCTCCATTATTATTTACAACGTTATGGTTGTGTTCATAACCCTTTACCAAGATGGAGATTTTGCTATTCCCCTCAGTCAAGTCCTGATAATAAAGTGCATTGCCCGATGTTCCGGCACTTGCATAGATAATTAGAAAACGATCATCTTCCGTAACGCTTGCCCCAAAATAGAGGTTTGGATTGGTTTTGTCTTCAAAAATAAGCTGATCATCTTTTTGCTGATCACCCAGCTTATGGTAATAAATCTTTTGAAATTTGTTGGTTGCAGATAAATCCATTCCTTTTGCAGGTTCATCGAATTTGCTATAATAGAAACCATCGTTTTTCCAGGCGGCACCAGAAAATTTGGTCCATTTTAATTCATCAGGTAGCTTGGTTTTAGTGGCAATATCCATCACGTAAATATTGCTCCAATCTGAACCCGCCTGTGCTACAGAATAAGCCACATGCTTTTTATCGTGAGAAAATCCGAGTAATGAAATTGCTGCGGTTCCATCAGCGGTGAGTTTATTTGGGTCTAGAAAAGTTTCTTCTTTTCCTTCCAAGCCCTTTTTAATGAACCAAACGCCCTGATTTTGTAAGCCATCGTTTTTAGTGAAGAAATAATATTCGCCAACTTTAAAAGGAGCACTTTCTTTAGGGTAATTCCAGATTTCAGTAAGTCGATTTTTAATATCTTCGCGGTAAGGAATCTGACTTAAATAGTTTTGGGTGACTTTATTTTCAGCAATTACCCATGCTTTAGTCTCCGCTGAGGTATCATTTTCCAGCCAGCGATACGGATCAGCAATCGTTTTGCCAAAATAATTATCGGTTGTGCTGTCTTTCTTTGTTTCAGGATATTTCATTAATGTAATTTTTTCTGCTGATTTTTTGCCTTGGTTACAAGCAAAAAGACTTAGTGCAAATAAGCCTAATAAAAGTTTCTTATTCATAGTTGAAGCAATTTATTTACTAATATATGTTTTACCTGCGGGATGATTGCACAGATTACCTTCGGGTTGATTACACGGATTGAAGGATTACACAGATTTTTGGATGATGTTGATCGTTTATCGTCTGGGTGCCAGCTTCCAGAATAACCTTTCCGCTTTACTCTGAGCTTTTTCCTTTCAACTCATAACGTTCAATCTTTAATCTTTGCTCTTTTATCCTTGCTCCATCCAGCTTTCGCCCTATAACTTTCAACTCTTTTCCCTTACCTTTGGATAACACATGGATAAAAACATTTATTTTGCTTCTGATTTTCATTTAGGTACGCCAAATTATGCTGAAAGCCGTAAGCGTGAAGCGCTAATTGTGAGTTGGCTGGATTTTATTGAGCCCAATTGCGGTGAACTGTTTTTAATGGGTGATATTTTTGATTTTTGGTTTGAATATGCAAAGGTAATTCCGAAAGGATTTATTCGTTTGCAAGGTAAACTGGCTGCAATGGCAGATGCTGGCATCAAAATCTATTTCTTTAAGGGAAATCATGATATGTGGGTTCGGGATTATTTTACAAAGGAAATCGGGATGCAAATCATTAGCGATGAAATGATTATCGAGCGAAACGGTAAAAAGTTTTATCTGCATCATGGCGATGGATTAGGCCCGGGAGATGCGAAATATAAATTCTTAAGAAAAATATTCAGAAGCAAATTGTGTCAATGGCTTTTTGCCCGTCTGCATCCAAATTTCGGAATTGGCATTGCCAATGGCTGGAGTAGGGGAAGTAGAGCTGCGCAAACAGAGAAGGAAGTTTTTTTAGGCGAAGACAAGGAATGGTTAGCCATTTATGCCAGAGAGCAGTTACAGAAAGCGCATTTCGACTATTTTATTTTTGGTCACAGGCATTTGCCTTTAGATTTAAATCTTGGCAACGGGAGTCGTTATGTTAATATTGGCGAGTGGCTTGAATCTAATTCTTATGGCGTTTTTGATGGGGTAGACCTGAAACTGGAATATTTTATCCCGAAATCGTAAATAGCTTTAATCGTCAAAGCTTTAAATAAACTGTAGGGTTCTCAGTTTTAAACTAATTCAGCTTTTTTCCTTATTTTTGCATTTCCAGAATTTTTGCTTAGGCAAATTGGTGGAAAATTCAATACGAATAATAATATGTTAGATAAATTAGAAGCTATAAAGCTGCGTTGGGAAGATGTAGAAGAATCGTTAAGTAATCCGGATGTGATCCAGGATATGAAACGTTTTGCGGCTTTAAATAAAGAATATAAAGACTTAGGCAAAATTGTAGATGAATATAAAATCTACAAAAATGTGATGAGCAACATTGATGCAAACAAGGAAATCTTATCGGTTGAAAAAGATGCTGAAATGCGTGAAATGGCAAAGGAAGAGTTGGATATGTTGTTGAAGCAGCAAGAAGAAATGGAAAGTAATATCCGTTTGATGCTGATTCCTAAAGATCCTGAAGATGCCAAAAATGCCGTTTTCGAGATCCGTGGTGGTACTGGTGGTGATGAAGCTGCACTTTTTGCCGGTGATTTATACCGTATGTATACACGTTACTTCGAAACCAAAGGTTGGAAGGTAGAAACTGTTGATGTAACTGAAGGTACGGCTGGTGGTTACAAAGAGGTTATTTTGAAGGTGAACGGAGATGATGTATATGGTCAGTTAAAGTATGAAAGTGGTGTACACCGTGTTCAAAGGGTTCCGGATACGGAAACTCAGGGTCGCGTACATACCTCCGCTGCATCTGTTGCCGTTTTACCAGAAGCAGAAGAAATCGATTTATACATCAATCCGGCAGATATTGAGTTGCAAACCTCTCGTTCTGGTGGTGCTGGTGGACAAAATGTAAATAAGGTAGAAACCAAGGTTCAGTTAACGCACAAGCCATCTGGGTTGGTAGTAGTTTGCCAACAGGAGCGTTCTCAATTGGGTAACCGTGTGATTGCGATGGAGATGTTGCGGAGTAAGTTATACGATATTGAATTGCAGAAAAAGAATGGTGATATCGCTGCAAAGCGTAAAACGATGGTTTCAACGGGAGATCGTTCAGCAAAAATCAGAACTTATAATTATCCTCAAGGTAGGGTTACCGAGCATCGGATTGGTTTAACTATGTATAACCTGCCAGCCATTATGGATGGAGATATTCAGGAAATTATCGATGCCCTTCAATTTGCCGAGAATGCAGAGAAAATGCAGGAAGGTGCTGTAGGATAATTGGTTACAATTATTTTGAAAAATAATTTGGAATTTGGGATTTTGTCCCTATATTTGCAACCTCGAAAGGGGGAAAGAGGTTTAAACTTTTAAAAAGTAAACAAGAGGAGTGGTAGTTCAGCTGGTTAGAATGCCTGCCTGTCACGCAGGAGGTCGCGGGTTCGAGTCCCGTCCATTCCGCAACAAAAGCCTTAACTTGAAAAAGTTGAGGCTTTTTTGTTTCAAAGAGTTTTTTTTAAATACTCACCATCACTTCTTTAAATAGCTTTTTAATTAACGCTATTTCTGGTGCATACTGCGTCTTTTTCCTGGTACCAAAATAAAGGATGTTTTTCAACTTTTCTTTTCCTTCCCAAATCACTTTAATTTTTCCTTCTTCAACCTCTTTTTTGCAAAGAAAATCCGGAATAATTGCCAGGCCTTTTCCGCCGGATAAACACCTTACAATGGAGTTCAAATTCGGAACAATGTAATTAGGCCTGAAATCGGCATGTTTACCGAAATTTAATTGCCAGAAACGTAGTAGATGCTCCATGTCGCCAGCTGTACCATACCATTTCTGTTCCTTCAACCACCTTTCCATTTCGGGTAAATCTTTCTTTTTGGCTAATAATTTAAACTGATCCTCATCAGTGTCGGTTCCGCCAACCAACACAATTGTTTCAGAGGAGAAACCTTCGTGCTCTATATTGGGTGAGTTTCCTTTTTGTGGCGTGATGATCAGATCCAGGATGCCCTTATCCAGTTGATCGAGCATTTCAGGGTAATCGCCGAAGCGGATAATCACATTAAAGGGCAGTGTGGAAATATATTGTTCTAAGGTAATTTGAAAGGTTTCGAAACACATTCCAACGCTGATGGTAGGCGTATGTTTTTCTGTGCTTTTCTGAAAGTGTTTTTCGGCATCTTCCAATTTGGCCAAAGGCTCAACAATGAAATTATACAATACCTTTCCTTTTTCCGTTGGAACCATTTTTCTTCCTGTTCGTTCAAATAGCTTATATCCAACATAACTTTCCAGCGAACCCAGGTGCAGGCTTACCCCTGGCTGCGAAATAAATAAACTTTCTGCAGCGCCAGTTAATGTTCCGGTTTTATAAATCGCCTTAAAACTTCTGTACCATTCCAGATTGACCATAGTATTATAATTCTGATACAAAGCTATGAATTAACTTGTTTTAATAATGGCAAAATGAGTGGTAATTTTGAGGCATCAAATAAAAATAAACAGAAATGACAAAAATATTCATCATCAATGGCGGTCAAAAATTTGGCCATTCGGGAGGTAGATTCAATGAAACTATCGCGGCAGCAACGGCTGATTTCTTCTCAGAATTACCTGAATTTGAAGTTAAAACCACTAATGTTAACGATAATTATGATCCAAAGGAAGAAGTGGCTAAGTACGTTTGGGCTGATGTTATTATTTATCATACGCCTATCTGGTGGTTTCAATTGCCTCACGGCTTCAAAAAATATATCGATGTCGTTTTTACAGAAGGCCATAAAAATGGAATTTACATCAGCGACGGACGCAAAGCTGATAACCCAACCAGAAACTATGGCACTGGCGGGATGTTGCATGGAAGAAAATATATGGTAACTTCATCCTGGAATGCACCAAAAGAGGCTTTCACTTTGCCAAATGAGTTTTTTATGGAAACCAGTGTAGACGACGGACCATTATTTGGTTTTCATCGAATGAATGCCTTTACAGGAATGGAGCGTTTGGAAGGTATGCATTTTCATGATATTGAAAAAAATGCAAACGTAGTTAGAGATATGGAACTTTACCAATCACATTTACAAAACACATTTTTAAAAGAAAACATATATGAGCATTTATCTAACAGCAATCGTTAAACCTAAACCTGAAACCAAAGCAGAACTGCGAACACTTCTGCTTAACATGGTTTTGCAGTCGAGAAAAGAAGATGCTTGCATCCAATACGATTTACATGAGAGTGAAGAAAAAGATCTCTTTATTTTTCAGGAGGAGTGGAAAGATCAGGCCGGGCTAGATCTTCACAATAAGAGGGAATATCTATTGGATTTCATTGGAAAATCAAGTCTGCTAACAGATGGAATTGTGATCCATAAAACGAGTAAAATTGCTTAAGCGATTTATAAAGGATTTCCAAAGACTACTACCCAATAATTTTGATTAAAGCCAACACCAGCTTCTTTAGTATTGGGATCCATCATCGCCTTGCAATGACTTGTGCTGTTTTTCCAGGCGCTGATTACCTGGTCTGAATTTGCATATCCTTTTCCTAAATTCTCTGCTTTAACATTGCCTGTATAGCCAGCCAGCATTGCCCTTTCTTCTGGCATATTACCATCTGGAGAAATATGTGCGAAATAACTCCGTTGCGCCATGTCTTTCGCATGTGCAGTTGCTGCATTATCCAGTAGGGTATTTGAAGACAGCGGCGCTACGGGAGTCATGAATTCCGTGCCGCAGTTGCATCCAGACTGCCTCAACGAATTTATTTTCTGAAGCAAAAGATTCAGATCATTTTGTGGTGACGAAATTTCAGACTTTTTGCAGCCTGTAAATAGCAAACAAAGTAGTACATACGGGTATATCGATCTCATTTAAAAGTTTTATTGATATTGGAGATAGCAAGCGCTACCTCCAATATTTTTTACACTACTGCATTAATAAGCCCTTTCTCTACCCATATAAACATTTTTAATATTATATGTTGTATTGCCAGATGGACCTGGCGAGCCACTATCGCCCTCCATTTGCATATTAACGATGAGCCACATTGCTTTGTCAACCGAATTACTCATCACATGTCTCGCTACCCAGTTATTGTCAATATAGTAATGACATTCTACATCAGTAGCATTTATCTTATTGTACCAGCATTTGTAATTATGGTAAGAACCAGCATTAGAAACATTTGTTAATTTATTTTCCCAGCCACCATCGTAAGTATTTTGCCAATTGGTAGAACTTCCCTTAAATTCCATGATGTCGCTTTCGGGTGGCCACGAATTTACCCCAGTAATCCAAAAAGCTGGCCAGGTACCTCTATTAGTCGGTACTGCAAAATCGCCAGAAATGGTATAACTTGGAAACTGATCATTAATAAGTACCTGCTGTTTAGCATAACAGGCGCCAGAATTATACCAAATGGCCACATTTGTAAAGCCATTAGCAGTACTATTGCCTGGTGAACTGGATAATCTGGTTGCGGTGATGGTCATTGCTCCGCCACTTAATGAAATCTGGTTGTGATTCGTGGAGCTTCCTACCATACGTGCAGATCCATTGTGATCCGTGCCCCATGGATAATTATAATTCCACTTCGCCTCAAAGTTTCCGTAGCTGGCGAAGGATTCACCATCTATTAGCGTTTCCCAGGCTTTTACACTGCCGGCTTCCGCCTCAGTTTCCTTGTCTTTTTTGCATGATAAGAATGCTATCGATAAGCAAGCCAATAGCGCAATCGATCTGAATGTTTTGTGATTCCTCATTTCTTTTTTTTTAGGTTGATATTTGGTTAATTATTAAGATACTGCTGTTGTCTGTATTCCTCTTTCACCAAGCTTAAATGTTAATTGATAATGAATAATTCATTTAGTGATTTATAGGAAGCCAGGACAATCATATAATAAAGATGCTATGCAATGTACAATTGAGGTTGTCTTGGCAAATCGTTGTTGCGATGCTCATAATAAATTGGTTAGATCGTAATATTCAATAGATTATTACAGGTAATGAATTTTTAATGAGTCTATATTGTAACCAAATATACCCATAAAATCATCTATGAAATAGGGGGGTAAATAGTAAAAAAGGAGGGGTAAAACAATTTATTTTTTGAAAACACACTAGTTTTCATTAAGATAAGCTATAATGATACGTATCGAAAATTTAAGATAAATATCATTTTTAAAATGGAAACAAAGGTTAAAACAATAAAATGATCTGAAACCAAAAAACCGATCAATACTTCTCGTTTCAGATGAAATTTAACAATTAAGCCAATTTCTCTTCGATAAGTAATGATCGGTATAATGTTTTAAGTGTGGAATCTTAATCTAAAAGTGTCCAGGTTTTTCTGGCCTGAACTTGCTGTACAACTTGCTGTTCGGCAACTACTATATTTTCTTTGCGTTGACCGATGTATTCTAATCCACTCAGCTTATTCCAAAGTGCTACTAATACACTTAAGAAATCATTTACGGTAACCATAGATTGATTAATTTGTTTATGATCGTAAACCAGTTCTATCGTTTTGGCTAATAGTTCCTCGAAGTTTCCAGGTGTTACATCTTTCCATTCATAGAAATATTTAAGCAACTCTTCGCGCTCTTTAGGATCGATCAGTTTAACAGCAGTAAAAAAGATGTGTGCTAAACTAGAGAAATAACCAACTAATACCGTTGGCGATTCCCGGTACGCAACATTTCTGTATTCATAGAAAATCCCTGCAACGAAATCAACAATTTTTTCAGAAATTAACCTAATGTTCTTACCTAAGGGCGTAATGTTGTCTCTGCCGCTGGTTTTATCGATGATTTTGAATGAAGCCAATTGCAAATCATTCAATAAGGAATTAAATGTTTCATAATACCTGATCAATGCCGGGTGACTGGTAATAGTGGCGCTTGGCGGGATATAGGATTTATTAATTGTCATTCTTCCATTCTCATGGTAAACCTGGCCTATCGTTAAGAAATAATTATCTGGCATTTGGCTGGCAATCTCATTTTCAGGGAGAACCACAATATGGTATGCTTTGGCAAGTTCAGGATAACGCAACGGACTTTCTTCCGGATCTGGAGTGCCGGCTGGTACCCTGGTGAAAGGATTCACAACCAAAAGAATAAAATAATTACGGGGTTCTGATTGACCAAAATAATGACTATGCACTAAATTATCCATCGTATCACTTTGCAAAATATCAATATGAACCCCTTCCGGAGTGAGGGCATTGCAATATTTAACCCTTACTTCAATGTGATTGGTAGCCTTTTCTACAATTTCAATATCGTGCGAACTATTGTAGCCAACAATTGGCGGCAAAAACCCATAATTGCTGTTATGAATGTTTAGAGATATGGCATCCCTTACAAAATCTTGTAAATAAAGATCGTTCGCAGTAAAGTGATTACTGGATAATTTCATTCCATTAATCCAGTTGATCGACTTATGTTTTAGCGGCTTAATCATAGTAAAAATTTTTTAGAGGTTAAATAAAGATAGCGCTTTCTCCTACTTCGTTAGGTTTGTTAACGTTTTCGGTTACACGTTTCGCATAAATGGTCATTTTTTCTGAAATGCCGTTTTCAGTGATATCTAAATCCGGATCTATAAAAATATTTCTTTTAAAGAATGATGTTTTAATAAAGAATATCCATCTGTAACCATCCTGATCTTCATCTCTGAATTCAACAGGGTTTTTACCAAATTTAAGGTTGTAATCATCAATAAACTTATGGAACCAGATCCCAAAATTCATATTTTCTGGTGCTTTAACCTTAACCTTTAAGGGTTCAGGATCACTACTTTTTTTATAAAGCTCCAACTCTAAAACCAATAACTTATTAAAATCTACATGGTCCATGTTAATATCCAAAGGCGTTGAGGGATATTTCCAGATTTTGTAAATTTCTGAAGGAATACTGAGCAAAGAAACATAAGCCCACCAGAACATCAACGGTACAAAGAACCAGGCAATACTGCCAGCGCCCCACCAGCCGAAACGAACATTGCTGAGCCAATTGAAGGCCAGTTGATACAAGTAAACGGATAATATGGCTGAAACGAAAGTGGCAAAAAAGATAAATACCTTACGCTCCAGTACATCTTTTGGATAGTATTTTGTTAATAAATATACAAATACAGTTCCTGTAAGGATATAGAATATACAGCAAATGATATATCCCCAAGGCATGAAATTAAAGTTTAGAAAACCCAGGAAGCCGGGGATTGCTAAAATAATACCGATAAGGAGAACACTTATGATAAGTCTTTTGTTATTGAGGAATTGATTCTTTTTGTTAATGATAGAAAGTACCGCCGTTGAAACGATAAAAATCAGCGGGAATAGTAGAAAGCGAATAAAAAAAGATTGAACGTCCATTAATTTTTTTAGATGTGATGTGTTACAAATATAGTATCTTTAGTATTTGATTGTAATGCTAATTTGTTCTATAATATTAATTTAACCCTTAACAAACAAGCGGGCCGAAAGTTTAGATGAAAAAAGAAACTTTAATTCATAATGAACTCTTTACGGATTATAAAGCGGTGGCACATGCTGCTGACTTAATCGAACGTGAAGTAATAGATGCCGATTGCATAGAAATTATCCCCTTGGGTGCAGATAAGCGGGCATTTACTAAGGATATCGAAAATAGCACTGGTTATTATTCTGAAAAGAGGAGGCACGATCGTATCCGGATCAGTACCAACAGGGAAAGTTTATACGACATGTTGCCTGAAGGGCTCTTCCACAGACCACCAACGGGCAGTGCCGGGATGGATGAAGAATCGATGATTAAGGATATCAGAGACAGGAGGGAGGAAGAGAAACACGCCAGATTATTTTTTACCCCATTTGATGCAGAGATTAATCATGTAAGGATCATGACTGAGCTTTATGAAAATAAGCTTGATAAAAAAACCACTTATTCTGATTTAAGCCGGATTTTTGAATTTGGCTGGGATGAATTTCAATTGTTAAATAAAGAACAAAGCATTATCTGGATGCACTTGTTGCCAGAAATTCAGCAAAAAAGAAACGATATCAGCTTTGTATCTAAAGTGCTTACAGCCTTATTTAATTTGCCAATTCTTTTAGTTAATGCTACAGCAAATGCATCCCAGGTAAAAATTGCAGATGATCTCCAGATGCAACTCGGTAGTAGTGCTCTAGGTATCGATACCATTATAGGAGACAGTTTCACGCCGGACAATGAAGCCTACCACATCAATATCGGGCCAACCACACCACAAGAGCTTGTTAAATTTATTCCAGGTCAGCAGAACAGGGCTATTTTAGATATGGCCATCAGTTACCTCATGCCTATTGATGCTGAAGTAACTGTAGAGCTGCTTACTGCAATTGAATTGCAGGAAACCCTGCTCACCACTGATGGGGAAAGTGCTTACCTGGGCTACACGGTTTATATCTAGAATGTTTTGTAAACTGATGGTTTTAACAACATGCGGTAATGTATATTCATGGTACTTCTAAGTTTTAATTTAGCCAAGGTTAAACTCAATAATTCTTCCCAATCCTGAATAGTAAGTTTTTGATTTTCTGCAGGCTCAATGATGATATCAGTTGTTTTAATGAAACCAGCATTTGGTTTATTATCCATCATAATTCCTTTAGCTAAAGTAATTCCGTTAAGTTTTTGCCCCAGCTCGTAACGACAAAAATTAATCACATCAGCTTTGGTAATAATTCTGTCGGCTGTTGTTAATCCATATTTGTAGGCTTGTACCCTGTTACTCGCATTCAATTTTGTACGCCCGCCTTTCGTCTGGCTTAAGAAAAAGATGCTTTCAGCATTTACTTTATTGTTTTCATAAACAACCAATCGGCTGCCAGCATTGATGTGGTTAGCTTCTTCAGCCTGAGTTACCCAAATGTCTACAAATAAAATGTCGGCGTCGTCAATGGGTTTCAAGAGGATATAGCTCGGCAATTCTTTAATGTCTTTAAGAGCAGAACGGCTCTTCTGTTCAATCAGGGCGATGTTCTGTTCTAAATTTTTAAGAATAGTGCTCAAGAAATCGGGCCCGTAAGCAGAAAAAGCTGCTTTTTCATCCCGTAATAGTTCAAAAAGGTAATCAACCAATTCCTTTGCATTTCTGGTGTCAAAGCGCTCAGTTCCACCATACCTGATCGAAAATGAGCCATCGCCTTTTTCATTTTCATTGGTGTATGGAATTTCGTTGTAGCTGTTACCATGATTATCCTTCAGGTTTTCTATTGCCAGCATTTGATCTGTTTCTACAGTCTTTATCGGGATAATGTTATTCATGATTTTTAGCCGGTGTTTAATCTGGCTTAATCTTTTATTAACTACAGGAAAAGCATTAATATAAATATGAAGTTCATTCAGCATTTCCTGGTTAATGGCTGCCGGAAAAACCACTTTTAGCCACCTAACCTTTTTATCAATCTGATTGATGCCGGCAGGCTGAAAAATGTTGGCTAAAGCAGCTGGTAATTCTGGCTTATTATCGATATTGAAGTCATTCAGATCACCCAGGGTGATGAAACGGTTGCTGTAAAACTGTAAAATATCAGCCTTAATTAAATTGAGCAATTGTTTATGATGGAAAGGCGCTTCGATTTTGCCTGTTAAAGGCTCATCCATAAAACGTTCGGTGTAAGCACCGAGCTCATTATCTTTATAGAACCATTTTCCTAAAGATAACAGGTCGTAGGTATTTTCCGGTACTGAGTAATTCTTCCAGTCGAAAAATAAGTTAAGCTTATTAAAATCCATCCAATTCCTTATGCCACTTAAGCCAATGTAAATGGTGTTTTTTTCAACAGAAAAACCAGGAAGCGTATTCAGCAGCGGTTGTTTGTTCGATTGTTCTATATTGAAAAGCGTATTTCCGGTGGCTATATATTTTATGGAAGCATTATGAACTTTTACCGTATGTAAGGGACCAAAGAAAATATCAGCTTTTTTGGCTTTGTCATTTTCCTGCGGGATGTTTTTCTTAAATGCAAACTGGGTATATGGCGAAAGATAATCTTCCTCTTCAATGGGTCTGGCATGTATGATGGCATGCGCTGGTAAGGAAGATGTAAGGTGATCTGGCGCTAAGATTCTGCTGATTTTATCAAAGATTCTATTCTCCAGGTTTTTAACATCGTTGGCAACATTAAAAAGCTCATTGCTCAATGCCTCAATAATTAATTTTACCAGCGGATCGAAATCATTTGTATCCTTAATATTCCAGAAATCTTCTGCATTCTTTAAAATTCTATTTCGGATTTCATCTTTTGATGAATAAAAAACTGGTTTCATGTGTAGAATAATTGGTGCGTTTTAAACTTAAGTTGAAAGTGGACTAAGGAATAGCGCTGTATTAAAAAAATATTTTTCTCCTGTGGTTTTTATTAGTGCTCTAACGGTAATATCAACTTTCTTTTTTATCTCGGTTATCTTACGTAGTGGATATACATTTTCTACCTCCGTAATCCGAACTTCTACTGCAATGTTATCTATTCTAAATTCATAGTCAGAAATTGATTTTAGCAGTGATTTGCGAAACTTTTCTTCCCACAGGCTTTCGCTAACGATTAACTCAAAATCTAAATCCCAAATCTCACACCCAAAATCATTCCGGTAGCGGTGTTCGCCATAGCGGGTAAAAATGATTAATTCGATATGGTTCGAAATTGATTTTCCGAGGTCAGTTGGCTGAAGCCCAGTACCTGAAAATACGGAGTTAAATCTGAAGGGTTTATTAAAAAAATTTTCAGACATGGAAATTTGGCTTAAAGTTTGTTAAAAGTAAAATAAATTAATTCTCTTTTATAACCAAACACAAAATATAAAAAATTGTTATTGCAAAGTTAATCGAATGTGTTTGTGTGATTTTAAGTGATGTTGATTGTCAGATTAATTATTGTACCATTGCTATGTGAAACATTAAAAGTCTATGAAACCTATTAACGCCGTCGAAATCAGAAGCTCTTATACTAAGTTTATTCTGAACTTTTTATTCCTTACTCTTTTTTCCATCTTCTGTATTTACCTCTTTTTTGCTGCTTCTGATTATGAATATGCCTTACTTGATAAAAAAGTAAAGGAAGCAGAAAAATTATCTTACTTAAGAAAAGACATTAATACCAATTTCGATCTGATTCTGGTTCGATTCAAAGAACTTACCCAATATAGAGATTACAACGCAAATGAAATGAGTAAGCAAGGTATTTTGCTTGGCGATATTCAAACAGCAAACAACCGGATTAAAGATCTTATCTCTAGAAAAACTGAAGATAGCCCAAGTTTTGAATTGTATGGAAAACTAAACAACAATGTTGGTGCAATGGCCGATTTGCAGGATTCGTTAATCAAATCAAGGGGTGATATACAGCGGTATAAAGAACAAATAAACGATTGTCAGCGGGCTAATCAGTCTGCAGCGAATAGAATCAGAAACGGTAGATACGGCAAGTAATTAAATATTATGATTAAATTAAGCATAAAAGAAAGACGTGAACAATTCTTGTTTTTCGTGGCGCTGTTTGTTTTCACTGTCGGGCTATTAAGCTTCGGCATATTTTACAGCAATAAATCGAGATATGAAATTTCAAAAGAAGAACTTGAAGTCAAAATAAGTGAAAATGAAGTATTCGAAAACATGGTAAAAGAAACCATGCCTACGGTAGATACTACTTTCAAACAAATTACCCGTTATAATCCAAATGTACAGGCAGTATTTTTAAAAAACGATATTCAGCTATCGTTAGGGTCTATTAAAGCCGCGTTTGATCGCAAAGCATCAGATTCCCGCTATAAGATTTTTGTTCAAACGTCTCAACTGTATGATAGGCTTTTCTACGACAGACAAGAACAAAACAGAAATATCAGTGATATTGAACTACACAAAAGACAATTAGACGACTGCATTACTAACAGGCGACAATTGCAACAAACCATCTCTTCCCGATAAACCTCTAAACAAAACATAAAAACGCTACCTATGTCCGATTCAAACACCAAGCAAGTTAATTCAAATTCGCAGGGCTATGTTATTTTATACATCCTATTAGCAGTACTTCTTTTAACAGGCCTCATCTTTTTATTTAAAAGTTCTTTGTTCGAAAAAAGAGCAATTGAAGCTAGAATTTTAAAAGACGAAATCTATTTAAATGAAGATTTAGTCTTTACAGATAATACGCCAAAGGCTACCAAATGGCTATGGGAATTTGGTAATGGCGAAAGGGCCACAACGAAAACAGGTTCTTACCACTATACCAAGCCAGATACTTACATTGTACGCCTCACGGTTGATGGTGAGTTACGTCAGGAGTTTCCAATAACGGTAAGAGACACGGTAAGGGCGGTAGTGGTAGACAGCGTACTGACCATTAGTGGGCCAACAGCTGGTTTAGTTAATGAAGAAATAAGGTTAGAAGGAGATGGGGAAGGCAAGGATTTCGAATGGTCGTTCGGTGAAACCGGCCGGGTAGATGTTAAAGGGAAAACAGCTCTATACACTTACCGCGCTCCTGGGAAATATGTGGTTCGTCTTCGATCAGATAAAGCGCGTAAACCAGCGTATTTAACTATACTCATTACCGATCCTAATGCAGAAATTGTTGAAGATTTTGTAGCGCCAGGCGATGGTGAACGCAAAACCATCGATGATATCAGGGCCAGATTACAGGCAATTGCCAATGGTGCAGACTTCAACTCCAATTACTATTATCTCGTTAACAAATACATGTGCAACAACGAAAAAGTAACTGTAAATGTAGAAATGAACGGGAAGAAAAAGCAAACTGATATTTATTCGTATTGCATGGGTCTAACCTTTGGGGGTGAGATAGCAGTAGATGAGGCGCAATTAACTATCAAACCAAATTCTACCTGCGCCAGTTTATTAAATATTAAACAACATTCAGGAACCGCACAGCCGGCAACAACAGCAGCAACTGATGCGCCAGCTAAAACAAAATAGATTAACATCTTAACCTCATTCTAAAGCTCATCTACAACCATTATGAAAAAATATTATGCCTTAACCATCCTGTTTTTAGGAATATCCTTTGCCTATGCACAATCACCGGCATCGTTTGGCAAAAAAGTAAAATATATGCCTAAAGCCTATGAACGGCCAGCAGAAACCATCAATGTAAATGACAATACCAGCAATAGCAGTTTGCCCTGGATTGTTTTTTCCGATCGTGAAGACAATTACACTACTACTGCTCCCGGCGGTAGCCTGATTATGAAAAAAATAGGCTTCATGGAACCTTTTTATGTTTCGAAAGAGGAAAATGGCTATTTAAAACTGATCAAATACAAAGCAGGGATGATCAGAGGAAGAAAGATTACTGATAAAAAAAGTGCCATCAGTTATGGTTGGATTGCAAAATCAAAATTACTCTTATGGCAGCGTGCATTTTCTAACCAGAAAACTGGCTATGCAGAAAAATCAATTGGTATTGTTAACGGAAAAAATGCACTAACAGAGCCGAAATTTTATTTCGATACAACAGATTCTATATTGGTTTACAATACTCCCGAACTTAAAGACAGACGCACGAAAGTGAGGTTACATGAAATTTCTTACATCTACAAAAAATCTGAAGATGGAAAAAAATACTTAATTGGTTCTGATGATCAGCTGGTTGCCGATACCGCCTTAAAAAGTATTTACGGCTGGGTATCATCAGAAGTAGTACACAACTGGGGAGATCGTTTATATATCACTTCAGCTAAACCAACGAGTGATAATAGCGATGATTCTACCGCAGCCGCCATTAAAAGTGGCATTGATAAAGGAACAGCATTTGTGGTAGATCCTTTATTGCCGCAAGAAAACCTGATTTTAAGAAGTGTTCCGGTGGTTTCTGAGGATGCAGGTTCGTATGGTGTAGGAATTGCAGCAGACGTTTATAATAAAAAAGACAATAAAATCTTAACCATCAATGGATCGTTACTTTCCTATCAGGATTATTTAAAACTCCGTAAGAATAAAAATAAAATTAACGTACTGTTCGTGGTAGATGGCGGAAGTTCGATGACTAAATATCTCTCAGGAATGACCAACACCATATCTTCTTTTGAAAATATAATGGGTGATTTCGGAAAAGGAACAAACGTGAGTTATGGAGGCGTGGTATACCGTGGTGAAGCCGGATGTGCGTTACAAGGAATTTTTGTTAGTCCGATTCAGAATGACTATAGAAAACTGATGTCTTTTTTATCCAATCAGGCTAAAAATACGCTTAGATGTAATGGCGAAATTGCAGAAGGGCCAGTTTTCGAAGCTTTAAAAGCTGGCTTAAATCTATTTAAGGCCAAGAAAAATGAAACCAATTTAATTATATTAGTGGGAAGTACAGGAAACATTGGAGGAACAAATAACTATCTGATTAACGAACTGGGCGAACAGGTTGCGCAGGCAGATGCCAGAATTTTAGCACTTCAGGTATATAGCGATTTTAACCAATCATTTAATGATTTCGTCATTCAATCACGTAAATTAGTTTCTGAATCGGCCATCCGTGCAGCAGAATATAGAAAAAACACCATGGTTAAAGGTGAAGGCTTAAAAAGCTTCCAGCCTTATAACACAAGTTTGCAAGATTCGATTTCATATTATTTAGATTACCCTAAGAACAGCTTAATTCAAGGTGGGGTAGTTTTCCCAACCAAAGGATCAGTAAATTCCAACCAAAGCATGACCATCGCTCTGCGCCGTTTTGTAAAAGAAACCAATATGGATATTTACAATCAAATCAGTTCTCTGGATAGCGCATTTCGTTTAACGGGAATTTCGCGTAAAAATCTTTCATCCGAAGTAGAGGGTTTGCTTTCGCCACCAGTTGGCGCAGAAGTAGCAGATCGCATGCCGCATAATGCCTTTAAATATTATAGTACAGCAAACTTATCTGCAGATGTGGTGAAGAACCACCCATCAACATTGCAATATGCCATTGTACTTAATAATATGGAATACAAACAGATTGTTGATGTTTTCTCGATTATGTTAGGACAAAATCTTCAGGCAGATCAATCTTCTTTCAGAAACAAGTTGGTTAAAAACTATATTAAAATGCCGAAACAGTTGTTAGGAATGAAAACATCTTCTGGTGAGGTAAAGGCAATGACTTTAGCTAACTACATTAAACTGGTAACGGGTTTGCCTTTAAACAACGAATTTTTAGCGAAGTATAAGGTTGGTGATTTAAAAAGCACCTCAAAAATGCCACTCGATCAATTTGAAAACTACATTAAATTGTTAAATCAATCTGTTGAGCAAATTAAAAGAGCTACCCAGATTGAGCAGCAATTTCTATCAAACGGCAAAATATATTATTACATCACCGAAAATAATTTTAACCCGGCAGTATTGCCAAAAACCAACTAAGGGATATGGCAATTACAAATCTAAGTGAATCGGTAAAAACAGCACTGCACATTGCGCAGTCATTGGCTAAAGAATATAGAAATGAAGTTTTTACTGCTGCGCATCTGCTTAAGGGCTTGATGCATAAAGACGTTGGTTTAAGATCTTTTATTACTTCCATCGGGAAGGATGAGGAGTATATCAGTGAGTGGGCAGAAGTTCGGATTGAGGAGCTGGCAAAATCTGCAGGTTTAAGTGATACCGTTAGTGGTGCTCCGGAAATTGCAGTAATTTTCGAAGAGGCAGATAATGTACGTATTAAGTTGGGCCTCGATTTAATCACTCCAGTTTGTGTACTTACTGCATTAGCAAAGCCAGGAATAGGTTTTCAGCCAGATCAGTTAAAGTCTTTTCCCATAAAAGAGCGAGAAATTTTAGACCTCTATGTAAAAGACGAAGAAATTTCGAGAGCAGTTTCGCCGGATAAAACAACGCCTGGTGCCGAAAATAAAAATACAGGCAATGCTTTATATAAATACTGCATAGATCGTTTGCAGATGGTTCGTGATGCGAAGACTGATCCGATTATTGGCCGCGATAAAGAAACCCGGATGATGATGGAAATCCTTTGCCGCAGAACCAAACCAAATGTAATCCTAACAGGCGATGCCGGGGTAGGTAAAACAGCTTTGGTAGATGGCTTCGCTATTGATATTGTAAACCAGAATGTACCTGATAGCTTAAAAGCAGTTCAGCTTTTTGAGCTTGATCTGGGATCGCTCATCGCTGGTGCATCTTACAAAGGCGAAATTGAAGACCGTTTAAAGAACATCATCAAAGAAGTAAAGCAGTTTGAAAAAGCAGTGCTTTTCATCGATGAAATTCATACATTATTAGATAGTAAAGGTCCGCTGGGCGCTGGTATTGGCAATTTGTTGAAACCAGAGTTAGCCAGAGGTGAAATAACCGTAATCGGTGCAACTACAATTGACGAATACCGCAAAATTATTGAGCCGGAACAGGCCTTTAGCAGGCGTTTTGAAGTGCTTCAGGTAAACGAACCAAATGAAGAAAGTACCATAAAAATGTTGCAAAAATTAGCAGTTAAGTATGAAGAACACCATACTTTGAGCATTGAGCCTGATGCTTTGGGCGAATGTGTTCGTTTGGCTAAACGCTACATGAAAGACAGAAGGCTCCCAGATTCTGCATTTGATTTGCTGGATAGAACGATGGCCGCCATGAAAATGATGAATGATACTTCTAACCAGGTTATTGATAGTTTAGAGTCAGATCTGGAGGCTTTAAATACCAATGAAGAGCAATCAGAAGCTGATCAGTTTGCGGATTATAAATGGCTATTTTCTCTACTACAGGCCAAATTAAGCCCCGTTCTATTGGGACGTTTAACAGATGAAACCCAAACGGATGCTTTTGAAACTGCCGATGAATACAAAGGATATATTAACAGCAGCCTCCAGGAATTGAAGAAATACGCTGCGGAAAAAAGCGACAAAATCACCAAGCAAGATATTGCCTCAATTGTCGCCTATAAAACAGGCATTCCAATGGGTAAGTTGCAGGCAGGGGAGAAGGAAAAGTTGCTCAACATGGAGCAATACCTAAAAAAACGTGTGGTAGGTCAGGATCAGGCACTTAAAGCAGTTTCAGATGCAATCTTAGAATCGCGAAGCGGATTAAATAAAAAAGGCCAACCCATTGGATCATTCTTTTTATTAGGGCCAACGGGAACGGGTAAAACGGAATTGGCCAAATCTATAGCCGAATTCTTGTTTAATGATGAAAAGGCAATGATCAGGTTTGATATGTCTGAATTTAAAGAAGAACACAGCGCTGCTTTACTTTATGGAGCGCCTCCAGGATATGTAGGTTATGAAGAAGGTGGTTTGCTGGTGAACAAAATCAGACAACAGCCCTACTCAGTACTATTATTTGATGAAATTGAAAAAGCACATCCCTCGGTTTTTGATACGTTTTTACAAATTTTAGATGAAGGCCACATGCACGATCGCTTGGGGAAAGAAGGAGATTTTAGCAATTCGCTAATTCTTTTTACTTCTAATATTGGTAGCGAATGGATTGCAGAACAAATTGGAAAAGGTGTTATCCCTGCTTCTAACCAATTAATGGAAGTAATGGCTGGCCATTTCCGCCCGGAATTTTTAGCCAGAATTTCTGAAATAGTTCCTTTTGCACCAATAAATGAAAGCAATGTGGTACGCATTTTTGAAATCCAGTTAAGTAGTTTGGTTCAGTCGCTAAACAAAATGGGCATCGAATTTGAAATTGCAGAAGATGCGAAGAAAATGATTGCTTTAGATGGTTTCACACCTAAATATGGTGCAAGACAATTATCCGCAGTGATTAGAAATCTATTACGCCGCCCGATCTCCAAATACATTATTTCTGGCGAGTTAAAAAAAGGATCGAAGATTCATGTGAGTAAACATCCTGAAGAGGATAAATTGGAATGGAATATTATTCATCCGGAAGTGGCAACATTGGAACAAAAATTGAGTTAAAACGTTAACTATTATATTATTAGAAAAATTTAACCTTAAACCTAAAACTACATACTATGTTTAATTATGAAATTGGTGGAAACGAGCGAAAAATAGATACCTCGGAAGCTTTCGCAGAAATTGCCCACAATAAAACGCTTTTTGTACAAAAATTAACAGATAACGAACCCATCAAACCAGAAAAGGTTGAAGGATTGAAAACAGTTAAGGAAGTTTTTGAACACTATAAACCAAATGTGAAAGTAGCTTTCGAAAAACAGGATGGCTCTACCGTTGGCGAAACGATCAACTTTAACGATTTAAGTGATTTCGGTGTGAAAAATATCATCAGCCAAAGTAATTACTTAACTAACGTGAACATTGAAAGAGAAATGTCTCTTAATGTAATCAAACAATTAAAATCGAATAAAACATTAAAAGCTACGCTTGATGATGAAGAAACTAAAAGTGCTTTCATTAGTGCTTTGAAGAACTTTGTGGATGAATTGGAGCAAAATAAATAATCTAAACGCTAAGAAAACATGTCAAATCCTCAAGAATTAAACGCAGACCAAAATATATCTCAGGCAGGTTTCAAATCTGCTGAAGGAAGAACCGTAGAAAAAACAACACTTAAAGATAACTTAGAAAAACTAGCCAGAGTTGGTGGTTTCGATTTATTAGAAACTACTGTTGATGGACTTCAGAATCTAAACCCTGAAAGAAAAGCCAGAAAGCAAATCTTTTTAACGGGAGATGAGAAAAGGAAAGAACGAGAAGAACTGAAAAAGAAAATTCAGCTCTGGATCGATGTACTTGAATCTTCATCATCAGTTGCAGATATGGTAGAAAAAAGCACTGAAAAGCTTAACGCTGCCGAAGAAAACCTGAATAAAAACATTGGAACAGCGCTTGAAAGTTCAAGAGAGCTGGAACAAGCTTACAGATCTGTTCATTTATTCTATAAAAACACGGAATCTGATAAGCTTAAAAATGTAGTGCTTTTAAACGCATCGATGGATCAGATCAAAGATTTGGATAACCCACGTTTTATTGATTACGTTGATGATGAGCTTAAGCAAAATTACGATCGTTTAGATTTGCGTAAAAACTATTCATTAATGGTTGTTCCTGGTTATATGGGATCGAACAAAGTTTTGGAGCGTTGGGGTAAAATTGCACATAGCAATAAAGCCATGCTGGTAACCGATTTTGCAGATTTAGATCAGCCGGATGATGTTTTGGACTTATTTACTGCAGCCAACTTCACAGGTGCAGATGCTTTCCGTTCGAACGTAATCATGACTTGTAACTGGCTGGTAGGTAGAGGTAAAGTTGCCGAAGTAGGAGAAGAGGATGATTTAACTGTTCCTGGATCGGCTGCTCTAGCTGGAAAAATGTATTACACATTAATGTCTCAGGTTACTGCCGGTAAAAAACATGGTGCTATAAATGAAGTAGATGGCGTTAAGTTTGACTTGAAGAAAAGTGAAATTTCACACCTGGAAAGAGTTGGTTTAGTACCAATGGTAAACGAATACGGAAAAGTAATGGCTTTCTCTGCCAAAACGTTGTTTAATGGCGATAACATCGGCTTGCAAACTTATTCGGTTGTGCGGGTATTTGATTATATCACCAAAGTATTATTCGATTTCTTAAATAGAAGAGCTTTTGAAAACTGGACTTCTAAAACAGAGCAGGATTTAAGAGGTCAGATTGTGAAGTTTTTAGATGGGATTCAGGGAGCAGATCGTTTAATTGAAAGGTTTAAAATTATGCGTTTTGAACGCGATGAACAGCAAAAAGACAGAATTCATTTAGATATCCATATTACGCCATATTTCCCTGCAAAAAGTTTCGTAGTGAAATTAGATGGACACAAAGGTGAAGACGAGAATACAACCTGGGCATCGGAATATAATCAACAATAACCAGAATATTTAAGTATGTGCTTTGAATAAAATGGGCTGTTGAGACGATTAAAAGGCCATTCAGTTAGCATCAAACTGAATTTGGTAACTGAAATGCGTTGAAAGCTGCCTGTAAATAAAAAATGGAGACCTGATCATTGCGATCAGGTTTTTTTGTTTTTGATGCATTAGGTTAACAAAAACTTTATAGTTTTGTAACATCTACCGCCTCACAAGCTAAATACCAATTATAAATGAAGCAAGTACTTATCCTGAATGGGGATATAGAAAAGACGGTATCCACAGATTTTTTGATTAATGCCTATAAAAATGGTGCAGAAAGCTCTGGCGCTACGATTAGGGAAATTGCCATCATCGACCTTATTTTTAATTCTAACAAGCTCTTTAATAACCGGCAGATCGCAGAACTTGAACCTGACTTGCAGAAAGCTTTAAATGCCATCAGGCAGAGCAATCATATTGTTTTATTTTGTCCGGTTTATGTAGATCACATTCCTGCAAAAATCAAAGGATTTTTTGATCGCTTATTTATGCCCGATCAAATTTTCACGACTCAAAATCAGAACATCAATAATAATTTTAGTGGCCGTTCTGCAAGAATAGTTTCCATTTTAGATGAAGCAACTTTCAAAGAATGGAAAGCAAATAAAAAAACCACTTACCTGGCTATAAAAAAAGCTGTTTTTGAGAAGTGTAAGATGACTCCGGTATTGACCAATACAATTGGAGAATTACATTCTTTAGAAAATCATTATAGTCAAAAATGGGTAGCCAAAATGGAAAAATTTGGTGTTCAACTCATCTAAAATTCAAATTCGTTTAGAGGTTATGCCCTAAAGTGCTACACATTGTGGAGAATTGCTACAGTTATATGTGTTTGTCTTTTTTCGTTTGTCTGTCTACGTAGGAAATATTTATAGAATTTTTCCACATTTTTCCCTTGTAATATTTCGCGCTTGAAGCTATACCAAAGGGATATTTTCAATTTTCTCAATTAAATCTTGAGGTGTTTATGCTTTGCACATCAGTTATTTAATTAACTGCTGGCTTGATATTTGGGTAGAGTTCGTTACGGTAGCTTGGCTACATAACCAAATTTTTCACCATTAAATTTAGACACTATGGCTTTCAAAGCTAGATTGAATTTTTCGGGCAAGGAGTATGATGTACTTCATTGCGCGTATGCGTTAAACCGCGATGTAGATGCTAAAGGAAGACCTTCTTCCGGAGTTTACGGCGGTACCATCGACATTGAGATCGAATCAACAGAAGATACTTCAATTATCGAAGCGATGGTAAATAACCAATACAAGCCTATTACAGGAACCCTTCTGATTAAAAAGACGGAAGAAGATGCTAAAATGAAAGAGGTTGATTTCGAAGACGGCTACATTGTGAAATATTCCGAAGGAATTAACATTGTGGGTGATCATCCGATGACGCTTAAATTCCAGATTTCAGCCAGAAAGTTGAAACTTGGTAATGCAGAGCATCTAAACGACTGGCCTAAAGCGTAGAAGGGGTTAGTATTGTTTAGCGTTTAGTGTAGTTTAGTTAGATATTTGTTCTAACCCATCTAACCCTATAACCTATCTACCCTTTAACCCCAATTCATTCATTTTAAAAAAATTAAAACTTACAACAATGGCATTTAAAACCAGATTAACACTAGGTTCAAAGGAATTTGACGTATTACAGTGCAGCTTTTCATTAAATAGAGATGTAGACGCAAAAGGTCGTCCTTCATCAGGCGTTTATGGTGGTACCATTAATATTGAAATTGAATCTACTGAAGATACTTCGGTAATTGAATCAATGGTAAATAATCAATATAAACCACAATCAGGAACAATCACTTTCAAAAAAGGTGAGGAAGATTCTAAAATGAAAGAACTTACTTTCGAAGATGGTTACATTGTTCAATATAGCGAGGGTATTGCCGTAAATGACAATACACCAATGACACTTACTTTTGTAGTATCAGCGAGAAAACTCAAATTGGGTAATGCAGAACATGAAAACGACTGGCCTAAAGCTTAGTCAGATTTAACAGCATAAAATCTATCAAAGCGATTGGTTCTGCCAGTCGCTTTTTTCTATCAGATTTTATTTCAAATAAACCGCTCATCTGAATTATTCGTTTACTATGATATATCAATTGATTATATCATAAATAAAGCTTTATCTGTATTTAGATTATAAGTGCACAGCAAAAGTTATTAGTTTTAAACGTTTATAGGTTGGGCAACATTGGCATAAACCAACATTATTTAAACCAAGCGCGGTACGTGAATTGATTTGTTCTTAAATGAACTCCGCCTGCCATTCTGAATAAAGTTTTTAGCAATTGTTGAGCCACTGATTTTATCATCAATATGGAAAAGAAACTCATTACAGAGATCAACATAGAAGATAAGGAAATTACTCATTTCGCTTCCTTTAGTCTCAAACAAGCTTTTAATGAACACCATTATTTCGAGCTTCGTTTTAATCATGACCAAATGGGTGCGCCAGGACTGATCAGTTTAGATGATAGCCGCGATTTTGTAGGTAAAACCCTGACAGCATCTTTCGGTCATTCACAAGAAGGGATGCAAAATTTCGTCGGTTTGGTTTCTAAAGTAGAACTTTCGCAAAGCCACGGTTATCATGGAATTATCATTGTAAGTGGTTATAGTCCTACTATTTTAATCGATCGCGGACCAGATTTAGGATCTTATTTAGATAAAGATCTAAATGAGATCGTAAAGTTAGCCACCAAAGATACCCCGGCGAATGATTTAAGTGTAGCGGTTAATGCTTCCAGAAGATCATCAATAGACTATATTATTCAATATAAGGAAAGCGATTTTGCCTTTTTGAATCGCCTTTCGGCAGAATATCACGAATGGTTTTTCTATGATGGCAAGCAGCTTAATTTCGGTAAGCCTGATGTGCAAAATGAAATCTCTCTATTTTACGGTAGAGATGTGCAGGAGATGCAGTATGCCATGGAAATTGGGCCTATTAAAAACAAGCGTTTCGCTTACAACCCAAAACAAGATGAAATGCTCCAGAGCGAAAGCAGTGGGAAAGTAAATGGTACGCCAGATTTATCGCATGCGATCAAAGCATCCAACCTTACTTATAGCAAAACCTTTAATCAACCTTCCCTAATTCGGGTAGATAACGGGAATGATATCAAAAACCTGGTAGATAACGAAGAAAAAGCTAATACCAGTGAGCTTTTAAAAGTTACTGCCAAAGGTGATAATGCCGAACTCAGTATTGGAAGCATTGCGGAGATTACCATGAGCCTCCGTAAAGAATTGGCTTTCACTTCTGAGAGTTTAGGCAAATTTCTAATCACCAGTATTAATCATCATATTAATGAGAACGGGAAGTATAACAATACTTTCGAGGGTAAAATAGCTACCACTGAACGCCTTTTGGTCAAAAATTTTGAAAGACCACAACCAGATATGCAGTTGGCAGATGTGATTGATAATAACGATCCGCAAGGTCAGGGGCGTATTAAGGTGAAGTTTAAATGGGAATGTTTAACCAATGATGTAACCGAATGGCTGCGTGTGGTTACGCCGAGTGCTGGTGTAGGCGAACGTGGAAATAACCGCGGATACTTTGCTATCCCGGAGATAAATGATCAGGTAATGATTGCCTTTGAAGAAGGAAATATTGCCCGGCCGGTGGTAATGGGAAGTGTTTACCACAGCTCTAGTGTGGATAGCAGTCCGCTGATTAAAAACCACTTAAAAAGTATTATTACCAGAAGTGGACATTTGGTAGAGTTTGATGATGATGCCAATACGCAGGGGATAAAGATTACGGATATCCACCAAAATATTATCCATATTGATACTAAAGGCAATAATATAACTATTACCGCTTTAGAAAACATGACGCTGAATTGCAAGAATATGCAGATTAATGTTGGGGAGAATATGGATGTTCAGGTGGGTAAAGATCAGAGTACAAGCGTAGGAGATAATCAAAGCACTTCTGTTAATAAAGACATTTCGATAATTGCAGGAAACAATTATTCCCTAAGTGCTACAGGTGATATTCAGGAGAACTCTGATAACCGGACAGAATCTGTATCTAAAGACTTCATGAGACAGGCTGAAACCTCAAACGAACTGGCTAGTGAGATTACCTTATTTAGTCAGAAAGAAAATATGACTTTGCAAAGTGGTAAAACTGTTGAGGTAAACAGTGCCGAGAAATCAAAATTGTTTTAGTTATGGCCATTAAAAAACAATGTACCAATATGAGCATCCGAGTAAGAACGGATTATAAACTCATTGCAGGAAATAATATTCAAAAAATAGCCGATCATATTAATGTAGAAGCAAGACTTAAGAATCTTTTTCTTGTTAGCAATAAAAAAGTGGTTGGTCAAGGTGGTAAATCAAGTTAGTTATGGCAAATGTTCAGTTTGGTAGTTATGCCCCGTCGGAAGAGCCCAAAGACGATGTACAGTATGTTTATTATACAAGGGAAGGCGAATATCTTGGTGGGATAGCGGGCAGTGCAAAAATTTTTATCACTACAAAAGAGAAATATGATCAGGCAGTTGCGGCAAAAAAATGGGAAACTGTTAATGATGCAGCGCAGCTGGTAAAATATGATGGTAAGGCATTGATTCATGCAGATTTCAGATACATTGCCTACATCATTAGCCATGAATCGGGTAATGCAGATATTAAGGAGCTCAGATGTGTAGCATTCACGAGCCACAACCGTTCTGTTTCGACAAAGAAAACCTGGCGTGCGCTATTAGCTTCTGGATACTCATCAGTACCTGGTAAAAAAGAACTTCCAGATAAAAATGATGAAAAATCCAAACTGGCAAGATATGCTGTACTTGATGTCTGTTTTGGAGTGAAAGACATTACAGATGGAGCAGAATTTTGGGATGGAACTGACTTTCTTGCGTGGGGGAATTCCGAAACAAATCCGTACAATAAGTTAGGGCAAAACAAATTTGACGAATATAAATTCGTAGAGATTCCAAAAAATATCTATGATGAATTTGTAGCTGCGAATGGTACATCTGCCAGATATAAAGATAAAGGCAATCACGATGATAAGACAGATAAAGGTACACATGAGCACCTGACGAAAAAAGTTAAAAAACCCGTAAAGGGACCTGATGGAAAGCAATTGAAAGGAGCGGATGGCAAGCTTCTGTTTAAAGAAGTTGATGTTGCCGATAGGATTAAGTATGCTGTTCCATCAACAGATTTTGGAGATCAGCAGTACTGGACCAGTGGAAACTTTTATTATGAAACAGGGGTAAAAACCACAAATGGCATTTCGGCCACTATCACAGCAGGGAAAAGTATTTTCTGGAAAATTACACCAACCCGTTTAACTGCATCAACACCAAAGTAAGCATGATTAAAATAATCAATATAATGATTCTGAATTTCCTGTTTATGGGCTGCACGGTAGCACAACAGAGGAAAAAGACTACAAATAGTTACAACGCTATTTTATTGACCCGATATGTAGAATCTAAATCCGCACAAGAGAAGGAACGAGATACGAGTAGAATTTTGTATATACATAATACTTTGGCCGACAGTTTATTTGTATATAAAGTGGCTGATGGAGTTTTGTCTGAAGCTACAGCATATGGCCTGACCGCAACGAGTAAGGGGCTTAATCTTGATGTAAAATCAGTGTTAAGTAATTCAGATGACAATAAAGGATTACAGATCATATTTCAGGATTCAGATCATAGCTTGCTGATTAATCAAACTGATCGTTATGTACTTTATCCTAACTTTTACGCATTACTGAAACAACAGGTAAAGGTTAAACATTCCATTTTAAGTTTGTTCGATTTTCTGGAAGATTATCTTGAGGATTATGCCATTACAGATGTTTATCCACTATTACTTTCTGCAAATCAGGCGAGGTGGGGAAAAAACATTCAGCAATCAAAGATCACGACACTCAGAAGTCAGTCGGAAGTAAAAGATACCTGGAATTTTAAATATCAATATAATAGTGTAGGTAAAATTGAGTTGGTAAAAGCAGCTTCGGCTGAAGTACATTTCAGTAAAAAGATTAGTTATTTAAATCCAGCTTCGATTGAAATGACAACTTATCGCAACAATGAAGATCGTCAGATCACGTCGCGTAAAGCAATCTATAGTCCAACAAAATCTGTCGCGCTAAAGTGGAAGGATAATGTGGAAGAAACGGGTAAAAATTTAGAAACAGAAATTTCTACAGCCATCACTAAAAAAAGCCTCGGTAAAGTGAATTCAATACACATGACACAGGCGGAAGTATTAAAACTGATTAGGCAAATGAAATAGCCTGTTATTGAAAAGAAACAGAATGTTAGAATTAATTATACATTAAGGTGGACATTGCAAATAAAAAAATTTACTATCCTGGCCTAAGTGCCCTTCGTTTGGAATGGCCGGCTGAACAGTCTGTTAACTATGGTGTTGTTATTAATTTTGACGAAGAACAGGAAAATAATGAGGTTAAGTATCAATTGCGTTTAACCCGATTAAAGCCTGTTGATGAAAATCAGGCACTTTTTCAGATTGAGCGGATAAGTGATGTTTTTATTAATGAAACTTTACCAGATTTTATAGCCGATCGATTGGCTTATGCTGCGGGAAAAGTATTCTATCCTTTGGTAGTTTCTGTAGACCATAATGGTGGTTTTGAATCTATTTACAATCATAAAGAGATATTGAGCCGCTGGCCAACTGTAAAAAATAAAATCTTGGATAATTTTGAAGGCGACCTGGTAGAAGATTACCTGCTGAAAATGGAACAACAGCTTTCCAGTCAGGAGAAAATACAGATCGCATTTTTAAACCATGACTGGTTTCTTCATACTTTTTTTCGGCCAATTTATAAGGAATACGGAAGGAACCACTCAGTTGAAAACATATATAAATTTCCGATTGTGCGGGATTTTAAAATAGAGGGATACCAAACCATTGAAAAATTAAGTGCGGAGACCAACGATTTCGGCGGAATCGAATTGTTACATGAGGGTACCATTCTTCCTGTTAATGATGAATATTTTGCTTACAAAGTTGCGGGCAGTTATGAAGGATATTATCTTTTGCACCCAAAGAATAAACGTATTGTTTCGCTTTTTTCGTCCGTAACGTATAAAGAAGCAGTTAAAACAAGTGTAAAGGTCAAAATATCAATAATTCCTAATGGGGATCAAGAATTTGATCACGATTTTATTTTAGATACCAATGTTGATCGTTTGCCTGTTTCAGATATGGTGATTCTTGATGGTTCATCAAGAAAAGGATTTTGGGAGCGGTTATTTAATAAATAAAGATATGGCAGAAAAACATATTGTCGTTCAGGGTGCTCAGTGCATGTGCAAGTTTGGATCAGCACCTGATAAACTAAAGGTTCTTACCCATGCTAAAGAATATGCAAACGATAAAGATGGAAGCAAGAAGCCTATAGCTACTACGGTTGATATTAATGCAACTTTTGAAAAAAACATGTTTGGCTCCTGCTCAAAGATGAACAACAGGCCCTGTAATGCAATTGTAACCAAGTGGTCAGGCTTTTATGAGGAAACTATACTTTCTAATGGAGGAAAAATTTTGCTTGAAGACAGCAAGGCAACTTGTCCGGTTGGCGGTACAGATTGCATTGAAATTATTCAGCATGGACAAAAAGCGGAAGCCTCTAAGCAGAATTTCGATAACGCAAATAAAAATGTACAATCACAGCTAAATCCAATGTCAGAATCTTTAGATGAATCTGCAAATGATTTTGAAGGCATGGAGGTAAGTGTTAAATCATAAAATATGGCGAAGGGAATTAAAAAAATTGTCTGGACAGGAGAGGGTACGGTATATAATTCGAAAAAAGGCTCTATAGCCAATCAGCTTTTAGTTGTCGAACCAAGTCAATTTGTATGGTTTAAAGTAGGCGAATGGCTGCCAGGAAGTACTGAGCAAGATAAGAATAAAGATGTAAAATGGGCTGTTTTTAATAGCAAGGGATTTATAGAGTTTCAAAAAACATTGCCTGGTAGCGCCAAATATGCGCTAAAAATACCGAGAAAATTATCTGGACCTTATTTATTTTATATTGAAGCAACATGGAGTGGTAATTTTGATGGTAAATCAGGTATAAAAATTAGAGGTGAATCGCCAGCCAAAATTGTAGATAGTAAGTGGAGCCGTACAGAGGGTGGAGAAGATGTCCGCAAGACCTACCAGTTTTCTTATGGTGAACTGATTTGGCTTAAATTTAATACCGAAGGCTTAAACGGATATAATAATGTTGAAGTTAGGGTATTTAGAAAATTGCGGTCGGCATATGGTTTATTGCCAAAAGAAGACGAGGTTACCCGGAAAATCTATTTCGTTAACGTAATTAATGGCGAAATAAACCTGAAAATTCCCAATACATTTGCCTGGTATCAATCGATGAAGAACAGGTCAGATGTAGAAGAGTTTTATGTCCGCGTTGTGCATCCAAAAACAGGCAACTATATTCAGGATGATAAGGGAGATACTGCGCATGCGAGGTTCTTAAGGATTAAGGATAAGGTAGTTTCTCAAGTAGTAGAGAAGCCACAGAACAGAACACCCGTTACCATTTATGAGCCGGATAAAAATGCGAAAAGATTCGAGCTGTGTAAGTTTGAACAGATTAATATTACGGAAGCTGGAGCTAAACCTGTTCTTATTTTCGATAACGGTAAAGGTGTTCGGAATATTAAGGATAAGCGCGAAAAAACGTTAATATCTATAGTTTTTAAATTCGACAGTACCGAACTTTTACCCGAAAGCCTCAAACAGCTTAACAACATTTTGCAGTTTTTACTCGAACATAGATATAGTACAATCCAGCTTGATGGCTTTGCATGCGTAATCGGTAAACAAAACCACAACAATGTATTGTCAGAAAACAGAGCAAAAACCGTTAGAGGATTTTTTATAAAAGGGAAGTTAGATCCTAATCGTATTAAAACAGCCGGACATGGCGAAGTTAATCCCACTGATGATAAAATGGGTCGGGATAATATTAAATACAAAAATGAATATGAATATACGAGTAATAGGCGGGTAGATATTTCATTTGAATATTACGGACATAATGCGGAAACCATTAACTATCAAACAATATTGGGTAGTACGCCCAAAAACATTACTATTGAACCTGTAAAATTTGATACCAAAGCTTGTTTTGAAAGAAAAAAGCATGATAAAATTATTACGCTATACAATCTGAATGAGAAAAAAGCACAAAAGGAAGGAAGTATTATAATCCCTGCTGTATCTGCTATAGGTAAGTATGATCTTATGCCTATACAATACATCTGGCCTATGAATAAGGCTACTTTAACGAATGTTTATAGCTCAGCCAATGAATATTTAGTTCACGTCCATTCCTGTAGATATTTTTCGGTAGAAAATAATCCGACGTTAAATATTCAGGTTTATCCGGATATTAAATGGACTTTAACGTTTTTTATCAATCTTACCAATGACTTAAGTGTTAAATGGCAAAATCAACCTGCTGCAAAACATAAAGAATTGCAAAGTAAAGCGGGTAAAGTCGGTGCTGAAAGAAGATGGAAACAAAAGGATGCGTCTTTTGGATTTAGCCTTAAAGGTGAATGGGACAAAAATAATGATAGTTATCAAAGAAGTAAAGAACTGAAAGCAGAATATGAAACTAAATTTAAAAAGCTTTTTGATCTTTTTGCTTCTGTAGGTGCGATGTCCGATGGAATAACAAATAAAACCAAAGGTCAGGTCCGAAATATAGGCTTTAAAGGATTACCCATGACTTTTGCTGTTAAGCCTCCTAATCTAAATCTCAAAGGAGAATGGAATTTGGAAAAAACAACACAAACAGATAAGATAGGAACCAAAGTAGATATTTCCTTCAATGCTGAACCATTAATTGGTTTAGAGATGACTATAGATCTTCTTTGTACTGCTGTAGGATTGGTTGCTGGAGCAGTTAGCGGAGGAACCGCAGCTCCTGGAGCTGTAAGACTTTATGGATTTATAAAAGATAAAATAAATACAGGCATAGAATTTGGTAATGATGATTTTGGCGCTAAAGTAACAGCCGATGTTTATATTGATCTTGTTATTTCGAGTGTAATCAAAACTAATATTGGTTTTTCTTTCAATACGGCAAGCGATAAAAGTGATGAAGAAAGTAAATTAGAATTAACAAATACACTTAAAGTTGAGCTAAAGGCAGGTATTTGGGCTAAGGCAGAATCTAATTTAATAATTGTTAAAGTCGAGGGTTATTTTGAAATGAGTGGAAAAGGGTATGCTTCTGTCACATTTGGCCATGGAGTGAAATATGATAAGATGGGTCTGAATTACAGACCGAAATTAGGATTTGACGGATTGAATGCTGAATATGTCATCAAGGGAAAAGTAGGAATGTCAGCAAAGAAGAAAATCCCAAAAGCCGAAAATAAAAAACCTGGAGAACTGAAGGGGAGTAGTGAAGATGAAGGGATCATTGCAGAAGGCAAATATAATGAAGTGATTCCTAAATTTGATGTGATCAAAAGTTTGGAGGAACTTTTTGGAATCAGTGCCAATATTCCATTAATTAAAAGTTAATCATATGAAAAAGATAGTTTTAATATTTCAGTGTTTTATAATGTGTCTGTCATGTCGATCGCAAGAAAAGATCGATCTTGAAAAAATCAACTTTGCTAAGAATTATAAAGAGATCCTAAATAGTACCAAGTTTCAGACAGATGCCCGAGAAATTGTTACTACGCTTCCTGTAGCATATACTAAAGACATTAAACAATATAAATTTGGAAATATTTCTTTTGTAAATAGTAAAGAAACTGCTATAAAAAGCTCTACTGTTGGAGTGTTAATTAATAATACTACAAAACGTCTAACCAAGGGGATTAAAATAGAGATAGAGGACACATCTATCAGTAATGAACTTTTAACTTATTTAAAGTCACAATATAAAGCTCCGAAAGTACTTTCGAAAGTTCCCCAAAAGAACAGTGAAGGAAAAGTGCTGGGAAATGCAGCTTATTATTGGATCTTGAAAGATAAAACACTTGTGCTGGTTCAGTATTATGAATACACGAATAATAAGCCAAATATTTCTTCTATTCTCTATGCGGTAGACAATCAGGCAACAACTTCAGATGGACAAAAAAAGGTTGTTTCGCTTATAGTTAAAACATTTACTCCCTAACAGATTTTGATTAACATAATCGTCAACTAACAGTATATGAAACAGCCATATTACATGATCGATTTTAGTGCATCGGCATGCTTCTTTGAAATTAGGGTAAATGATTACCCGGTTATCCACATGAATGTTGAAGGTCAGGTTGCCAGTAATATCCCTATCAATTATGCGATATTAAAAAGCGGTACCCAGTTTATATCTGTTACTATTTTACCTAATTTAGGTGATTTGGAATTACATCCTAAATCAGAAGTAAAATTCAATATAAAACTTTTCGATTGCGCCAATGATTTTGTTTTTAATCAACAGTTTGGAGATTACAAGTCAGAAATAGTAGGAGAGAAAAAAATACCGCTATTGAAGTACGTAAATTCTTTTAAAGCTGAAGTTCCTTATCAATTAGATGCATGGCAAAACGGTAAAGATCTTAAAAACATTAATCATTGCAGAGAAAAACTTGAATTAGCTTATCGAAAATCGGCGAGAATCATCAAGGACGGCCGATTTGATGATTATAATAAATTGATTTCCAAAAGAGAAGAAAACGTGGCTGTTTCTATGTATTTATCAAAGGGTGAATCGAGGGCGAGATTTACCGAACTTATTGCCGATTTTAAATCTGGATTTAACATCTCACCGATTCCAAAAGATTCTTTAATGTTTTTATGTGCAGATAATAAAGTTGCTTTTTTAAAGAAGGTGAATGGAGAATCTGCATTATATTTAGAGAATAGTGAAACGCAGGAAGAGTTAATGTTAGATATTTCATTCTATATTCCAGAAGGAAGAGAAGAATTTGAAGTGATTTAATTGTGAAAGGAAAATTAATAATATTATTGCTTTTGCTTTTCTGAGCTGTACTTCTCAAACTAAAGATCAAGAAAAAAAATCATTGGAAATTGGTACAGTAAGATTAAAGATCTTAAAACTGGCGAATATATTGGAAAAATGTATGTGCAATTTACCCAAAATGGTGAATTTATTCAAAAAACCGGAGAGGGAAACGAACAGGTTGTTTCAAAAATGACATATAGACTTAGTACAGATAAAATTTACTATAAAGGAAAGGCTACCTCAAACGAGGAATTTGATTCAAATTACTCTTTTAAAGGCGATATATTAGTTATTGAGGCTGGAGGCGAAAAAACTGAATATACAAGAGTTAAGTAAAAAAGACTCACATGAAAATAAAATTCAATGAATAAATTTATTATTATTATTCTAATCGGTTGCCTTGCGACTTCATGTACTTCACAAACTGATCTGGAAGCATTGAAATTTGACGAAGATATTTCTAAAATTATCGATGGGCATAAAGAATTCCGTAAAAACCTCGCGGGAAGCTATGGATTAAATGGCTATTCATCTACTCAATTGGATGGGTTTAAAATTGGAAGTGCAGAAATTTCAACCTATGAAGTTCCAAAAGGGAATGTTTCGGATCATAGTGATTTATGGATTTATATAGATAATTATAACACTAAAAAGCTTTTAGGATATAAATATTCATCCGCTGATGAGGAAGAAAGTAAAAAAGTGTTAGATTATTTAAAATCAAAATACAAAGGCTATAAAACAAATACGAATTAAGTACATGGCGATTTCTATTTCTGGGATCTTCCGGAAACCAACAAATGGATTTTTGTAAATCAGTATGATTGTGTTAATCATATTCAAACCAACTTCAGTTTTTTAAAAAGAGGTTTAAAAGTTGAAAATTCTTCAAGCCGAAGCGCATTTAGTGTATACGATTCATATAAAATGATGTACCCAGACGTGCTTAAATAAAATGTAAGCTAAATCCATCTTAATAAAAATTACCTTTTTTATTAATCCTTTTTCCAGATTGAAGCTTCAAAGATAAGGAGTTATCTGTTTAGTTAACAGTCTTGAATATGAAATATAAGGACTTAAAGGCTGGATCGCATTGCGCACTTTCTATTGGTGCAAAAAACTAACTTTATCTGGAAATGTGTTTCTTAAAGTAACACCTTGTCCAAAAATGCTACAATTTTTTGATCTATAAAATGTAGTAAAAATCAGACTTCGGCTATTTTCAAAAAAAACACAATTTTTCTTGTCAAAAATCTGCGTTCTCCTGGCCGTAGAATAATATTTTAGAAATAGTCGAGTGTTAGCTGTTATATATGAGCTACATACATAATAACTGGCTTGATATTTGGTCAATTGAATTTGAGCAGCGGACGCTGCAATAACCTATTTATTTAACCTTTAAATTTAGACACTATGGCTTTCAAAGCTAGATTGAATTTTTCGGGCAAGGAGTACGATGTACTTCATTGCGCGTATGCGTTAAACCGCGATGTAGATGCTAAGGGAAGACCTTCTTCCGGAGTTTACGGCGGTACCATTGATATTGAGATCGAGTCAACCGAAGACACCTCAATAATCGAAGCGATGGTAAACAACCAATACAAACCCATTACCGGAACCCTTCTGATTAAAAAATCTGAAGAAGATGCCAAAATGAAAGAAGTTGATTTTGAAGATGGCTACATTGTGAAGTATTCCGAAGGAATCAACATTGTGGGCGATCATCCAATGACGCTTAAATTCCAGATTTCAGCCAGAAAGTTGAAACTTGGTAACGCAGAGCATTTAAACGACTGGCCTAAAGCGTAGAAGGGGTTAGTATTGGTTAGAGTTTAGTGTAGTTTAGGGTTTAGCATAGTTTAATTAGAATATTTAGTCTAACCCTTTAACCCGCTAACCAGTTTAGTTTAATTTAGGTTTTAGCATAGTTTAATTAGATTTTTTGTTCTAACCCATCTAACCCTATAACCTATCTACCCTTAACCGCAATTCATTCATTTCAAAAATTAAAACTTACAAAAATGGCATTTAAAACCAGATTAACATTAGGTTCAAAGGAATTTGATGTTCTACAGTGCAGCTTTTCATTAAACAGAGATGTAGACGCTAAAGGCCGTCCATCTTCAGGTGTATATGGTGGAACCATTAACATCGAAATTGAATCTACAGAGGATACTTCGGTAATCGAATCAATGGTGAATAACCAGTATAAGCCACAATCAGGAACGATTACTTTTAAGAAGGGCGAAGAAGACGCTAAAATGAAAGAACTTACTTTCGAAGATGGTTACATTATTCAATATAGTGAAGGTATTGCGGTAAACGACAATACACCAATGACACTTACTTTTGTGGTATCTGCCCGTAAACTCAAACTGGGTAATGCAGAACACGAAAATGATTGGCCGAAAGCTTAATTTTATTTACTTTAGACAGTAAGGGCACCTACTGTCTGAAGTAAATATTGCTTAAGGCATTGCAATTATATTTTTGTAAATGGTTTACCTATGAAAAAAACGAAGACAATAAAAATAGTAAAGCCATCTCAGCCAACAGACCTCGAATACATTAAAATGTTTGATGACTGTGTAATAGATCCTACAAAAACAGGAACAATTGACAAGGTAATAGATGATCACATCAGCTCCAGTAGAAATCGATATACAGATATCTCCGATCAGGTAGCCGGAAACTCATTGATAAAACCGATAGTATCTGCTTTTTGGTCTAATCCAATATTTCAGCCTGCACTTTTTTCTGATCAGCCTAAGTCGGTAAATACTTTTTTTAGCAGTGTTCAAACAAACCCTTTTGAAAGCTCCTTTAATAATTTTGTAGTTGGATCGTCTAAAATTCCATGGTACTTCATCGCATGCGCACATTATTTAGAATGCAGTTTCGACTTTAAAAAGCATCTGCATAATGGAGATCCGTTATCAGGCTATACCATTAGGGTACCGGCGAACAGGCCAAAAGTTGGTCATGGCCCACCATTCACCTTTGAAGAAAGTGCAGTTGATGCTTTGAAACTGATGAAATTAAATGAAATAACGAACTGGAATTTGCCAACAGTTTTACGCAAACTGGAGGCCTACAATGGATTTGGTTATTTTAAATACCATAGTGTAAATTCGCCTTACCTATGGAGTTACTCTAATCAATATCAAAAAGGGAAGTACGTGGCCGATGGAAAGTTTGATGCCGAAGCGGTATCAAAACAAATGGGAGCTGCGGTAATTTTGAAAAGGATGGAGCAGCGCACCATAATTTATATTCCAAGGCATTAATGATATGAAAGCGATTAGAATTTTAACCATATTAATTGTCTTGCCTTTTCTAATCTGTTGTACAACAGAAAATGGACAGGTACAAGGGAAGGAACATAAGGAGCAGGATCAAGTATTAGGTGAAGCAACTGCAAAACAACTTTCTAAACATCTTACCGATGAACAGGAATTTAGAATGCTTTTCGAAAACTTAAAGAATAACCTTAAAAAGAAGGATTTAAATAATGTTGCTTCATTGTTGAATTTCCCCTTTTATACCAGTCATAAAGAAGTGTCCAATGGTGTAGGTGTTCCCATTGACCCCATTAGTTTAGCAGAATTTAATACTTATAAATCTGCAATTTTTAATGCAGACGTTTTAAGGGTTTTACCTTTATGTAAGGAAGATAATCTATCAGAAATTGATGAGAAAACCGATGAGGTTTATTATCAATCACTTAAAAAATTAACAGATTCGGGCAGTAAAATGTATGAGGTTTATATGCAGTATCCAGAAACCAGTACACAAGCTGAAAGTTATTTTAGCTTCATCTTTGGCAGGGTTAATGGTAAGTTTAAAATGCTTTCTACCTACGCTAAATGGCCTGTTAAATAATCGTTTCGTATTGAGGTATTTTAATGTCCAAATAAGAGGTAGAGTTTAAATTTTACTTCTTCTTGCGGTAAACGAAGAGCCTGCAGATGCAACTACTACGCTGCCTACTGCAATACATTCGGTAACCGAAAGGTATTCTTGTAAAAAGACAAAGGCAGCCAATGATGCCATTGCGGGTTCCAAGCTCATTAATATGCTAAATGTTCTGGCCGGTAATTGTTTTAAAGCACCGATTTCCAAAGTGAAGGGAATCGCACTCGAAAGTAAGGCAAGCGCTGCACCAAGACCCAATAGTTTAGGAGTTAAATGGGATAAACCACCACTTAAAATGCCAAATGGTAAAATGATAATAGTGGCCACTAACATTCCAACTGAAACAGCTTCACCGCCTTTCATAATTTTTGATATTCTACCGCCAAGTATAATGTATGCGGCCCAGAATACACCAGCAAGCAGTGCCAATAAAACTCCCAAAATATCCAATCCATCGCTGGTCCAGGGTGCAATTAAAACAATGCCAAGGATTGATAAGGCAACCCAGATAAAATCTATTACGCGTCTGGAACCAAAAATCGCGAGGATTAAAGGCCCAATAAATTCAAGAGTAACGCCCAAACCAACAGGGATACGCGCTATGGCAAGATAAAAAACCATGTTCATCATGCCTAGGGAAGCTCCGTAAAGAATTACGTATTTCCATTGATTAGGGTTAAGCTTAAAGAGATTAGGACGAAAAGCAATTAAAAGAATTGCAGCCGATAACCCAATTCTAAGTGATGCTGTAGCCGCTGCACCTATCTCAGGGAAAAGCCCTTTAGCAATTGCTGCTCCGCATTGTACGCTTACGATGGCGATTACAACTGCCGGAATGGGTGGAATATTTAATTTGATCTTCATTAAACTGGAAAACGAGCGGCGAAATTACATATTTCCAGGAGTAGAAACACTTTTTATCAGTTTTATGGCCTTTCTGTTATAAACTAAAAAAGGCACGGAATAAATCCGTGCCTTTAGAAAAAAGTCTAGTTTTTATTAGCAAAAAAGTTCTTGCTCATCCCTGTTTTCGGTTGGAATTTTTTTCAGAAAATCGTCAAATCCAGAACCAATATTGTCCGAATAAATACCATAGGCATCTAACATGTATCCAATATTTTTATCTGAATCTTCAACCAGGTACAAAACTGAATTATCTGCCGGATCTGAATCTCCCTCAAAACGATAGGTTTTAACAATTGTTAAATCTTCTGGTTTATAAATTTTATTCAGAGATTTACTCTGCATCTTACCGTGGTCGGTCATTTTTAATTCGTTATCTCTTCCTTTCAGCCTCAATTTCTCTAGAATTTGACTCAAAGTATTCATTGCAATTGGCTGTTCCATAGTTATATGATTTTAAGTACTTATTAAACACCTGGCGTTTGAAATGGTTTTGTCTTTTATCTAAAGTCAAACTAAATGATTATCAATCTGTTTCCTATTAAACTAAATTTAAATTGTATGAAAAAATATTTTCTAGGCCTAGCCATTGTCAGCATTGCATTAATGAGCGCTTGCTCACAAAAAGAAACAGAACTTGCTTCTGCAAATCTTTCTGAAACTGCAGATCCATCAAAAAGTATTGGAACCGTTAAATTTTACGGATTAAGCGACGGCAAAATCAAAATGGATTTGAAATTAAAATTCGCAGCAAAAGCTGATAGTAATGTGGCAGTTCATTTTCATGAACATGGAGATTGTGGCGATATGGGAGAAAATACCCACGGGCACTGGAACCCAACAAAGGAAGACCATGGGAAATGGGATTCAGGAGCTTACCACAGTGGTGATATTGGGAACATCAAGCTTGATTCAAAAGGTGAAGGTGAAGTATCAATCACAACAGATAGATGGAGTGTACAAGATGGCGACGTGAAAAATATTATCGGAAGAGGAATTATTGTACATGGTGGAACTGATGATTATAAAACGCAACCAACCGGAAATTCAGGTCCGAGAGTAGGTTGTGGAGTTATTGAATCTGCGAAGTAGTATAAATAAAAACGATTTGGGGCGATTAAATTTTTAATCGCCTTTTTTATGCAATTTCATCCAGGTTGTCATCCTATTTTAAAACCTAAAATATGGCAACATTAAATGAATCTTCAAGCGGCAAGGCCGTGAAAGGTAGAACCAAAAAAACAACACCAAGAGTGGATCTGACTGCTATGGTTGATCTCATGTTCTTATTAACAACATTTTTTATGCTGACAACCTCTCTCAGTAACCTAAATGCGGCCGATGTGGCAAAGCCAGATTCTTGCGAAAATTGCAGTATGGATTATCCTGCATCCAGAACAATGACAGTGCTACTCGGAAAAGGCCATGAAGCGGTGTGTTACATGGGTACAGCAAGAGAGGCAGTGATGAAAATAACCACTATAAAGGACATTCAGAAAGTGATCAGCTCTAATAAGGAATTGGTAGCCAGGGCCAATCATAATATTGCTTCAAAATACATGTTAGTGATCATTAAACCAACGGCTACCTCAAAGTTTCAGGATTTTGTAGACCTGATAGATGAAATGAAAATAGCCGGTATCAAGTCATATACCATTGATGATGAAAACATTTTGCCAGAAGAAACCAGTTTTATGAGTGCCAATAAGTTATAGATATTCAGAAACAAAAAGGGCTTTGCAATTTCGATCGCAAAGCCCTTTTTTAGATTTCAATAATTTTATAATTGGAAAGCAGATTTTACTTGATCTACGAAATCTAGTTTTTCCCAGGTAAACAACTCCACAGTAACTGTTTTTTCTTCACCATTTGGTGTTCTGAAAGTTTTAGTAACAGTTTCTGGTGTTCTACCCATGTGGCCATAAGCAGCAGTTTCACTGTAAATTGGGTTTCTTAGTTTTAAACGTTGCTCGATAAAGTAAGGACGCATGTCGAAAATTGATTCTACAATCTTCGCAATCTCCCCATCAGTTTTACCAACTTTACCTGTGCCATAAGTGTTGATGTAAATTCCCATTGGCTTGGCAACACCAATAGCATAAGATACCTGAACTAAAATTTCATCAGCTACGCCGGCAGCAACCAGGTTTTTTGCAATATGGCGAGTGGCATAAGCGGCACTTCTATCTACCTTGCTCGGATCTTTACCAGAGAAAGCGCCACCACCATGTGCACCTTTTCCGCCATAAGTATCAACAATAATCTTTCTGCCAGTTAAACCAGTGTCGCCATGTGGCCCACCGATTACAAATTTACCAGTTGGATTAATGTGGTATTCAATTTTATCGTTAAATAAATGAGCGTATTGTGGATTACTTTTAATAATCCTTGGAATTAAAATCTCTACTAAATCTGTTTTAATTTTAGCAAGCATGGTCGCTTCCTCGTCAAAATCATCATGTTGAGTCGAAATTACAATTGCATCAATGCGTACAGGTTTATTGTGATCATCATATTCTAAAGTAACCTGGCTTTTTGCATCCGGACGTAAATATTTGATTTCATCGTTTTCGCGTCTTAAAACAGCAAGTTCTTGTAGTAATTTATGAGAAAGATTTAATGCTAATGGCATATAGTCTTCAGTTTCGTTGGTAGCATAACCAAACATCATCCCCTGATCGCCAGCACCTTGTTCTTCTTTGCTACTTCTATCTACCCCTTGATTAATGTCTTGAGATTGCTCATGTATGGCTGATAAAATGCCACAAGAATTAGCTTCGAACATATATTCACTCTTGGTGTAACCAATTTTCTTAATTACATCACGTGCAATTTGCTGTACGTCTAAATAGGTTTTAGATTTTACTTCACCAGCTAAAATTACCTGCCCGGTAGTCACTAAAGTTTCGCAGGCTACTTTTGATTCAGGATCAAAAGCTAAAAAATTATCAATTAACGCATCCGAAATTTGATCGGCAATTTTGTCTGGGTGGCCTTCAGATACAGATTCTGATGTAAATAAATACGACATCTATTAAATTTTAATGATAAATAAACATTTATAAAAGCGCCAACGACCCCTGGAAACAGGTTGTAAATGATTGGAGGAGGTATTAGCACTTTTTTTTAAGTGGTTGCAATCCGTTCCGAACGTGTTCGGAATAGCAAATCGGTCCACTATATAATGCGACAAAATTAGCATATTTTCTTTATTTCAAAAATTATAGATTATTTTGTACCCTCATTCTTTACGTTTTGCACACAAAGCACAATATACTTTTTATCATCAACCCGATTTCCGGTGGGAAAGGGAAATTACGTATTCCGGATTTTATCGATAAATACCTCGATAAAGAGAAGTTTAATGCAAATTTTGTATTTACGGAGTATGTTGGTCATGCCTCAGAGCTGGCCGATGAAGCAGCAAATAAAAATTTCGACATTATTATTGCTGCAGGTGGCGATGGAACCATAAATGAGGTAGCTACAAAAGTGCTTCAGCACAATAAGATTTTGGGTATTTTGCCTTTGGGGTCAGGAAATGGTCTGGCTAGATTCCTTCAGATTCCTAAAAATCTTCGGCATGCAATTTTGGCTATAAATCGCTTAAAAACAGAGAAAATTGATACCGCGACCTTTAATAACAAAAGTTTCTTCAATCTCGCTGGAATTGGTTTTGACGCGCATTTAAGTGCAGTTTTTTCCAGCGATAAGAAAAGAGGATTAGCAGGGTATGTAAAGCTTGGTTTGAAAGAGGTATTTGGCTATCGTGCTCAAAAATATATCATTAATATTGATGGAATGGAATTTTCCAGGGAGGCTTTTGCTGTTACTGTAGCCAATTCTTCACAGTATGGTAATGATGTTTTTATTGCACCGGGGGCATCTGTTAAAGATGGCTTACTTGATGTTTGCATTATCAAGCCCTTTAGCTTACTGAAGCTGCCGATGCTTGGTTATGTAATGCTCAAAGGAACTGCAGAAACCTCAGAAATGATCGAAATTATCAAAGGAAAACATATTCAGATTACCAGAGAAAAAGACGGTGCCGTTCATGTAGATGGAGAGCCTTTGCAAATGGGCACAGAGATAAAAGCCTCAATTAATCCACTGTCTCTAGCCGTTATTGTACCTTAACTTATTTTCTGATTCACAATTTCCCTTACCTTTGTATCATGAAACCTAAAAAGAACAGCCTGAGTGATCTGGGAGGAATTATGTTTTCAACTAATCCTGATTTCGAATATCATGAAGAGGTTGATGATACCGTCACCTCCCCGAATAATCAACAAGATTTGAGGGTAATGCTGGATAAGAAGAACCGGGGTGGGAAAGCGGTAACATTAATTACTGGCTATAAGGGGCGTACAGAAGACCTTGATATTCTAGGTAAGATGCTTAAAACCAAATGTGGCGTTGGCGGTTCAGTAAAGGATGGAGAAATTATGATCCAGGGAGATGTTCGGGATAAGGTAATGGCTATTCTTCAAAAAGACGGTTATAAGGTTAAAAAAGCTGGTGGTTAATAATTCTATTGATTCACAATTCGTATAAAGCAAAATCTCTGAAACTTTTCCTTAAGAAACTAATTATTCATATAAGCTGTTTAAAAATTATAATTTATCAACTACGAAATTTCAAAAGCCTGTGCGCCGAAGAATTTCGTAAGTTTTGATGACAGTATCATAAAACTTTCGAAGTATTTCCAACAACAAAGGCCACTAAAACTTCGCAAGTTGATCTTCATTCATGAAATTTAGAAAGTTTCTTCGATCTCCTTATTGATGTGCTAACCTTCTTCATAACTACCGCAGGTAATTATTTTCAGTGAAAGACTTTCTCTTTCATCAATTGGCTTAGTGTATTTTTTTGATTTTTTATTGAGATTAAAAAAGTATTTAATTTCCTGTTAGTTAGATTTTTAGGTAATAGTGTATTTGCTACAATATGTAAATAATTATGTTCGAATGCTGGTTTTTCTAGTGAATAACTGCTTAACTTTGCTTCACTAACCAACTTATTATTTATGAGCAAAAAGAAATTGCAGTCGCCAGATTTAGGCTATTTAAATCTAGGCGGAAACATTACTGTAAATTATCAATTATCTCCAATGGAATTAATTGATGAAGCATTATTGAACAAGGAAGGTGTACTGTCTTCTTCAGGCGCTTTAGCGGTTGATACCGGGAAGTTTACTGGCCGGTCTCCAAAAGACAGGTTCATTGTTTGCGATGAGGTTACCGAAAATACGGTGTGGTGGGGTGATGTTAATATCAAAATAAGTCCCGATAAATTTGATCATTTGTTCAATAAGTTGACCACTTACCTGGCGGATAAAAAAATCTATGTGCGGGATTCATCAGCATGTGCTAATCCCGCTGATACCATTTCGATCAGGGTAATTACTGAAACTGCTTATCAGAATCTTTTTGCAAATAATCTTTTTCTTCGTCCTGATCGCGAAAGCTTGGGCGAACAACCAAAATGGACGATTATTGCTGCACCTGGTTTTTTTGCAGATCCTAATACAGACGGCACGCGACAAGAAAATTTCTCTGTAATTAATTTTTCAAAAAAAATGATCCTGATCGGTGGGACGGGCTACACTGGTGAAATTAAAAAAGGAATTTTCTCGGTGTTAAATTTTATTCTCCCGCTATACAAAAATGTCTTACCTATGCATTGCTCAGCCAATGTTGGCAAAGTGGGAGATACGGCAATCTTTTTTGGTTTATCTGGCACAGGCAAAACAACTTTGTCTGCAGATCCTGACCGGAATTTAATAGGAGATGACGAACATGGCTGGGGAGATACTTCTGTTTTTAATTTTGAAGGAGGATGTTATGCAAAATGTGTGGATTTAACTGAAGAAAAAGAACCCCAAATTTTCAAAGCAATCAAATTTGGAGCTTTATTAGAAAACATTAATTTCTTGCCCGGAACACAGGAGGTAGATTATACAAATGTAGATAAAACCGAAAATACAAGAGTAGCTTACCCGATTGAATTCGTCGATAATGCAATTTTACCATCAATTGCAGCGATTCCGAAAAATATTTTCTTCTTAACTGCTGATGCATTTGGTGTATTGCCACCATTTCAAAACTAGACGTGGAACAGGCAATGTTTCATTTTTTAAGTGGTTACACCGCTAAAGTTGCAGGTACTGAAGCTGGAATTACCGAGCCTCAACTTACCTTCTCTGCTTGCTTTGGTAAAGCGTTCCTGCAACTACATCCATCAGTCTATGCTGAAATGTTAGGTGAAAAAATGAAAAAGCATGAGGTAAACGTATGGCTTGTAAATACAGGTTGGAGCGGCGGACCTTATGGGGTTGGTAAACGGATGAAGTTGAGTTTTACAAGAGCGATGATTGGAGCAGCTTTAACCGGAGGTCTGGATCATCAGCATTACAAAAAGCACCATGTTTTTAAATTAATGATTCCTTTACATTGCCCTAACGTGCCGGATGAAATATTAGACCCTTCAAAAATGTGGAGTAATCCGGAAGAGTACTTCATAAAAGCTTATGAACTGGCAAAGGCATTTGAACAAAATTTTAAACAGTTTGAGCAACCCAAAGTGTCAAAAGTACACCAGCAAGCGTTAAAATTGTGTTAAATGAGGCTTAAAATGCTTTTTTTGGCCGAAAAATTTGCAATTAGATTTTATTTTAGTTTTCATTGTGGAAGAATTGCCTCCGGCTGAGGCAATTTTTTGTTATACACGCAGTATATTTACCGGAAACTAAATCTTAAGTAACGATTTAATTGTTTATTGATTTATTAATTTGTAATTTAAAATCAATTTATAAATTTGTTTTTCGCAACAAAATCAGGTCACATCCGTTGTGTGTAGTACAAAAGTTAAGACAGCTAAAAATTAAAAACAAGAACTAAAACTAAAAATTAAAAAAAAATGGCAAACGCACCAAAACCAACAACTGTTAAAAAAGAGAGCTCTTCAAGTGCATCTAATGTTTTCGCAACATTGGTTATTCCTATTTGTCTCGTAATTGGCTTTATTATCTGGAGATTCGTATTAGGAGATCCTTCAAACTTTATCGACAACAATAACGAGAACTTACCATTACCAAACAACTATCCAGGTACAGCTTACAAAGGTGGTCCAATCGTGGCAATCTTAATTGGATTATTATTAACTGTAATCGTTTTCTCTATCGAGCGTTTAATCGTAATTGGTAAAGCAAGCGGAAAATCTAGCTTGGATACTTTCATCATCAAAGTAAAAGGTTTATTAAATTCAGGAAATATCGAAGCTGCTAAAGCAGAATGCGACAAACAACAAGGATCTGTTGCTAATGTAATTAAATCAGGTTTGAAAAAATACAGTGAAGTTGAGGCTGATACTAATTTAGATGTTGAGCAATCAATCGTTGCCATTCAAAAAGAAGTTGAAGAAGCTACTGCATTAGAAATGCCAATGTTGGAGCAAAATTTAACCATTATTGCTACTTTGGTATCTATCGGTACATTAATCGGTTTATTAGGTACAGTATCAGGTATGATTCGTGCATTTGCTGGTTTAGCAAACTCTGGTGCTCCAGATCAATCTGCATTAGCAGTAGGTATTTCTGAGGCATTGATTAACACGATGACTGGTATTGCGGTTTCTACATTAGCGATTATCATGTATAACGTATTAACTTCGAAAATTGATAAGTTAACATACGCAATTGACGAGGCTGGATTCAGTATCGTTCAAACTTACGCTAGCTCGCATAAATAATATTTTGAAAAAATTTTTACCGGCTTTATGGAAAACCGGGAAAAAGATCATCATTATTAAAAGTAAAAAATATTATGCCTAGAATTAAAGTTAAAAGAACCAGTACCGTAACAGATATGACAGCCATGTGCGATGTTGCAGCTCTGTTACTTACGTTCTTCATATTAACTGCTACGGCGAAACAACCAGAACCACTAGCGGTATCTACGCCTTCATCAACGTATGAATTTAAGGTGCCGGCAGAGAACAATGCAATATTAACCATTGGACAGGGTAAGGTTTTCTTCGAGGTGGCAGGTCCAAAAGTTAGGGCTAGAACATTAGAGCTTATTGGAGATCAATATAATATCAAGTTTACTCCGGATGAGATTAAAAAATTCTCTTTGGTTTCAAGTTTTGGTGTTCCTGTTGCTAGCCTTAAGCCTTTTCTAGCTATGGATGGTGGAGATCGTATGAAACCAGGTGTTCAACCCGGTATTCCTACCGATTCAACTGATAATCAGTTAAACGCCTGGGTACTTCATGCTCGTAAAGCTACAGCTGAAATTAATCAGCAGCCAATGCGCGTGAGTATCAAAGGAGATTCAAAAGAAGAATATCCTGTAGTTAAGAAAATTATTGATGTATTGCAGAAGCAAAAAGTAAACAAATTTTTGTTGGTTACTAATTCTGAAGCTAGAAGAAAATAAGAAATGGCAGAATTAAACACAGGCGGGAAGAAAGCCACGCCAAGAGTCGATATGACGCCGATGGTAGATTTGATGTTCCTTTTGGTAACATTCTTTATCTTAACAACGTCAATTTCTACGCCACAGGCAATGGATATTGTGAAGCCCGATAAGGATGATAATAATCAGGAAAACAGATTGGAACTGAAAGCTTCTAAAACCATGACTATTTTATTAGGTAAAAATGATAAGGTAGCCTGGTATATGGGAGAAGCTGGTGCAACAGCTCCAACGTTTGAGAATTTATCTCAGGTTGAAAAAGCGATTATCGATAACAGAAAAGTTGCTGACGCGTCAGGAGTGAAAGGTGATTTCGTAGTGTTGGTAAAGCCAACCAGCGGATCTAATTTCAAAAACTTTGTAGATATTATGGATGAATTGGAAATATTAAAGGTTAAAGTTCGTCAGATTGATGATGACAATATCCTTGATAATGAAAAAGAAGCCATGAAAGCTCAGGGTATTTTATAATTTGTTAAATCAGTAATCATGTCAAAATTAGATATTTTAAGAAAGGAGTGGATTGAAGTAGTTTTTGCTGAAAAGAACAAAAGCTACGGAGCCTACCAATTGCGTAAAACCAATGGGGCCAATACCACACGGGCATTAATTATTGGTTCGATATTATTTTTAGCGTTTTTCTTTGCTCCAAAAATTTATGGTCTCATTAGAGGTTCAATGGATGAAACAGAACAAGTAGAAAAAGCGCAGGAGGTAATTATTGCACCACCGCCACCAGTAAATCCAGAAACACCGCCACCACCACCGGTAGAGCCACCACCACCAAAAGTGGATCAGGTGAAAATGCCACCTCCAATCGTAAAGCCTGATGAGCAGGTACGTGATGAGGAACCACCAACAGTTGAAAAACTGAAGGAAGCAGATCCTGGTCAAAGAGACATTAAAGGTGATCCTACTGCGGATATCGTAATCGCTGAACCAGTTGGTGAAGGTCCGAAAAGAGAAGCTGCTGTTGCGGTTGATGATAATAAAGTTTATGACTTCGTTAGTATCGAAAAACAACCAGAATATCCAGGAGGTATCGCTAAGTTCTACAAGTACTTAGGTGGAGCTATTAAATACCCGCCAATGGCACAAGAAAATAACGTACAGGGTAAAGTATTTTTATCTTTCGTTGTTGAAAAAGATGGTAAATTAACAGACATTCAGGTTACCCGCGGTTTGGGTAGCGGAACTGATGAAGAAGCTATCCGTGTATTGAAAGCTAGTCCACGTTGGAACCCAGGTATCCAAAATGGTAAGCCGGTAAGGGTAAAATATAACATCAACGTTAACTTTACATTGAACTAAAAAGTGAATGTTAAATTTTGATATTTTTAAGCAAAAATCGCCTAAACAGCGGTTTTTGCTCATTTTAGGCCTAGTCACCTTTGTTTTGTATTTAGTAATGGGACTAGCTTTTATATTTTGGGCACCCCTGGCAATACGATTTAATTTCATACCAACATGGGGCCGTATTGCTATAGGTGTATTTCTAATTTTTTACGCTTTTATAAGGCTGCTGAGTCTTGGCAGAAGAGATTAAAACCCTTAAATGAGAAACATACTTTTTATATTTATTGTCTTGACCTTCATTTCTTGTAAAAGAAAAGATAAGCAGGCGGAGGTTAAGGAAACCCGAACTAGCGGTGTGTTGAAAATGCTCGTTGATGAAAGTGTAAGCCCAATCGTTCAAGAGCAGATTGATATTTTCAGTTTGGATTATCCTCAAGCTAAGTTTCAGCTCACTGTTAAACCTGAAGAGAAAATTATTCCCGCTTTTTTAAACGATAGCGTAAGGGTGATTGTAATGCCGAGATTACTGACTAAAGCGGAAGAAAAGTATTATACACAACGGGGAATCAGGATTAACTCCACTAGATTTGCAGTTGATGGTATTGCATTAATAACGAATAAAGACAATATTGATAGCACAATTACCGTTAAAGAAGTTATTGATATTTTACAAGGAAAAGGATCAGCTAAAAAATTAGTATTTGATAACCCTTACTCAAGCACCTTTCAATACTTTAAGCAACTGGCTAAGATAAGTCAGTTTCCTGCTCAAGGTGTTTATTCAAAAAATTCGAGTGCAGAAGTTATTAAACTAATTGCAGAGGATAAAAGTTTTATAGGTATTTTAGGCGTAGATTGGGTTTCTGACAGAAATACAAAATATGCTAATGATCTCGCAAAGATCAAAACACTTGGTGTTAAAAACCTCAAAGGTAAGGTTGGTGATGATCAGTTTTACAAACCAACACAAGATAATCTGATTAATGGAATCTATCCTTTTTTAAGAAACGTAAATATAATAGATTGCGAAGGGAGAGATGGTTTAGGCACAGGATTTGCAACATGGTTAAGAAGTCAGAGAGGCCAGCTTATTGTACTTAAATCTGGACTTGGTCCACATAAGCTTATGCCTAGGGAAATAAACCTGACAAAAGGGAAATAAATAACAAATTATAATTGAACCACGAAGTTATCTCAATAGACACTTCATTTTTATTAAAAAAACAGAATATCAGATGAAACCTGCATGATATTTAATAAGTTAATTAATATTCATCATGCAAGCTTCATTACCATTAAAAAACAATAAAGAACTATGAAAATTTTAAAGAAAGCAATAACCTTAAATGTAGGTTTGGTGTTGATGGGTTCTGCAGTTTTTGCTCAAAATTTAAATGACGCGAAAAAAGCCATTGACGCTGAACAGTATCAGAAAGCAACATCAATGCTTAAATCATTGGTGAGCTCACAAGCTTCAAACGGTGAAAATTATTATAATCTGGGTTTAGTTTATTTAAAAACTGGTTATATTGATTCAGCCCGTGCTGTTTTCACTAAAGGTGTAGCAGCTGATGCTAAAAATAACTTAAACCTAATTGGTTTAGGTGAAGCAGATATGTTATCCAATAATCCAACGTCTGCTAAAACCAATTTCGATAAAGCAATCGAATTGGATAAGAAAAATTATAAAACGTATTTAGAGATTGGTAAAGCTTATTTAGCTCAGGATAAACCAAGTGATGATGTATCAAAACCAGATTTCACTAATGCTTTAGCGAATATTACTAAAGCTGACGAGTTAGATGCTAAAGATAAAGACGCAGAGGTTTTCTTGGCTTTAGGTGATGCTTATGCATTGCAAAAGAAAAATTCTGAAGCATTAGGCCCTTACATGCGTGTTGGTGATGTAGATCCAAACAACCGCAGAGCGAAAACGCAGATTGGTAAAATGTATAAAGAATCAAGAGCTTTTCCAGAAGGAGAAAAAGAATTACAAGATGTAATTGCTGCTGATCCAAACTATGGTCCTGCTTATCGCGAATTAGGTGAGCTTTACTTACAGTGGAGTAGCTTTGGTACTGATCAGGAAAAAGCGAAAAAAGGTATTGAGAACTATAAAAAATATATGGATTTGACTGACAAATCTTTAGAGTCTCAGTTACGTTATGCGCAATTCTTGTTTTATGCAAAAGATTTTAAAACTTTAGAGCAGGTTGCTGCTTCAATTCAAGTACCAGCTAACGATCCAAAAAGTTCAGTTGTATCAAGAATGAAAGGTTGGGCAGCTTATGAAAATGGAAACTATCCTCAAGCATTGACTAGCTTAACAGAATTCTTTGCTAAAGAAAAAGATAAATCTAAAATATTAGGTAATGATTATCTTTATTTAGGTAAAGCACAATTAAAATCTGGACAAGATAGTTTAGCTGTAGCCAACATTATTGAGGCTGCTAAAATTGACTCCAACAATGCTGATGCATTAGCTGAAGCTGGTTTAGCCTTATATAAAGCTAAAAAATATGGTAAGTCTGCAGAAATTTATCAATTAGCGATTAAATATAATCCAAATGGTAAAGGTTCTTTAACTAACTATTACTACTTAGGTCAAACACGTTTTTTGGAAGGATATTTTGCTCAAAGGGAGAAAAAACCCTTAAATACAGCGGCTTTAGTTGAAGCAGATTCTGCATTAAGTCACTTAAACAAAGTTTCTCCTGAATTTGCTTTAGGTTATTTCACAAGAGCGAGAATTGCTAACCTATTAGATGATAAAACTAATCCGAAATATGCTTCAATTCCGTTTTTCGAAAAGTATATCACATTGGTTAAACCAGAGGAGCAAGCAAGTAACAAGACTAATTTAGTTGAGTCTTATGATTATTTAGGTGCTTATTATGCCGATAAAGACAAAGCAAAAGCTATTGATTTTTTAAATAAGAGTATTGCCCTTGATCCACAAGGCCCGTTTGCGTCAGCGAAGTTGAAAGAATTATCAGCTCCGGCAGGCAAAGGAAAAGGTAAATAATTATCAAGTTAAATAATTTAGAAAGGCAGAGTTTGGTTACTCTGCCTTTTTCTTTTACTTTTGCATCAGAAAATTTTAATTATGCAAGCACAGAGTACATCCATAGATTTTTTACCTATTATTTTTCAAGTAGTTGTTGCATTAGGTTTCGTGGTAACCACTTTGGTTGCAACACACTTTTTAGGTCCGAAACGTAAAACAAGCGATAAGCTAGAGATTTTCGAAGCAGGCGTAAAAAGTGTTGGTAATGCCCGTCAGCCTTTCTCCATTAAATATTTCGTAGTCGCAATTCTTTTCGTATTGTTCGATATTGAAGTGATTTTTATGTACCCTTGGGCAGTAAATTTCAGGGCTTTGAAGATGGATGGAATGATAGAAATGTTCATCTTTATGGGGACATTGCTGTTAGGCTTTATTTATGTAATTAAGAAAAAGGTGCTTGATTGGAACTAGTTCAATCGGCAGTTCTCAGTTAGCAATTTCTAAACAGCAAACTAAAAATTAAGAACTGAAATCCATATGTGTATCACTTACACTAACTATATCGCCTTTCAAATTATTTAGAAAGGTTCTAAATCTGGTAAAGCTGATTATTTGCCTTTAAAATATTGTAAATTTGTTGCTCATTCTGCAAAGGGGTGAGCATTTTTTGTTTATAAACATGAGTGAAATTAATATAGTTGATGCGCCTCCAGGAACCGAAGGACCTGGATACTTCGCCACTTCATTAGATAAAGTGATTGGCTTAGCACGCTCAAATTCATTATGGCCATTGCCTTTCGCGACTTCATGTTGTGGAATCGAATTTATGGCTACCATGGGCTCTCACTACGATTTAGGTCGTTTTGGTGCAGAGCGCTTAAGTTTTTCTCCACGTCAGGCTGATGTTTTAATGGTGATGGGAACTATTGCGAAGAAAATGGCTCCGGTACTTAAACAAGTTTATATCCAAATGGCAGAGCCTCGTTGGGTAATGGCTGTTGGGGCTTGTGCCAGTAGCGGTGGTATTTTTGATACTTATTCTGTACTGCAAGGTATTGATGAGGTGATTCCGGTAGATGTTTATGTGCCAGGTTGCCCGCCAAGACCAGAAGCAATTTTAGATGGTTTTCAGCGTATTCAGGATTTGGTAAGAAATGAATCAGGAAGAAGAAGAAATTCTGATTATTATAAAGAACTTTTAGGTCAATACGGCATTAAATAATGGAAGAAACGACCCTAAATAATACGATCCATGTTAAGCTAACTGAAAAGTTTGGCGAAAAAGTAACAGCGGTTTCTGAGCCTTATGGTTTATTAACTTTTGTGACTTACAAGGATGTAATCATAAATGTTTTATCGTATTTAAAAGACGAATTAAAATTTAATTTCCTTACTGATATTACAGCGGTTCACTATCCTGGTAAAGACCACGGTATAGCTGTTGTTTACCATTTGAACAATATGGTAGAACGTGTAAGGATCAGAATCAAAGTTTTTATTTCCGAGCAGAATCCAACAATTCCTACCGCTACCGCAGTGTGGAAAGGCGCAAATTGGATGGAACGCGAAACCTACGATTTTTTTGGAGTTAAGTTCGAAGGTCACCCTGATTTGCGCCGTATTTTAAATATGGATGATTTAGGTGTTCATCCAATGTTGAAGCAATATCCATTGGAAGATCCTAACAGAGTAGATAAAAAAGACGAATTTTTTGGAAGGTAAATCCCTTGCCCCTAAAGGAGAATGGGACAGAATATATAAGTAAATAATTAACAAATTTGAAAGGAGTTCCGAACTTCGGAATTAAGGTCTATGAATCATAACCATCCGGTATATACAGATAACGACCCGCAAAGTGAGCTGGTAACCTTAAATTTAGGCCCAACGCACCCTGCAACCCATGGCGTTTTTCAAAACGTTTTGCAATTAGATGGCGAGCGTATTGTAAGCGGCGTTTCTACAATTGGCTACATTCACCGGGCATTCGAAAAGATTGCCGAACATAGACCGTTTTATCAAATCACACCATTAACAGACCGTTTAAATTACTGTTCTTCGCCCATTAACAATATGGGATGGCACATGACGGTTGAAAAATTATTAAATATCCAGATGCCCAAACGTGTAGATTATCTTCGCGTAATCATCATGGAACTTTCTCGCATTGCCGATCACATTATCTGTAATACGATTATTGGTCAGGATACTGGAGCAACAACAACTTTCCTTTACCTCTTCCAATTCCGTGAACATATCTACGAAATCTTCGAAGAGGTTTGTGGTGCCCGTTTAACAACAAACATTGGCCGTATTGGCGGTTTTGAAAGAGATTTCAATGAAATTGCCTTTGCCAAAATCAATAAATTTTTAAAAGAATTCCCTGTTGCCTTAAAGGAATTTGAGAACCTTTTAACCCGTAACCGTATTTTCATTGATAGAACCGCTGGCGTTGCAGAAGTAACAAAAGAGGCTGCTTTAGAATATAGCTGGACTGGTCCGCTGCTTCGTGCAGCTGGTGTAGATTATGATGTTCGTGTAGCTGACCCATATTCATCTTATCAGGATTTTGATTTCGAAGTTCCGGTGGGTACAAGTGGCGATATTTATGATAGATATTTGGTTCGCAATGAAGAAATGTGGCAGAGTTTGCGCATCATCGAACAGGCCATTTTGAAGTTGAAAACAGAACCTAAAGGTATTTTTCATGCTGATGTTCCTGATTTCTATCTTCCTCCAAAACAAGAAGTTTATAATAATATGGAGGCATTAATCTATCACTTCAAAATTGTGATGGGGGAAATTGATGCACCCAAGGCCGAAGTTTATCACGCTGTTGAAGGTGGGAATGGTGAACTAGGTTTTTATCTGATCAATGATGGCGGACGTACTCCTTACCGTTTACACTTCCGCAGACCTAGTTTTGTGAATTACCAGATGTTTGCACCAATGAGCGAAGGCATGTTATTGTCTGATGCCATTATCAACATGAGTAGTATGAATATTATTGCAGGAGAATTAGATGCTTAAAGTAGAAGAACAAACACCTGTAGTGTTTTCATCAGAGTTGCTTGCCAAGTTTGATGATGTTAAAAGCCGTTATCCGGAAGGTAAAGAAAAGTCAGCCTTGTTACCATTATTGCATTTGGTACAGGCAGAATACCTTTGGGTAAGCACTCCGGCCATGGATAAAGTTGCTGAATATTTAAACATTCAGCCGATTGAAGTTTATGAGGTAGCAACTTTTTACACCATGTACTTCTTAAAACCACAAGGTAAATATGCTTTGGAGGTTTGCCGTACGGGTCCTTGTTGCCTGGTTGGTGCAGAAAAAATATTAACACACTTAGAAGATAAGTTAGGCGTAAAAGAAGGTGAAGTTACTGCAGATGGATTATTCAGCTTTAGAGGAGTTGAATGTTTAGCTGCATGTGGTTTTGGTCCGGTGTTGCAAATTAGCCCGGAATATACTTTCTATGAAAACCTGACTACCGAAAGTGTAGATAAATTGATTGAAGATTTGAAAAATAAGTCCTAAGTCGAGAGTCTTAAGTCAAGAGTCGTTATGACTTAAGACTATGGACTATGGACTACAGACTATAGACTAATTATAAATGTCTCGAAAACTGTTACTTGAGCATATAAACGTACCAGGCATCAATACACTTGAGGTCTATCGCCAGAAAGGTGGGTACCGTGCTGTGGAAAAAGCCCTTAAAACTTTAACACCTGAAGAGATTGTTGAAGAAGTTAAGAAGTCAGGGTTACGCGGTCGTGGTGGTGCGGGTTTCCCAACCGGGATGAAATGGAGCTTTTTGGCAAAACCAGAAGGTGTTGCACGTTATTTAGTTTGCAATGCTGATGAATCGGAGCCAGGAACTTTCAAAGACCGTTACCTGATGACATACATCCCTCATGCCTTAATTGAAGGAATGATTGTGGCCAGTTTTGCCTTAGGTGCAAAGGTTTCATATATCTACGTACGTGGAGAGATGATGCCTCAAATCCGTATTCTTGAGAAAGCCATTGCAGAGGCAAAAGCTGCCGGATGGTTAGGTAAAAACATCTTAGGAACAGGTTACGATTTAGAATTATATGTTCAGCCAGGTGGTGGCGCTTATATTTGTGGTGAAGAAACCGCATTGTTAGAATCACTTGAAGGTAAAAGAGGTAATCCAAGAATTAAGCCACCATTTCCCGCTATAGCTGGATTGTATGGTTGCCCAACTGTAGTAAATAACGTAGAATCGATTGCAGCAGTGGTGCCAATTATCAATGATGGTGGTGATGAATATGCAAAAATAGGTATTGGTAGAAGTACGGGCACAAAATTAATATCAGCATCTGGTAATTTAGTAAAACCAGGTGTTTATGAAATCGAATTGGGTTTGCCAGTTGAAGAATTTATTTATTCTGATGAATATTGTGGCGGAATTGCCAATGGTAAGCGCTTAAAAGCAACTGTTGCAGGTGGATCATCTGTGCCAATTTTGCCAGCAAACTTGACATTAAAGTATGCAAATGGTGAGCCCCGTTTAATGAGTTACGAATCTTTATCAGAAGGTGGATTTGCAACAGGAACGATGATGGGTTCTGGCGGTTTTATTGCATTTGATGAAGATCAATGTATTGTTCGTAATACCTGGAATTTCTCTCGTTTTTATCATCATGAAAGTTGTGGCCAATGCTCGCCATGCCGTGAAGGTACCGGATGGATGGAAAAAGTATTACACAAAATTGAGCATGGCCATGGTACAATGGACGATGTGGATTTACTTTGGGATATTCAACGCAAAATCGAAGGTAATACCATTTGCCCATTAGGAGATGCAGCAGCCTGGCCAGTGGCTAGTGCAATTCGTCATTTCAGAGATGAATTTGAATGGCACATAAAAGAGCCGGTTAAAAGCCAGAGTCAAAATTATGGTATTGCAAATTATGCAGTGCCGATAGAAAAAGCTCCGGTAACAGAAGAGAAATAATAATTAGTTAGTAAACTTATAAATAAGAGCTATTTTAATATTGAATCCTAAGGTCGCATTTTGTGACCTTAGGATTTACTTAACACAATAAGTATATGTAAATGAAAGAAGAAATATCACCAGCTATCATCCCCAACGAAGTAATAATTAATAAAATATATCTTTTTAGAGGAGTAAAGGTGATGTTAGATTCTGATTTAGCAGAGCTCTTTGGTGTTGAGACTAAGCGATTAAAAGAACAGGTTAGAAGAAACATAGAGCGGTTCCCGGAACATTTTATGTTTGAATTGACAAAAGAAGAAAACGAAGTCTTAAGGTCGCAATTTGCGACCTTAGAACAAGGAAAATACTCAAAATATCTCCCGTTTGCATTTAGTGAACATGGTATTTTGCAACTATCAAACGTTTTGAAAAGTAAACAGGCGATAGAAGTTAGTATAAAGATTATTGATGTATTTGTACAGCTTAGAACAATGGTTTTAAGTAATACGGAAATCAAATTAGAAGTAGAAAAGATTAAAAAGAAAGTAGATAATCAGGATAAAAATATTGAAGTCATCTTCAGGTATTTTGATGAACTACTGGAACAGAAAGCACAACCAAGAAAAGAAATTGGTTACAAGATCTCGAAAGAGAAATAAATATAAATAGAATTGGTTTATGTGCGCACGAATCAAGACGAGATAAAGAAATAAAAGAATATCATTAACCATGAGTGAAAAAGTTAAGGTTACGATAGATGGAATAACAGTAGAGGTTGATAACGGAACCACTATCCTGAATGCTGCAAGGCAAATTGGTGGTGATATCGTTCCGCCAGCCATGTGCTATTATTCTAAATTAGAAGGCAGTGGTGGTAAATGCCGTACCTGTATTGTGAAGGTAACAAAAGGTTCGGAAAAAGATCCCCGCCCAATGCCTAAGTTGGTTGCATCTTGTCGTACGACAGTAATGGATGGAATGGAAGTGTTGAATATCACTTCTCCTGAGGTTTTGGAAGCAAGGGCTGGTGTGGTAGAGATTCTATTAATTAACCACCCATTAGACTGCCCGGTTTGTGATCAGGCTGGAGAATGTGATTTACAAAATTTGGGTTACGAACACGGCTTGCAAAAAACACGTTATGAATTTGAACGTCGTACTTTTGATCGTATTGACATTGGTGATAAAATTCAGTTACACATGAATCGTTGCATTCTGTGTTATCGATGTGTTTTTACTGCCGATCAGATTACCAACAAACGTGTTCATGGTATTTTAAACCGTGGCGACCATTCAGAAATCTCTACTTATATTCAACAGGCTGTTGATAATGATTTCTCAGGAAACGTAATTGACGTTTGCCCTGTTGGAGCGTTAACCGATAGGACTTTCCGTTTCAAAAACCGTGTTTGGTTTACCAAGCCTGTTGATGCACACCGCAATTGCGATCATGAAAAATGCAATGGCAAAGTAACACTTTGGTATAAAGGGGAAGATGTTTTACGTGTTACGGCCCGTAAAGATCAGTTTGGTGAAGTAGAAGAATTTATCTGCAACACTTGTCGTTTTGATAAAAAAGCAACTTCAGACTGGACAATCGAACATCCTACACATATTGATGATACTTCAGTAATTGCATCTAACCATTACGAAACATTAAGGCCACTTCCAGTAATTAAGCCGAACGCAGCTTTACAGGCAGCAAATGAAATTGAGTTACATAAAACAGTAAAATACTAATGGATACAGGTTTTATTATAGAAAAATTTATTCTTGTTGCTGTTATTTTCGGTATCAGTTTAGTCGTAGCCATGTATTCTACCTATGCAGAACGGAAAGTTGCTGCATACCTTCAGGATCGTTTAGGTCCGGATAGAGCAGGCCCTTTTGGTATTTTGCAGCCTTTGGCCGATGGTGTTAAAATGTTTATGAAAGAGGAAATTATTCCTGCTTCATCCAGCAAATGGTTATTTATTATTGGTCCTGGTTTGGCACTACTTTGTGCTTGTATTGGTACTGCAGTTATTCCCTGGGGAAGCCCGATGGTGATTGGCGATAAGGTGGTTCCATTACAGGTTGCAGATATTAACGTTGGTGTTTTATACATTTTTGGTGTAGTTTCTCTAGGTGTTTATGGTGTAATGATTGGTGGTTGGGCATCGAATAACAAATACTCTTTATTGAGTGCTATTCGCGCTGCATCACAAAATATCAGTTATGAAATTGCAATGGGTTTGTCTATTATCGCATTGCTTTTGATGACGAATACCCTGAGTTTAAAAACAATTGTAGAGCAACAGCATGGCTTAAACTGGAATGTGTGGTATCAACCACTAGGATTTCTGATTTTTATGGTTTGTTCTTTTGCAGAAACTAACCGTGCACCATTCGATTTACCTGAATGTGAGACTGAATTAATTGGCGGTTACCATACAGAGTATTCTTCAATGAAATTAGGTTTTTACCTTTTCGCTGAATACATCAACATGTTTGTTTCATCGGCAGTAATGGCAACATTATACTTTGGTGGTTACAACTATCCAGGTATGGATTCGATGGCTGTTTGGTTAGGTCCAACATGGGCACCGCTTTTCGGTACAGCTGTTTTCTTTGGTAAAATAGTATTCTTCATCTTTTTCTTCATGTGGGTACGCTGGACAATCCCCCGTTTCCGTTATGATCAATTAATGAATTTAGGTTGGAAAGGTTTAATACCTTTGGCCATTGCCAACATTATAATAACTGGGGTTGTGATTGCGATTATAGAGAAGTTTTAATTATGGAATCATTAAGTAATAAGAAAAAAGTACTGGAACAAAAGCCATTGAGCTTTATGGAGAGAATGTACCTGCCAGCAATAGCAAAAGGTATGGGAATCACCATCAGTCACTTATTTAAGAAAGAGGCTACAATAAGATATCCAGAAGTAGAACGTGAGTTCTCTGCTAACTTTAGGGGAATGCATTCACTTAAGCGTGATGAGAACGGTAAAGAGCGTTGTACTGCATGTGGTCTTTGTGCATTATCTTGTCCGGCTGAAGCAATTACGATGATTGCTGCAGAACGGAAAAACGAAGAAAAGCATTTATACCGTGAGGAAAAATATGCAGCCACTTACGAAATCAATATGTTACGTTGTATTTTCTGTGGATTATGTGAAGAAGCTTGTCCTAAAGAGGCCATATATTTAGATGGACCAATTGTACCTGCTGATTATTTACGTAAAGATTTCATTTACGGAAAAGATAAGTTGGTTGAGGCTCCGTTGGAGATGAAAAAATAGACAGAATCGTAATGTTGAATTTATTTCAACATTTATAAATTTAAGACCCTGAAATAAATTCAGGGTGACGAAATTAAAGATTGCTTCGTACCTCGCAATGACGGACGAAGAGACAAATAAACAAATAACAAATTAATGAGTACACAAGTATTCTATTTCGTAGCCACATTAAGTATCATCTTTTCACTGATGGTGATTTTTGCAAAAAATCCAATTCACAGTGTATTGTACTTAATTCTTACCTTCTTCACATTCACTGTACACTACGTATTATTGAATGCTCAGTTTTTAGCTGTTGTAAACTTCATTGTTTACATGGGAGCCATCATGGTATTATTTTTATTCGTACTGATGCTTCTCAACCTGAATAAGGAAACCGAACCTATAAAATCTCCATTAATTAAAATTGTGGGTGTAATCGCAGGATGTTGTTTAATCGTAACCTTAGTAGGTTCATTTAAAGCAGCAAGCATCAATAGCCCTTTAATTTTGAAAAACCAGGGATTGGGTTTAGTAGAAAACTTAGGTAAAGAGCTGTTCGGACCATTCTTATTACCATTCGAATTATCATCTCTATTACTATTGGCAGCAATGGTTGGAGCCGTTTTATTATCTAAAAGAGATGAGGTAGAGGCATAATGGAAAACATAACTACACAAATGGCAGGTGTGCCACTAAATCATTACATCTATTTAAGCGCAATTATTTTCGCTATCGGTGTAATTGGCGTATTAACCCGCAGAAACGCAATCGTAATTTTTATGTCGATTGAACTGATGTTGAATGCCGTAAACTTGCTTTTAACTGCTTTTTCGGTTCATAGTAATGACCCATCAGGACAAGTTTTTGTATTCTTCATTATGGCGCTTGCTGCTGCAGAAGTTGCAGTTGGTTTAGCAATTATTGTAATGGTTTATAGAAATACAAAATCGATAGATATTAATGTTTTAAATCGCCTTAAGTGGTAAATATATATTAAGAATGGCAATAGAACAATTGATTTGGTTAGTTCCTTTACTTCCTCTTTTAGGGTTTGTAATTAATGGGCTGGGCAGAAACTCTTTATCTAAAGGACTTGTTGGCATCATTGGAAGTGGCGTAATTTTAGCCTCTTTCATCATCAGCTTAGTCATTTTCTTTAGTTTACAAGGCGACACACAAAAATCTCACGAAGTATTTTTATTCGATTGGATTAGCGCAGGAGCATTACACATTCCTTTATCATTCCTGGTTGATCCATTGAGTTCGATCATGCTTTTGATTATTACAGGAATTGGTTTCTTAATCCACCTATATTCTACCAGCTACATGCACGATGATGAGGGATTCGGTAAATTTTTCTCTTATCTGAACCTGTTTGTATTCTTCATGCTATTACTCGTATTGGGTTCAAACTATATTGTAATGTTTATCGGTTGGGAAGGAGTAGGTTTATGCTCATACCTATTAATCGGTTTCTGGTACACCAATAGTGCTTATGCATCAGCAGCAAAAAAGGCATTTGTAATGAACAGAATAGGTGACTTAGGCTTTTTACTAGGTGTGTTTTTAATGTTCAATTTCTTCGGAAGTGTTGAATTTTCAAAAATATTCCCACAAGCAGCTAATATGTTGCCAGGAAACAATACGCTGGTTCTAATTACCATTTTGTTATTTATTGGTGCCTGCGGTAAATCTGCACAATTGCCATTATTTACCTGGTTGCCAGATGCAATGGCTGGACCAACCCCAGTTTCTGCACTAATTCACGCGGCAACTATGGTAACGGCCGGAATCTATATGATTGCACGTTCAAGTGTTTTATTTGATCTTGCACCTTTCACTCAACATATCATTGCAATTGTTGGAGCAGCAACAACTTTAGTTGCAGCAATTATTGCATTAACTCAAACAGATATCAAAAAAGTTTTGGCTTATTCAACCGTATCTCAATTGGGATATATGTTTTTAGGCTTAGGTGTTGGCGCATATACGGGTTCATTCTTCCATGTATTAACGCATGCATTCTTCAAAGCATTATTATTCCTGGGTGCTGGTTCGGTAATTCATGCCATGCACCACGAACAAGATATGCGCCACATGGGTGGCTTAAGAAAGAAACTTCCTGTTACTTTCTTAACCATGATGATCGGTACCATCGCCATTGCAGGTTTACCTCCGTTTTCTGGCTTCTTTTCTAAAGATGAAATTTTGGCACATGCATTTCAATATAGTCCGGTGCTTTGGGGTGTTGGTGTAATCACTGCATTCTTAACAGCATTCTATATGTTCAGAATGATGTTCCTTACTTTCTCTGGAAAATACAGAGGCACGCACCATGAAGAAAGTCATGTTCATGAATCACCAGCAGCAATGACTACCCCATTAATTATCTTGGCTATTTTAGCGGCTATTGGCGGAGCAATCAATATTCCTCATGTTTTTGGAGGAAATGAATGGTTAGCACACTGGTTATCGGGTGCAGGTGTTGCTCAACATGAATTAGGTTTAAGTCACAATACAGAATATGCATTGATGGGAACATCGGTTGTTGCCGCAATTATTGCCTTGCTTTACGCTTATACAAGATATGTAAAAGGTGCACGTGTTCCGGTAGCAGATGAGGCACCACGTTCCGCGCTTGCGAAATTATCATATAATAAATTCTATTTAGATGAGATTTATGATTTTATTATCACCAAGCCGTTAGATGCATTTTCAAGATTTTTCTATAGGATCATTGATACCAAGTTTATTGACGGTATTGTGAATGGATTAGGCTGGAGTACAAACGAAGCCAGTAAAGGCGTCCGTTTATTGCAAAGTGGAAACGTAGGTTTCTATATATTTATGATGGTATTTGGTATCGTCGCATTATTGTTATATACATTTTTATACATATAAAAAGGGTTCAAAATTAAATAATGGAACAACTTTTACTACTTATATTTCTTCCGCTTGCAGGCGCTATCCTAACGGCCTTTGCTGGTCAATCTGCTAAAATAGTTTCAACCGTAATTTCGGTTGCTTCTTTGGGGCTGGCTTTGTTTATCGCGGGTACCTTCATTCCAGATGCAAGCACTCAGTTTGAGGTAAATCTACCATGGATTGCTGATTTAGGCATTCACTTCCATGCAGGTATTGATGGAATCAGCATGCTTGTGGTATTGCTAACTAACTTGTTAATACCAATTATCATTTTATCAAGTTACAAACACGATTATAAAAATCCTGCTGCTTTTTATGCATTAATTTTATTCATGCAGACAGGGTTGCTTTTGGTGTTCACAGCAATGGATGCTTTCTTGTTCTATATCGGTTGGGAAGCCGCTTTGATTCCTATCTACTTTATTTGTGCGTTCTGGGGTGGTAAAGATAGAATTCGTATCAACATGAAATTCTTCGTTTATACGATTGCAGGATCATTGTTTATGTTAATGGGTATTATTTACCTGTATTTACAAAACCCGGCTGATAATTTTGATATTCAGGCATTTTATGCTTTGAACCTGGATAGTGCTCAACAGGGATGGATATTCTGGGCCTTCTTCATAGCTTTTGCGATTAAAATGCCAATTTTTCCTTTCCATACCTGGCAACCAGATACCTATACGGCCGCTCCGACTCAAGGAACGATGTTATTATCCGGTATCATGTTGAAGATGGGTATTTATGGTGTAATCAGGTGGTTATTGCCTATTGTTCCAACTGGTGTTCAAGACTGGTCAGGCTTAGCAATGGTGCTTTCGATAATCGGAATTGTTTATGCCTCATTAATCGCTTTTACGCAAAAAGATGCCAAACGTTTAGTTGCCTATTCATCTATTGCCCACGTTGGATTAATTTCTGCAGGGATATTTGCCTTAAACCAACAGGGGATGCAAGGTGCAATGGTGCAAATGTTAAGTCACGGTATTAACGTAGTTGGATTATTCTTCGTTTTAGATATTATCTTTTCCAGAACGAAAACAAATAAAATAGAAGAGCTTGGTGGTATTGCAAAAGCAGCACCGCAACTGGCGATTGTTTTCTTGATTATTGTTTTAGGAACGGTAGCGTTACCAGGAACAAACGGCTTTATCGGAGAATTCTTATTGCTAATGGGCGTTTACAATTATGGCATTTGGGCGGCAGCTATTGCAGGTTTGACCATTATTTTTGGAGCCGTTTACATGTTACGCATGTATCAGAATGTTATGCTTGGAAAAACCAATACTTTAACCATTACCTTCGCCGATATTCAGGGAACTGAAAAATTGGTGCTTTATATTATTTGTGCATTGATTATTATTTTAGGGGTATATCCTAAACCATTATTGCACATAACAGAGGCATCTGTACAACATTTATTAGAACAGGTAAATCAAAAATTAACATCAGTAAAATAAGCAATGAATATTATCATAACCATTAGTATAACCGCTTTTATTGTACTTTACGCAGGTTTGTTTAAAGCCAAGAAAGCATTATTGCCGCTTACCGTTGTTGGGCTACTTACTGCTCTGGGTTTCACTATCAGTGCCTGGAATGGTAATGCTGTACACTTTGGCATGATGCAGACGGATAATTTTGCACTGGCATTTTCTGGTATTTGCATTATTGGAACGCTATTAATATTCTTATTGACTCAAAATTATTTTCATGCTAAAAGCGATAACGTAGCTGAATATTTTACCCTAATTCTTTTCGCCCTGGCGGGGATGATTATGATGGTATCGTATAAAAACATGGCGATGTTATTTGTGGGGCTAGAGATCATGTCTGTGAGTTTATATATCCTTGCAGGAATACGTAAAAGGGATTTTGCATCGAACGAAGCTTCATTGAAATATTTCCTGATGGGTGCCTTTTCTACAGGTTTCTTATTATTTGGGATTACTTTAATTTATGGTGCTACAGGATCATTCGATTTAGATAAAATTCAAGCTTACCTGGTAGATAACAGTAAAGCAATTTCACCAATCTTTTATCCTGGAGTAATCTTAATGATGATTGGTTTATGCTTTAAAGTTGGCGCTGCACCATTCCACTTCTGGACTCCGGATGTATACGAAGGTTCACCAACACTAATTACTACTTTCATGAGTACGGTAGTGAAAACTGCTGGCTTTGCAGCATTCTTAAGGTTGTTTGCAGGTTCATTTGCTCCGCTTCACGATTTTTGGGTTGCGCCACTGATGGTTATCGTTTGTTTAACTTTATTTATTGGTAACATTACAGCTTTGTTCCAAAAGAACTTTAAGCGGATGTTGGCTTATTCCAGTATATCTCATGCAGGTTATCTTTTATTCTCGCTTATAGTTTTAAGTGCAAAATCTGAAAATAATGTCTTGGTGTATGCAGCTGCTTATACTTTCGCGTCAATCATTGCTTTTGCAGTATTAATTTTAGTAAAACAGAAAACAGGGAGTGATAGCTTCGAAAGTTTTAACGGCCTGGGTAAGAAAAACCCTTTGGTGGCACTGTCTCTTACCGTTGCGATGTTATCATTAGCTGGGATCCCATTAACAGCCGGCTTTATAGGAAAGTATTTAATGTTCCTGAACGTAATGGGAGAATACCAAACGCTGTTAGTAGCTTTTGCGATTCTGAATGCTTTAGTAGGATTCTATTATTATTTCAAAGTTATTGTTGCCATGTGGTTTAAAGATGGTGCAGAAATTGAACTTGCTACACCAGGCCAATACAAGGTTGTTTTATTAGTTTCAGTAGCGATTACTCTTATTTTGGGTATTTATCCTGGAATTATTTTAAACCTAATATAGGTATACTGTTGTTAGATAATTATTTGTAGTTTTACGAATAATTCAATATGCACGATTTTTGGAATAACCTGCATCACCTGATTGATCCCGAGAAATTATTGAGGGAGGGCGGTTTCTATCTTGTCGTATTTGTAATTTATGCGGAAACCGGTCTTTTCTTCGGTTTCTTTCTCCCAGGTGATTATTTGTTGTTTCTTGCGGGCATGTTTGTTGCTACAGGAAAGTTGGATGTAAATATTGCATTGCTGCTGGCTGGTCTTTGTGTTGCAGCCATTTCCGGTAACTTTACCGGTTATTGGTTTGGACGAAAAACGGGTCCGGTGCTGTATACCAGAAAAGACAGTTTCTTTTTTAAAAAGAAATATCTTAAGGCTGCAGAACGCTATTATAACAAACAAGGGGCTTTTGCATTAATTATGGGCAGGTTTGTGCCAATTGTTCGAACTTTTGCACCGATTTTTGCTGGGGTGGTGAGATTAGACTTCAAAAGGTTCGCACTTTACAACGTAGTTGGTGGTGTACTATGGATTTGCTCTCTTACATTATTAGGGTATTTCTTAGGAAGAAGGTTTGAAAAAGAAATTAACGATTACTTATTATATATTATTATAGGCTTCATCTTTATTACAACTATCCCTTTATTGATTACATTTGTAAAAAGTAAAGTAACAAGTTCTGACGAGGAAAAGACAGATTCAAATTAAAATGGCAAAAGAAGAAACTCACGCTTGGCATAGCGTATCACCAGGTAAAAACGTACCGGAAATTGTAAATGCAATTATTGAAATCCCAAAAGGCTCAAAAGCAAAATACGAAATAGATAAAGAATCTGGCTTGATTAAATTAGACAGGGTTCTTTTCTCATCAGTAATGTACCCTGCTAACTATGGCTTTATTCCTCAAACTTATTGTGATGATAAAGATCCATTAGATATTTTGGTGCTTTGTTCTGTAGACGTTTATCCTATGACTTTAATCGAAGCGAAAGTTGTTGGTGTAATGCATATGGTGGATAATGGTGAGCAAGATGATAAAATTATTGCGGTAGCTGCTCATGATATGTCTGTTAATTACATTAACGATTTAGATGAATTGCCTCCACACCAAATGAAAGAAATTGTTCGTTTCTTCCAGGATTATAAAGCTTTAGAAGATAAAAATGTAACTATCGAACATTTGTTAGGTGTTCGCTATGCTCATAAAGTAATTAAAGAAAGCATGGAACTTTATAACACTACATTTAGAGAATTAGCTTAATGGATTTACCCACGGTTTGCTTGTTTTTAAATTTTAAACTAAGCGCAATCCTTCCATCAACAGACTTGGCGATGGTTGCCCTGGCGGAAACTGATACAACTTCTGTTGGATGGCGATTATTTTTTGCATTATTTCTGGTATTGTTGAATGGATTTTTCGTTGCGGCAGAGTTTGCCATTGTTAAAGTTCGAGCATCTCAAATTGAAATTAAAGCAAAAACAGGCAGTAGAGTGGGTAAAATGGCCAAAACGATTATCCATAACCTGGATGGTTATCTGGCCGCCACACAGCTAGGTATAACGCTTGCATCACTAGGCTTAGGCTGGGTTGGTGAAGGCGTTATGCATACTATTTTTAAAAATCTTTTTGATAGCCTCCAATGGGGCTTAAGTGATGCTTCTATTCATACTGCATCTACAATAGTGGCATTCTCACTAATCACTGTAATGCACATCGTATTTGGTGAACTTGCTCCTAAATCTTTTGCTATTCAGCGTCCGGTGGCTACAACATTATTTGTTTCGGTACCCTTGCAAATCTTTTACGTTGTTTTCAGGCCATTCATCTGGACTTTAAATAGCCTTGCAGCAATAATTTTAAAGCCATTTGGTATCGATACATCAGCTGGGCATGAATCGCTTCACAGTACAGAAGAATTACAGTATTTACTGGAGCAAGGTAAAGAAAGTGGTGCGCTTGATAATAACGAGCACGAACTGATTAAAAATGTTTTCGATTTTAATGAGCGTGTAGTTAAAAATATTATGGTACCCAGAACGAAAATTTCGGGTATCGAATTAAGTTCTCCGAAGGAAGAAGTGATAGACAGAATTATTAAAGAAGGATATTCCCGTTTACCGGTTTATGATGAAATTATGGACAAAATCGTTGGGATTATTCACGCCAAGGATATTCTTCCACTAGTTGCAGCAGGAAACCAACACTGGACATTAAACGACATCATCCGCAAGCCTTACTTAGTTACAGAAACAAAAAAAATTAATGATTTGATGAGTGAGCTTCAAAGCAATCGCATTCAAATTGCTATCGTTTTAGATGAGTTTGGTGGAACAGCTGGAATGGTTACACTAGAAGATATTGTGGAAGAATTAGTGGGTGAGATTCAGGATGAATACGATGAAGAGAAACCACTGGTTGAAAAAGTATCTGATAATGAATTTATCGTAAATGCTTTCGCAACGGTTTATGATGTTAATGAGCATTTACCACATGATTTGCCAGAGGATGAAGATTTCGATACTATTGGTGGTTTGGTATCTCACGTGTTTGAACGCATTCCCGAAGTTGGCGAAAGTAATGAATCATATGGTTACTTATTTACCATTTTGAAGAAAACCGAGCAAAACATTGAAACAATAAAGTTAGAATTGGTGATCAGTAAAGAAGATATGGTTGATAATCACTAATTTCAACGTATGCATATTTTTTATACGCCAGATATTACCCAAAATACTTATACCCTAAACGAAGAAGAAAGTAAACACTGTGTTCGTGTTCTTCGTCTTTCCACAGGTGCTGTGGTTAATCTCGTTGATGGTATTGGCGGTTTCTACACTGCAGAAATTATTGCTGATCATCCTAAAAAAGTTGTTCTATCTATCCTTAACGTAGAACGAGCGTTTCATAAAAGAAATCACTATCTCCATATTGCGGTAGCACCAACTAAAAACATTGATAGACTGGAGTGGTTCTTAGAAAAAGCCACTGAATTAGGAATTGATGAAATTACGCCAATTATAACTGATCGATCAGAACGAAGAGTAGTTAAGGAGGATCGTTTAAATAAAGTAATCACGTCTGCTATAAAACAATCTATTAAAGCATACCATCCGAAGCTAAATGAGGCGACCTCGTTTGATGATTTCTTAAAACTGCCTTTTGATGGCGAGCAGTTAATAGCGCATTGTATCGATAATTCTGAGAAGAAGTTTATTTCTGAACAAGTAGTACCCCATCAAAAATATTTAATTCTTATTGGTCCCGAAGGTGATTTCACACCAGAAGAAGTTGATTTAGCTTTGAATAAAGGCTTTAAACCACTAACTTTAGGTGAGAACAGGTTACGCACAGAAACTGCTGCGTTATCTGTTTGTTTTGAGATTAATTACCTTAACCGATGAAAAGAGTTAAAAGTTATAAGTTAAAAGTTGTAGGGCAAAATTCATTCCTGTTTTTCCTTGTTCCTTGCTCATTATTCCTTATTCTGGTTTCATTTAAGGTACCTTCTTATCGAATGGGCAAATTAAAGTACAATGGAGGTGGCGATTGGTATGCTGACAGAACAGCACTTCCGAATCTTATCGCTTTCTGTAATTCGAATCTCAAAACCAATTTTTATGCTGAAGAAAGCATTGTTGAAGTTGGAGGTAAAGAAATCTTCGGTTATCCCTTTGTTTATATGACCGGGCATGGAAATGTACAGTTCAGCGATCTTGAAGCAAAAAATTTACGGCAATATCTAATTGGAGGTGGTTTTCTTCATATTGATGATAATTATGGCTTGGACAAGTTTATCAGGCCGCAAATGAAGAAGGTATTTCCAGAACTCAGCTTTGTAGAACTGCCATCTAATCATGCCATTTACAATCAGAAATTTAAGTTTTCAGGGGGCTTACCAAAAATTCATGAACATGACAATAAGCGTCCGCAAGGGTTTGCATTGATCTACAAGGGAAGAGTAGTTTGCTATTATACTTATGAATGCGATTTGGGGAATGGCTGGGAAGATCTTGGGACTTATCCTGAAGACACACAGGAGACGCGCTTAAAGGCGCTTAAAATGGGCGCAAATCTGGTGCAATATGCTTTAACACAATAATACGATGAATAAGATTGCGGTAAATGAAAACACGCTGTTTAATATTGAAGAGCGGGAAGCAAAAACTTTTGTGAATGATAAGGAGGTGGAACTGGATTTAAGCAAGATCTCACCTTCACAAACTCATATATTATATCATAACAAATCCTATAATGTTGAGATTATCGATGCCAGTCAACAAGATAAAACCTGCAAAATAAAAATCAATGGAACCATCTTTGAAACTAAAGTAGAAGACCAATTTGATCAGTTATTAAAACAGTTGGGAATGGATAATTTAGCTTCGAGTAAAGTCACTGAAATAAAAGCACCGATGCCAGGCTTGGTTTTAAAGGTATTGGTAGAAGCGTATGCTGAAGTGAAAAAAGGAGATAATCTTTTGGTGCTGGAAGCGATGAAAATGGAAAACATTTTAAAATCTCCAGCAGATGGTATTGTTAGTAAAGTAGCCATCAAGCAAGGAGATAAAGTGGAGAAGAATCAAATATTAATTCAATTTAAATAAGAAATTATAGCCTTTAAGATAATTATCGAAAGCTAATTAAATTTAAACCACCTAATTAGCTGTTCTTAAATGTTTTAGGTGGCAAAGCTTAAAGTTAATAAAGCATCACGCAAAAAGAAAGTCCCGGTTTTTAGTCGGGACTTTTCTTTTATGTCTTATTTACTTCTTCCCACCCGGTAAGGTTTTGGAGGGGGTGTTTTAAAACTTCTTTTGCCAACGGTACTAATTTCAGGTGCTCCAAGCATGGTCATTGCGCAACGGAAACCTACTTCTGCAGATGATTCATCCTGTTGCAGGAAACGACGTGTGGCTGGATTTAACCAATAAGCCATATCATTCCACGAGCCACCTTTATAAACTCTTGATTTATCATTAACCAGCGTTACACCTTCTTCATTTAAGATGGTATTCTGTCTGTCGCGATAACCCCTTTGATCTGCCTGGTATACGTTAGCCGTTCCAATCGTTTGTGGATCTGTAGATTTTGAAATAGAATCTACGCGTTTTGCTTGCGCCTGTTTTTCAGCCCAGGTTTGTTTTCTGCCAGAATAAGCATTTTCCTTAATTGGATTGCCATATTTATCAAGCGAAATTTTGCCGCTTTGAGTATCTTCTAATTTTTTATTAGTGAAGTAATTACCACGATAAGGGTTAAATGCATCAGCATCAGTAAAAGTACCCGTTCTGTAAACATCATTAACCCACTCATTTACGTTTCCAGCCATGTTAAATAAGCCGAAATCATTTGCAGCGTATTGGATCACTGGCACTGTTAAATCACCTTTATCATTTAATGATCCGCCAACACCCATATAATCTCCAGGCGCTCTTTTAAAGTTAGCCTGAATCATACCTCTGGTTTTTTTACTTGCAGAACTAACACCCAATCCGTTCCATGGATATATTTTGTTCTGGTTAATGTTTTCGTATTCTGTGTTACCGATAAGTCCGAGAGCTGCATATTCCCATTCAGCCTCTGTAGGTAAACGATAAGGCTGCATGATTACACCATCTTCTAAGGTTGCTGTTCTGCGTGGTTGTGCATTTCCTTTTCCTGAGCCAGCAGTAGTTGTAGCCGCTCCTGCTTTAGTATTGTAATCAACCGGGGCATTTTTCCCCTTATCATCATATTGGCCATTAAGGTAGGCATCAGTATTGAAAGGCTTATCTGGTTTTGGCGTCGCAGCAGCTGTTGCGTTGTTACCTTTACCCGTATTACCTGCGTTAAGCGTTTTATAATCTGTTAAAATGCCTTTTTCGCGCAAAATAAACTCATTAGCTCTTGATGTTCTCCATTCGCAATAGCGTGATGCTTGTTCCCATGATACGCCAACAACAGGGTAATCACGGTAAGCCGGATGTCTTAAATAATTATCAACGTAAGGTTCGTTATAAGATAAAGCACTACGCCAAACCAGTGTGTCAGGTAGTTCATTGTAATATAACTCACGATCTTCAGGATAATTATATCGGATCCAGTGTAGGTATTCTAACCAATCGGTGTTAGAAACTTCCGTTTCATCCATATAAAATGAAGGAACTGTTACCTGCCTTTTATAATTGTAAATATTTGGTTCTACACCTGGTACTTCAATTGCACTGCCACCAACCACTAAAACACCACCTTCTATCGGAATTAATCCCGGGCCTGGTGCACGCTTGTATTGTGTAGCTACGGCAAAGGCTCCTGATGCATTAGTTTTGCTCTTTCGATTTGCATAGGGAATGCCCGTTTTGCTCGAACTGTTTCCACCTTTCGAGCTACAGCCAGATAGCAGAACTGCCAATGACAAACAAGTAAAAGAATATAGTAATAGTTTTTTCATATGTTACTTTAAAAAAGTATCGCCCAACAACGTTTCAACTGATAAAATTAAACAAATTTAAGTGAATATATAAATATAATAACAATTTATTGAGATATATTTATAATGCATAAGGTATCAGTTTCTTTTCTAATTTGTCTATTTAATTTGAAACATAATTTTTCGCTAAAACACTGTAAATAAGGTGTCTAAAAATTAAGATCACTTATAGATGACGTATGCATCCAAACGATAATTTTAAAATAGAATCTTATCTTCATTCTTTCAAACAGGAATATATAAAAAACTCAAATCGGTCATCATAAAGAATAATACTGTACAAGGATCAAATCAATCTAATGGCGCATTCTGGTGTTAAATACTCCAGAATGATGTGAGGCGCTAAAATGAATGAAACAGTAAATATTGTGATCGCAAAATTAAATAGTAAAGCAGGAACAAATGTTGCAATGAGCGAGAATGTAAGTTAGCATATAAAATGCAATAACCTGTTGATTAGCTTTGGGTTGTTTATTTTGCAGTTACAGCAGTATGTAAAAAAACGTAGTTTAGTTAGTAAATTATGAGTTAATTCGTATTTTGGTAAAATATACTTTTTGGTTTTACGTTAAAAGAACATATTCTTCAAGTTTTTTTTCAAATACCAAAATCTAAAATTACGTACCTTTAAAGGATGAATCTCAAGTACATTAGTAAACTTGCTTTTTCTGCATTCTCATTGGCTTTGATGTTTGGTAAAACAAACGCTCAAGTGGTTGTCGGCAATACTTTAACCAGTGGCAGTGAGTCTAACAATATTGTAACCGCTGTTCCATTTTTATTGATCACACCTGATGCCCGTGCCGGGGCGATGGGGGATGCAGGTGTAGCGGTGCCAGGTGATGTGAATTCAGCCAGTATAAATCCTTCGAAATTAGCTTTTATTGATAAGCCATATGGCTTTGCTGTTTCTTATAGTCCGTGGTTAAAAAACCTGGTTCCTGATATTAGCCTTGCCTATCTTAGTGGTTTCTATAAATTAGACGATAGAAATACCATAGGCGCGTCATTGAGGTATTTTTCTTTAGGTTCGATTCAATTAACAGATATTAATCAACAAGAGTTAGGGATTGCCAATCCGAATGAATTGGCTTTTGATGTTACTTTTGCGAGAAATTTTGGTGAAGAATTCTCATTAGGAACCTCTCTGAGATATATTTATTCCAATCTGGCTTCTGGTCAGTTTGCTTCCGGGCAGGTTCGTGGAGGCAATGCAATTGCTGTTGATGTTTCCGGTTTGTATAAAACATCAAGTAATTTGTTTGGTAAGCCAACTATTTTTTCTGCTGGCGCGAACATTTCGAACATTGGCACGAAAATGAGTTATTCTGATGATGGTCAAGGTTTTTTTCTGCCTACAAATTTTAAATTAGGTGGTGCATCTACCATTACTCTGGATGATTACAGTACTTTCACTTTTGCACTTGATTTTAATAAGTTACTGGTGCCAACGCAACCTATTTACGATGCAAATAATAACATTGTAAGTGGTAAAGATCCAAATCGGTCAGTTCCTGCCGGAATATTTGGCTCATTTAGTGACGCACCTGGCGGCTTTAGTGAGGAACTTAAGGAAGTGGGCATCTCAACTGGGGTAGAGTATTGGTACAATCAACAATTTGCAATAAGAGCAGGTTATAATCACCAAAGTCCAATGAAGGGAGATAGTCGCTATTTTACACTGGGGCTGGGCTTAAAATACAATGTTTTCAATATAGATTTCTCTTATTTGTTAGCAAATGCGCAAACAAGTCCGCTCGCAAATACCCTACGTTTTGGTCTTTTGTTTAACTTTGGCGATAAGAAAATCGTAAAGTAAAGTCATTATCTGATGTCTTTATCAATTGATTCTTCCAATTAGGTCATTAATCCAATTAAATGAAAATTAGAGTAGGCTTCGGCTTCGACGTACACCAGTTAAAAGATCAGCATCCTTTTGTGGTTGGTGGCGTAACTTTAGATCACCATAAAGGGGCCTTTGGGCATTCAGATGCGGATGTTTTACTTCATGCCATTTGCGATGCACTTCTAGGAGCTGCAAACCTGCGCGATATCGGTTTCCATTTCAAAAATACAGACGACCGTTGGAAGGGGATTAGTAGTGTTATTCTGTTAAAAGAAACGGTGAAATTACTAACAGAAAAAGGATGGCAAGTAGGTAATATTGATGCGATGCTTTGTTTGGAAGCACCAAAAATTAATCCTCATATTCCTGCCATGCAAGAAAATATTGCAGCGGCTATTGGAGTTTCTACCGAAGATATTTCTATAAAGGCAACCACAAATGAGCTAATGGGCTTTGTTGGCCGGGAAGAAGGTGTTGTAGCTTATGCCGTTTGCTTGATTGAAAAAGCCTAAATGCTTTATTAAGTTATAGATTGCAATAAAAAAGGCTGGGTTAAGGATTATCCTCCAGCTTCCATTTTACTTCTATGTATTAAAGGTTTATTTAAGCTTATTCATCCAGGTAGCCAAATTTCCCTTCATTATAATCTGCTATAGCCTGGCTAATTTCTTCATTAGTATTCATTAAAAATGGACCGTAATGTGCAATTGGCTCATTAATGGGTTCACCGCTTAGTACCAACACTATACTATTTTCTAAGGCTTCGATTTCAATTTCTGTTCCATTGTTTTTAAAATAAACAAAGCTATTTACCTCTGCATTTTCTATTCCATTCACTTTAATACCACCTTCAACAATCATCAAGCCCGTATTTAAATTTTCCGGGAAGGAAAAATTCGCTTTTCCGCCTTTATTGATTCTGGCATTATATAAATGAATAAGCGAAAAGGTTTGAGCACTTCCTTTAATGCCTTGATAATCTCCGGCAATTATTTCGATTTTTCCGGCTTGATCGGGCAAATCAATATAGGCCATTTCCGCCTGCTTAATGGCCTGGTACTTTGGTTTTCCCATTTTATCCTTCGCAGGTAAATTAACCCAAAGTTGAATCATTTGGAAAGGTCCGCCTGTAAGACTGTATTGCGTTTCATGGTATTCTTTATGGAGGATGCCACTCGCGGCGGTCATCCATTGAACATCGCCTGGATAGATAACACCACAGCTTCCAGCACTATCATGATGCGCAACAGCTCCATAGTAAGCTATGGTTACGGTTTCAAAACCGCGGTGTGGATGCATTCCTACTCCCCTAGGATTTTTACGGGCAGAAAAATTAATTTTTGAACCATAATCCATCAGAAAAAAAGGATTCATGTCAATAGGATACCCGCCAGGGAAAAAGTTATGCACGCGAAATCCATCACCAACCATGTGTGGTGCAGGCGCTTTTAAAATGCTGGCTATTTGTTTTGTTTCCATTACTTTTTCAATTATGGAGGCATAGGGTTTTGAGCACGGCGTTTCAATGCTCAAAACCCTATGCTCTGTTATGCTTGTTTGATGAACTGTAATTCTCCCAGTAACCGAACTTCTTCACTTACCATAACGCCACCACCCTCAATAGACGTGTTCCAGGTTAAGCCGAAATCTGTGCGGTTAATTGTTCCACTTAGGGTAAAACCAGCTTTTGTATTTCCCCATGGATCTATAGCGATACCTCCAAACTCGGCCGTTAATTTTATAGGTCTGGTTTCACCTTTGATTGTTAAGTTGCCTTCGATCATATAATCATCACTACCATCTTTTTTAACCAATGAAGAAATAAATTCTATGTGAGGGAATTTTTCACCATCAAAGAAGTCTGCACTTTTCAAGTGATCATCCCGATCTGTATTTCCGGTATCAAGAGAGTTGATATCGCCTTTGAAAGTAATTTCCGAATGATCAAAATCTTCGCCTTCAGTATCTAAAGTTGCCGAAAACGACTTCATATTGCCAGTAATGGTTGTGATCATCAAGTGTTTAACCTTGAACTGAAGTTCGCTATGTGTTGGATCTAAAATCCATTTTATGATTGCCATATATTTTGTTTTTGATGCGTTTAATATTACATCACAAAATTACGGTACAGGCTTAAGCTCGGGGTTGATGTATGGTAATTAATTATTGAAGGAGTGAATTAGAGAATGTTAGCGTGTTGAAAGGACATTCTTTCATTCAAAATTCCATCATTCATTCATTTAAATTATTGAGAGATTGAATTAGAGAATGTTAGCGTATTGAAAGGACATTCTTTCATTCAAAATTCCATCATTCATTCATTCAAATTATTGAGGGATTGAATTAGAGAATGTTAGCGTATTGAAAAGGACACTCACTCATTCAAAATTCATTCATTCAAATTATTGAGGGATTGAATTAGAGAATGTTAGCGTATTGAAAGGACATTCACTCATTCAAAACTCAATCCTTCAAAATTATTTAAGGTCGAAAATGCTTGTGGGCCAGTTCTTTTCTTACTCTGCTCAATGATTCAGGTGTAATACCCAAGTAAGATGCAATCATCCATTGGGGTGCACGGAGGGTAAGGTTTGGGTAAAGCTTAATAAAATCTAGGTAACGTTCTTCAGCAGTTGCACTGAGGAGCATATTGATTCTTTTCTGCATAAAACGAATTGAATTATTAAGCAATCTTAAATGCATGGGTTGCAGACATGGAACCTTAAAGGCAGCCTGTTCCATAAAATCATTTGGCATGATAATCACTTCTGTAGCTTCGATGGCATTAATAAAAAATATTGATGGCTCATTATTCATATTATTCCGGTCTGAGATTAACCAGTTCTCTGGTGCAAACTGAAGAATATGCTCCTTGCCTTTAACATCAATAGAATAAGCTCTTAATAATCCTTTACAAACGAAGTAACCATGTTTATGAATATCGCCAATATATTGAAGGATCTCACCCTTATCAAATTTTTTTACTTTTAAATCGGAGGAAATACTGTCGAATTGCTCATCAGTTATGGCTATTTTTTCTTTAAGATAGTTTTTAAACTGATCAATCATGAAGCGGAGATTTACTTTTTAGATGGTTTAATGTCTGAAAAATCGACGCCGCATTTGCAGTTGCCTCCGCAGCCATCTTTCTTCACCTGAAGAGATTTGTAAACCAAACGGCCAACATATACCAATGCTACCGCAAAAAGTAAAAAGACTAAAATGGTTTGAATATTCATAATACAAATATAATGAGCTTTTCCAGTTTTGGTGTTCAGTGGAATGTAAATTATTGAACGGACTGAGGTAACTGGAAAACATTTTACCAGAGAGATAACATCGTTTTTACACCGGGGTTAAAAGTAAAAACCCATGTTTTGTGTTCTCTTTGCCTATTCTTAGTGTGGTTAAGCTTGATGCAATACAAATAGAATTTACCACTGAGGTCACTGAGGTTTGCACGGAGCGCACTGAGATGAAAAAGTTTTTAGCTAAAGCTATTTAACCCAGCTTTGCGTGCTCTGCGCCTTTTCTTTGTGTTCTTTGTGGTTAAAAATCAGTAATCATTCCGTAATGTTTGATATTAATTTTTCGCCACGGAATCACAGAAATCACGGAATAATCAGATATCTCTATACTTTATTATTGATGTGCGCTGTGGTTAAGCTTTGATGCGATAGAAATAGAATTTACCACCGCATTGAGATGAAAAGTTGTTAGCTAAAGCCATTTAACCCAGCTTTGTGTTCTCTGCGCCTTTTCTTTGTGTTCTCTGTGGTTAAAAAACCAGAGATCATTCCTCCATAAAGCCAACCGTACCACCAACCCAGTCAAAATCTGCATTGTACCTCACGCCGATCATTTTGCCACGACTTAACCTGGCCAGATTGATGCAAAGTTGCGGCACACCACCATCAGGCCATAAATACATCATCCTGATTTCTACTTTCACACCGCCAGTTGGCGATTGTACAACAGGTTCATAGTTAACTTTTCGCTGTAAAATCCAATTTTCAGGATCAGGAATGGCATTAATATCGTGTTCTGTAACATCGATTATTACGCCCATGCCGGCGAAAGAAAATAAGGGCTTTAATACATAATTTTCCAAATCAGTTGGAATGCTATCTATTTGATTTAAGAATCGCGTTTCTGGCACGAATTCACTATCCAGAAAAGGCATGGTGTATTTGCTGATTCTATAAAACCAATTGGGATGAGTTACCCATTCAATATCAAGTTCCTCGCGGGGGTCAAAGCTGGTTTTAAAGATTTCCGGATTATTGGCTACTTCATCAAATATCAATCGGTTATAAATTCTTTTTAAATGAATCTGCTCACCATTTTCTTCGTAGAAGAGTTGCTTACCTACTTTTTTGATATCTGCCAATGCCAGTATTTTGATGCCCAGCAACTTTTGCGTCACAAAAAAATCGATGGCTGTTTTTTGATTCGGTGCGTCGATATCCATCAGCGCCACTTCATGTGGTTGATGCTGGCCAATAATTACTTCTTTTAATAATTGGATGTATTGCTCTTCATTAAATCCATTCAAAAAATAATTAACTGATGGATCAATGTTAAAATGCCTTGCAAAAGTTTTACCCAGGTGATGCTGGAAACCATAAAGCGATGGGAAACCTTGCATTTCAATTAGCATCGGTGTTAATTCTCCTGCCTCATCTTTACAAATGCCAAAATCGAAAGTTAAAAAATGGGGATGATCATTTTCATGAGGTACATTCCATTCTGGCGGAATTGATGGAGAGGTGATATCTTTAAAGTTAGGGTGTTTAATCAGTTTAATGATTTCTTCGCCTGCCGCAATTAATTTTTCTTTTAATGCTTTTGGAATGAATACTGGTGTTTCCGCCACGCGAAAAGGAATTTGAGGATAACCGGTTTCAAGGTCTTTAATGAATGCCTGATACTTTTCATCATTAATCTGCTTATTGTATTTTTCGCGTTGGGAAGGTATCATATGTTAGTATTTGTTTTTGACAACCGACTTTGATGTTATGCTTCTTGCAAATTTCCGATTGCTTTTTGCAGAAAATTAGGTAAAATTACGCTTTGCGTTAGAACAATCCTTGCCGGATCATCCAAACTATTCAGCATATCTAAATACTTTTGTTCACCATGCATATCAACAATAGCTTTCTTCTTTTCTTCCTGAAGCAAGTACATTTTCATCCCGATTGGATCTGCCTCTGGATGAAACTGCGTACCAATAATTTCATTTGAAAATCTAATCGACATCATGCAGCGTTCCAAATCGACATGTTTTCGTTCTTTTTCTATCGCCAGTAGTTTAGCGCCTTTTCTTTCAAAAGCATCAAAATCTGGTTCAATTACCTGCCAATCTCTACTATCTACAGAAAAGAATGGATTGGTGATGCCGTTAAAAATCTCATCCTGTTCGCCTTCTTCGGTAAGTGTGATTGGAAAGATTCCAAAAGCATTCGATCGCCTTTCCGTTACGTTTCCTAATTTATATTTGCGGCAAGCCAGTTGGAAGGAGTGGCAGATTAAAAAGGCATACTTTTTCTGTATTTCACTTTCTTTATTAAAGGTCTCAATCTGATCGAGCAGATTGTAAAAATCGTTTTCCCACTTTTCGCCTTCACTCTCCAGCGGGCTTCCTGGTCCGCCACTAGAAATATAAGCATCGTATTCCAGCCCGGGGATTTCTCCCTTCTGCCTTAAATCAAAAAGATCAAAAGAAAGGTTAATTTGATTGTCGTCTCTATAGCGTGCAAGAATTTCCTGAATTCCCCGCATGCCCTGGTTAGGAGCGCCGTTATTCATGTCAATAACGGCGACCTTAAAATCTTTTTTATTCATCGTAAAATTACTTGGCACCAATCAGTGTTTGGGTAGTAATGTAATCCACTACCGATTCAAAGCTACCAGTTTGTTGATAAACAGCCAACTGCCTGTCTGCTCCGGTTCCGTGTTCCAGTATTTTATGAACGTAATTAATATCGTCGCGGCAGCCTAATTCATCAACTACATCATCTACAAAATCCAATAATTCGAGGATCAGGTTACGGCAATTTACTTCCATTTCTTTCCCGAAATCGATCAGGTTTCCATCAATACCATAACGGGCAGCACGCCATTTATTTTCATTAATAAGTGCTCTGGAATAGCTGATGAATTCCATATTCTGCAAACGCAGCTTATATAATTTTGCACATAATGCCTGGAACAGGGCAGTAAAAGCCATTGTCTCGTCAATCAGCATTGGGCAATCGCAAATGCGGAATTCTACCGTATCAAAAAATGGGTGGACACGAATGTCCCACCAGATTTTCTTAGCATTATCCATGCAATTGGTTTTGATCAGCAGTTTTACATAGCTATCATAATCTTCAATGCTGTTAAAAATATCAGGAATTCCGGTACGAGGAAACTTGTCGAAAATTTTAGTTCTGAATGATTTATAACCTGTATTTCTCGATTCCCAAAAAGGCGAATTTGTTGATAATGCAAATACGTGCGGTAAAAAATACCGAACCTGATTGGCAATGTGTATAGCCAGCTCACGCGATTGAAAACCAACATGAACATGAAGACCAAAAATCAGGTTAGATCTTGCGGCCTCCTGCAATTCGTTTACAATTTCATTATAGCGCGGATGCTCGGTAATTAATTGCTTTTCCCAATGTGAGAATGGGTGAGTGCCCGCAGCACCAATCCGTAATCCTTGTTCTCCGGCCAGTTGCGAAACGGTATAGCGAAGCTGAGAAATTTCTTTCCTGGCTTCGGTAGTCGATTTACAAATTCCGGTTCCAACCTCTACCACAGCTTGATGCATTTCGGCCTTTACCTGGTCTTTATGGATCTTTTGTGCAGCTTCAACAATTTTTTGATCATGCGAGGTAAGCTCCCTGGTAACAGGATCAATTACCATGTACTCTTCCTCTATGCCCAGCGTAAATTCATTCATCCTGATAAGTATTTATAAAATCCCTTTTATTTTTTAGGTGCTGCTTTTTTAGGCTTTGCAGTAGTTTTTTCGGCAACTGCCTTAGCTACAACAGGTTTTTTAGCAGTTGCCTTTGGTGCCGCTTTAGCCACTAAGGGTTTTCCGGCAACCGATGCCTTAATGTATTCGCCCCAGGTTAAATTATCCTGACCATCTATTTGTGCTTTGGCTCTTTCGATGGCATAATTTGCAGTGGTTTCTACTACCCAGTCAAAATTTTCTTGTCCAACGCTTTTAATATCTGCATCGGGTGCAGGGTTGCAGAAATCAATCGCAATAGGCACACCATCGCGAACGGCAAATTCTACTGTATTAAAATCGTAGCCCAGGTACTGGCACAATTTAAGCGTATATTCCTCTACCGTTTTTAGCAATTTAGGGTCTGGCGCCTTACCATCTACGGCGTAGCGTAAGTGATGCGGGTTACGGGGATCATATTGCATAATGCGCACATGTTTTCCGCCTATGCAGTAACACCTAAAGTATTCTTCGAAAATAATTTCTTCTTGTAAAAGCATTACCAATTGCTCGGTACCGCTGTGTTTATCAAAAAAATCTTCCTTATCGTGAAGTTTATAAACATCTCTCCATCCACCGCCATCGTATGGTTTCATATAAGCGGGGAAGCCGGTATATTCAAAAATGGCATCCCAATCTAAAGGCATGGCGAGGTTAGAAAAAGATTCTCCTGTAGTGCCTGTTGGGTGCTGTCTTGATGGAATCAAGGCTGTTTTTGGAACCGGAACACCAATTTGTTCTGCAAGTGCATTGTTAAAGAATTTCTCGTCAGCACTCCACCAGAATGGATTATTAATTACGGCAGTACCAGTGGTGGCTGCATTTTTTAACGATGCACGGTAAAACGGAACATCCTGAGAAATGCGATCAATAATTACCGAATAACCTAGTGGTACATTCTGAAATATCTTGTCGATTTTAACCGCTTCAGCGGTAATGCCTTCTTCAGCTTTCTGATTAATCCTCTCGATAACGGCTTCTGGGAAAGAACGCTCCTGGCCGAATAGAATCCCTATTTTTTTCATTTGTATTAGTTTTTAGTTCGTTACTCGTTTTTTATCAATCGTTTTAAGCAATTCGAAAAACGATAAACAAATAACAATTATCATTTAAATTTGTGCTATATAATTAGGAAACATTTCCCGCCAGATTGGCCAGTCGTGATCTGCATTTTGCCTGATGTCCAGCCAATGATCTATTCCCTTTTTGGCAAGAATTCCTGATAAGTTCTCGTTATCTGCACGGCACATATCGCGGTCTGTGGTTCCAAGAACAATTTTCATGTGGTGCAATTCCGGGTTGCTATTGTTCATCAGGTTATCCACCGGATTATTGAAATAAACATCATCGTTATAAAAACCATCTAACTGGCCTTTAATATCGAAAGCACCACTCATGCTAAACATATGGCTTACCAGCCATGGGTGGCGAAAGGCAAAATTAGCCGCATGGTACCCACCGAAGCTACACCCAGCGGTGATAATTTTGCTACTTCCGGTTTCATTTCTGGCTAATGGTGCAACTTCTTCCAGTAAATATTTATCATACCAGATATGATTTTTTACCCGGTCTGCAGGATGGATGCCCTTATTATACCAGCTCAATTTATCAATACTATCAGGACAATAAATTTTAATTTTCCCTTCATTGATGAAGCCTTCAACAGAATCAATTAATTTGAAGTCTTTATTCTCATAATAGCGCCCCATACTGGTTGGAAATAGCAAAACAGGAATGCCGGCATGACCAAAGATGAGCATATCTATATCAGCACTTAAATTCGGGCTATACCACTTTTTATGTTCTTCTCTCATATTAAAAATTGAATGTTTTAAGATAGAAATTTAATCTTAAAAAAAGAATGTCCTCAACTTTAAATAAAAGCAGCGTGTAAAAATTTAATACTGATAATTAATAGTTTAGTGAGATTTGTACCTTTGCAAAATTATTAGGCGAGATGCCAGGGTTAGGGAGTTTAAGATATGTATACTACAATTTTATCAGTAAAAGTTAATATTAATAGTTTTAAAATTTCTTCTGCTTATTTAAAGCATGAGGTTGAAATAGATATGTATATGCCTGAAGGGATATTAGGCAACGAGAAAATAGAATTGCTATTTATTAATGATGGTCAGGACTTGGCGAAGATGGAATTTGCTAAAATTCTGGAAGATGCACATCTTAACAAAAGAAATAACAGGTTAATTGTGGTGGCGATAAAAGCTTCTGCAGATCGTTTAATGGAATATGGCGTAGCTGGTAAGCCCGATTTTAAAGGAAGAGGAGCAAATGCAGGATTATACAACGACTTTGTAATTAAAGAACTTTTGCCTTTTGTTAAGAAGAAAATTGCCATGCCTGTTACGGGTAAAGTGGCTTTTGCAGGTTTTTCGCTAGGTGGTTTATCTGCTTTTGATATTGCGTGGAATAATCCTGCTGTTTTTGATGTGATTGGTGTTTTCTCTGGCGCTTTCTGGTGGCGTAAAAAAGACCTTACTGATGGTTATACAGATGCAGATCGAATTATTCATGAGCTGATTGATTCTACGGATAGTAAACCAGATATGAAATTCTGGCTGATGACCGGAACAGAAGATGAAAAAGCAGACCGCAATAGAAACCTAATTATTGATTCTATTGATGATACCATTGATGTAGTAAAAGGACTTTTAAAGAAAGGCTATAAAAGACCTGAAAACATTTTTTATTACGAAAAAGTAGGTGGCAAGCACGATGTACCTACCTGGGAAAGTGTAATGCCGGCATTTTTAAACTGGGCGTTTGAGGTTTAAGCATTAATCATATTTAAGCAAGATGCCTGTATCGAAAATGGTCCACAGGCAACTTCGCTGTCCACAGGCTTTAAGGGCATTATTCGTCCAGGTGTTGCAGGTTTTAAAAATGCTGTAACTTCCTTTTGCTTCATAAAATGCATCGCCACTATCATAGCGAATATTCGTATTCACTTTAATAAAATTCCCTGAAGCATCTGGCTGAAAGCTATTGCTCACAAATTCAATGAGTTTACGATATTGCGCATCGCTGATCATTACTTTCTTGCATTGTTTATCTTCTACCATGTTTTGATAATAAGTGGTATGCATGGCAGAAGTACCTAAGCCAGATATGGCTTTTACAGCGGTAGCGAGTTTTAAATCAGAAAATTCAGGTGTTTCCAGGTAAAATTTTTTATCTCCCCAGCCAATTGCCAGGTAGTGATAAGTGCTATCTGCTTTCAGGGTGTTGGTATAAGGGATTTTCTCAGTCCAGTTTATTGCTTTATTTGCTGCGGGCATTACAATATCGGTATGGATGCCATTAGATAAAATATACATGGCCACCTCTTGTTTATTCGTAGGATGGGCATTTACGGTGATTCGCGATAAACAAAAAGCCAGCAGAAAGTAAAATCCAATCAGCGAGATGAAGATAACCGTAAACTTACCAGCGTATTTTAGAAACCGTTTATTCATTTGGAAATAGAGTTGGTTCCTCTTTAATACAAAATGAGGCAGTTGGGTAACCCAAAATTTTTCTTATTGTATAATTATCAGTTTTGATGATGATGTTATCGAAAAAGGTGATTTTTTATGGGCTGGTGTATTTTTTATCTTCGTGGTATGATAAAAGGACTATTTGAAACCCATATTGATGTTGAAGATTTAGAAAGATCTATAGATTTTTATAAAAATGTGATGGGTTTAACCCAATGTTATTATGAAGAAGGAAGGAGAATTGCTTTCTTTTGGGTTGGCGAGCCAAAGGGAGCCATGCTGGGGCTTTGGGAAAAACCGAAAGGCGAAGTATGTGTAAGGCACTTTGCTTTTAGGTGCGATGTGGATGATGTGCTGAACAAATCTGTAAGCTTTTTACAAGAGAATAACCTGAAGCCTTATAATTTTTTAAAGAGTGATGATTTAGCACCTATGGTTTTTGCCTGGATGCCGGCTATTGCTATCTATTTTAATGATCCTGATGGGAATGCCTTAGAGTTTATTGCTATGCTGGAAGGTGAGGCCAAGCCAGAATTAGGTGTTATTTCTTACCAGGAATGGGAGCAATCTTTTTAATACGATCACAATTTCACTCCTCCTGAGAGGTACCTGCAAGGCGGGGTGGTTAATCAGTGATCTTTTTCTCTTAACAAATCCGTCATTGCTGATGAAAGTTTTTTCAGCCGCCGAAGCAATCTTTACTTCAAATTTCAAGGTTTTTGGTAAATAATGCATAATTATTGTTGAATAAAAATCCGTTAAAATTTGGCTTAATCAAATTAACTTCCGACTATTGTAATGCAAAGATAAATATTAAACACTAGGCAGATTCAGCCTGATTTTATTAACAAAAATACCAATGCGTTCTATAACGGACCATTGTCTTTAGTTGAAAGATATCCCAGGGGAGCCGTTTTAGGACGGTATTCTTGTTACCTAGTGTAATTTGTCTTTGCAGCCCCTGGGCTTTTACTTATTTTCTGATTAATCAATATGTAATGCAAAGACAATTTGAAAAATCAACAACCTTCATCACAGTATGTGGTGAGTTCTTGACGTATGATCTACGAAACAGATCAGTCCTCAAAATCAACCAAAACGTTGTTTCACAATTAACAGATGGGAGGGAAGTTTTATGTTAGTCCTTACCCAAGAGCAAGTAGAAAAAATAGGCGAATATTTTCAGCATTACGACGTTGATGATACTGAAGATAATCTTTTCTTTATGTTGGATAGATTAATTGTAAGTGACGAGGAACGGATTATACGGAATGATACAACATCAGATTTGCTGAATATGATCAGACAACTGACAAAAATGTTGAGAAATTGTAAGCCTTCTAACGATCAGCAGAATTAAAAATAATTAACCGACCAGGCTCACTCAAATATAATTGCGGGAGCCTGGTCTTTTTATCGTTTGGATTTTTGAAGCGAGAAGTATTAATCAACATCCTTATCTTCAATCATGATGCCGCCACCTTCGCAATGAATTAATACGGTGCATTGATCACGTTTATCATTAACCAGAACCTTTGTGTTGATTTTGCAAAGTTTAGCGGCCAGGGCATCCTGAATTTCACTCCATTCCTGACTCAGTGTATCCAATTCTTTTTCCCGGCCTTCTCTTTCTACGCAGGCAATGAGGTGTTCATCAGCTTGTGCTGAAGTAATATATTTTTCTTTCGATAAGTCTGGAACTTCTGCCTGGTCCATCGCTTTTTTTGCAGCCTCTACCTCCAGCGATTTCTCTTCATACTGATCAAATAATTCTTGTATAGATTTTTCCATTTATATAATACCATCTAAATCTTCGTTTGTTTTATTCATTTATCTGCATATATAGAAATGCTTTATGGCCAGTTTTATGGTGCATCTAAACTTTAGAAATAAGTGCCGTATTTTTCAATAAGAACAAGATACAGAAGATGTACAGCCGCTATCTTCTGTATTTAAAATCAGGATTAATTACAGGTCGCGCTGTGGCATTGGCAACTTTCCAGGAAGTGCGGTACATCCATTCGGTCATCTTTCTCAGTTTTTTGTAATCAATGTGTTCAGGATCATCTTTTGGTGTATGATAATCAGGGTGTAATAAGGTGGTGTAAAAAACGGATGGAATTCCTAATTTCAGAAAGGGTGCATGATCACTTCTATATAAAAAGCCTTCTTTGTGATTGGGATTATCCCAAACCGTATCCAGCTTAAATTTTGGGCCTTCATCATTAGCCTGAAGTGCCATTTGAGTTAAAAGTTTTGAGGTGTTATTTGCACCAAGCGTACCCAGAATGGCGGCACTATCAATGGCATTTCTTCCAATTAAATCGGCATTAAGAACTGCTACAATATCTTCTTTCTTTACTGTAGGATGCTGCGTATAATAGGTTGATCCGAACAGATAAGGTTCTTCTGAGCCGAAAGAAATAAATAACTGTGATCTTTTAGCTGGTTTTTGGTTATAAGCCCTGGCAATGGCCAACATGGCTACTACTGCGCTTCCATTATCATCAGCGCCATTATAAATAGAATCGCCGTTTTGAGGCTCTCTAACGCCCATATGATCGATGTGACTGGTAATTAAAACATTTTCATTTTTTAGTTTTAAATCGGTTCCTTCAATTTTGCCAATCACATTAACAGAAGGATATAAAAATGAGTCGGTTGTTAGGTTTGCGGTAAAACGAATCTTTTTAGTTTTTAGCAGTTCTGTGTCTTTATCCAGCATCCAAAAAGCTGGGATACTAAGGTTGTTTTGTGCTGAAGTATGTAATCCGTTATCCAGCCTGTAATTCCCTCTTTCAAAGCGTGCCCGAACATGCTCATGCCAGCCAGTTTTTGTAAATTCATCGTTCGCCAGAAAGATGATTCCCTTAACTTTTTTTTCTGCCAGTAAACTTCGGTATTTAAGGGACGCCAATCTCTGCATAAATCTTACTTTCGGGAAAGCAACATTTAGATCCAGGTCATCATAAGTTGGAATTAAAGCAACTACTTTGCCTGCTAAATCTGCTGAATTGATGGCCTCCTTTGTACCCTTTCCGATGTAGATAATATCTGCATCAATATTTGAGGGAAATGGTTCTATTGCCAGAATATCTTTCCAAAGTATCAGGTTTCTATCGCCAATTTTAATGGTGCTCGAAGCCGATAGCTGATCTCTTCGTACATTAAAAAACTGAAAGAACGTTCCATCAATACCAGCAGGCTTCATTCCTGTAGCCCGCATTTGGTCTGCAAGCCAAACTGCTGCCCGGAGTTCATCTGGCGAACAAAATTCCCTCCCTCTAAATCCATCGCCGGCAAAGGTATATAAATCGGTTTTTAAGTCCGTTTCTCTTATGGCTGCCAAACCCTCTTTAGGTGCTAATTGTGCTTTGGCTGATAAATGGATTAATATAGATAAGCAAATAACGAAAAGGGATTGGGATAGACTCTTTACCATAATTTTGATTGAAAATAAAACAATTAGCAATGGTACGAAAAAACTTGATCGAAACATTTTTTGAGTAAAAAGAACTGACCTTCCCTAAGAACGGAACCGCATTATGGGAAAACCAAGCTTGAAATAGTTTAGGTTGGCACCACCTCTGGCTTTTCTAATTAAAAATGAGATGATTACAACATTATTATAGGATTAAATAGTAAGCAATATAGTAGAAAATCCATTTCTAAACACTATCTTTGCGCCAAATTTGAGGCGCATTTTATGCAAAAGATTAGAAATATAGCTATTATAGCACACGTTGACCACGGTAAAACCACGTTGGTTGATAAGATTTTACACTCTTGTTCTATTTTTCGTGACAACGAACAAACAGGAGATTTGATATTGGATAATAACGATTTAGAGCGCGAGCGTGGTATCACGATTGTATCTAAAAACGTATCTGTTCAGTACAAAGACGTAAAGATTAACATTATTGACACTCCTGGTCACGCGGATTTTGGCGGTGAGGTAGAGCGTGTTTTGAAAATGGCAGATGGTGTACTTTTACTTTGCGATGCTTTTGAAGGTGCAATGCCTCAAACGCGTTTCGTAACGCAAAAAGCTTTAGCCCTTGGTTTAAAACCGATTGTGGTGGTAAACAAGGTAGATAAAGAAAACTGTCGCCCGGAAGAGGTTTATGAGCAAATTTTCGAATTGTTCTTTAACCTTGAAGCTACTGAAGAACAATTGGATTTCCCGGTTATTTACGGTTCATCTAAACAAGGATGGATGAGTACAGATTGGAAAGTTCCAACTACTGATATTTTCGCTTTATTGGATGCGGTTGTAGCAAACATTCCACCTGCGCCAATTAACGATGGTACTTTACAAATGCAAATTACTTCGTTAGATTATTCATCTTTCGTAGGTCGTATTGCAATTGGTCGTGTTCACCGCGGTACAATTAAAGAAAACCAACCGGTAACTTTAATTAAACGCGATGGTAAGATTGTTAAAACCAGAGTAAAAGAACTTTATACTTTCGAAGGTTTAGGAAAAATCCGTACCACAGAAGTAAGTTCTGGTGATATTTGTGCGGTTGTAGGTATTGATGGTTTTGATATTGGTGATACCATTTCTGACTTTGATTCACCAGAACAATTGCCAGTAATCAGCATTGATGAGCCAACAATGAACATGTTGTTTACCATTAACAACTCTCCATTTTTTGGTAAAGAAGGTAAATTGGTTACTTCTCAACGTATTAAAGAGCGTTTGATTAAAGAAACTGAGAAAAATTTAGCTTTAAAAGTTGTTGAAACAGCATCTCCTGATTCATGGTTGGTTTACGGTCGTGGTATTCTCCATTTATCAGTTCTAATCGAAACGATGCGTCGTGAAGGTTATGAGATTCAGGTTGGTCAGCCACAGGTTATCGTAAAAGAAATCGATGGTAAAAAACATGAGCCAATTGAAACTTTAATTGTTGATGTACCGGGTGAAGTTTCTGGTAAAGTAATTGAATTGGTAACTCAACGTAAAGGTGAGTTGTTAATTATGGAGCCAAAAGGCGATTTACAACACTTAGAATTCGAAATCCCATCTCGTGGTATTATCGGTTTACGTAACAACGTTTTAACTGCTACTGCTGGTGAGGCGATTATGGCACACCGTTTCAAAGCTTACGAGCCTTGGAAAGGTACAATTCCAGGTCGTTCGAATGGTGTATTGGTTTCGATGGATAAAGGTCAGACAACTGCTTATTCTATTGATAAGTTACAGGATAGAGGTCGTTTCTTTGTTGATCCGGGAGTTGATGTTTATGAAGGACAAATTATGGGTGAGCACATCCGTGATAATGACTTGGTAGTAAACATTGTTAAAGGAAAAGCATTAACCAACATGCGTGCATCTGGTACTGATGATAATGCTCGTATCGCACCTGCAATTAAATTCTCGTTAGAAGAGGCTATGGAGTACATCCAGGCTGATGAGTATATCGAGGTTACACCTGCAAGCATGCGTTTACGTAAAATCTTCTTAACAGAACAAGAACGTAAAGTTAAAGGAAAGCAATTCGTTTAGGTCTCTAAATCCCCTAAAAAGGACTTAATAATATCAAAGCCTCGATGTAAATCGGGGCTTTTTTGGTTTTAATTATTGTTTTTCAGCTCTAAATTAAATTTATGCAAATCACAAGCATAGATAGGGTTAAGAACATTAAGCAGCATGGCGGCATAAGCCTTTTATAAACGAAACATTATTCAACGGAAAACTAAAAACGATCAACGAAAAAAGCAATCCCTTACTTTCCTAAAAAACCATCTACTGCATTAATAGCATTCTTTACCCGCAACTCTCCTAAACCACCAATTACTTTATAATTTGCATCTAAAGCCTTCAGCTCCTCGTGCCAAACTTTCATAAAATATTCACGTTGATTGGGAAAATCACGAAGTGGATCATCCTGCCATGGGAGATCAATATCCAGGAGTAGATAAAGATCATAAGGTCTTTTCGGGAGGGCATCTAAAACCAGTTGTGGTGTTTCACCTAACATTTCGTCGCTCCATATTTTTACGGTTACGAATGTGGTGTCGCAAATAATAAAGTCGCTTTCAGTAGTAACCAAAATTGCATCTTCCAAAGCAACCTGACCGTAAAACATGTTTACCTCATCTTGTAATGTATATGGCGCAATTAGGTTTTCGCAATAATAACGGGCATATTCTGGCACCCAGGAAACTTTGTAATGTTTCGCTAAAAGTTGAGACATGGTAGATTTACCCGTACTCTCCGGCCCCACAATGGCTATTTTTTTAATTAATTTGTTCACGATAGGTTTTTCTCCAATCTAAATAACCCTTAAAGGCAATGATAATTAATACCACATACAACAGGGCACTCAGATTTAGGTTTTTGTAGATAAATAAAGGGACATAGCAAATGTTCACGAATACCCAGAGCAACCAGTTCTCGAGTATTTTTCTGGTGAGTAAAAACTGGGCAACAAAGCTAACTGAAGTGCAAAATCCATCTGCGTAGGGTACGGTACTATTGGTGAAGTTAGCCATAAACCAACCCAGGAAAATGCTTAAGGCCAGCACAAAAATGATAACCAGGAGCCAATATTTCGTAGCAAGTTTCGTAATTGGTTTATTATGGGCTACTTTTTTAGTGATCCAGAAGTACCAGCCATAAAATGCCGTAAATAAAAAATAGATTTGAAGGGTCATGTCACCATACATGGCTTCCCTAAAGAATAAAAAGCCATAAGCAACCACACTTATAATGGAGATCGGCCAGTTCCAAATGCTTTCTCTGGCAGCCAGGTAGATGCAAATAAAACCAGTAATTACCGCAACCCATTCCAAAGCAGTAGTTTGGTGGAGCTGTGACAATAAGAATTTGAAAAATGATGCCTGTAACACGATCATAGAGATCAAATGTAGTAGAAAAAGCCATAAAAGAAAAAATCCGGCTGAGGAGGGCTCCTCAAACCGGATAATAAACCAAACAAACTATTTATGAAGAAATCCTCATTTGCGGTTAACTACTCCGCGGAGGAAGCTTTAGATCTTTTTCTAAAGTATATACAAAACGCATATATGTTCTGCTTATTACAAGATTTTTGCCAATAATGTTTAATTGTATTATTCATGACTTAAACATGACTTCGTGTTCTTTTAACACTATATTAATGTTACGTTTTAACATAATTTTAACGATTGTTTACTAATTTAGCGGTCGATTTACAGAGAATACATCAATTTGCTTGGCGCCGATGGATACATTTGTTTCTTAAAAATGCTACAGTGTTCTATTTCTGCGACAAACAAATGAGTTGTATAATCGGTTTAATATGGGTTCCATGAAAATGGTATTTAGAAACTAAAATAAATTATATGAAAAAGCTGAGTGTTTTTTGCGTCGCCTTAATCTTGTCGTCTATTTTGTTTGTAGCTTTTACGTTTGTTAAAGCAGGTGGTATTATTGGTAGGGTTAGTCCGCCAGATGCTGTGGCAGGTGTTTCGCTTGTTGCAGGTTCAGATACGGTTAAAGTACAGGTTAATCAGGGCGCTTTTTCTTTTACCAATTTAAAAGAAGGCGTGTATACTGTTTTGGTAAAAGCAAATGCACCCTATAAAGATTTAACGATAGAGAATGTAGCAGTAAAAGATAGTACCACTACAGATCTGGGAGAAATTAAAATACAGCAATAATTAAAATCATTTAGGAAAGGAGCGCAATGCTCCTTTTTTTATTTCAAAGATTTCTATTGGCATTATTAATCGATGAGATGGTCTGCACCTATATCATTTTATAATGTAAATAACAGTTTAGTAACCTTAATTTAATCTGCTTTAAATGGGAACAAATGGGTGAGTTTTACTGATTTTAAATAACACACTTTAATTTTAAAAAATTAAAGTAAAAAACGTTTCAAAAAACCTATCTTTGCATCCCGACAGAACAGTTGGGATTTTTCTTCTTACAAGCACAAAATCTCGTTGCTTTCATGGTTTCAAAATGGAGCCAAATTACTTTAGAATTTTAATCATTGTTTAAGCTTTATCATGCCTAAAGACACTTCCATACGCTCAGTACTAATTATCGGATCAGGCCCAATTATTATTGGCCAAGCCTGCGAATTTGATTATGCCGGTTCGCAAGCGGCACTTTCTTTAAAAGAAGAAGGGATTACCGTTTCCATTATCAACTCTAATCCGGCAACAATTATGACGGATAAAGTTATTGGTGATCATGTTTATCTTCACCCTTTAACTGTTGATTCAATTGAAGCTATTCTTCAAGAGCATATAAACGCTACAGATTTACCTAGAATTGACGCTGTTTTGCCAACTATGGGCGGTCAAACGGCGCTAAATCTTTGTGTAGAAGCTTCCGAGCGCGGTGTTTGGGAAAAATATGGTGTTAAAGTTATCGGTGTTGATGTAGCGGCTATCGAAAAAACCGAAAACCGTGAATCTTTCCGCCAGTTAATGGTTGATATAGGTGTAGGTGTAGCGCCTTCTAAAATTGCCAACTCATTTTTAGAAGGTAAAGAAGCTGCTCAAGAAATCGGTTTTCCATTGGTAATTCGCCCATCGTATACGTTAGGCGGTTCTGGTGGTGGTTTTGTGCACAAAAAGGAAGAATTTGACGCTGCACTTAAACGTGGTTTAGAAGCTTCGCCAACACATGAGGTTTTAGTAGAACAAGCTGTTTTAGGCTGGAAAGAATACGAGTTGGAGCTATTAAGAGATAGCAACGATAATGTAATCATTATCTGTTCGATTGAAAACTTCGATCCAATGGGGATTCATACTGGAGACTCGATTACAGTTGCACCTGCTATGACATTATCTGATCGTTGTTATCAGGAAATGCGTAATCAGGCCATTAAAATGATGCGCGCTATCGGTACTTTTGCTGGTGGGTGTAATGTTCAATTCTCGGTAAACCCTGTAAATGATGACATTATCGCCATCGAAATTAATCCACGTGTATCCCGCTCATCGGCTTTAGCAAGTAAGGCCACTGGTTATCCAATCGCTAAAATTGCTGCGAAACTGGCAATCGGTTACAACCTGGATGAAATTGAAAATCAAATTACCAAAACAACTTCAGCATACTTTGAACCTACGTTAGATTACGTAATTGTTAAAATCCCCCGCTGGAATTTCGACAAATTTAAAGGTGCCAATAAAGAACTTGGTTTACAGATGAAATCTGTTGGTGAGGTAATGGCCATTGGTCGTACCTTTATCGAAGCCTTGCAAAAAGCTTGTCAGAGTTTAGAGATAAACCGTGCAGGTTTAGGTGCTGATGGCAGACAGGTTCGCAACATAGAAGAAATTATGGATGGCCTGGAGCACGCTTCATGGAACCGTGTTTTCTTAATCAAAGATGCCATGACAATGGGTGTGCCTCTGGAATCCATCCGTAAGGTGACTAAAATTGATAAATGGTTCTTAAATCAGATTCAGGAGCTTGTAGCTTTAGAAGTTGAATTAAAAAGATATTCATTAAATAATATCCCTCAGGATTTCTTCTTTACCCTTAAACAAAAAGGTTTCTCTGATATTCAGATTGCCTGGTTGTTAGGAAACGTAACGGAAGATGAAGTTTACGATCGCCGTAAAGCTTTAGGGATTAACAGGGTGTATAAAATGGTAGATACCTGTGCTGCCGAATTCCCTGCAAAAACACCATATTACTATTCTTCTTTTGATGAAGAAAATGAATCAATCCCTTCGGATAATAAAAAAGTAATTGTTCTGGGCTCTGGTCCGAACCGTATTGGTCAGGGTATAGAATTTGATTATTCTTGCGTACACGGTTTATTAGCCGCAAAAGAATCTGGCTTCGAAGCGATCATGGTAAACTGTAATCCTGAAACGGTTTCTACAGACTTTAACATGGCCGATAAATTATACTTTGAGCCGGTTTTCTGGGAACATGTTCGTGAGATTATTGAATTAGAAAAGCCAGTTGGCGTGATTGTTCAATTGGGCGGTCAAACAGCCTTGAAAATGGCAGAGAAATTATCGGCACTTGGCGTTAAAATTATCGGAACATCTTTCGAGAACATGGATATCGCTGAAGATCGCGGTCGCTTCTCAGATTTATTAAAAGAGTTAAATATTCCATATCCTAAATATGGTGTAGCTGAAAATGCCGAAGAAGCAATTGTGGTTGCCAATGAAGTAGGTTATCCAGTTCTGGTTCGCCCAAGTTACGTATTAGGCGGACAAGGAATGAGCATTGTGATTAACGATGAAGACCTGGAGAAAGCAGTAGTAAAATTACTAGGCGATTTACCAGGTAACCGCGTATTGATTGATCACTTTTTAGATCGTGCAGAAGAAGCAGAGTCAGATTCGATTTCTGATGGTGATGATGTTCACATTGTGGGTATGATGGAGCACATTGAGCCAGCAGGGATTCACTCAGGTGATTCATTCGCCGTATTGCCTACTTTCAGCTTGCCAGAATCGGTAACTAATGCAATGGAAGAGTATTCGATTAAGATTGCCAAAGCTTTAGATGTACGTGGTTTATTGAATATTCAATTTGCCATCAAGGATGAGAAGGTTTATGTAATCGAGGCCAATCCAAGAGCATCACGTACGGTTCCTTTCATCGCTAAAGCATATGATGTTCCATACATCAATATTGCGGCAAAAATTATGTTAGGCGTAGCGAAGTTGAAAGATTTCACTATCGAGCGTAAGCTAAAGGGCTATGCAATTAAAGAACCGGTTTTCTCTTACGAGAAATTCCCTGAAGTTACGAAAGAGTTGGGTCCGGAAATGAAATCCACAGGTGAAGCCATTCGTTTCATTAAAGATTTGGAAGATCCATATTTCCGCAAGCTTTACAAGGATAAATCAATGTATTTGAGTAAATAAAATAGTAAAGGGCGATGGTGACATCGCCCTTTTTGTTTCTGCATAATTTTCCTGCTGCAATTTATATCTTTAAACCTAATTGGGTCTTAACGAATCATCAGGCAGAATACATTGTCGAAGTCAACTAATTCTTCATCCTCCCTTGTTCAGCTTCTGAGCCTGTAGTGCGGCGGCGGGCAGGTTTAATTTCTTTACCAAAGCGGTAAGTGAAAGTTATTCTTCCAATCTGGCTTTCGTTTTTCTGATGTACCTCATATTTTAAACCGGGGTATGCGCTAGAGATATCGTTTTTATACATATTAAATATATCTGATAAGGCTAATTTCAGGCTTGCCTTTTTATCAAAGAGTGTTTTACTCAAACCGGCATCAATAGAATAGCGGGCTTTAATTCTTAGTGTTCCGTAATCCAGTGGTGATTCATAACTGCCATTTAACTCTCCGGTAAAACCACTAACTATGGTAAAGCTTTGCTGAGATTTAAACTGAAATGAGGTTTTACCCGTTTTTAACGCCACACCAGCTAAATCTGGCGCCTCAAAACTCAGGTAAAAAACATTTAAATTGTTATTCATCGACCACCATTTTGCCACCTGAACCGGGATATTTAAATTAGCATTATAACTGATGTTCTTTGCAAGATTTTCATTGGTTTGAAACAGTGCTTTCTGTGCAGAATCAGGCAATAAAACTTCTGTAATTACATCATTGGTTCTACTGTAACCTATCGAGAGCATATATTTCTGCATAAAAGTATAACTCAACTCCACATTATTGGTGTATTGCGGTTTTAAAAATGGATTACCCTTGTTGTATGTGTATTGATCCAGGTAATAAATAAATGGATTTAAGGCATCGTAACTTGGGCGGTCTATCCTGCGACTGTAAGAAAAGCCAAGTTGGTTGTTTTTCGAAAGTGTTTGCTGCACAAATAAAGTTGGGAAAAAATCCCAGTAACCACGTTCCACTACTGTATTTGTAGTAACCAGGTTTCCTTTAGAATTGGTTTGCTCAACCCTTAAGCCAAGTTGAATACTGGTGTTTTTAAACTTCTTGTTAATATTAGTGTAAGCCGCATTTACATTTTCATCATAAATAAATTGATTACTACGGCGAACATCATTTTGCCAAATATTGTTAACTAATTCTTCAGCTTGTAAATCGTTATCTGTTTTTACCCAGCTACTTTTTAGGCCAGCTTCTAGCTTTATGGTTTTACTCAATGAAACATTATAATCAACTTTAAAGGCTTTAATATCAATTTTTGAAGGCGTACCATTCCTGGTGTAATTAATCGGGCGAATTCTATTTCCATTGGCGAACATATAATCATTCTCATATTCAGAACCATCGTTTCCATTGTATTTAGAGTAATCAAAATCTGCAGAAATTTCAGAACCTGCCGTATCTAAAACCGATTTGTAATTCAGGTTATAAGAAATATTGTTGTATTTATTGGTTTGTAAACTACTTGATGCTAATGTTGAATCTACCTGCTGAAAAGATGGGCCAATTAAAGTGTTGCTTTTAGATACCTCGGTTCCGCGATTAAAATAGCCATTCACCAACACACCTATTGTATTATTTTTATCGATAAAATAATCTAAACCTGCTTTGAAATTATTGTTTTGTTGCTTCCTTAAGCTAGATCCTGACTGCATAAAATAAGTATCGGGCGTGCCGTTTGAAATACGATCAATCGTGATGATGTTTTCACGGTTAGTTTTTCCATAGTTATAGTTTCCAAACAGATTCAGTTTTTTCGTTCTATGGTTTAGATTTAATCCTGTATTACCTCTAAAATTTTTACCATATCCGGCTGTTGCATTTAGGCTTCCATTTGTACCACCAGCTTTGTTTTTCTTAGTTTTAATATTGATGATTCCTGAATTTCCGGCTGCATCGTATTTAGAGGATGGATTCGTAATCAATTCGATGGTTTCAATTTCTGAGCTTTGCATGTTCCTTAGTAAATTCGCCACATCAGCGCTGCTCATATAGGTTTGTTTCCCATCAAGCTGAATTAACACGCCTTGTTTACCCTGCATTGAAATGTTGTCATTCTGATCTACTGAAACTCCCGGCGCTTTCTGTAATACTTCAAGAGCGGTAGAACCCGTCATGATTGCGCTGTTAGAAACGTTCATTACTACTCTATCCATTTTCCTTTCGATTAAGGGCTTGGTTACAGCAATACTTACTTCTTTTAAGTTTTGAGTGCTGGCAACGAGTTGAGCAGAACCAAAATCTACCTTCTGATTTTTATCGGTAAGTGTAATGGTTTTACTTTTAATCGTGTTGTAGCCCATGTTGCTGGCTTTGTAAAAGTAGTTTCCTTCTAAACTGATCGCAAAACCAAAAAAACCATTTTGATCCGTAAAACTGGTTTTTACTATACTGGAATCTGTCGCTTTATATAATACTACTGTTGCGTAATCTACTGGTTTTTTATTCTCATCAAGGATAATTCCGGTTAGGTTAGGCTTAGGTGAAGTTTGTGCAAATAAACTTACTGAAAAGAAAGCAGCAATAATGATGAAGGATATTCTGTAAAAAATTTTCATTTGTTTAGGTTTAAATTTTAAAAAATCCAGGCAAAACGATTTCCATAACGTATGTGTATACGTTTTCTAATTTTGCCTTTATGTTTAAAGTTTAGCTTGGAAACGAATAGTCTCCCTTTTTAGTTATCAGTAAGACGAACGTTTTTTTAAAAGGTTACGCAGTTTTAAAAAAAAAGAAAAATCCCTGATTCAAAGACAAGTATAAGTCTTTAAATCAGGGATTTATTTTTCACATCGAAAAACAATGTGCTATTTGTTTTACTGTTATTTTACGCCTAATACGTCTACACCTTGTTCAAAAACAACATCAACAGGAATATTTTTTCTGGTCAAACGGTCCAGGTCTTGCTGAAGTGTAGCTGGAATAACCGCTTTTTCTTTTTGAGTCTTCTCTACTGCAGCTTTATCACCGTTCCCTTGTAAAGTAATAATGAATGCACTGAGCTCATTCATTGCAGAGGCAAACTTTTCGAAATTAACTTTATATGTTCCTTTGGATGTACGCTCGAAAGCGCCTTTTTCTGCAAAGTAATTAAAGCATTGCATATTGGCTTTGCCATGTGCCTCTGATACGCCAAAACGAACTGATCTTAAAATGCCCGCCATAAAGGTGGTGTAATAACTTTTAATGTCGCCTTGAAGCTCACCTTTTTTTAATAAGCCAGTAACCATGTACAAGCCTAAAATATCAGCTTTGCCTTCTTCCAGCCAGCTATATTGTTCTTTTAAAGCCTCACGAACAAAACCTTTTCCGGTAATGGTTTTTTTGATTCCCAAACCATGTGCAACCTCATGAAACATTACATTTGCAAAAAAAGCATCGAATTTAATATATTGCTGCTGATCGGCATCAATTAGTTCCTTCGAAATAGGAAGGAGAATTTTATCAAATTTTGCTTGCATTGCATTTTTGAGTTGCGAGCGGCGGGTTCCTTTTTCCTGTTGAATTTTCTCATCATTCGGCAAGTTAACCGCAATGGTTTTTGATCCTGCATTGCAATCTCCGGCATAGTAAATTACATCGTAGGCATTAAGTTCAGAATCTGTGCCTGGTGTTTCGGTTTTATATTTTGCTGGCACCGGAAGGTTTTTTTGCAACTCTGGTAAAAGCTTTACATATTTAGCCAGGCGCTTACTCCATTCTTTATCTTTAATTAAAACATAAGCTTCGTAACTGGTGCGGGCATTGAAAAGTTTATCTTCATAATTTTCAATGGGGCCGATAATGATATCCAGTCCATTTGTTTTCATCTCCAGCCAGGCGTAATCACTTGCCGTAAACTTATCAGTTACCAAGGCATCAGCACGCAGGTTTAAATATTTTTTTAAGCCAGCATCGTCAGCAATTAGTGCTGCTTGTTTCAAAAGGGAACTTGCTCTTTGCAATTCAGAAGCGAATAATACATGGTAAGGCACCGTGATCAACTTTCCTGTCGTATCTTTTTTTACAACAGAATAGGCCCCATATTTATCAGCTAAATCTGCTTTTTCAATTTCTTCTTTTGTAATTCCACTTGGATAAAAAGTAGCACCCTCTGGTTTATTTCCCACACCTGCAACAAAAGGTTTTTCGTTGTTTAGTCTATCCCAAGGGCCATAATTAATGTTTACAAATTCACGCGTTTTTTCATCTTTAATAGTTGCCATCAGGCTATCGCGCTGCGGGTAAGCTTGTTTCCAATAAAGTTCGTCCATAATCTCTGCTGCCTGAATCAGAAGCGGTAAAATTTTACGGTCATTAACGCTTAGCTGGTTGAGGTTGGTCGTCAGTTTTACCCTTTCATATATAGGAAGTCTGCTGGCAACATAATCCGTTAAGCTATCTTTTTGCACAACCGTTGTTTTTTCTTCTGTAGGCTTGCCAGTATTGGTGCAAGCAGAGAATAGGCTGGCAGAGCAGGCGATCGCAGACAGTAAGAGTATGGGTTTGTATAGTTTCTTCATTATTACAATATATCGTGGCTAAATTACTAAAATTTGAAAGCTTTGTATAAAATTTGATGTATTGGATGAAGTTTAGCCTAACTTTGTAACTTTAAATTCTATTAAAATATTACCATGTTTTCAATAAAATCTCCTTTTTTCAGTGTCACCTCTATTTTAACATTGGCCTTGCTTATCTCTGCTTGCAGCACAAATAAATATGCAGCAACTGAAAAGATTTATAAGCTAAAAACGAAAGATTTTGCTGGCATCATTTCCGCTACACCTCCTACAGGTCAGTTATATGATTTGGCCAATCCAACAAATCAAACCTGGGTGGGTTCTGTAAATTTTGGAATCCGTAAACCCAATTTTGTGATCCTCCACCATACAGCGCAAGATAGTTTAGGGCAGACCATTAAGACATTTCACTCTACAAAAGCAGGTACGAGTGCACATTATGTGATTAGCAGGGATGGGAAAGTAGTGCATATGGTAAATGATTATCTGCGATCAAACCATGCCGGTGTAAGTAAATGGGGAAAGGATACAGATTTAAACTCCTCTTCGATAGGGATTGAGCTTGATAATAATGGAACAACAGATCCATGGCCGGATGCACAAATCAATAGCCTGGTTAAATTATTAGAGACATTAAAAAAGGCCTATAATATCCCGACTGCTAATTTCATTGGTCATTCTGATATTGCCCCAAAGCGCAAGCCAGATCCAAATAAATTCCCATGGAAAAAACTGGCTTTAAAAGGCTTTGGTTATTGGTATGATGAGGTGTTGCAAAACCCACCGGCAGATTTCGATGGGCCAAATGCACTAAAATTAATGGGCTATGATACCAGTGATTTGAATGCTGCAATTATTGGTTTTAAGCGTCACTTTATACAAAGCGATATTACTCCGAAGCTTACACCCGTTGATTTGTTGGTGTTGTATAATGTTTATACGAAATACTAAAAAGGTTGAAGGTAAAAAGGTTGAAGGTAAAAAGGTAGAGGGTAAGAAGGATGATGGCAGAAGATTTTAGGTTAGAAGGTAAAGCTAATAGTTAAATATTTTTCTAAATAAGCAATTTTCCGTGATTTTTGTGTTTCCGCGGCAATTATCACGGTTTTATAGCAGAGGGTAAAGCTAATGGTTAATATTTTTTAGAGAAACATTCTAGAATAAGGTTTCCGTGATTTTTGTGTTTCCGTGGCAATTATCATGGTTTTAGAGCAGAAGTTAAAGCTAATGGTTAATATTTTTAGAGAAACATTCTAGAATAAGGGTTCCGTGATTTTTGTGTTTCCGTGGCAATTATCATGGTTTTAGAGCAGAGGGTAAAGCTAATAGTTAAATATTTCCAGGTAAACAATTTTGAATAGGTTTCCGTGATTTTTGTGTTTTCACGGCAATTATCACGGTTTTAAAGTAAAAGTTAAGGCAAATAATTAAATGTTTTCCAGAGAAACCTTTTTGGATCGGGTTCCTTAATATCTCTGTATTCTCCTGGCAATTCTTTAACAATTAAGCATAAAAAAACACGGATAAACCTAAGTTCATCCGTGTTCATCTATTGTTATACCTTAACTATTTTGGTTTCTTAAACGTATCTTTCAAAGTTACCGTCCGGTTAAAAACTAACTTTTCGGTGGTAGAATCTTTGTCCAGGCAGAAATAACCTTTTCTAATAAACTGATAGCGGCTATCTAAATCTGCATCAGCCAAAGCCGGTTCGATGAAAGCGTTTGGAAGAACTGTCAGGCTTTCTGGATTCAAATAATCTTTGAAGTCGCCTTCCTCAGCATCTGGTGTTTCAGAAGTGAACAAACGATCATATAATCTAATTTCTGCTGTTTTAGCATGCTGAACACTTACCCAATGAATCGTTCCTTTGACGTTGATGCCACTGGTATCATTTCCACTTTTCGATTCCGGAACGTAAGTACAGTGAATTTCAGTTACGTTTCCGTTTTCATCTTTCACAAAGTCTTCACACTTTACAATGTAAGCAAATTTCAGGCGAACCATCGCTCCAGGTGCCAAACGGAACCATTTTTTAGCGGGTACTTCCATAAAATCTTCACGCTCAATCCAAAGCTCATTGCTGAAAGGGATAACACGTGTGCCACCACCATCTTCAGCTTCAGGATTATTTTCGCCGATTAAATCTTCTGTTCCTTTTTCATAATTGGTAATCACCAATTTGATTGGATCTAAAACTGCCATTACTCGATTGGCTGATTTATTTAAATCTTCGCGGATACAAAATTCCAGTAAGCTTAGTTCGATCAGGTTTTCCCTTTTAGCAATACCTATTCGCTCGCAAAATTCGCGAACACTTTTTGGCGTAAAGCCTCTTCTGCGCAAACCAGAAATGGTTGGCATGCGTGGATCATCCCAGCCGTTAACTAAATTGTCATTTACCAGTTGCAATAATTTACGTTTACTCATTACTGTTGAGGTAAGGTTTAAACGTGCAAATTCATATTGTTTAGATGGGAAAATTTCCAGTTTTTCGATAAACCAATCGTACAATTCACGGTGTGAAACGTATTCTAACGTACAGATAGAGTGCGTGATGTTTTCGATACTATCGCTTTGGCCGTGTGCAAAATCGTACATGGGATAGATACACCATTTGTTGCCAGTGCGGTGGTGTACCGCATGTTTAATGCGGTAGATAATTGGATCTCGCATTAGCATGTTCGGACTAGCCATGTCAATTTTCGCCCTCAAAATATAAGCCCCATCAGCAAATTCGCCATTTTTCATTCTGGTGAAGATGTATAAATTCTCTTCAATGCTGCGGTTACGGTATTGGCTATCCTGTCCGGGTTCAGTTGGGGTACCTTTTAAAGCTGCGATTTCATCCGCTGAACTTTCATCAACGTATGCTAAACCTTTCTCAATTAGTTTAATGGCAAAAGAATATAGTTCGTCAAAATAATCTGATGCATACAATTCATTCTTCCAGTTAAAACCTAACCATTTAATATCTTCCTGCTGACTATTTACATATTCAGTTTTCTCTGTAACCGGATTGGTATCATCAAAACGCAAGTTGGTATAACCGCCATATTTTTGTGTTAATCCGAAGTTTAGGCATATCGCTTTCGCATGGCCAATGTGTAAATAACCATTAGGCTCTGGCGGAAAACGTGTAACCAAAGTTTCGTACTTACCACTATTTAAGTCGTTCTCAATAATTTCTTCAATAAAGTTCAATGACTTTTCTTCACTCATAAAAACCTGTAAATTAGGATTGCAAAGGTAAAAAGATTGAGCGTAATTATATAAGTATTATGAAATAGATAATGAGTTAGAATAGGGAATAGGTAAAAGAGAATAAGAATTGATCAGGAATCTATTTTGTTCCCCATTCATATCTTCTCTATTTTCCATTCTCCATTTCCCATTTCCCATTTTCCTTTTTCCATTTCCCACTTTCTATTTTCCATTCTCCTTTTTCCATTACCCCATCTTCCATTTTTTTCTTGCCTATTTCCTTATCCCATCAAATTCGATACATTTACATCACTTAATATTTCACTATGAGCAAAGTATTAAACAGGCCCATACGCGTTTTGGTAGCTAAAGTTGGCTTGGATGGACACGATAGAGGAGCTAAAGTAATTGCCACTTCGCTGCGGGATGCCGGTATGGAGGTGATTTACACCGGCTTACGTCAAACCCCAGAAATGGTAGTTAATACGGCTTTACAGGAGGATGTAGATGCTATTGGCATATCCATTCTTTCTGGCGCACATATGACGGTTTTTCCAAAAATTATCCATTTTATGAAAGAGAAGCAGTTGGATGATGTATTGTTAACGGGGGGAGGAATTATACCAGAAAATGATCGTAAAAAACTGGCAGAAATGGGAGTGGGAGAATTATTCCCGCCAGGAACCACCATGGCTAGTATTGTAGAATATATTCAGAATTGGGTTACAGAAAACAGAAATTTTTAAACTATGGCATATCAGAATTTAATTTCAGAAATTAAAGAAAACATACTTTACGTTACCATAAACCGTGAAAAGGCATTAAATGCTTTAAACAAGGCAACACTTGACGAACTTGCTGATGTAATTGTCTTTGCGAATAAAACGGCAGAGGTAAGGGGGGTGATTCTCACTGGGGCAGGAGAAAAAGCTTTCGTAGCCGGGGCAGACATTAAAGAATTTTCTGATTACACTGGCGAACAGGGCGAAGAATTAGCCCGAGCAGGACAAATTAATGTATTTGATGCAATTGAAAAATCAACCAAACCGTTCGTTGCTGCCATTAATGGTTTTGCATTGGGCGGAGGTTTGGAATTGGCTATGGCCTGCCACATGCGGGTGGCAGCAGACACAGCTAAATTAGGTTTGCCGGAAGTAACTCTGGGCTTAATTCCAGGTTATGGTGGGACGCAAAGATTAACCCAGCTGGTTGGTAAAGGAAAAGCAATTGAATTAATTACCACGGCGGGGATGATCACGACCAGTGAAGCTTTAAAAATTGGTCTGGTGAACCATACCGTAGCGCAGGCAGATTTAATTGCGAAAGCAGAAGAAATATTAAATCTCATTAAACAACGTGCACCGTTAGCCGTTGCAGCTGTAATAAAATCCGTTAATGCATCCATTAATGAAGTTAATGGCTTTGAGGTTGAGATAGCTGAATTTGGAAAGTGTTTTGAAACGAATGATTTTAAAGAGGGTGTATCTGCATTTGTTGATAAACGCAAAGCCTCTTTTAAAGGAAATTAAAAAAAGCAGCCGATTAGTTACGTTTTTTATATTAATTTGAGGAATATTTCCAATTTAAAAACGTTTGAACGGGTTATGTATCCCTTTTGATTGTCAAAGGTAACATGCTTTCTTAAGAAAGTTTCTATCCGTTAATCTGGAGGTTTTTTAGCCAAACAACAGTATAGCGCTCATGAAAAAGAAGATTTTAATAGTAGATGATGAAGTGAATATAGGATTGCTACTTTCAAAATTTCTTACTAGAGATGGTTTTGAAGTGGCAAATGCTGTATCTGGTGCCTCTGCGATGAAAATTCTGGCGGAAGAAACATTTGATTTAATTCTTTGCGATTATCGTCTTCATGATACAGATGGCCGTGAAATTTTAATAAAAGTAAAAGAAGACTATCCTTCCACCAGTGTAATTATCATAACGGGGTATTCTGATATCAAGCTCGCAGTAGAATTGATTAAACTAGGGGCGTATGATTACATCACTAAACCACTATATCCAGATGAAATTTTAGATACCATTAAGAAAGCATTAGCAGCACAAAAAACTTTAAAAAAAATAAAAAGTAGTACAGAGCGCAGAACTGGTACCGACAGGGAACCAGATTACGTAAATTATGGTGAATATATAGATGGCGAAAGTGATGCTTCTGCGAAACTCTTTAAGCAAATTCAGTTAATAGCGCCTACTTCATATAGCATTATTCTAACCGGCAAAAGTGGCACAGGTAAAGAATGCGTAGCCAAATCTATCCATTTAAATAGTTTAAGAAGAGATAGGCCTTTTGTGGCAATGGACTGTGGTTCATTAACAAAAGAACTTGCCGGAAGCGAATTTTTCGGACATGAAAAAGGTGCCTTTACCGGCGCATTATTTACCAAAATAGGTCATTTTGAGTTAGCAAATGGCGGTACTATTTTTTTAGATGAGATTGGTAATTTATCTTATGAGATACAGGCAACTTTATTGAGAGCAGTCCAGGAGCGGAAAATAAAACGTATTGGCAGTACAAAAGAAATTGAACTTGATGTTAGAATCATTGTAGCAACGAATGAGGATCTGGCCATAAATATTGATAAAGGGACCTTTAGAGAAGATTTATTTCATCGCTTTAATGAGTTTTCTATTCATATACCTTCGCTTAAAGAACGTGGCAACGATGTGTTGATTTTTGCCAATCAATTTCTTACAGTTGCCAATACCGAACTAAATAAAAAGATAAAGGGCTTTTCTGAAGGAGTTAAAAAATGTTTTCTGAATTATGGCTGGCCAGGTAACGTACGCGAGTTAAGAAACGTAGTAAGAAGACTGGCATTATTGACAGATGGTAACGAAATTCAGGTAGATGTTTTACCCTTAGAACTGTTGAATTACGTTAAAGATTACACAACGGATAAATCCCTTGCCCAAACAAAAACAGAAGGTAAAGATAAACGCGTTGATTTAAAGAATGCTGCACAAGAGGCAGAATATAATGCGATTTTGAATGTTTTAATGAAGGTTAATTTCAATAAAACCAAAGCTGCACAAATTTTGAAAATAGATCGAAAAACGCTTTACAATAAGATGAAAGCTATTAAGTTAGATGGATAATTGTAATATAATTATCTTTAAAACAAATTGATTGCTTTTGCTATTTATGATGTACCGAGCATTAACTTATGTCAGTATTTTCTTATAAACAACGCCAAAATATTAATCTTGTTATCATTATTGCGCTTGGTGTTCTCATTGCATATTCTTTACAAGATATTTTTTCGGCAATACTGAGTACATTAGTATTATATACCATTTTTCGCCCGATTTATATTCATTTGGCCGAAGTTAAAAACTGGAACAAACGTTTTGTTGCCATCCTGATCATCGCTATTAGTGTGGTGCTGATCGTACTTCCTTTTTATGCCCTGAGCAGTATGGTGATTAGTAAAATTTCCGAACTAAGGCATAATGAAATCTTCTTTAAAAATTTATTGGTTAAACTTCAGCACCTTTTGCCTTTCGAAGTTAATGAACATTTAATTCAGGAAGGGTTAAACAGAATGGGCAATTGGGCAAGCCAACTTTTTCCATCATTAATATCAAGCGCTGTAAATATTGTACTCAGTCTTTTAGTGATGTACTTTTTACTCTACTTTATGCTGATTGAGCGAAAGCAATTTGAAGCCTCGCTGGTAAAATATGCACCTTTCCGCGAGCAGAACGCCCTTCGTTTTGGGAATGAAATGAAAAATACCACATTTGCAAATGTACTGGGCCAGGGCTTAATTTGTTTGGTGCAGGGCGCTCTTGTAAGTTTATCATTTTATGTGTTGGGCTATCAGGATCCTGTGTTCTGGGGAGTGATAACCGCATTTATCTCCTTTATACCTATTTTAGGGCCACCAGTAGTATTCGTGCCTGCAGCTATTTTGCAAATTGTAAACGGGCATAACTTTGAAGGATGGGCCATGCTTGCTTTCGGCTTTATTGTGGTTATTAATATCGATAATGTACTCAGGTTCATTATTGCGAAAAAAGTTGGAAATATTCATCCAATTATCACGGTAATTGGCGTAATTATTGGTATTCCATTATTTGGAATACTTGGGCTTGTTTTTGGACCACTTTTGCTATCTTATTTTATTCTGCTGATTAAGATTTATGAATCCAGTACATTGGCCTCAGAAAGATTAGAAAGAATTAAAACAAATATTGAGCATAATGAGTTATAATCCATAGCTTAACAATTAAATAATATAGTATTTCTTATATTAGAATGTTAAACCCTTAAAATACATGATTATGAATGATAACTCGAAAGTTGTAGTTGCTCTTTTAGCAGGATTAGCTGCTGGTGCCGCTTTAGGTATCTTATTCGCACCAGATAAAGGTGATGAAACCCGCGACAAATTAAGCCAGTCTTTAAAAGATCTAGGCGATTCTATTAAAGACAAAGCTGCTGATGAAATTAACAACTTGTCTAGCTTGAAAGATAAAGTCGTAACCTCAATTAAAACCAAATTGAGAAGTGTTGAAGATGAGTATAGTGACGACGTAGAGCACGCATAAGCAATAAAATAATAGCTGGGCGTTTAGTTGCGCCCAGTTAAATTTCATCTTAACTATGCAAGAAAATAAAGAGAAAGGTATCGAGGATATTTTCGAGGATGCCAAAGGCTATTTAGAGGCTAGAGTAGAATATACCCGACTTTACCTCTTAGAAAAGGTATCTAAAATATTTGCCGATTTAGTTACTAGTACGGCAGTAATTGTATGCTTCACCCTGGCGTTTTTATTTGGTAGCGTAACGTTAGCACTCTTCTTATCCAGTGTTTTGGGTAGCTATACCGCAGGGTTTGGTTGCGTATCATTAATTTATATTTTGCTTGCCGTTATAGTATATTTAACCAAAGATAAATATATCGAAAAGGCAATTATTAATATCGCGATCAATAAGTATTTCAACAAACTTGCAGATAAGGAGGAAGAAGATGAGAAGTTATAAAAACATCAGCAATCTGGAAGATCTGCAGGCTAAAAAATTAGAACTTAAGGTAGAATATACGCTTAAACAAAATTTGTTGGTTGCCGATAGTAAAACATTTGCAAAGCAATTCACGCTCGGTGCATTAATTAAAAAGTACGCTACTCCTGGTAATTTATTTAAAGCAGATGATAAATTAAATATTAGTGGTACTGCTATGTCTTTATTGCTACCAATGGTGATGAACAAAACGCTTTTTAGAGGCGCAGGTTTCTTAACAAAAGCAGCCGTCGGCCTTGTCTCTGGAAAAGTGGGGAAATCTTTAGATGCTGAACATTTATCAGCTATTTATAATTCTGTAAAAGGCTGGTTTGGTACCCGAAAAGATAAAAAAGCAAAGAAATTTATTGACTATGGCATTCCGCCAGACAGCGAAACGTATTAGTATAGTGGTTCATTTGTCATCTGTTCATTAGTTAGCAAAGAGCAAAAACTATATAAATAAAAAGCCTCAGGATTTTAAATTCTGAGGCTTTTTATTTAATCTAATCTACTAGTTGGCGTCTAGTCAATTAGCCCTAAGTCTTTTGACCTACTGTGTTGGTGTCTTACCAAAGATAGAAATAATCCTATTTTCTGCACTTAAATAATAAGCCATGCTATTTATGCTCCTGGACCATTGAACCAATGACCAGTGAACGAATGAACTTATTATTACAAATCCGTCTTAATTTTCAATTCTTTTAATTGTTTATCATCAATCGTACTTGGGCTATCGATCATTACATCTCTGCCAGAGTTATTTTTAGGGAAAGCAATCACATCGCGAATAGAATCCAGACCTGCAAAGATAGAGGTTAATCGATCGAAACCGAAAGCAATACCGCCGTGTGGAGGTGCGCCGAATTCAAAGGCATCCATTAAGAATCCAAATTGTTTTTGCGCTTCTTCTGCACTAAAACCTAAATGTTTAAACATTAATGCCTGAAGTGTACGATCATGAATACGGATAGATCCACCGCCAACTTCTGTACCATTAATTACCATATCGTAAGCGTTGGCACGAACATTTTTAGGATCAGTATCCAGTAAAGAAATGTCTTCTGGTTTCGGTGAAGTGAATGGGTGATGCATGGCATGGTAACGCTCCGTTTCTTCATCCCATTCTAAAAGAGGGAAATCCAATACCCAAAGCGCAGAGAATGTATTTTTATCCCGAAGGCCTAAGCGGTTACCCATTTCCAAACGAAGTTCATTTAATTGCTTGCGAACTTTTTCTGTAGAACCAGCTAAAATTAAAAGTAAATCGCCTTTTTCAGTTTCAAAAGCTTCACTCCACTGTTTTAAATCTTCTTCATTAAAGAATTTATCTACCGAAGATTTAATCGTTCCATCTTCATTATGACGAGCATAGATCAAACCAGTAGCACCAATCTGTGGGCGTTTAATAAAATCTGTTAATTCATCTAACTGCTTGCGGGTGTAGCTGGCAGCGCCTTTTGCATTGATCCCAACAACCAGTTCAGCATTATCGAAAACTGGAAAACCTTTACCTTTTGCAAGATCATTCAGTTCCACAAATTTCATGTCAAAACGAGTATCTGGTTTATCAGAACCATATAAACGCATCGCATCAGCATATTGCATCCGCGGTACTTCAGGTAAATCATAATTACGTACCTCTTTAAATAAAGTACGAATCAAGCCTTCAAACGTATTTAAAATATCTTCCTGTTCAATAAAAGACATCTCGCAATCAATCTGAGTGAATTCAGGCTGGCGATCTGCTCTTAAATCTTCATCTCTAAAGCATTTTACAATTTGAAAATAACGGTCGAAACCAGATACCATCAGCAATTGCTTAAAAGTTTGTGGTGATTGAGGTAAGGCATAAAATTCACCCTCATTCATGCGGCTAGGCACTACGAAATCTCTGGCACCTTCTGGAGTAGATTTGATTAAAACCGGAGTTTCTACTTCAATAAAATCAAGTGCATCTAAATAACGGCGAACCGATTGTGCTATTTTATGACGTAAAACCAAATTATTGCGGACCGGGTTACGGCGCAAATCCAGGTAACGGTACTTCATGCGTAATTCATCGCCACCATCCGTTTCATCTTCAATCATAAAAGGAGGCAATTTTGCTGCATTTAAGATTTCCAAGGCTGCAATTTTAATTTCCACATCACCAGTTGGCATTTTTGGATTTTTATTACTTCGCTCTACTACTGTACCAGTGGCTTTAATTACAAATTCGCGACCCAATGAACGTGCCGATTCGCAAAGTTCATGGTTATCATCCATGTTAAAAACCAGCTGTGTAATCCCATAACGATCACGAATGTCTATAAAAGTCATTCCACCTAAATCTCTTGATTTTTGCACCCAACCACACAGGGTTACACTTTCACCTAAGTTATTAAGGGTTAGTGCACCACAAGTTACTGTTCTTAACATATATTGTAATCTAAATTGAGCGGCAAAAATACCGATTTTGTTTTAAACTTTGGAATAGAAGATCCCAGGTTTTTTTGCCACCTAAAGAGTTTAAGCTAAGCAGGTTCTTTAACAGATAAATATCAGTGTTAAATACCCATTCTATCATTCAAAATTCTCTCATTCCTTCATTCAAAATTCCTTCATTCAAAATTCCATCATTCAACATTCCCTCATTTAACACTCAATCATTCAAAATTCAATCATTCCTAAAAAGGTGTTAACCTTTAGACTTCAACCTGCTCAGTGTTTCTGGCGATATGTTCAAATATGATGCAACCATTTTATTGGATAATCGCTTCACCACAATTGGATTCTGATTTAATAATTGCTGATAGCGTTCCAGGGCATCCGAAGTAATAAAAGACATTAGCCTGTTGGTATTGGTTACATACGCATATTCAAGATAATGGCGATAAAGCTTTTCCCATTGTGGGATAATTTCTAAAAGATGGTAGAAATCTGCTTTGTTGATGCTTAGTACCATGGTTTCTTCTACGGCCTGAACAAACTCCAGTGATTCTGATGCGGTTACAAAACTCACCAGCGCTGTTGCAAATTGATTTTCGAAAGCAAAAAGTCTGGTTGCTTCAGTACCGTTCTCCGTAAGAAAAAAGATTCTTAAACAGCCGCTGGTTACAAAATAGATCTTGCTGTTGGTCTTCCCAGGGCTAACCAGAAATTCATTTTTCTTTACCTTGAGTAGTCTGAAAAATGAAAAAACAGTTTTCAGGTCGTCATCGCTAATCTTAATCCGATCTTTGATATAACTGGAAAACTGTTTATGCATAGCTTGCAAAGTAGCGTATTTAGCTTTTTGATGCAATTTTTTCTGCAAGTTTACGGGCGTTAGGAATAATAATAAAGGCAGAGAGGTAGGAAACCGGTACCATAATACTCCAGGCTTTTAGGAATTTAATAAACCAATCTTCTCCAAAACCGTAGTTACGCATCAGGCCCACAAAAGCCATAATTAAAGTCATAGGAATAACAACCAGTAGTGTGTTCAGGTATTTAAAATATACTTTCTTCATTTTGTTTTTGTTTTAAAACAAAGGTGCAAGGATAAAAAAAGCTAAACTTTGATGTAGGTCAATAAATATTGGGTTTTATTCGCTAATACTTTTCCTCTAACACCACCTGAACAGCAGTTACTTTCCAATTCCCGTTTATCTTTTTCCAGTTGAAAACTTCTTCTGTTTGTACCGTTTTCTTTTTTGCAAACACCAATCCTTTTTCAAATACAATAGATTTGCGTGCAATCTTTTCTGTAAAAAATTCGTTTTCAAACGATGATTTTATGCGGTAATACGTAGTGGAAATCTCCTTAGTCTTTTTGAAGTATTTTTCTGTTTGGTATACGAGGTCTTTTCTATCGTAAACTGTTGCATCAGCATTTGTGTAGTGAATGCCATCATCAAACTGACTCATGTAAATGCCAATGTCTTTTCTTTCAAAAGCTGAATTTGCTTTTTGATGGATGGTATCTATTTCTGTAATTATATCAATTTCCATGGTATGAAGTTAAAGGTTTCCGTCAGGCTTTAAAAATAATAATCAAGTGATCATCATTCCAAAATAACAGATTAGTCTCCCAAAAGATTTTGATGATGTAATTTAATAGCTGGGAATGCTGTAAGTTTATTTCAACTTTTTCTTACATTGATGCAACGTTTTGAAAACCCTCCTGTCTTATAATCAGAATCTTCGAAAATTTGGAAACGGTATATATCGATAAAAACCTGGAGTTAGTTAAAGCATGCATGCAGGGCAGCCGGGCGGCACAGTTTGAATTATACAAATTGTACGCTAAGGCGATGTATAATGTGGCCTTACGGATATTAAATTACGAAGAAGAAGCAGAAGATGTTTTGCAGGAGTCTTTTTTAGATGCCTTTACCAGGATTGTCGATTTTAGACAAGAAACAACATTTGGGCTCTGGCTGAAGCAGATTGTAATCAACAAATCCATTAACTATTTGCGAAAACGTAAAATGGAATTCGTGAGCACGGACGAGATTTCGGAGGTGCCGGATGATGTGAGTTTTGATGATTACGATAACCAGCTAAAAGCCGAAGAAGTAAGAAAAGCGATTACCCAACTGCCAGATGGCTACAGAGTGGTATTGAGTTTGTACTTATTAGAAGGGTATGATCATGAAGAAATAGCTCATATTTTAAAAATAAGTGAGAATACAAGTCGCACGCAATACATGAGGGCGAAAAAGAAATTGAAAGGTATATTAGATTTGAAAGGGATGAGAGATGAATAATAGATTAGAAACATTTGTTAAAGATAACCGAAGATCGTTTGATGTGATGGAACCATCAGCGGGGCTTTGGGCAAAAATTGAACAAGGATTAGATCAAAAGAAAGAAAAAAAGCCGGTAAAGCTTTATTTGTGGATAAGTGTGGCCGCATCTATACTCGTTGTATTTGGTTTAGGCTGGCTATACGCAGAAAGAATGCAAAAAGGAGAAATTGAAATCGCTGATGTGAATGCTGTTTATGCTAAAAAGGAAGTTCAGTTTGCCGGGCTGATTGTAGAGAAAAGAGATAGCCTGGCCATTTTTGCTTCTGCAAATCCAGAATTATATAAAAAATTCACTGCTGATTTAAGGAAGTTGGATGAAGAATATGAACGCTTAAAAGGTGAATTACCTACCTCGCCAAATCAAACTTTTGTAGTGAAGGCCATGGTTAAAAATCGCGAAATTCAATTACAGCTATTAAAGCAACAGTTATTAATTATTAATCAGGTAGACGATTATAAAAAAGTAAATCAGATTTAAGGAAAAGTCATATACATCTTTACTGCTTGATACTTACTATTAGATACTTGATACTTACTACTAAATACTTGCTACTAAATACTTGATACTTGCTACTAAATACTTGATACTCGCTACTATATACTTGCTACTAAAAAAACAACACGCTCACTATATTTAACGCAGGCCGGTCGGCAGGCACTGCGATTAAATGTTTAATCAACAAGAAAATGAAAACAACAAAACTATTTCTGGCCGTTATGGCATTTATTGCCGTAAAAAGTTATGCCCAACAAAACGTAGTTGTGGATATGCCATCCGAATCTTATGCCATAAATACGAAAGTTTCAGAAAACATAAATTTAAGCACCATGGTTTCTTTGAAACAAGAAAATAATGCTGCGGAGAAGTCTAAATCGTTCAGTAAAAGCTTCAGTGTTGATGTAAACGACAAAGTAAACCTGAACAATAAATATGGTGCTGTTACGATTAAAACCTGGGATAGAAAAGAGGTGAAGATTGATATAGACATCAAAGCTTACAGCAATTCTGATAATGAAGCGCAAAAAATGATGGATGCGGTTACCATCGATGCCAGTAAAAGTGGCGACCTGATTTCTGTTAGAACCAATATGACGGAGAGAAATGGCCGTTATGGTCACGGCGTTAAAAATGGTGTTACCACCTGGAGACGAGAAGTTAAAATTAACTATGTAGTCTATATGCCTGCAACGATCTCACTTACCGTTTCTCAGCAATATGGTAATGTAGATTTAGGCAATTTTGCTGGTCCAACATCTTTAAAGATACAATATGGCAATTTAGTTGCCGGAAATTTAAATAACAGCAATAACTATGTGAATGTACAATATGGCAAATGCGATATTCAGGAATTAAATGCAGGTGTGGTGAAGCACAGTTATAATGGTCCGGTAAATATTGGCAGTGCAGGTACTTTAGAACTGGATGCTGAATACGTGGGGGTGAATATCAACAGCATTCGCAGATCGGCTGACCTTAAGATACAATACGGTAAAGGTTTAACGGTAGGTACAATTGGGGGTAACATGTTGCTGAATGCAGAATATGCAAAAGTAAACATCAACACGGTGAAAGGTAATGCGGTTGCTAAACAGGCCTATGGAGATTTGAATATTGCATCTTCAGGAAAAATTTCGGTTGATGCCGAGTATTCAAATGTTACCTTGGGTACGGTAAATGGTGATGCGAATATCTTAATGGATTACAATCGTTTGAGCATTAGTGAGATTACTCCAGCATGTAAAAATTTTACTTTCGGGGGTGAATATGTAAGCGTAGGAATAGGCTTCGCTGATCGCTACAATGGTAATTTTAATGTGTCAACTTCATATGCCGGCTTTAAGTTTGGTACAAATGTATCATCCTCACTCACCAGTAAAGACGATGAAGAGAAGAGATATTCTGGCAAAATTGGTAATGGCGGTGCAGGAAACATTAATATAAAAACTTCCTATGGCTCAGTCACCTTTAAATAGCAGCATTAGAGTAAATAATATTATAGTTCGGCCAATTATTGGCCGGACTTTTTTATATTAATCCTATATGAAAATTGCTTACCTTATTTTATTCATCCTGTTTGGATTAAAGGCTAATGCCCAGGATGTACCAGTAAAATGGGCAACCCAGGAGACTTTTTTTGAAGGCTTGATTGGTAAGCCACTGCCAGTTTTTCAAGGGCTAACGGTAGATGAAAAGAAACTCTCCAGTAAGCAATTGAAAAATGAAATTGTGGTCATTAACTTTTGGTTTGAGAACTGCCCGCCTTGTATAGCAGAAATGCCGGAGTTAAACAAGCTGGTTGCGAAATACGGGAAAAGGGGAGTTCGGTTTATCGGGATTACACATGATCCTCCACAAAAAGCAAGACGTTTTCAAAAACGAGTGCCTTATCGCTACCAGGTTATTTCGCTGAGCAGGGAAGAGCTTGCAAAGCTAAATATTAATCATGGTTTTCCATCGAATATTTTGATTGGAAAAGATGGAAGAATACTTTTCGCAATGGCTAATATGTCTTTTTCTGATGAAGAATTCAAGGAAAAATCTCTGATTTTTGAATCGAAACTGGAAGCAGAAATTCAAAATCTTCCTATAGCTGGCCAAAACTAAATGTCCAAAAATATGTTCCATAAACGGTAATGATTTTATTTATCTTCGCCGTATCAGATAAAACTATTATATGGATTTCTTAAGTACTCCAGAAGCCTGGATTTCACTCCTAACCCTAACACTTCTTGAAATTGTTTTAGGCATTGATAACATCGTTTTTATTTCCATTCTTTCAGGTAAATTACCAAAAGATCAACAGAAAAAAGCCCGGCAGTTGGGTTTAGGTCTTGCTATGATTACCAGGGTATTGTTATTACTTTCCCTTAGCTGGATCATGACACTTACTTCGCCGTTATTTAATATCGGAAGCTGGATTGGTATGAATGGTGGAGAATGGTATGAGAAACTGGCAATCTCTGGTCGTGATTTGATTTTGATTATTGGTGGACTGTTCCTGATCTATAAAAGTACGCATGAAATTCATAATAAATTAGAAGGCGAAGAGGATGAAGAAGGAAAAGCAAAGGTACATTCGTTCTGGGCAACTATTGTTCAGATTCTGATATTGGATATCGTTTTTTCATTAGACTCTGTAATAACAGCAGTAGGAATGGCAGAGCACATTGAAATCATGATTGCAGCAGTGGTTATTGCCGTAATTATCATGATGTTTTCAGCTGGCAAAATTAGCGAGTTTGTAAACAATCACCCAACAGTTAAAATGCTGGCACTTTCTTTCTTATTACTTATTGGCGTTTCATTATTAGCAGAAGGCTTAGATCAGCATATTCCAAAAGGCTATGTTTATTTCGCGATGGCATTTTCCGTGTTAGTGGAAATGCTTAATTTGAAAATGAAAAAGAATACCAAAAAGCCAATAGAATTAAGGAATGTGCCAAAAAATTAGATTTTGATCCGTCATCGGATGAATACCTGGCACGTTAGCTATATTCATCCGATGACGGATAGGTAAGGACCTGTAAAAATGTCCTTAACGGTGTTTCGACAAGCTCAACATGACAAATTTTAATATAAAAAATGATGATACAACCTCATTTTGCTTTAACTAAAATCTAAATAATATTTCAGAAAATCAGCGGAAGCAAAAATACAGATATTTCAAATCAGAAGCATGATCAATTGTAGTTAAGCTTCAGCCCTGGCAAAAATTAAAGCACATACTCTTCATTAATCGGTTTTACCGGTTCAGGGATATCTGTCTCTTCCAGCATCTGCAGCAGGTTAATTTCGATTGTTCTGGTGATCTGATTTAAGGGAATCCCTGCAGAGTTGTTTTCGAACGGATCTACCAAACTCATTCCGTTTATTTGAGTAGAAACAAAAACGAAGCCAATTAACCAACCCAAAAAGATAGATGCCGGACCAGCAGATTGGCTAATTACCAATGTGAAAGTGACTACAAAAAGCCAGATAAATACCTTAGTTAAATAAGTGTATGTTGTTGGGAAAATGGTGTTTTTAATCCTTTCGCTCATGCCCATCGAATCAGAAAAGCGAACCAGCATTTCATTAATTTCAAGGAAACGAAAGCCATCAACTTTATTTTCTTTAGAAAGCTTTTGTAACTCTCTGGATTGGATATTCAATATCGCATTATGCTTATTGGTATGTTTTTTAATTTCGACAAGATCTTCTGGTGGTAGATATTTAATGTAAATTTCATCAACAGTTCCACGGAGACTCGCTTTTAATGCATACAGAAATGCAATGTGCCTGAAAATAATGCGTTTGCTGCTTACTTCATCGTCATCTACGTAATTGATTAACGCCCGTGCAAATGAACGGGAATCGTTAACTATTGCTCCCCAGATTTTTCTGGCTTCCCACCATCTATCATAAGCCTGATTATTATTAAAACCAATAAAAAAGGCAATTGCAGTACCTAAAACAGTTGGAATAATTGATGGGATTTCGAAGTGATGGGCAATTAAATATTCGCGTACAAAGTATGCTACGGTGCAGGATGCGATCATAATCAGATCAACATGCCAGGTATTTCTTAAAATTCTACTTAATCTGATGTTTTGTATTAAAAGCATATGTTTGGTTTTCCGTATGAAAGTACGAAACAGAATCCAAAATGTTTACCGGGAAGAATTTAAATCACTATTTAATTTTTTTTAGCACTCAAATGTTTATATTCGAAAACCAAATATTCTGAATGCTATGAGCGAAACGTTACCCAAGAATAACATTTTCAAAGTTATTGGTGCATCTTCATTGGGCACACTAATCGAATGGTACGATTTTTACATTTTTGGCAGTTTAGCTGTAATCATAGGTCACCAACTCTTTCCGGAAGATGCAGGTGCCTCTGCCTTAATTAATACGCTTGCTATTTTTGCTGCGGGCTTTATCGTTCGTCCGTTCGGCGCATTGGTCTTTGGGCGATTGGGTGACTTAATTGGCCGGAAATATACTTTCTTGCTTACCCTCGTATTAATGGGTGGTTCTACTTTTTTAATTGGTTTAATCCCATCTTATAAAAGTATTGGCTATGCGGCACCAATTTTAGTTTTGATATTGAGACTAGTACAAGGTTTGGCACTTGGTGGAGAATACGGAGGAGCAGCAACTTACGTTGCAGAACATGCACCAAAAAATAGGCGGGGATTTTTCACGAGCTGGATTCAAACGACAGCAACATTGGGGTTATTTCTTTCGTTAGGCGTTATCGTAATCACTAAAAATGTTCTGGGTGCAGATACCTTTGCCGATTGGGGATGGCGAATCCCGTTTCTGCTCTCTATTCTTTTGGTAGTAGTTTCGATTTACATCCGCATGAAAATGCATGAATCTCCTATGTTCTCCAAGCTGAAAGCAGAAGGGAATGTTTCGAAAAATCCATTAAAGGAAAGTTTCAATAACAAAGCCAATTTCAAAATGGTTTTACTGGCTTTATTTGGGGCAACAATGGGGCAGGGTGTGATTTGGTACACCGGGCAATTTTATGCGCAATCTTTTCTGGAAAACACTTGCAGGCTAGATTTTAATGATTCAAGGTATATCTTGCTTTGGGGAATTGCCTTTGCAACCCCATTTTTTGTAATTTTTGGTGCCTGGAGTGATCGGGTTGGTCGAAAATGGATTATGTTAGCCGGAATGCTTTTAGGGATCGTTTTCTATAGACCTATTTACCAGGCCTTTTTGGATGATACGGATACCACAAAAATGGATTTAGCAGGAGCGGTATATGCCAAGCCAATCGTAAAACACGAAGCTTTATCGGGCACTCCAGATAGTCTTTATATTTCTACTACTCAGGTGATTTTGAAAAGTGGTGCTTCGTTTAATAAATTTCAGGTAGATACGATTTCACAAAAATCAGGGATTTTATCCGGGAAGGAAGTTATAAAAGATAAGGTTCTGCCTACGCCTTTATTCTGGAAATTTGTTGGTTTAATTTTCTTCCAGATTTTACTGGTTACCATGGTTTATGGTCCGATTGCTGCCTTTCTGGTAGAGCTGTTTCCAACCAAGATCAGGTACACTTCCATGTCGCTACCATACCATATCGGCAATGGTGTATTTGGTGGGCTGGTACCATTTATAGCCACTTTAATTGCCAGTTTTGCAGGCGCTACGCCACTTTCTGGTTTATGGTATCCAATTGGAATTGCAACTCTGAGTTTAATTATCGGAACGATTTATTTATCGAATAAAAAAGACGAAAACATTAGCGATTAATTATGAATGCGTTTAAGAAAATTTTAGGAATAGTTTGGATGGTTCTTGGTCCGTTGTCGATGGCTTTTTTAATTACCCAGGCAATAGATAAAGTAGGATTGGCACACAGCGAAATCGAAAGAACAAATACCATTTTGCAATGGGCAATTATCCTGTTTATATTCTTCCCAATCAGTATTGGCTTAATGATTTTTGGTTTTTATGCCTGGAAGGGTGAATATGATCAGCTAGCAGATCATTCTTCAGATTGATCCACAGATATGGAAATGTTTATATAAACTAAAAACCCCGATACAAAATGTATCGGGGTGGATATATGATGACCTCATAGGTAGAGGGTAATTGCGTATATTATCCTTGTTTTTTAGCTGTGTCTTTCAATGCATCGTTTGCAACGATAACAATTTCTACACGACGGTTTGCCGCACGACCTGCATCAGTTTCGTTATCAGCAATTGGCTCAGAAAAACCTTTACCAATGGTTACTAATCTTGATGATGGAACACCTTGAGAAACGGCATAAGCCTTAACTGCTGCTGCTCTTCTTTCAGATAAACCCATGTTGTAAGTTTCTGTACCTTTACTATCTGTATGACCGATAATTTTAATATCAGTATCAGGATATTGGTTTAATGATGAAGCTAAGCTCTGAACATTTGTTTTTGCTGCATCTTTTAATGCTGTTTTATCGAAATCGAATAAAATACCACTATCAAATTTAACAATGATACCTTCTCCTTCACGAATCACCTCAGCGTTAGGGATAGCTTTTTGAATTTCAGCAGCCTGTCTGTCCATTCTACGACCGATGAAAGCACCAGCAGTACCGCCAATAGCGCCACCGATTAATGCACCAACTGCTGTATTACCCGCTTTTTTTCCAATTAATGCGCCAACTACACCACCAGCTGCAGCACCAATACCTGCACCTTTTTGTGTTTTAGTTAAACTATCACAGCTTTGAAATGCGATTGATCCTACTGCTAATCCTATACTTAGTGTTGCTATTCTTACTTTTGAGATACTCATGATTATTTATATTTAAATTCTATTCCTTCATATTCAAACACGATGCCAAAAAATGAATTGGATAAATTTTATCTGCATTTATATTAATTAATGCCAAAAAGAATAATTTCGTATTCTATTAGAAGCAAAATCAATATTCTACCTTTTCATGTTGTATCATTCTTAGTACAAAAATTATGCAGAGAAGTAGCTTTCCAGTTCCTTTAAGGTGTTCTCGTCTGTTTTAAAATCTTTGATCACTTGTCCTTTTTCAACCAAGATAATTCTGTTGCATACATCGGTCACGTGATTTAAATCATGACTTGAAATAAAAGTGGTCATGCTGCCTGCTTGCGCTTTTAGTAAGTTTTTTAAACGAATCTGTGTTGTTGGATCCAGGTTGGCAAAGGGCTCATCTAGAATTAAGATTTCTGGTTTTTGCATTAATGCGGCGGCGATGCCTACTTTCACCTGGTTACCCTTACTAAAATCGCGAATATACTTTTCGCTATTTAGTATTTCATTATTAAAGAACTCGCCATATTGTGTTAAATAGGCGCTCACATCTGCAATGCTGAGGTTACTTAAACTGCCGATGAATGTGAAATATTCTTCAGGAGTAAGGTAATCAATCAGAAAACCTTCATCTAAAAAAGATGCGGTATAGCTTTTCCAGTTATCGCCCTGCGCAACATTTTCATTTTTGGATAAAATTTCTCCATCAGATGGTCTGATTAAATCCAGTAACATGCGGAAGAAAGTTGTTTTTCCGGCACCGTTATTTCCAACCAATCCAACAGTTTCACCTTGTTCAATCTGAATATTTTCAATGTTTACAACAGTTTTGTCGCCATAAACCTTCTTTAAATTTTTAACTTCTAAAATCATAATTATTCTCTAAAGCCTTCGGCTATTTTATAACGTTGTTGTTCGAATCTTTTTACAATAAAATTTACCCAGAAACCGCGCATCAGGAGCATCACTAATCCAAATAGACCTACAGCTGCCAAGCCCACATAAGGAAGATGGAACAGGTTAAATGCCCAATAGATTAATAAAGGAAGAATTATAAAGGGGAAAATGGAGATCCACTGTGTTGCACCCATGCCTTGCCAGTTAAAACTTGCACTTCGTGATACATCAATTCTTTTATAATTGTAAGTAGCTAAAATTAATACCATCACGGTAGTAAAGCCGATATTATATAAGTAGGCCACCAGATGAAGCAGGAGTAATTTTGCATCAATGAAGCAGTAAAAGCTTGCCGCAATGGTGAGGATAGTAGATGCAATGGTAAAGAGTAGGAATTTGGCCTTGATGAAATCTTTAAAATCAATTTTTTTGCTCAATAAGCCGTCAAAGTGAGCGCTCTGCCAGGCGAACATGAATTGCCCATAACTGATAATCGACATGCCCGTCATAAATACGGCTGCGAATAACATCATTCCAAAGGAATTCGTTTGCAATACTTGTGGTTTGTAAAAAAGAAAACCGTAAGCCAGGATAATGGTTCCCATTAAAACTGTATTTCGTGGGCGTTTATGCCTGATGATTAACTTCAACTCTAATGCTGCAAGTTCGCCAACTCTACCAAAGCGGTTAAAAAATGGATAATCAGTACTCACTTTTTTCTCCTGTTTAGCACTTAATTCTTCCACATAAAGATTCTTGCGTAAAAACGTCGCGTTTATTCTATAGATCAGATAGGTGAGGGGCGGGAATACCAAGGCAAGCAGGGGTTGTTTAGTGATGGCTTTAAATATCACATCAGAACCAGCTATTATGGATATCACTTTAAAATATTCCAGTGCGATAAAAGCTGAAACCACTACCAAACCACCAAGCGTAAACAGGATATTTGAAATCGATTTTCTTTTAATGAACAGAATAAGGTAATTGTTGAAAAGCATTAAGGAAAAAATGCTCACGATATAAGCCAAAATGACTAAAGCACCGTATTGTTTCGATATGGTAATGAAACAAAAAGGAAGAAATAACAGAAATGGCCAAAGGTTGAATGCTGAAAAAAGGGCCTTGATGTTTAAAAAATCTACTATTTTACTTTTTGAGATCTTCAGGTGGAGGTAAGGGATGATGCTCAGGGTTGGCAACTCCTGAAGCTGCAAACGCATAAGAAAATCGAAGGCAAAATAATAAAGAATAATACCATTAAAACTGGTTATTGCATCATGGTCTGGAAAAACTTTAGGGAGAAGCACGGTCATTCCGAAACCCACCATACCGGCAACAACTAAAAAATAAAGCATAAAAAAGCCTAACACAATTTGGGCGGCGATGCTGCCACCACGGTTTCGCGAACGCCAAAAAGATTTCTTTTGATGGCTTAAGAAAGTACTGAGCATATAAGTTTAGGTATTAGGTAATTTAATCTATTAGTAACGCTTCGTTTTAAAATGTTACACTAATAGTTGTATTTATCTTTCCAGTTTTGCCGGAGTTTTTCTCTCAGTTTTTCTTCGGCTGCATTTTTTCCTGGATCATATAGTTTTGTCCCGCTTAACTCATCCGGAAAATATTCCTGCGCTTCGAAATTTCCCTCGTAGCCGTGCGAATATTTGTAATCTTTTCCATAGCCAATATTCTTCATCAGTTTGGTTGGGGCATTGCGAATATGCAGTGGAACAGGCAAATTTCCCGTTTGCTTTACCAAAGCTTGCGCATGATTAATAGCTTCGTAAGAGGCATTGCTTTTTGGTGAACTGGCCAGGTAAGTTACACATTGCGACAAAATAATTCTGGCTTCAGGATAACCAATTACATTTACTGCGGTGAAACAATTGTTAGCCAAAAGTAGCGCATTTGGGTTGGCGTTTCCAATATCTTCTGAGGATAAGATCAGCAATCGCCTGGCAATAAATAAAGGATCTTCTCCTCCCTCAATCATCCTGGCTAACCAATAAACGGCGGCATTCGGGTCGCTACCGCGGATCGATTTTATAAAAGCAGAAATGATGTCGTAATGTTGCTCGCCCGCCTTATCATATAATGCTAAATTTTGCTGCGCATGGGCTAAAACGTTATCGTTAGTGAGGGCGATTATGTCTCCGCCGATGCCATTAATTGCAATTTCAAGTACATTTAAAAGCTTTCTGGCATCTCCACCAGAAAGGCGGATAAGGGCTTCATGTTCCTTAATTTCTATTTTCTTTTGAGCAAGGATGACATCTTTTTTAATCGCAGTATGCAATAAACCAGATAACTCTTCTTCTGTTAAGGATTTTAAAATGTAAACCTGGCACCTGGAAAGTAAAGCGGATATCACCTCAAAAGATGGGTTTTCTGTGGTAGCGCCGATTAACGTTACCAAGCCACGTTCTACAGCACCCAGCAAGCTATCTTGCTGTGATTTGCTAAATCGATGAATCTCATCAATAAATAAAATGGGTAAACCTAAAAAACTATCTTTCAGTGCAGCTGCTTTATCTATCACCTCCCTGATGTCTTTCACACCACTATTGATGGCACTTAAATTAAAAAACGGACGATCCAGCGCCTGAGAAATAATATAGGCCAGTGTGGTTTTTCCAACCCCTGGAGGTCCCCAGAAAATCATCGAAGGCAATTGACTGCTCTCTATCGCCTTGCGTAAAACGGCACCTGTACCTACTAAATGTTTTTGCCCCACATATTCGTCAAGGTTTTGCGGACGCATTCTTTCGGCTAATGGGGCTTGATTTTGCATAATGGTAAATATAGAAAAAATGGTTATTTAGTAATCAGATTATTGCCAACACTTTATTGTAGAAACCAGATTTTAATCCGTCATCAGCATTTAAATTAATCCGCGAAAAGCTTTGTTCTTCTTTAATAATCGAATAGTGAAATAAGTGCGAATTTTACACAAATGACTTATCCTGCTTAATCTTGAAATCCCATCATCCGTTTAATCCTGGCTATTCCTCAATTTTTGAATGATGTTTAGTATCCTTCATCGTGGTATATAAAATTAATGAGATTAAGATACAGCCGGTAACGTACCAATAAAAGTAATTTTCGTGGCCAATGTTTTTAAACCAAAGTGCCAGATATTCTGCTGTTCCTCCAAAAATAGCTACGGTTAGTGCATATGGTAATCCAACACCAAGTGCCCTGATTTCTGCCGGAAAAAGTTCTGCTTTTACTACAGCATTAATACTGGTGTAGCCACTTACAATGATCAGGGCTGCAATCATTAATAAAAAAATTATGGTAGTATTGGTTTCGTTGGCAAGACCTGTTAATATCGGTACGGTAAAAATTGTCCCTAATACACCAAAACCAATTAATAGCGGTTTTCTTCCGATACGATCAGATAATAATCCGAATAGTGGCTGTAAAATAGCAAAGATCAGCAACGAAATAAATGAAAGGGTAGTAGAGGTTTCTTTGCTTAAGTGTACGGTGTTAACCAGGAATTTTTGCATGTATGTGCTGAACGTATAAAATGCGATTGTACCACCCAGTGTTAACCCTACCACTGTAAAAACTTCTTTTGGATATTTCATTAAAACCGCGATGCCGCTTTTCTTCTCTTCAGCATCTTTAGTTTTGAAGGCAGCTGTTTCGTCGATATGCATTCTAAGATAGAGTGCGATAAAAGAAAGAACGGCACCGATAAAAAACGGGATTCTCCAGCCCCATTTGTGTAATTCTTCAGCAGTGAGTAACCAGTTTTGCAGGATCAATTGGATGCCTAATGCTAATAATTGTCCCCCAATTAAGGTAACGTACTGGAAGCTTGAAAAAAAGCCACGACGTTTTTTCGTTGCCATTTCACTTAAATAAGTAGCAGAAGTTCCATATTCGCCACCAGTGCTTAAGCCTTGGATAAGTCTGGCAATAACCAGAAGTATGGGAGCTGCAATGCCAATTTGCTTATAGCCAGGTGTTAATCCGATAATTAAAGAACCTATCGCCATAATCAGCACTGATAGCGTCATAGACTTTTTACGACCCATTTTATCAGCAATACTTCCAAAAAGCCAGCCGCCAATTGGCCGCATTAAGAACCCAACGGCAAAGATTCCGGCAGTGTTTAAAAGCTGTGCGGTAGGATTGCTGTTTGGGAAAAATGCGTCAGAAAAATATAAGGCGAATGCCGAATAAGTATACCAATCGTACCATTCAACCAGGTTTCCCACAGATCCGCCAAAGATCGATTTTAGCCTGTATTTCATGTCAGCACTTTCAGCCGACTGAAGTTCTTTGGAGGTTTTTTTCATGGGCGAATGTGAAGTTTCTTAATTCGAGATTAAACACAAGTCTAACCCTTTTGTTTATTTTGGTATTAATTGTAATATAGTTTGAGAATAACAGATTTGCAAGAAGATACTGAAAATTCAGACATTCAATTATTCACTCATTCAACATTTACTCATTCAAAATTCAATCCTTAAGATATGAAAGATAACTTTTCTACCCAGTCGGCCGAATATGCCATTTACCGTCCAACTTATCCTCAGGAGTTATATGATTTTCTATTTACATTGGTAAATGAAAAAGATGCTGCATGGGATTGTGCAACTGGAAATGGCCAGGTTGCAAGGATCCTGGCTCAGCATTTTCAAAATGTTTATGCCACTGATATTAGTGAGAAACAGCTTAGTCAGGCGCTTAAGTTACCAAATATTTTATACAAGGTTGAATCTTCAGATCGGGCTGATGTTCCAGATGAAAGTTTTGATTTGATTACGGTGGCACAAGCCATTCACTGGTTTAACTTCGAAGCTTTTTATGCTGAAGTTAAGCGTACTTTGAAACCAGATGGGGTTATTGCCGTGATTGGTTACAGCCTGATGCTAATTGATAAAAAGGTAGATAAAATAATCCATAAATTATATGAAGATATTTTAGGTAAGTATTGGGATAGTGAACGCCGATATATAGAAGAAGGATATAAAACCATTCCTTTTCCTTTTGAGGAGGTGAGCGCGCCTCATTTTCAAATCAAGACGACGTGGAATTTCAACCAGATGATTGGTTATTTAAATACTTGGTCTTCTTTGCAGCATTATAAGAAAGCGAATGAAAGAAACCCATTGGAATATCTTTTTACAGAATTGAAGGAAGCCTGGGGGGATGATGCGGAGAAGGAGGTGCGTTTTCCTATTTTATTGCGGGTGGGGAAGTAGGTTTAACCGCAAAGTCGGATAGTTAATTTAACCGCAAAGTAAAGAAGGAACAACGCAAAGAAGCGCAAAGTTGGATGGTTAATTTAACCACAGAACACAAATTTGTACCCATAGCTTTGCGTTTCTTTGCGATAACTTAGCGCACTTTGCGGTTAAAACCCTTATTTCAATAAATCCAAAATCCCCAACATGGTAAGCTTTTTCTGCTCGCCGCTGTGCATATCTTTTAATGTCAATTCGCCGCTGGCAATTTCATCGCCACCAATTAAAATTACATAAGGGATTTTCTTTGCATCGGCGTAGGCCATTTGCTTTTTAAGCTTCGCTGAAGATGGATATAATTCAGCCGAAATGCCGGCGTTTCTGAATTGTTGTAATATGGGTAAAGCATATTTTTCAGCTTCCGCATCGAAGTTGCTGATTAAAACTTTTGTACCGATTTCTGCAGATGCCGGAAAAAGATTTAATTCTTCTAAAACATCATAAATACGATCTGCACCAAAAGAAACACCAACTCCGGTTAAATCTTTTAAGCCAAACATACCTGTTAAATCGTCATAACGGCCACCGCCACCAATGCTGCCCATGGCTACTTCATTGGTTTTTACTTCGAAAATACAACCAGTGTAATAATTTAATCCACGCGCTAAAGTAATATCCAATTCTAGTTTAGCGGTTAGTGGTAAGCCATAAGAAATGAGGCTTTCTACATATGCGAAAACGGTTTCAATTTCAGCAATGCCTTTTAAACCAGTTTCAGAAGTGGCAAGAACTTCTTTTAAGCTTGCTAGTTTTTCTTCGTTGCTTCCTTCTAATAAAATCACCGGACGAAGTTTTTCTAAATCATCTTCCGTGAAGCCTCGTTCTAACAATTCTTTACTCACGCCATCCAAACCAATCTTATCGAGTTTGTCGATGGCAACTGTCATGTCTATAATTAAATCAGGTTTACCTATAATCTCGGCGATGCCTGATAGAATTTTTCTATTATTAATTTTGACAGTGAAATCTTTTAAACCCAATTTAGCCAGCGCTTCATTGTAAATCAGGATAAATTCAGCTTCGTTTAACAAGCTTTCAGAACCGACAACATCGACATCGCACTGATAAAATTCGCGATACCTTCCCTTTTGGGGTCTGTCTGCACGCCACACCGGCTGAACCTGGAAACGCTTAAAAGGTAAAGTAATCTCATGTTGGTGCATCACCACGTAACGGGCGAAGGGTACCGTTAAATCGTAACGAAGTGCTTTTTCGGAAATAAGGGGAATAAGTTTATTGCTGTTCTCTTCTTCAGAGAAATCGAAAGCTTTCTTTTTAGGGTCCTTTAAATATTCTCCACTATTCAAAATTTTGAAAATCAGTTTGTCGCCTTCATCGCCATATTTGCCAGTTAAGGTAGAAAGGTTTTCAAAACTGGGTGTTTGAATTTCTGCGTAGCCGTATTTTTTGAAAACCGTTTTAATGGTATCATAGATAAAATTGCGTTTCACCATTTCTACAGGTGTAAAATCGCGGGTACCTTTTGCTAATGAGGGTTTAATAACTGACATAGCCGCAAAAGTACAAAAATGTGGGGTTTAATTAACCACAGCGGACACCGAAATTTAGTAGTGAACGATTAAGAGATTTATTCTGGTTATAAGTCAAATAAATAGAAAAATCCTTTATAAAATTTTGGACTGCATTTTGTATATTTGATTATGATGATTAAAGAAGAAGAATTATTAAGCCTAAACGATAATGAGAAACTGGCTGTTATTAACCTTTTGCAATCCAGTTTATTTGATCATAGTTATAAAGTTACCACGGCACAACAACATATTGTTGAAGAACGTTTAGAGAAAATTGAAAAAGGAGAAACCAAATTTTTTACATTTTCTGAGTTTCAAAATAAACTTAATCAAAGAAAATATTGATTTATACCTTAGAAATAAGTGAAGATGCGTTAGCTGATGTTATCGAGATTTTAGAGTGGTATGATGAAATTTCGGCTAAACTATCTAAAAGATTTGAATACGACTTAAATGCGAGATTGAAGTACCTAACAGAAGGGCCTGAAAATTTCGAGATTAGATATTCAAAGAAAATAAGAATAGTTCCAATGACTGTTTTTCCGTATGGAATACATTTTTATTTACGAGATGATAAAATTTTTATTGTAGCTGTTTTTCATTACAGCTTAAGTCCAAAACGGTGGAGAAAACGAACAAAATAATTGAAGTGTTTTACCCTTGAAATAGACAAAAGGTTAAATGAAACACTTGCTAAAAAACCGTTCCAAAGTACTTCTGCCTTAATTACCTAAACCTGATGGTAGCGGAAATACTTTTTGTTGCTTTGTCTCGACAGGTTCAACATTACCCTCACAAAAAGATTTGAGCGAATCAGCGGGACCGAACCCAGCCTAAAAATCACTACAGTAGCTTTCCAAAATAATCTGTGTAATCCTTCAATCTATGTAATCATCCCGAAGGAAATCCATTCATCATCCCGCAGGAAAAATCTGTAAAATCATCCCGTAGGAAATAACGAATATAATACCTTGCTTTATAGGCAAAAAACTTAAATTTGCGACAACAAAAATCAAAAATATAATGAGTTTCAGAATAGAACACGATACCATGGGCGAGGTACAGGTACCTGCCGACAAATACTGGGGTGCACAAACCGAACGCTCACGCAATAATTTTAAAATCGGGCCTGAAGGTTCGATGCCTAAAGAAATTATTCATGCTTTTGGCTATTTGAAAAAGGCTGCCGCTTTGGCCAACACAGAACTTGGTGTGCTTACCGCTGAAAAGGCTGAGTTGATTGCGAAAGCTTGCGATGAAATTATTGCTGGTGATTTAGATGATCAGTTTCCTCTGGTAATCTGGCAAACTGGTTCTGGTACACAGAGCAATATGAACGGCAATGAAGTAATTGCAAACCGTGCACACGTAATTAACGGTGGTGCATTGGCTGATGATAAAAAAGTGCTTCACCCGAATGATGATGTGAATAAATCGCAGTCATCTAATGATACTTACCCAACTGCAATGCACATTGCGGCTTATAAACTGACCGTTGAGAATACCATTCCTGGTTTAGAAAAACTGCGTAATGCTTTGGCTCAGAAAGTGGAAAAATTTTCTTCAATTGTTAAAACTGGTCGTACCCACTTTATGGATGCAACCCCATTAACATTGGGACAAGAATTTTCTGGTTATGTACAACAAATCGATAACAGCATCAGGGCAATTAAAAATGCTTTGGTAATGGTTGCAGAATTGGCTTTGGGTGGTACTGCGGTTGGTACAGGTTTAAATACGCCAAAAGGTTATGATGTTTTGGTAGCGAAAAAAATTGCTGATTTAACAGGCTTGCCTTTTGTTACCGCGCCTAACAAATTTGAAGCTTTGGCTGCTCATGATGCTATGGTTGAACTTTCTGGTGCTTTAAAACGTACGGCAGTTGCATTAATGAAGGTTGCGAACGATGTACGTATGTTAAGTTCTGGTCCACGTTGTGGAATTGGAGAAATTGTAATTCCTGATAACGAGCCAGGTTCATCTATTATGCCAGGGAAAGTTAATCCAACACAGCCAGAGGCATTGACAATGGTATGTGCCCAGGTGATTGGTAATGATGTAGCCGTTTCTATAGGTGGCATGTCTGGTCATTTCGAATTGAATGTTTTTAAACCTTTAATCGCGGCGAATGTATTACAATCGGCACGCTTAATTGGTGATGCCTGCGTATCATTCACAGATAAATGTGCAGCTGGAATTACGGCAAACTTACCAGAGATTGAAAAGCATTTACAAAACTCTTTGATGTTGGTAACGGCTTTAAATCCACATGTAGGTTATGAAAATGCTGCTAAAATCGCAAAGAAAGCACATAAAGAAAATAAAACTTTGAAAGCAGCTGCTGTAGAATTAGGCTTATTAACCAACGAACAATTCGATGAGTGGGTTCGTCCGGAAGATATGGTTGGAAGTTTAAAATAACATTTCGGGCCTGAAAGATTTCAAAAAGAGCTTTTAGGCCTGCTTTTAGGTAAAGACTTAAACATAAAAATATGGATGGTTCAATAAGCGGATTTATATTCACCCTGATCAATATCATTTCTCCACTTCTGGTTTTCATCACCTGTTGTTACTATCTGTTTAAACAGGTAAAAGTTGATGCTATCTTACTCTTTATAGGCTCAGGAATAAGCTTGCTGTTAACCTGCTTTTATAGCTTTTTAATGCCATACCTGGCGAGGGTAAATTATCTTCCGGCTACAGAAGTAAGTACCTACTATTCTGTTGCAGGGATCATTGGCTTTTTTGGTGGAATCTGTTTTGTAGTCGGCCTTTTCATCCTAATCAACAACATGGTGAACGCAAATAAACTACTTAATGGGAAATTTTAAACATTTACACCGCATTAAGACCATATTTTACATTATTTTATAAAGAACAATGCCAAAAAACAGTAATGAATTAAAGTCTCTATGTTTGATGTTTTTCATCGCTGCTGTGTTGTATTCTTCCTGCTCCAGGTTGCCAAATATCCAGGGTAAAGGCGAAGAATTTATGCAAGGCGTATGGAATGAAGATTCAGTCGCTTTCAGTCATAAATTAAGTAATTACACCCAACATCATTTTAAAATTTCCTGCGATTCCATTTATATTGATATGGTAACGCATAGCAAAGTAAACTTCTATGAAGATTCTTGTTTCAATAATGGTGTTTGGAAAGAATATGCTAAAGGTGTTTATGCGGTTCGGGGAGATACCTTGTTTGTAGGCGCTACCTTTACACATGCTAACTACAAACAAAAAATATCAGGTTGTTATCGCATCGGCCGATATGATAAAAATTTTCTGATTAAAAAACGATCTGCCGATACCCTGATCCTGGAAAGCTTAAGCGATCAACGGGAAATTAAATTAGCACTTAAAGAAAAAATAACCTGCGTTCAAAAAGAATTATAAAAATGATATTTAAATCCATTAAAAAGAAATTATCAACCGTTGTGGCCATTGGTTTGCTGGCATATTTACCTATTCAGGCGAATGCCTGGGGCATGATTGGCCATCGGGTGGTGGGCGAAATTGCAGATAGCTATTTAAAGGCCAAAACGCGTAAGGCTATTCAGTCTATCTTAGGTTCAGAAAGTTTGGCCATGTCGGCCAATTGGGGCGACTTTATCAAATCAGATTCTACCTATAATTACATGTATAACTGGCATTTTGTAAATCTTCCGGGAGGATTAGACAAGCAGGGCGTTTACAATATTTTAGAAACGGAAAAAGCACCAAACCTTTACAATAAAATAATTGATTTAACAGCCGTTTTAAAAAACGCTGGCAGCACAGCATCAGAAAAGAAGCTGGCTTTAAGAATGCTGGTACACATGGCCGGCGATTTAAGTCAACCGATGCACGTTGCCCATAAAGAAGATTTAGGTGGTAACCGGGTTTCGGTGATGTGGTTTAATGAAAAATCTAACCTGCACCGCGTTTGGGATGAGCAGCTAATTGAATACCAACAGTTAAGTTATACTGAATTTGCGAAGGCAATTAATCATCCATCGGCTGTTCAGCTTTATAACTGGCAAAATACCAGCTTAAAAGACTGTGTTTACGATGCCTATACCATTTGCAGCAAAATTTATGACGGAACGAAACCAGATTCTAAACTTAGTTATCGCTACAATTTTGATTGGTCGGAAACATTGAATCAGCAGTTATTAAAAGGTGGTGTTAGGCTGGCAAAAATGCTTAACGACATTTACGGATAAACTTACCGTTATCAAATTCAAATCCTCCAAAAAATTGGGGGATTTTTCTTTATGTAGCAAATTCATTGTTACTTTCGTTTACCTTACACAAATCTAAAATTTACGATATGAAAAAATTACTATTCATGCTTTTAATCTGCACAGCAGTTGCCTGCACAAAGGATACCAATAAAACACTTATTTCAAAAAAATGGGTAATCGAATCGGTAACGGTTACTCCTGCTATGACAATGGGCGATAAGACAAGTGAAAACTATATTGAGCTATCCGGGCCAGAGAGTTGCGTAGCCAACTTAACCCTTTCATTTGCTGAAGATAGTACCTATGTGGCCGGGGCTAATGGAGCGCTTTGCGACATGATGGCTGATGCCAGTGTAAAAACCTGGAAAAGAGATGGCGACAAGATTGTTTTGTCTGCTTCTCCTGCAGCTCCATTATCCTTCGACGGTAAAAAATTGACACAGATCACCACAACTCAACAAAACGGAACAACTTATACCTTTGTCTACATTTATAAATCTAAATAATTTTGAAAATTCTAATGGTTTGTCTCGGTAATATTTGCCGCTCGCCACTAGCAGAAGGCATTATGCGCCACCTGGTAGAAAAGCAAAACTTAAATTGGGAAATTGCATCCGCAGGAACAGGGAACTGGCACATCGGTCAGGCTCCAGACCATAGAAGTATTGCTGCGGCTCAACATGCTGGCTATGATATCAGCAAACAAAGGGCACAACAATTCTCCCCTGCGATGTTTTCAAAATATGATCTAATCCTGGTAATGGATCAGAAGAACTTAAACGATGTAAAGAATCTGGCAAAAACAGCAGAAGAGCATCATAAAGTTAAACTTTTCTTGGCAAATGATGAATTGGTAGATCCTTATTGGGATAACGCCTTGTTTGCTCCAGTTTGTAAACAAGTAGAAGATCGATGTAAAGAAATTATCAAAGAACTTTCTTAAATTTAATGCTCAACATCTTTTAAACTGCTAACCAAATTCTTCAGATGAAAAAAATATTTATGATGGTGATTGCCCTAATCATCCTGCAACATTCTGCATTTGCTAAAAGTGCTCCCAGCATCCTGGTCTTCTCTAAAACAAAAGGCTATCGCCATGCATCCATCGAAGAAGGCAAAAAAGCAATTATCGAACTGGGTCACTTAAACCATTATACCGTAGATACTACCGAAAATGCAGCGCTGTTTACGGAGAGTAACCTAAAAAAGTACGCTGCTGTTATCTTTTTGAGCACTACAGGTGATGTATTGAATGATGCACAGCAATCGGCATTTGAACGCTACATTCAGGCTGGCGGAGGTTTTGTTGGCATCCACGCCGCAGCAGATACCGAATATGATTGGTCCTGGTATGGAAAATTAGTCGGTGCTTATTTTATCAGTCACCCTAAGGTACAAGAGGCAAAATTCATCATCAAAGATAAAAACCACCCCTCCACAAAATTTTTAACAGATTCGGTATGGATGCATACAGATGAGCTTTATAATTTTAAAGACATTAATCCAGCTATCAAAGTGTTAATTACGATTGATGAAACATCTTATGAGGGAGGTAAAAATGGCAACTATCATCCATTCAGCTGGTATCATGATTTCGACGGCGGCCGGGCGTTCTACACCTCAATGGGCCATCCTAAAGAATGTTGGACTGACGAAAAATTTCTAAAGCATTTAAATGGAGGATTAGCATATGCTATTGGAAAAAATAAAAAACTAAATTACCAGAAGGCAAACACGAAACTTTTATGAAACCCTTAAATGTTATTGTGGTCAATTTTGCAGTGATTTTTATGCCAAAGAATCCCTTTTCGCATTAACAAGATAGATATAGTTTAACATGCAAAAGCTGGCTAATGCGCCAAAGGTATGCCATAGGAAATGTGTACCTACAGCTAAGATTCCCCATTTATCTGCAATCCGGAAAGTGAGTGCAAAGATGAATGCCAGTAGTGCGAAACCTACCCATTTACCATTTTTCCAATCTGTTTTAAGTAGATAACCAAATACCGGAAAAAGAACAATGGCAGCCATTATTGCATAATTAATGTTGATGAAGATTTGGAAATCTCCATCGGCAAATAGCCTTCTTATATAAAATTGAAAGATGGCATAAACGCCTATAATTAAGGCGGCATAATACCATTTAGTTAGTTTGGCTAAGAAATATACTCCTGCCGAGAGGCAAAGAAACATAATGGGCATCCAGTCCATCATAATAAAAATCGGCCATCGCCGCAAGCCATGATAGGTTGTTCCGCCGATCCCGCCAATGTAAAGCAATACCAAAGCAAGGCTTAAAAAAGTATGTTGTTTAAAATTGCCCCAAACTTTAAATGTCCAATACACGGCAATTGCCAGAAAAAAACAACTTGTTATGGTATTCAGAGGTTCAGGGAAAAGGTGCTCCAGATTGGTTTCCATATAAATACTTCCCCCGTCTGGTGGATTTTGAATAAATGCGTTCATAAATTTTCAAATATGATGAATTTAGTTTCTGCAATCTGCATTTATAAAAATGGATTTTTCAATTTCAGGTTAATTTTCTAGGTAAAATAATTGCGACCATAGGTTTACGAAAGCTTAATATGGAGTGAAGAATGTTGGTGTATTACATCATCATATTTATGGGTAGCGCTTTTGGGAATGAACAAATAATAAAAATTACAAACTATTCAACATAGATCATGTTCAAATAGTACATCAAAACTTATTAAACATGAATACTACAACATTAACAACAGAAGTATTGAACGATCTGGTTCAAATTAATAATGACCGTATTGCTGGTTATGAAAAGGCACGTGCTGAATTAAAAGATGAAGACGCAGATTTGAAATCTTTATTTCTGAATATGATTTCAGAAAGTCAAAAATATAAAATGGCTTTAGGAACTGAAATTTCTGCTTTGGGTGATGATATTGATACAGGTACTACAAATTCAGGAAAAATCTACAGAGCATGGATGGATGTAAAAGCATTATTTACTGGTCATGATAGAAAAACTGTTTTAAATAATTGCGAGGGCGGAGAAGATGCTGCCCAGAATGCTTATAAAATGGCATTAGAAGTAGAAGATCTGCCAGCACATATTAGAACGCTGATTTCAGATCAAAAGGCTTCATTAAGAACTTCACATGATGAGGTTAAAAGATTACGTGATAGCCAGGCATAGGATCCTTCAGTAAAAGAAAAAACCTCCTGGTATTTAATCAGGAGGTTTTTTTGTTTTTAAGATTCCAATTCCCGATCCAGGTGTTCAGTTACACGCTGAATGGTATTGTCAATTGTGTTACTTAAAATGGTCAGGTAAGACCCTTTTTGAGCTGTTTCAATTGCAATTTGTAAACATTCGGTACTCTTATTATTGATAATAATTTCTTTATTCGGATCAACTTCTTTAATCCCCTGGATTAATAAATCTATCAATTGATCCTGTTTACGACCACGCAGGTATTTTTCCTGACAAATATAAATCTTATCGAACATTTGAGCAGATATGCGCGCCGTTTCAATAATGTCTTCATCACGTCTATCGCCAGTTCCCGAAATTATACCTACATGCTCTGTCGCTTCTACACTTTGTAAATATGCTTTTACGCCATTAAATCCATCAGGATTATGCGCAAAATCTACCAGCACCTTGAAGTCTTTAAATCTGAACACGTTCATCCTGCCTGGTGTGTGTGCTGCCGATGGAATGAAAGTTTCTAAAGCCAAACGAATATCTTCCGGCTTATAGCCCCACAGATAAGTAGCTAAAGTTGCAGCCAAAACGTTTTGGATCATAAAGTTAACCGCACCACCAAAAGTTAATGGAATGTGCGTTGCTTTATCAACCCTTAACTTCCAATCGCCTGTTTTAATGGTGATGTAGCCGTTCTCGTAAATCGCTGCAATACCGCCCTTTCTACAATGCTCTTTAATTACCGGATTATTTTCATCCATACTAAAATAAGCTACATTACAGCGTGCATCTCTTGCAATTTTCACACAATAGCCATTGTCGGCATTTAAAACTGCCCATCCTTTACGGCGAACTGCTCCAATTACAACCGCTTTTACGCGGGTTAAGTCATCAAGGTTATGAATGTCTGAGATCCCCAAATGATCTTCCTGAATGTTGGTTACTACGCCAATGTCACAGGCATTGAAGCCTAAACCAGCCCTTAAAATTCCACCACGGGCAGTTTCTAAAACAGCAAATTCTACAGTTGGGTCTTTTAAAATAAATTCAGCACTTACCGGTCCGGTGGTATCGCCTTTCATTAACATGGTGTTGTGAACATACACACCATCACTGGTAGTATAACCTACACGCTTACCATTACTACGGATAATATGTGCAATTAGACGTGTGGTCGTGGTTTTTCCATTGGTTCCTGTTACCGCTATAATGGGAATAGAAGATAGCCTGTTTTGTGGATAAAGCATGTCTACCACAGAAGCTGCTACGTTTCTAGGCAAGCCTTCACTTGGCGCCAGGTGCATTCTAAAACCTGGAGCAGCATTAACTTCCAGTACTACACCACCATTTTCAGTCAGTGGTTGCGTAAGGTTTTGTGCCATGATATCAATTCCGCAGATATCTAAACCAATCACCCTGGAAATTCGCTCGCAAATAAATATATTTTGTGGGTGAACAATATCAGTTACGTCGATAGAAGTTCCACCAGTGCTTAAATTAGCAGTAGATTTTAAATAAACAATCTCCCCTTTTTGAGGGATCGTTTCTAAAGTATATTCCTTTTTGGCCAGTAAATCTAAGGTATCACGATCTACAGCAATTTCGGTTAATACATTCTCATGCCCGTAACCACGACGTGGATCTTCATTTTCTTTATCAATTAGCTCCTGAATGGTGTGAATACCATTTCCAAGTACGTGTGCCGGATCGCGTTGCGCAGCGGCAACCACTTTATGATCGATAACTAAAACACGGAAGTCGAAGCCGGTGATGAATTTTTCGATAATCACCTTGCGGGAATAGGTTTTCGCATATTCGAAGGCTTCCCTTGCCACTTCCATCGTTTTTACATTGATGGTTGCGCCTTTGCCATGATTGCCATCCAATGGTTTAAATACCAAAGGAAAGCCAACTTTATTCACCGATGCTTCCAGGTCTTCCGGATTTGAAATGGTTACGCCTGATGCTACCGGAATGGCCGCTTCAGTTAATAAGCGTTTGGTTTCTTCTTTATTACTTGCAATATCTACTGCGATGCTGCTGGTCTTTTCAGTCATGGTTGCCCTGAAGCGAACCTGATTTTTACCGTAGCCCAATTGTACCAGTGAACTTTTGTTTAACCTGATCCATGGAATGTTTCTGCTCACGGCTTCCTGAACAATTGATCCCGTACTCGGACCAAGCGCTTCCAGTTCACGAATTTCTTTCATTCGGCGAATGTCATGTTCCAGATCATATTCTTCACCATCTATAAGTGCCTGGGCAATCTTTACAGCCGCTTCAGCCGCGTAAACACCTACTTTTTCTTCCAGGTAGCTAAATACTACATTGTAAATACCCTCTGTTTTAGTTTGACGTGTTCTGCCGAAACCAGTTTCCATTCCAGCAATGGTCTGGATTTCTAAAGCAATATGCTCAATAACGTGTCCCATCCAGGTACCTTCTTTCACGCGTGAGAAAAAGCCACCTTCAACGCCTTTAGAGCAGCGATGAGTAAACATACTTGGAAGTAATTTTTCTATTCGCTCACTAAAGCCTTCAATTACATTGGTTGGTCTTTGCTCCAGTTCCTCTAAATCCAATCTCATTTGGATAAGTTTCTTGCGGTTTATCGACCATATATTTGGCCCTCTTAATACTTGTATGTTATATATTTTCATGTAATGGTTTGTCTTTTTTTATAAAAAATCCAGCGTTTTAAGATGGCTTTTTGCCAATTTTGCAGTGCTGAAATTGGTGATTGTAAATTATACATTTATTTTGAAAACTAACACTTCAAATAGCTAAATGAATTTCTGGCGCTATTTGTTTCGTTTACAGGCATAACTTTAACTGAAAATGTCCTCGATTATTTTAACTATTGTTAATAATTGCATAATTATTGACAAAAAAAGTCGTGTTTTTTATCTTAAGCTGATATATTTGGGTTTTTTGACAGAATACTAATACACACAAAATGGTTCCGAAGGGCAAACTCATCATTATTGGAGGCGCAATAAATACAGGCAGCTTCGCTGAAACGCAATTTGGATTGCCTGAAAACATGAATTTTTTCGAAAGAGGTATTTTAAAACGAATCACTACAGAATCGGTTAAAGATATTGAATCACGTTTCGAAATCATTACTACGGCTTCTTTAATGCCTGAGAAAGTTGGTGAAGAATATATCAAAGCTTATGCGCAGTTAGATGTTCATAATGTTGGCGTATTAAATGTTACCAATCGCGAAGAAGCTAATTCAGAAGAGAATTACGAAAGAATTAAAGCTGCTGAAGTCATTATTTTTACCGGTGGTGATCAGTTAAGGCTATCATCAATTTTCGGCGGAACAAAAATTCATCAGATTCTGATTGAAAAGTATAAGACGGAGCCGGTGGTTATTGCAGGTACCTCAGCAGGAGCAGCAGCAAGTTCTAAAAATATGATTTACCAGGGCAGTAGTAAGGATGCCTTGCTCAAAGGTGAAGTGAAAATTACCGGCGGACTCGGCTTTATCGATGATGTTATTGTAGATACACACTTTGTTCAACGTGGACGGATAGGGAGACTACTTTATGCCGCTGCAAGTAATCCTGGAATTTTAGGAATCGGCTTAGGTGAAGATACCGGTTTATTTATCTCAGACGGACATATTATGGAAGCCATTGGCTCTGGCATGGTGATCCTGGTTGATGGGCGTCAGATGGCAGATACAAACCTTACGGATGTAGAAATGGGGCAGCCTGTATCTATAAAAAATATGGTAGTACACGTGATGTGCGATGGAGATGTTTATGATTTAACAGATCATAGTTTAGTAATCCATCACCCTAAGGTTGTTCCAATAGCTTAAAGACAGTTTTCAGTTAACAATTTACAGTTTACAGATTACGCTAACAGTTTTTAGTTTACAGTTAACCATTACAAACTAGCCTTGATATTCAAGTCTTGATACCTGCTACTCACATCTTGCTACTTGATACTCCCTACTTTCTACTCAATACTAAAAACATGAAAATAATCATACACGGTGGCTTTTTCAGTGAGTCATCAACCAATCAGGAAACTAAAAAGGCCAAACAAGATGCATTAGCAGAAATTGTAAAGCTTGGTTATGCCTATTTGGAAACACATTCTGCGGTAGAAACGGTTGTGTATACTGTTGCTTTGCTAGAGGATAATGAACTGTTTAACGCCGGGATTGGTTCACAAATTCAAAGTGATGGAAAAGTGAGGTTAAGTGCATCACTGATGGATGGGAAAACAGAAAGGTTTAGTGGTGTAATCAATGTAGAGGATGTCAAAAATCCAATAGAAATTGCTCAACATTTATTACCATACGATGATCGGGTACTTAGTGGAGATGGTGCGCAGAACTTTGCCCGTAAAAATAATTTTGAATATTTCAATCCCATCACCGTTCAACGTCAAAATGAATATGAAGCAAAATTAAATCAACAAAACAATCTAGGAACAGTTGGATGTGTTGCTTTAGATGCTGACGGGAATATTGCTACAGGAACCTCTACTGGAGGTAAGGGCTTTGAAATTCCTTGTCGTGTGAGCGACTCGGCAACTGTTGCTGGCAACTATGCCAACCAGTTTGCCGGGATTTCCTGTACGGGAGTAGGTGAAGATATTGTGAGTGGTTCATTAGCCTCCAAAATCGTAACCCGGGTTACCGACGGATTCTCATTGAAAGATGCCTGTGATAAATCTTTCACAGAGTTGAAGGCCTTCGATGGTTTCGCAGGTGTAATCGGAATCTCCAATCAAGGCGAGCTCTACCATTGCGATTCTCATCCGTACATGGTTTGGGCTTCATTTGATGTTAATTTACAGGTATTTAGCTAAAGTTGAATATAAAGTATTATTTTTGTTGCATGATCAAAAATGTATTGGCTTTTGTAAGCCTTTTTGCCTCATTTCAATTACAAGCTCAAAATATAGATAAAGCTGATAATCAGGAGCCGAATGGGGGAAATGCAATTACGATTTCGATCTCTAAATTTGATCTGGTAAATGGCAACTCTTTTTTCGAGGAAGCCGAAGATCTGGAGAAAAAAGGCGATTTTAATGAAGCATTAACATTATTTGGTAAGGCAGCATTCGAATATAATGCCGTAAAAAACTTTAATCTATACGGTCAGGCGATTATAAAGATGAGCAATATGCATTATATGCTTGGTCGCTTTACAGATGCTGAACAAATTCTTTTGAATGTTGCACTCAAAAATTATTCTAAATTAGGCAGTAAAAGTGGCCTGATGAATACCTACGGTTTGCTAGGTAAGGTTTACCTGGCAAATAATAAATCTACTCAGTCGATGTGGTTTTACACCCAGCAGGGAATGTTGGCTAAACAGCTTAAAAGTAATAATTCATACCTCGAATCTGTTTTGGGTATTGTACAGGTTAAAATCAAAAAGAAGGATTTTACACTCGCCTTAAGAGATCTTAAAACAGCAGAATGGTTTGCAAATTCGGTTAAAATCACGAATTTCAAAGGCCAGATTCGTGATGCCAGAGAAATCATTGCTAATAAAACTTCTACAAAAACGGGCTCTAAATAATAATCCGAAATTATAATTTATCAACTTACGAAATTTCAAAAGGCTGAGCGCTGAAGAATTTCGCAGGTTTTGATGACAACACCATAAACTTTCGAAGTATTTCCCGCAATAAAGGCTACCAAAACTTCGCAAGTTGATCTTCATTCATTAAATCGAGATAGTTTCTTAGTGCTTAATCTCTTAAAACAAATATTTATATCAAACGTTAGCATTTTAGTAATTGTTAAATAAGAAGCTTTTATTAGATTTGATAAGTTTTAACAAGAGACGGTAATAATGCTGTCTCTTTTTTGTTTTTTCGTTAAAATGGTATCATATTGGCTATATAGAATTGAAAATGGATTTTAAATCATTTAAAGAGATGTTGAAAAGAGTATTTTTTATAATTTTTACTGCCGCTGTGATTGCATGTCACGCCGCACCTAAACCTCAGCCCATCGTTGAAGGTATTGCAAATGTTATGCCCGACCAGCAGCAACAACTCGTTATTAAAGAAGTGGTCAACTTGATCGAAAGCTATAATTATAAGAAGGTTCAGGTAAACGACTCTATTTCTTCTTTAATTTTAGATAAATACATTAAAGCTTTAGATCAGGGTAAAAATTATTTTTTAGCTTCTGATATTAAAGAATTTGAGAAATACAGAACTACGCTTGATGATGATTTCAAAAACGGCGATTTAAGTGGTCCGTTCTATATTTATAATGTCTATGCAAAAAGGTTAAATGAATACTTCACCTACTCTTTGGCACAGATCAAAAATAAATACGATTTCAATCAAAACGATACTTACGTTTACGACAGAGAGAAATTGCCTTGGGCAGCTTCTACAACTGCTTTAAATGATACCTGGAAAAAACGTGTAAAGTATGAATTGGTGAATCTGAATTTAGCAGGTTCTGCAGAAAGCAAAAACGTTGAAACGTTGACTAAACGATATCAGAATTTAAAATCTCAGACGGCTAAAACCAATAATCAGGATGTTTTCCAGATTCTGATGGATGCCTTTACAGAATCAATCGATCCACATACGAATTACTTTGTGCCTGCTAGAGCGACTGAATTTAATGAAGAAATGTCGAGATCATTCGAAGGTATTGGTGCCCGTTTACAACTGGAAAATGAGGTGGTTAAGATCTCAGAAATTATTCCAGGCGGACCTGCCTATAAAGGAAAGCAATTGAGTGCTGGTGATAGAATTATTGCTGTTGCCCAGGGAAATGATGACTTTGTTGATATCGTAGGTTGGAGACTAGACTTAACAGTAAGCAAAATTAAAGGTCCAAAAGGAACAAAAGTACGTTTAAAAGTTATTCCTGTTGGGAAAGAAATGTCTTCAAAACCAGTTATCATCGAAATGATGAGGGAAAAGGTAATTCTTGAAGATCAATCCGCTAAGAAAAAGGTAAAAACCATTAACTCCAATGGCAAAAGCTATAAAGTTGGTGTAATCTCGTTGCCTGCATTCTATGCAGATTTTAAAGCGGCAAATGCTGGAGATAAAAACTATAAAAGCACCACTCGTGATGTAAGAAAATTGGTTGATTCCTTGAAAAATATCGATAAGGTTGATGCAATTGTAATGGATTTGCGTGGTAATGGAGGAGGCTCTCTTGTAGAAGCCATTTCATTAACAGGTTTATTTATCGATAGAGGACCAGTTGTACAGGTAAAAGATTTACGTGGTAAAATTGAAGTAGATGAAGATGAAACTGCAGGCGTAGCATGGGATGGCCCATTTGGTGTAATGGTTGATCGTTTAAGTGCTTCCGCATCTGAAATTTTTGCTGGTGCCATCCAGGATTACGGTCGTGGTATTATCATGGGAAGCCAGACTTATGGTAAAGGAACAGTTCAATCATCTATTGATTTAAATAAACTGGTAAATCCAGGTATGTTGCAGAAAATTGCAGGTTTGGTAACTAGGGACAAAACGCTTGGTACTTCGCCAACTTCAACTGCTGTTGCTGATATCAACTTAGGTCAAATCAACCTGACGATGGCTAAATTCTATAGAGTGGCCGGAAGCAGTACGCAACATAAAGGCGTGATGCCAGATGTAGTCTTTCCATCCCTATATCCAATGGATAAAATTGGTGAAGATACGGAGCCATCTGCATTACCATGGGATGTGATTCCGCGTTCAAACTTTACGGCAGTAGCTAATTTATCTGCTGTTAAAGCCGGATTGATTAAAAACAGTGAACAACGGATTTCAAATTCCTTAGATTTTAAATATTTGAAACAAGATATTGCCGAATTGAAAAAACGTGATGCAGAAGTTTCCGTTCCTTTAAATGAAGCTAAACTTAAAGCTGAACGTGATGCTCAGGAAGCAAAATCTCTTGCCAGACAAAATGATTTAAGAGCACTGAGAGGTTTGCCAGCAATCAAAAAAGGTGAGAAGGTAACCAAGCAAGATACTTTTGATTTTATTGAGGATGAATCACTCAAAGTAATGGGCGATTTCATGCAGCAATCAGGTAATTATGTAATGAATTTAGGGGGTGCCGTAGCACCTAAACTTTAATAATTGGAAGTGAAAAAAAATCGGGCGATCTAAAATAGATTGCCCGATTTTTTTTAATTTACTTCAATATTAGATTTCAATTAAAAGATTGCCTGAATGCCGAGGGGGTAAGATTTGTTTTGGATTTAAACAATTTGGTAAAAGATTGCAAATGCTCAAAACCAAGTACATAAGCGATTTCACTAATAGAAAGATTCGTGGTGGAGAGTTTCTCTTTAGCCAGATCAATCAGTTTTTGATGTAAATATTGCTGTGTATTCTGGCCAATAAGTGTTTTTAATAGTCCGGAAAGATAACCTGGCGAAACATTTAGTTTTTCAGCTACATAACCTACTGTAGGCAATCCCCTAAAGCCTAGATTATCGTTTGCAAAATAATCCTTAACGATCTTTTCCAATTGATCAAGTAGCTGATGATTGATGGCTTTACGTGTAATGAATTGTCGTCCATAGAAACGTTGTGCATAATTGAGAAGCAACGCTATTTGTGCAATCACTACATCCTGAGTAAAGTGATCAATATTGCTATTGGTTTCTTTTTTAACTAATTGGGCAATGGCATTAAGAATTGTTTCTTCATTTTCAGAAACATGCAGGGCTTCAAATAATGCATAGTCGAAGAAATCATAATCTTTTATGGTTTTAGCCAGATGTGTATTCCAAAGTAATTCTGAATGGAAAAGAATCATCCAGCCAGTTGGACGATGGTATTTATCCTGATTTACTTCAACTGTAAAAACTTGGCCAGGCGCCATGAAAAATAACACACCATCATCAAAGTCGCTCATTTGCTGTCCGTATTTAATTTTAGCATCCGGAACACGCTTCAGTGCTATGGAATAAAAATCAAAAATCATCGTCTTTGATCGTCCATTCACCGGCACTAGCACTTCCTCCATGTTAACAACGCTAATTAAAGGATGCCCGGGCTTGGGTAATCCAGCCAGTTTATGATATTCTGATATTGTTTTAAAGCGGCAGCGGCTCAGGTTTTCCATGACTATAATTTACGTAAAATAAATCCCTTGCTCCAAATCCTGAATTAAACCGGAATATTGGGGTTCCCAATGCAAGTGCTGACGGGTTAATTTTCCGGAAGCAGGCCCGTTAATACTTGCAAAATGCTCAAACCAGCCAAAATGTGCAGCAACTTCATCTTTTGATTTAGATACAATAGGTAAGTTCAGCTGCTTACCAATGGCTTCGGCTATCGATTTAAAGGTTATTGATTCTTCCGCCACACCGTGAAAACGAGCTCCAGGCCTGGCCTGCTCCAAAGCCAATCTGAAAAGAACAGCGGCATCAAGACGATGAACAGCCGTCCATTGGTTTGCGCCATCTTCAATATAGGCTGATGAACCCTTTTGGCGGGCAATATCAATAAGCATGGGTATAAAGCCATGCAAATCGCCTTCGCCATGAACTGATGGCGATAAACGAACAACTGATATGCGTACATTCTTCGCCGCAAGGGCATCAACTGCTTTTTCGGATGCAATCCTGGGATTTTGACCATTATAATCAGGCAGTTTATCTTCGGTAGCAAGTTGACCAGGACTGACGATTAGCGTGCCCGAAGTAACAATAAAGGGCTTATCTGTTCCCGTTATTTCATTTCCAATAGTCTCTATTGCTACACGATCAATTTCACATACGGCTTTAAAACGGGTAAAATCATGAATAAATCCAGTGTGTATTATCCCATCAGCAGCATTTGCACCTTTGCGTAAACTTTCCAGATCTTCCAGGTCACCCTTATGCACTTCGGCACCGACTAGCAATAGTGCTTTTTCTGCAGTTTCATTGCGGGCTAAACCCAAAACCTGGTGACCGGCAGTAATTAATTCTTTTACCACAGCTGAACCAACAAAGCCTGTTGCTCCTGTTACAAAAACTTTCATAGCGATTTATTTTAATTTCATAAATAATGTTACATGAGTTTTGAGATACGCATACACATCTCTTAAATCACTATACAAAACTCCATTATTTTTGAGTGCACAATTTAGTCTAATCCATTTTTGATTTAGCCAAAACGAAACTATACAGGGCAAAAAAAAACTGCTGCATTTTAGCAATAGTCTCTCTATGCATAGCAGAATATATTAATCTTTCTTAGGAGGATTCTGACTTAACTGCATGGCCATCATTTCCTTCATGGTTTTATTCATGCCTTCAATACTTCCATCTAAGAAAATAATGTTACCCTCGCCATATTCGGCAAACTGTTTAATCGCTTCAGTCCACATGGTGAATAGAATTACTGAAGTATCTAAATTGGCCTGTTGCATTTCATGCGCCGCATTGGTCATTCCCTTTGCTACTTCCTCCCTGAATAATGCAATACCTTGTCCGCGGAGCTGTGCTGCTTCACGTTCAGCTGTTGCAGCAATTTTAATGGCGTTACCATCTGCTTCGGCACCCTTGGTTTTAGTAATTAACAGCGCCTGGCCTTCATTTTCTGCCGCAGCTTTTAAGTTGTTAGAAGCCACTACACGACTCATTGAACGCATAATTTCTTCATCGAAAGTAATGTCGTTTAATTGAAGATCTTGCAAATGATAGCCCCAGCCATCTAAAACCTGGTCTATTTGCTCCTTTACATGTAATACGATTTCGTTGCGTTGAGCCAAAACGTTCGCCTGCTTTTGAGTAGCTACATAGGCGCGGATGGAACCTTCAATGGTTCTGATGAGCGCCTGCATTAAGTTCGTTGCATCAACAAATTTAAAGGCTACATTTTTAATGGTTTCTTCATCCTGATTAATCACAGAATAAAGGAGCATCGCTTTAAAATATACATTGGCCTGATCTTGTGTTACTGCCTGAAAAGATAATTCAACCGACCTGTTTTGGATCGAGATTCGGGAGTAAATTTGCTCAATAAGCGGAATTTTGAAGTTTAGCCCGGGTCGGAGCATGCGCTGGTATTTTCCAAAAACGGTAACTACAGCGATAGTACCCTGTTTAACGGTAACAAAGGAACTCAGGAGAATAACAATTGCTAAGAAAATGAGAATGTAAATAGTGTATTGCATAATTAGAATTTTTATGAAGTTATAAAAAAATCATACAAACTACATGATCGTTTTTGTAGCTTTATTTTTTAATAACTGGACTTATATTACATGAAAAAGAAATTATTTATACCTGCTGCTGCATTATTGCTACTGGCGGCCTGTCAGAATGATAAAAATCATCAGGCTGCAGAAACAGATCAGCGAACTGTTTTTTTTGATGCGGCCGGAATGGACTCTACAGTAAAACCTGGAGATAACTTTTTCCTTTATGCCAATGGAAAATGGATGAAAAATATGCAGATTCCAAAAACAGAAACCGGATGGGGTTCATTTTATACCTTGTATAATGATAACCTGAAAAATTTAAGGTCAATTTTAGAAAATGCCGCAAAGGGTAGTGGTGGCAAGGGCAGTAATGAGCAAAAGGTTGGCGATTTCTATGCCAGCGGTATGGATTCTTTAACGATTGAAAAACTAGGTGTTGAACCGATTAAGCCGATCTTGACAAAAATTGATGCCATTAAAAATGACAAAGATTTAATCACGTTCATATCTGAAGGTTTTAAAAACGGACAAGGTGATTTGTTAGGTTTCGGGATCGAACCAGATGATAAAATAAGCTCAAAAAATGCACTGATCTTTACGCAAACTGGATTGAATTTACCTGAGCGCAGCTACTATTTGGATCAGGATGATAAGGCTAAGAAAATCAGAACCGCCTATTTGGCATACATCACAAAAGTGTTTAGCCTTGCAGGCGATTCGGCCAACAGTTCAAAATACGCTGATAATATTTTGAAACTGGAAACAATGCTTGCGAAATCTCATTCAACGCCTGTTGAACTTCGCGATCCTCAAAAGAATTATAATAAAGTAACCGTTGGTGACTTTCAGAAACAAATTCCCAATATCGATTTAAAATTAGTGTTGAAGAATCTTGGTGCATCGACTGACACGCTTATTGTAAGACAACCTAAATACTATCAGGCTTTATCTGCATTAATTAAAAGTCAGCCAATAGAAATCTGGAAGCAAAAGCTAAAACTTGATATGTTAGATCGTTCTGCTAATGCGTTAACGGAAGCTTTCAGAACCGCCAGGTTTGAGTTTTTTGGCAAGACATTAAGTGGTCAGCCTGCGCAAACCGAAAGATGGAAATCAATGGTGAACAATACTGATCGTTACCTGGGCGATTTACTTGGTCAATTGTATGCGGAACAATATTTTAAACCAGAAGCTAAAAAGCGGATGCTTGAGTTGGTGAACAACCTTCAGAAGGTGTATGAAGAGCGCATCAAAAAAGTAGACTGGATGTCTGCCGAAACTAAGAAGAAAGCTTTAGAAAAACTTAATGCCTTTATTAAGAAAATTGGTTATCCGGATGAGTGGAAAAAGTATGATGATGTGAAGGTTTCGAAGAACGCATATTTTGCTAACCTTCAATCGGCCAAGCAACATGCTTATAAAGAAATGATGTCGAAGCTTGGCAAAGATGTAGACAAAACAGAATGGTTTATGACTCCTCCAACTGTGAACGCCTATTATAATCCAGCTTATAATGAAATTGTATTTCCGGCTGGAATTCTACAATTTCCATTTTTTGCTTTCAATGCCGATGATGCGATTAATTATGGTGCAATTGGTGCCGTAATCGGGCATGAAATGACACATGGTTTCGATGATCAGGGGAGACAATATGATGCGGCTGGTAATTTAAAAGAGTGGTGGACTAAAGAAGATGCCGCTAAATTTAAAACTAAAGCAGACAAAGTGGTTGCCTTGTATAACAAGTTTACCTTGCTGGATAATCAGCATGTAAATGGAGAATTAACTTTAGGCGAAAACTTAGCTGATATAGGGGGTTTGAATATCGCTTATGATGCATTCAAGCTGACAGAACAAGGAAAAGGAAATCAAAAAATTGATGGTTTTACACCAGATCAACGTTTTTTCCTTGGTTTTGCACAGGTTTGGCGAATGAAAACCAGGGATGAATCGATGTTGGTTCGTATTAAAACAGATCCGCATAGCCCTGAAATGTTCCGTGTGAATGGTTCGGTATATAACATGGAAGCATTTTACAAAGCCTTTAATATCCCAACTACAGCCAAAATGTATTTGGCACCAGAAAATAGGTTAGGTGTTTGGTAATGATTAAGCAAAAAAAGCCACGATTGTTTAAACGATCGTGGCTTTTTTTTGCCTTTTAAAACAAAAGTTGTAATTTTTTGTATTTACTCTATTAATCTAAAATCATGAATGTAAAACGCACTTTTGGAACAATCTTAACTATCCTTGGAATTATTGGCCTTATTTATGCAGGATACGGATTCGTTAACCACAGTACAGCCAGCAGAGGATTGTTGGTGTATGGAATTATTGGATTGATATTTTTCGTATCTGGTATTGGTTTGGTTAAAAACACAAAGGATGAGAGCTAAGCGCTCTTCGCATTCCTAATCAAATTATCTGGCCGGAACCTACCTTAACTTCAATTTAAAAACGTTGATAGTAATGGAACTTAATAGGGATTGGACTAATCTTCTACAGTTTCTTTTTATGTCTGATAATTTGAAACTGGCTGAAAGCAACCAGACATCCAGCGAGGATTATAATTCCTGCTGACCATATGTTTTTCGGGTTCTGGTTAATGTAATATGCTGCCACTAATACTAAAACCGCTGCAGCGATCCCTATAATATAATGAAGAATTAATCCTTTTTTCATAAACAAAGATTCGGAAATATATTAAGAATGATGTAACAGAAGATTAATTTTTGAGGGTAATCTTATTATTTTCGAAGTTAAGTTGGTGACCTATAAAATCTATATCCGTTAATTCTTTCATGCGTTTAAATGCACGGTGATTTTCATCTACTGTAAGCTGATTAATTTTATCCTGTTTTATAGAAGTAACATCGGCGTAAAGGAAATCGCCTTTAGCGTTTACCTTTAGTTGAAGTAATGGTGCAATGCCATTATTACCTTTCAGACTGAACATGCCGTAGGTGCAGAAATTCCCCAGGCTGTAAGCAATAAACTTATTTTTATAAACCTCAACTGCGCGGGTAACATGTGGACCATGGCCTAAAACCACATCAGCACCGGCATCGATCACTGCATGTGCAAAAGCATAAACATTGCCGCGGTTTTCTTTATAGAAAATTTCGTTTTTACGGGTAACATGTTCAAATCTTGCGCCTTCGCCGCCACCATGAAAAGATACCACTACAATATCTGCCATTGTTTTCAGGCGGGCAACTAAAGCTTTTGCATTTTCAATTTTATTAATAGAAACGGTATTTTCATTTGGAGCGAAAGCACAAAAAGCATATTTCACGCTATCTTTCTCAAAAACCTCAAAAGGTTTATTTAATTGGCCAGCGTAGTGGATTTGTAGTGAATCTAAAATGTGTGCAGTGTTTCTTCTTCCCTTCGAATCAAAATCGCCAACATGATTATTCGCAATGCTTAATACATTAAAGCCAGCTTTTTTATAAATACCTGCATAACGCTCTGGCATTCTAAATGCATAGCAATTGTTTGGGTTGATGCCGTTACATTTTGTAGAATTTCCGGAGTTTAAGAAACAGCCCTCCAAATTTCCAAACACAATATCTCCTTTTAATAAACTATCAACCGCCTTAAAACTGTTTACCGCATCATCTGATGGAAGGTTAGAGATGGATGGAAAAGCAGACCCTAACATGATATCGCCAACTGCTGTGATGGATATCGTGTCTTTTATTTTTCTAATTACAGTGTCCGTTTTTGTCGCGGGCAACACCACTTGCGCATTATTGTTGGTGCAACTGAATATCGTAATGATCGCAAATAAGGATAAAATTATTGTTTTTATGAATTTCATTGGGAATTGATGGTAAAAAAAAATCCGCCAAAATTACTTCTGGAGGATTATATATTTTATTTATAGCTAACTGAAAATTGTTAACCGCAAACTGATTTATTCTACTGTAAATTCTTTTTTAAACGATTCTAACACACGGCCACCTTTGTAAAAATAACGGCTGTAATATGGTTCATTCAAGTTACTGATCACTACACCACGTGAACTTGAAGCATGTGCAAATTTGTTATCGCCTAAGTAAATGCCGACGTGAGAGATGCTTCTGCTTTTTATCTTGAAGAAAACTAAATCACCCTCTTTTAAATCTTCTTTGGATAATGGATCTACCATGCTAAAGATATCGCGGGAGTTCCTTCTGATGGCTGTGTTAAAAACTTTGTCGTAAATGGCCTTGGTAAAAGCTGAACAATCTATCCCTTTTTTGCTCGATCCTCCATAACTGTAAGGAGTTCCAATCCATTCGTAGATAAACTTATATAACTTTAAGTTCGAAGTTGCATCTACTGCAACACCCATAACCTGCGAGAAATATTGAGATGCTAAGTTGTCGGGGTCGTTTAAGTCTTTACTAGATTCTTTTGTTTTTGTTTGCGCAAATGCGGCTGAGAACGTGCAAATAGCGATTAGGGATGAAAACAAAAATTTTTTAATCATGTTATACAGTTATGTTTGGGTATTCACTTACACAGTAACGTAAACCATTTTGGCTTATTGTTGATTGTCAAAAGTATCGATTCTACAAATGTTATCCAAATGTTTGTGGTTAAAAAGTAAAAGTTATTAACATTTCAACGATTTTGGATTGTTAATAAACGAAATCTGAAGATAGATTTTTGTCCCAAAAATGTTGTAATGAGCCGTCAAAAAGAGCCACACTTCGATAAGATTTATTTTAAAGATTATCAATCTTTTATTTCCAAGGTCAATGATTTTTTTACTATAGTTCCATAAGGATTCTTTATAAAGCCTTTTATCTGACTATAATTCCATTAAATTATAACCGTAATTGATTACATTTGGTTAATCAAATCATTTTTCAATCTAACCCAGCAATTTGCGTGTCTTAGCTATAGACGGACAAGACACAATCCACATATAGCCCACCTTTGGTCCACATTCTATCCACCTTTTGTCTACAAATGCTTCGTGTTTGCTCCACTAATACGTCCGTTTTGTCTCGTATATTGCCCCACGGGTGGAACAATAACAATGCAAGTTAGTTAGGGCATGGTACAACATAGATGCATGGTATAAGGATTAGGTACAGAGAGGCTAAAGATCGATTGAATAATTGGAGAGTATTATTCGTGGTTTTCTCATTAATCCCAATAGCAGCAGTTATCCTTTTTTACTAATAAAGTCATCCGTTGAATAAAGTATTTTGCAGATTTTCATCAGATAACTAAAATATTTCAAAAAAGATGATGCGAATGGCAGGATTGTTTTGAACTAAGCATTGCTGCCTATGCCTTTCAAATAAAATTAGTAAATTATGGTTAAACAGGATTTTGCAGAATAAAATTTCACCTTTATTTGAATTAATAATTTGTTAAACCGTGAAGTGAAGGGTTAATAAAATTGTGCTTCAGGTAGAAATAACCATTATGATGACGAGGTGATTGGAAAACAAGAGTTAAATGTAATTTCATAGCTGATATTATGATGTTTTTACATTAGAAAGTGCCAAAAATTACAATAAAAAAATTAGATTTGCTGTCGCAAAAAAACAAATACCCTAAAATGAGTGCAGTAGAAATAAATAAAGATACCTGGTTAAAATGGTTCGAGTCGATGTTGCTAATGCGTAAGTTCGAAGAGAAAACCGGCCAGCTATACGGACAACAAAAAATACGTGGCTTTTGTCATTTATACATTGGACAAGAAGCTGTGGTTGCAGGTGCAATATCTGCAATGCAAAAAGGTGATTCGATGATTACAACTTATCGCGATCACGCTCATGCTTTAGCTTTAGGTGTAACTGCCGACAGCATCATGGCAGAAATGTATGGTAAAGCTACGGGTTGCTCTAAAGGTAAAGGTGGTTCGATGCACATGTTTAGCAAAGAACACAACTTTTATGGTGGCCATGCAATTGTTGGAGGTCAGATTCCGTTAGGAGCTGGTGTTGCTTTTGCAGAAAAATACAAAGGAACTGATAATGTTAATATTTGTTATATGGGCGATGGCGCGGTGCGTCAGGGTGCATTAAACGAAACTTTTAACATGGCGATGTTGTGGAAATTGCCCGTAATTTTTGTTTGTGAAAACAATGGTTATGCAATGGGTACTTCAGTACAACGTACTACAAACATGACTGATATTTATAAAATTGGTTTAGGTTTTGATATGCCATGTGCACCAGTTGATGGAATGGATCCGGTTGCAGTTCATAATGCAATGGATGAGGCGATTCAACGGGCGCGTAAAGGTGAAGGACCAACTTTCTTAGAAATGAGAACTTACCGTTACCGTGGACATTCAATGTCAGATCCTGCAAAATATCGTACTAAAGAAGAATTAGAAGATTATAAAGCTAAAGATCCTGTTGAACTTGCGAGAGAAACTATTCTGAAAGAAAAGTATGCAGATCAGGCCTGGATTGAAGAAGTGGAAGCGAAAGTTAAAGCTACTGTAGATCAGGCGGTAAAATTTGCTGAAGAATCCCCATGGCCGGAAGTAACCGAATTATACAAAGATGTATACATGACGGAGAACTATCCTTACGTAATGGACTAATATTTTAAAAAGATTTCAATTAATTAGATATAATGGCTGATGTAATTAAAATGCCCAAAATGAGCGACACCATGACCGAAGGGGTTTTGGCGAAGTGGCATAAAAAAGTGGGCGATAAAGTGAAAAGCGGCGATGTTTTGGCAGAAGTAGAAACTGACAAAGCAACAATGGACATGGAATCTTACTGGGATGGTACGCTTTTATACATAGGTGTAGAAGAAGGTGCTTCAGTTCCGGTTGATGCTATTATGGCTGTTATCGGTAAAGAAGGCGAGGATTATAAAGCGGCTTTAGAGGCTGAGTCAGGTAGTCAGGAGTCGGCAAGTCCGAAGTCTGATGATACGGCGCCTAAGGCTGAAGATAAAAAAGAAGAAGCTGCCCCTGCTCAGGGTGGTGGTTTAAGCGAAGAAGAATTAGCAGAAAAAGGTGTTACGGTGATCCGCATGCCTTTGTTAAGCGATACGATGACTGAAGGCGTAATTGCTGAATGGCATAAAAAAGTAGGCGATCAGGTTAAGGATGATGATGTTTTAGCTGATGTAGAAACCGATAAGGCAACTATGGAAGTGATGGGCTATGCTACCGGAACTTTATTGCACATTGGTGTAGAAAAAGGTTCTGCTGCTAAAGTAAATGGAATTATTGCTATTGTTGGTCCTGAAGGAACTGATGTTAGCGGTATTTTAGCTGGTGGAGCACAAAGTGCAAAACCTAAAGCTGAAAGCGCAGAAAAAACCGAAGCGCCTGCAGCAGAAAAACAAGCAACAACTGCTGATGCAAGTTCAGCTCCCGTTGCAGAAAGCTCATCTGATAGCCGTGTTAAGGCTTCTCCATTAGCTAAGAAAATTGCTAAGGATAAAGGAATCGATTTATCACAGGTTTCTGGTAGTGCAGAAGGTGGACGTATCATTAAAAAAGATATAGAGAACTTTAAGCCTGCGGCGCAAGCACAAAGCGAAAAGCCGAAAGCTGAAAGCAGCGAGCAACCGAAAGCAGCAGCTGCAGCTCCGGTTATTCCTACTTATGTTGGTGAAGTTAAATTTACAGAGGCACCGGTTTCACAAATGCGTAAAGTGATTGCGAAACGTTTAGCTGAAAGCTTATTTACTGCACCACACTTCTACTTAACGGTAAGTATTGATATGGATAACGCAATGGCTGCCCGTACGGCAATCAATGAAGTTGCTCCTGTTAAAGTTTCTTTCAACGATATTGTAATTAAAGCAGTTGCAGTGGCATTGAAAAAACATCCGGCGGTTAACTCTTCATGGGGTGGTGATAAAATCCGCTTCAATGAGCATACCAATATCGGTGTAGCAATGGCTGTGGAAGATGGTTTATTAGTTCCTGTAGTGCGTTTCGCAGATGGTAAATCTTTATCTCACATTTCTGCAGAGGTGAAAGACTTTGGTGGTAAAGCAAAAGCTAAAAAATTACAGCCTGCAGATTGGGAAGGTTCTACCTTCACCGTATCCAACTTAGGTATGTTTGGTATTGATGAATTTACTTCCATTATCAACTCTCCTGATGGCGCAATTTTATCAGTAGGTGCTATTCAACAAGTTCCTGTAGTTAAAAACGGAGCCGTTGTTCCTGGTAATGTAATGAAGTTAACTTTAGGTTGTGATCACCGTGTGGTTGATGGTGCAACCGGAGCACAGTTCTTACAAACATTAAAAGGTTTATTAGAAGAGCCAATCAGGTTATTAGCGTAATCCAGTTGACAATTCTCAGTTAGCAGTTTTCAGTGCTAACGTCTAAAATAATTAAAGCCATCCCCAAAAGGGATGGCTTTTTTTGGTTATTGATGATTATTTATATATTGCAAGGATTAACCTCCTCAATATCAAATGAAATCACTTAAGACTATTCAGCAGGTACATAAAATGTTTAATACCGCTGGCAGTAGTCCCTTATTGGTTACTTGTAATGATTTTAATGACTGGGTTTGTAAATATGATAAATTTCCAAAGTATCTATTCAATGAATTAATTGCATCAGAATTTGGAAAATTATGGGGAATTAATATTCCGGGAACAGCATTAATAACTGTTGCTGAAGAACATATTCCTTATGAAAAATACCCGAAGCTTCAACCTTACTTTTTTCAGAAAGAATGCTTCGGTTCTTTGTATTTAAAGAATACTAAAGAGCTTGATTTATCATTTATACCTTTATTTAAGGATAAAAATTTCAGAGATAAAATTATAAATAAATCAGACTTTTTAAAAATTGCCTTATTTGATATCTGGTTAGCCAATGAAGACAGGAATTATAACAATAATAATCTATTGTTGCATTACGCAAAAGATAACAGGTTATCGTTTTATGCAATAGATCATGTTGCTATTTTTAATTCTAGCTTTCTTGATTATGGTATACAGTCTTTAACAGAGGACGATAGTATTTTGAATACTGATTTAGCTAAACTCTTATTTGGGCATGATAGGAAATTAGGCGAAATTGTAGATAAGCTGATTGAAAATTTCTACATTTGTATCAAAGATTGTGAAAGTAATTTAGATAACATACTTGCCTTAGTACCAAATTCCTGGGCTATTGATACCGTTATTATTAAAGCTAAAATGGAACAGTATTTGTTCGATAATGCTTGGGGAAAACGGTGTGAAGATAACTTTAGAGCCTTTGTGCATTCTTTAATATTAACCTGAAATGAAAACTTTATTTTCCATATTATATGTTCCAATTAATGCTACTCTTGATGAGAAAGTAAGTATAGGGCTAATTATGTTTAATGGAGAGCAACATTTTTTTAAGTATTCTGTATCAAAATTGCTAGCAATTAAAGGCTTATTAGATAGCGAAAGTAATACAATTTTAAAGACTTATTTAAGAGCCCTAGAGAAGGAGATAAATAAGGATGCTGGGAGTGTTGAAGAGTTATTTATATTAGATAATACTTTGAAAGCTAATTGGGTAAACAGTTCATATATCTCATATCTTTCAAAATATTCAAATAATCTCATACAGTTTTCTGAAGCCAAACCAATAGATATTTCTTTAAATTCAAATAATTATAAAAAGATATTTGAAAAATACATCTTTCCATATGATGAAGCTGTTACAATTGATAACAGTATTAATGTTTATGAGAAAATAAAAACAATACTCTACCCAAATATTAAGGGAAAAGTTAATGTAGATAGAACCATTACCCCAAATGATTTCAAAAATTTAATTGCGCCTGTTGAGGTTAATTTTATAGGTGTTAATGGCGTACCTGTTGCGGGGCAAGCAATAGATTTTGAAAAACAGCATTATAATTTAGAGAATGATGTGACCCGATTTGTTGCTCTAACTAAAGCATTAGAGTTAGATGGACAAAAAGACGGGAAGTATTTCGTTTTAGGCAGAGAGCCAAAAGCAAATCAAAATAATAAAAACCATTTAATGTGGGAACAAATAAGAGATTCTGATTTTTTAGATTTTGTTGATATTGAAGAAATTGGAATTGTAGAAGAATATATTAATAATAAAGGTGTTACTCCCTTTTTTAAATAAAGTAATATTATAATTGTTTTAAAGAATTTTAAAAGGATTTCATGCATAAAAGAACTATATTTTCAGTTATCAAATAGTTATAATATTAAATTTTCGAACTGATTAAAATATTAAAGCCATCTCCAAAAAGGATGGCTTTTTTGCGTTCAATACCATTTCTATAATTGGATGATAATTTTACTATTTTTGAAGAGACCTTAACTAAAAATTAAATGAAGAAAATAACTCTTTTCGCACTTTGTGCTACTGCTTTACTTTCTTGTAAAGAGAAAAATAAAACAGATAGCGTTGGTAATAACCTACAGTTTGCTGCAATGTGCGAGCAATACTATCAGGAAGGTTTGAAGCTTAACCCTATTGGCGCAACCTATATTGGAGATGAGCGCTATAATGATCTTTTGCCGAATGATGGTTCTCAGGCTTTCATTAAAATGAATAGGGATTATAATCAACGCTACCTTGATAGTTTGGGTAAGTATGACCGTGAGGAGTTATCTTCCGAAAATGATAAGCTTTCTTATGATTACCTGAAAGATCAATTGAGTATCAATCTGGAAGGATTAAAATACCATTCAGAATATCTTCCTTTTAACCAGATGTTTGCTTTGCCACTCACCATTGGCCAATTGGGATCTGGTACAGGTGCACAGCCCTTTAAAACAGTGAAAAATTATGAAGACTGGCTGAAACGGGTAACTGCATTTTCAATTTGGGCAGATACGGCAATTGCTAATTTTAAGAAAGGCGCAGCAGCAGGTGTTGTATTGCCGAAGGCGCTTGTTGTTAAAATGATTCCTCAAATGCAGAGCATGGTGGTTTTCAATCCTGAAAAGAGTCTTTTTTACGGTCCGATAAATTCATTGCCTGAAAGTTTTTCAGCTGCTGATAAACAAAAGCTAACCACAGAATATCGCAATGCGATTACCACTGTTATCGTTCCGACCTATAAAAAGTTAGGTGATTTTCTTCAGCATGAATACTTGCCTAAAGCCAGAACAACTTCTGGATATTCGGCAATGCCAGGCGGTTTGGCCTGGTATACTTACCTGGTAAAACAACAAACTACTACCAATAAAACACCTGAAGAGATTTATCAAACCGGATTAAAAGAAGTGGCACGGATTAAAGGGCAAATGGATAGTGTCAAAAATCTGGTTGGTTTTAAGGGTGATTTGAAAGCATTTTTCGAATACATGAAAACGGATAAGAAATTTATGCCTTATCAAACACCAAAAGAAGTTTTAGCTGCTTTTGAAAACATCCATCAACGGATGAAACCGAATTTAAAGAAGATGTTTGATGTGGAACCAAAAACACCGTTTGAGATTCGCCAGACGGAAGCTTTCAGGGCCGCCTCTGCAAGTGCGGAATATAATCAGGGTTCGGCTGATGGCAAGCGCCCGGGGATATTCTATGTGCCAATTCTGGATGCTAAAACATTTAATACGACTTCAGGAATGGAGTCTTTATTTTTACATGAAGCTATTCCGGGTCACCATTACCAGATTTCTTTGACTCAGGAAAATAAGTTGCTTCCAAACTTCCGCCGTTTTGGTGGTCATAATGCTTATGTGGAGGGCTGGGCACTTTATTGCGAGTCTTTAGGGAAGGAACTTGGCTTATATCAGGATCCTTATCAGCACATGGGTGCTTTAGGCGATGAAATGCACAGGGCAATTCGTTTGGTGGTTGATGTAGCCATTCACACCAAAAATATGAGCAGGGAACAAGCCATTAAATACATGACGGATAATGAAGCGATCAGCACGGAAGGTGCTACAGCTGAAATTGAACGGTATATGGGAATTCCTGCGCAAGCCTTAGGTTATAAAACTGGTGCAATGAAAATTCGCGAACTGAGAAGTAAATATGAGAAACAACTTGGTGTGAAGTTTAAGTTGGCAGCCTTCCATACGGCAGTGTTAAAAGATGGTTCTTTCCCGCTTTCGGTATTTGAATCCAAAATGGATGCGTGGGCGGAAAGTCAGAAATAATTTTTTAGAAGGCTGTATCATAAATCAATTGATGCTTGGAAACGTTGAGCTTGTGGAAAACGCCATAAAAGGTAGTTTTTATATATTCTTCGACGGACTCAGGATAATATTTTGGATTTATGATACAGCTTCGTTTCGATTAAAGATGATTAACTTTTCTAATGATAGACTCCGCTATGTTGGCAGCATTAAAATTAACGAGGATACCCAATCTTGAACCAGATAGTTTGAGGTAGTTGATCAGTTGTTTATGATGAACAGGAGTAAGCGCTTCTACTGATTTTATTTCTACAATCACCAAGTTATTAACTAATAGGTCAATTCGATAACCCGCATTGAGTTCCACATCATTAAAAAAAATAGGTAGTTGCAACTGTTGTTTGACTTCTAATCCTTGTTACCTCAAAACATACGATAGCACGTTTTCGTAGGTGGATTCTAGAAGTCCTGGTCCGAAGGCGTTGTAGGTGGTAAAGATTGCACCCCTGATGAGGTAAGATATATCGTTTTCATCCATAGCTAAGTTTGTTTAAATGTTATGGGATGATGAACTAAGATATTAAATAATTGTGAGTTAGAGTAAAGTATTTAATAAAAATCAAACTATCAATATTTCCCGCTGATCTGGCAGATTAGGTCTGGATTATTAATTCTGCGAAAATCACTTTAATCTGCGGGACAAATTAGGCGTTTGATTAGCTATTGATATTTCCCGCTGATTTTCGCTGATCTGGCAGATTAGGTCTGGATTATTAGTTCAGTGGGAATCACTCTAATCTGCGCGGGACAAATTAGGCGTTTTGATTAGCTATTGATATTTCCCGTTGATTTTCGCTGATCTCGCAGATTAGGTCTGGATTATTAGTTCTGCGAAAATCACTTTAATCTGCGGGACAAATAGGCATTTAGATTTGCTATTGGTAATTTCTGCTAATTAGAATAGATTGTTTGTTCTGCTGAAATTATCTTGATCGCCCAGTTATCTCGACTAAATTTAAACCCTTTCCATCTTGCTTTGTTAGTAATTAAACATTACAATCATGGACAAAGAAAAACTAATACAAGAGGCATATCTTGTTGCACATAAAATAGAAGCCAATGGGAACTGCCCCAATAACCCGAATTTACCACTGATGATTTACAAGGGTGCATTTCTGATTCACCCTGATGAGACCGAAGAAGCGATTAAAAAAGTCTTCGCCCAGAACGGATATACAAATGCCTGGGTAGATGGAATTTTTGATTACCAACATTATCACAGCAATACTCACGAAGTGATGGGCGTTTACTGCGGAAAAGCAGAAGTGCAGTTTGGCGGGGAGCATGGCGTTTGTATTGAGCTTGATAAAGGAGATGTAGTGATGATCCCTGCAGGTGTTGCTCACATGAAATTACATGCTAGTGAAGACTTTACAGTTGTTGGTGCTTATCCAAACGGAGCAGAATACAACATAAAATATGGTAAAGCCGATGAACGACCAGAAGCAGATGAAGACATTGCTGAAGTTAAAAACCCGGATAATGACCCTGTTTATGGTAGCAAAGGGCATTTATTTGAATGTTGGTATAACCAAAAATGCTCAAATGTTTAAAACTCTTTCGAATTATACGTCTAAAATTCTTTAATTTTCGGGTTTTAAATCCCTATTTTTTTGCATAAATGAATTTTAGATATATATGTTCAGCATTAGCCCTCTCCATTACATTATTAACTGCTTGTAACAGCAAAAAATCGGAAGAGAAAAAGGCTGCTGATGCAAAAATCCGCGTTAAAGAAGACGACAAAGCGGATAGTGCTTTGATTGCATATAATCCGGCAAAGGGCGATAAATGGATTGCCGATTTTGTTCAAAACCTCCATAAAAAGTATGGTTTTAACGGAAATATGCTCGTGGCTAAAGATGGAAAAATTCTATATGAAAAAGCAATTGGCTGGGCAGATTATTTACATCGCGATAGCTTAAAAATAAATTCGGAGTTCGAACTCGCGTCCATTACTAAAACATTTACCGGAACGGCGATCATGCAATTGGTTGAAGCGGGTAAGTTATCACTAAATGATAATGTAAAGAAGTTCTTTCCTAATTTCCCATACGATGGCATTACGGTGAAGTTGCTTTTAAGCCATCGCAGTGGGATGATGAATTATGTTTATTTCATCGATGACATCTGGAGGAAAGAAAAACGCTCTATGAAAAAAGGGGTGACTAACCAGGAAGTAATGAATGTGATTGCTGAGCGAAAACCTAATCCTTATACAAAACCGGATAATCGGTTCCACTATAACAACTCCAATTTCATGGTATTGGGTGCGATAATCGAAAAAGTAACTGGTCAACGCTATTCGCAATACATGATGGAGCATGTTTTCAGACCTGCGGGAATGAAACACACACATGTTTACAGCACTACTGAATATGAAAAAGTGCCGGTAGATGTAGTTGGACATGATCGTACCTGGAAATATTCTGTAGCGCAGAATTTCCTGGATGGACCAGTAGGTGATAAAGGAATTTATAGCACTTTACACGATTTGGTATTGTACGATAAATACTTAAAGAACGGCCGTTTGTTAACAAAGAAAAGTAGCGATTCATCTTATGTTGGTCGGAATAAACCAGTAAATGGCCACTTCAATTATGGTTATGGCTGGCGGATGTTCGATGGAGAAAAAATGGATAAGGTAGTTTACCACACTGGTTGGTGGCATGGTTTCCGACATATCTATGTTCGCGATCTGGATAAAAACATTATTGTTATATTTTTAGGAAATTTAACCAATGGTAGCTTAATGCATCTTGATGAATTGTATCAGCACTTAAAAATGCCGATTATTCGCAAAGGCGCTTACCACGGCAATGGCAGTTTACCTGGTTCTGATGAAGATTAATTATGGCCAAAACAAAATGGATTATTGAAACCAATACCCTCACTATTTATCCAAAACGTAGTTTAAGGATTTTAGGATTGATCTTTTTTATTCTTGTAGCGGTATTTATTTACTTTTTAGCTACCGAGATGAGTGGCTATTCCATAGCAACATCAATAACTTATTATGGATTGTTATTAATGATTCCGTTACTGTTGGTATTAATGGCCGAATCTAAATTAATCTTTAACGGTACGGACAGAAAATTGTACAAGAAGATTGGTTTTTTACCTATTGGATCTATTCCATTTGATGATATTGCAGCAATTGAACCTTACGAAACGCTGGGAAGTAGTTTTAGTTATTCATTGTTTAAAAAGAGTAACCGGCATGGAAAAGGTTTAGCGGTATCTGCTGGATACAGCAAAGCGACAGACGCTAATTTAATTCAATACCAAAATGAGGTATTACCCAAAATTGATGAACTCGTTTTTGCCAACGCACCCATCATTTCAAAACAAGCCATTTTTGACTTTGAATTTTTTAAAGAAGAAGGTGGGGTTTACACTTTACGCCAGAATAAAATTGGGGGCTTAATTCTTGGTATTATCATGATTGGTATTACTGTAGCCATTTGGCTTAATCCGGATTTTATGATGGAGGAAGCTGCTTTTAAAAGAATTCTTGTCACTTATTTTCCACTAATTATTGGTTTGGTTTTTATATATGCTTTCTTTTCCAGCATCAAATTTGATAAAAACCAGGGTAAGTTAATTCATTCCACATTCGGTGGAAGAAAAGTAACGGAATATACTTTCGATGATCTTGTTCGCTTTCAAATTGTGAGGAAAACAACGAATTTGATTTACTCTGGAACAGATGTGAATGCAGAAATCTACCTGCCAAATAAAAATAAAATGAAAACCCTGGCCATGAGGAGTTTCATCGGGACGAAGAAAATTGATCGTTTCCTCGATGAAGCCAATACCATTCTCGGCCGAATTTAAGCCTGAGCTGGATTATAGTATATTTTGATCTATTCATTATAAAATCAGTTTCATAAAAGGGACATTTGAAAACCAATTCAGCCCAATTTCGTTTACTATAAAACAATAAAATTATGTTCGATCAATTATTCGCAGCACAGCAAAAAGCTGAAGAGATTAAAAAACGTTTAGATACGGTTTCTGTATTTGGAGAAGTTGAAAATGGTGCAATCAAGATTACCGCAACTGCAAATAAGGCAATTACAGGTGTGGCCATTGATGAAGAATTTTTAAAAAATGCAGATAGAGAAGAACTTGAGGAATTGCTTTTAACTGCAATTAATAAAGCCCTTGCTAATGCAGAAGAAGTAAGTTCTACAGAAATGCAGGCATCAGCTAAAGATATGCTTGGCGGTTTAGGTGGGATGTTTGGACAATAAAAAAAGTTTGTAGTCTTAAACTTAATAATTAATATCTATTAATATTTTATGAAATATACTTATTATGGTCAATCTTGCTTTTTGATCGAAGCAGATGGCAAAAAATTTCTTTTTGATCCATTTATTAAATCAAATCCACTGGCGAAAGATGTGGATACGACTAAAATAGAAGCAGATTATATTTTAGTAAGTCACGGGCATGGAGACCATGTAGCTGATTTAGTAGAATTAGCAAAACAAACCGATGCGCAAGTAATTGCCACGGTGGAGGTTGCCGGATGGATCAAAAAGCAAGGTATTGAAAAGGTTATTGACGTTAACTTCGGAACACAAACTTTGCCATTTGGTAAACTGCGTACGGTATGGGCAGTTCACAGTAGTTCTAACCCTGATGGAAGTTATGGTGGTAACCCTGCAGGTTTTGTACTGGAACTGGAAGGAAAACAAATTTATTTTGCAGGTGATACCGCGTTAACTTTAGAAATGAAGTTATTGGCAGACTTATATCATTTAGATTATGCTATTTTACCAATAGGAGGTCATTATACCATGGGGGTAGATGATGCCGTTATTGCTTCAAAATTTATTAATTGCGATCAGGTGATTGGTGTGCATTATGATACTTTCCCTCCGATTAGTATTGATAAGGAAGAAGCTGTGGCCAAATTTAAACGGGAGAATAAAACTTTATTGCTTCCAGAAATCGGTGAAACCATTTCACTGTAAATGAAAAAAGGGTTCTAACTTTCGTTGGAACCCTTTTCAATTATAAACTTTGAACTAATTCTTTTTTGGAGTGGGTTTATTTGCTTTATAGCGCATATCAGCCGTTCCATCTTTTTTTGTAGGACCAACAACCTTAGTTACTGTTTTAGTTTTATTCTCTGTAAAACGCTTGTCAGGAGTACCATCAGCTTTCAGTTTTGTTGCTGTTGCAGTAGTTTTCGTTTCAACTTTTTTAGTTTCTTGTTTTGCGGTTGCCTTTGCAGGAGCAGTTGTAGTTTTTACTTCTTTTTTTACAACGGTTTTAGCTTTAGCTGGAGTTGTTGCAGGTGTTTGAGCAAATGCTGTTGTTAATCCAAATGCTGCGATTGCGATTAAACTTAATAATTTTTTCATGTCTTTAATATTTGATTTTTAATTGTGATGAAACTTCTTTATTATATGCCAAGGTTTCATGCTTTTTAACTTTTGTTTTATTCGTTATTTGTTGATATAAAATTGGTTAATCGGAATGAAGTTTTAATGAAGTTAAGAAATTATTTTTTTAATGTGCAGCCAGCCAATTATCTCCTTCGCCAATTTCTACAACAATTGGAACGGTTAACTTTATTGCATTGGCCATTTTATCCTGAATAATAGATTTCATCACTTCTTTTTCAGATCTAACCACATCAAAAACAAGCTCATCATGCACCTGCATAGTCATGGTAGATTGTAAATTCTGTGCTTTCATTTCTTTGTGAATATTGATCATCGCAATTTTGATCATATCAGCAGCCGAACCTTGAATTGGGGCATTGATTGCATTTCGTTCTGCAAAACCACGTACAGTTTGATTGGCGGAGTTGATGTCCCGTAGATAGCGCCTTCTGCCCATGATCGTTTCTACGAAACCATTTTCTCTGGCAAAGTTCATGGTATCACTCATGTAACGCTTAATTCCTGGATACTGGGTGAAATATTGCTCAATAATCTCGGCAGCCTCTTTACGCGGAATACCGAGGTTTTGCGATAAGCCAAAAGCCGACTGACCATAAATAATACCGAAGTTTACTGCTTTTGCATTTCTTCTTTGCGTGCTATCCACTTCCTCAATCGTTATTCCGTATACCTTTGCCGCAGTTGCAGTATGGATATCGATGCCTTTATTAAAAGCATCTAACATGTTTTCTTCTTTACTAATTTCGGCGATAATCCTCAACTCAATCTGTGAATAATCTGCAGATAATAGGATATGGTTTTCATCTCTGGCAATGAAAGCCTTACGCACTTCTCGTCCTCTTTCTGTTCGAATAGGAATGTTTTGCAGGTTTGGGTTGTTAGAACTCAATCTACCTGTTGCCGCAACAGCCTGGTTATACGAGGTATGAACCCGACCCGTTTTTGGATTTACCATTAAAGGTAGTGCATCAACATAGGTAGATTTTAGTTTTTGCAACTGTCTGAAATCCAAAATGTCCTTTACGATATCGCTTTTGCTCGCAAGTGCAGTTAAAACATCTTCGCCGGTTTGATATTGTCCGGTTTTTGTTTTCTTTGCTTTAGGGTCAAGCTGAAGCTTATCAAATAAAACCTCACCCAATTGTTTCGGAGAAGCTAAATTGAAAGTCAATCCAGCTTTATCATAAACACTTTGTTCTGCTTTTCTGATTTCAATTTCCAACTCTGCAGAATAAGTTTTCAGCGTGTCCATATCAATGCGAACACCTTCCTTTTCGATGTCGGCTAAAACATAAACCAATGGATTTTCAATCTCCTCTGCAAGTTTAGCGGCGTTTAGTTCTACAAGTTTAGGTTCGAAAATGTGTGCCAGTTGTAAAGTTACATCGGCATCTTCTGCGGCATAATCCACTACATCTTCTACCGGAACATCACGCATAGTGCCTTGATTTTTTCCTTTTGGTCCGATGAGTTTGGTAATAGAGATCGGAGAGTAGTTCAAGTAGTTTTCTGACAATACATCCATGCCATGGCGTGTATCTGGATCGATCAGGTAATGCGCCAACATGGTGTCGAAAATTTTTCCTTTAACCTGTACGCCGTACCATTTCAAAACTAAAATATCGTATTTGGTGTTTTGACCAATTTTCTCAATTTCAGGGTTTTCTAAAATTACACGAAACTCATCAACAATGGCCTGTGCTTCTTCTCTAATCGCTGAGACCGGAATATAGTATCCAGTTCCAGGTTTAACAGAGAATGATAAGCCAACCAAATCAGCAGTATTGGCATCGGTTCCTGTTGTTTCGGTATCGAAAGAAATCCTCGGTTCAGCTAATAAGCTTTTTATCAGGTCTGCACGTTTTTCAGCAGTGTCAACCAGTTGATAATCGTGCTCTGTATTTTCTATTGTTTTAGCAGGTATTTTTTCCGCTGGTTCCTCTTCAATGGTATTGGTGTATTGAATGGATTCTCCGGTTTGATTGCCAAACAGATCAGTCTGGGTGCCTTCTCCAAATCTGGCTGTGGTAACGGAAAATTCGTCGCCAAAAACGCGGCGACCTAACGTTCTGAACTCTAACTCTGTAAAAAGTGGCTCTAATAAATCGCGACTCGGGTCGCAGAGTTCGAGGCTTGCTTCATCTAATTCTACGGGAACATCTAGGATAATGGTGGCGAGTTTCTTCGAAATTAATCCCTGTTCGGCAAAGTTTTCTACGTTTTCGCGTTGTTTGCCCTTAAGCTCATGAGCATGGGCAATGATGTTTTCCATCGATCCGTAGGTTTTGATAAGTGCTTTCGCCGTTTTCTCACCAATCCCCGGAATCCCCGGGATGTTATCAACTGCATCTCCCCATAAACCTAAAATATCGATTACCTGAAGTACATTTTCAATTTCCCATTTGGCTAAAACTTCTTTAACACCGAGAATTTCCATACCATTACCCATGCGGGCAGGTTTGTAAATGAAAATATTTTCAGATACCAATTGGGCAAAATCCTTGTCTGGGGTCATACAGAAAACCTGAAAACCCTTTTGCTCTGCTTTTTTTGCGAGCGTACCAATAATGTCATCAGCTTCGTAACCATCCGAAGTAATCACAGGGATGTTGAAGCCTGTAATTAATTTAATGACATAAGGCATTGCTGCGGCTAAATCTTCAGGCATTGCCTGGCGATGTGCTTTATATGCTTCGAAGGAGGTATGTCTTTCAGTAGGAGCTTCCGTATCGAAAACTACTGCAATATGGGTAGGTCTTTCTTTTTTTAATACGTCAAGCAAAGTATTGGTAAAGCCCATCACTGCCGATGTATTTATGCCTGATGATGTAAAACGGGGGTTTTTACTTAGCGCAAAATGTGCCCGGTACATTAGCGCCATTCCGTCTAAAAGAAAGAGTTTTTTATTATTCATGTGATTTCACCGATTTAATGATTAGACCGATATGAAGGTTTAATCCGTTGATAAAAGTAACCAAAGTTAATCATATCAGTAAAATGCTTTTTCAACAAAAAATAAATCATCCAAATACTAATAGTGGGAACATCAAAATCAGCTTAAAATAGCAAGATTTAATAATTTGTTCCGTTATTTGTATTAAGCACATTGATTATGAAATTCTTCTTGTCTATATTTTTCCTGTCTTTTACATTAAGCCCAATCTTTGCCCAAGATTTCATTGTTAAAAACAACGATGATGTGATTCGCGGAACCATAAAAGGAACCGATTATTTTTCTGTTTTCATCAGCGCAAATGATCAACAAGAGGTGATTCTCCCTGCAAAGGATGTTAAAAACTTCTTCTGGAATGGCGATGCTTTTCTAAGTAAGGGTTTTGCGAATGGTAAAAATTTTGAATACCGCTTTGTGAAGGTAATTGAGTTGGGAACGGTAAATATATATTCTTTTGGTGGTGGTACTTTAGTGCCTGCGGTAAAAGAGAAGAAGGTGAGGTTTCGTCCGTCTGTAGGGATTGGAGCCGGAACAGGCGGTTTTGGTGGAATGGGTGTGGGCGGCGGAATCAGCATTGGAGGTGGAAGAAGTGGAGCACCTGTGCGTTCAGGAGCGGCGGCGATTCGTTATTTCATCGAAAAGCCGGGAACAGGTCCGATTCAAGAGGTGCCGATGAAAGCCATTACTGATGAAGACAAAAAGGCCAGTGTAAAAGCGGTGCTATTACAGAAGTTAGGCGATCAACCAGAATTGAAATCGAAGATTGAGACTGCTACGGATTTGAATAGCAGAGATGTAGTGGGCTGGGTGCAGGAGTACAACGCGATAAAATAGCCAGGATTTTATGGATTTCAGGATTTTGAGATCAACCTGTATAATGGATAGCTCAATAATGATAAGAAGTAGGTGTCTGGAGATTAATAAATAAGCGAATTAGTGTCTTGCGAGGATTGATTTGTATAAAATAGGTTCTTTACCTCGCACAGCAATCTAATAGGTGATCGTTTACCATGCCGGTGGCCTGCATAAATGCATAACAGATGGTGGTGCCGAAAAACTTAAAGCCACGCTTTTTCATGTCTTTACTAATAGCATCGGATATTTCTGTGCGAGCGGGAACATCGCTCATGGAAACTATTTTATTCTGAAGAGGTTCTTTGCCTGGCATAAAATGCCACATGTAATTAGAAAAACTTCCAAATTCTTTCTGTATTTCGATAAATAATTTAGCATTAATGATTGCGCTATTAACCTTCAACTTATTTCGGATAATACCTGCATCATTCATTAATCTTTCTACATCTTGATCATCAAAAGCAGCTACTTTCTTAACCTCAAAATTGGCAAAGGCTTTGCGATAATTTTCTCTCCTGCGAAGAATGGTAATCCAGCTTAAACCCGCCTGAGCACCTTCTAATATCAAAAATTCAAAAAGGATTTTATCATCATAAACAGGTTTCCCCCATTCTTCGTCGTGGTATTTCTGGTATAATGGATCAGAACCTGCCCAAGAGCAACGAATTAGAGAGTTTGGAGTTATTAGTTCGGAGTTTGAAGCCTGCATGGTAACAAGTTTGGAGTTTAGATTTGTGAGTTTGGAGTCTGCAGGGCGTAGAAAGAAATTGGAAAGTCTAGTATCAAATATCCGTTCAATTTATTTCGTGCGGTAATAGTTTTAAGAATTTGTTGTTACAATATTGAATCAATGAAACGTGATTACGGCGTGTTTTTAACTAGAAATCGTTCAGGATTGTTCATCATATAAACTAATAATTTCGCTACTTCTTCTGCCTGATTATTTAATTTTTCAAACTCATCATTACTAATATAACCACAAGCAAAAGCAAATTCCAGCCAGGTTTGGGTTTCGCCATTCTCAGTGTCAGCATCGGATAATTTGCTGATAAAGTGATTAGGATACCTTCGCTTTCGGTATGCCTCCGCCAGGTTTGCACAAACACTTCTGGAACACCGCCGAATTTGATCGGTAAGGCTATAGCGTTCATCTGACGGAAACTTTTTAGATAGTACGAAAATATTCATTGCCAATGAGAAACCTTTCTGATAAGCAAGTAAGTCTTTGATTGTTCCCATCGATAAATATACTTACAATATATGAATTAGAATGGTGGATAAAAACTCCTAACATTTATTGCCTGCAAAAGATTTTCTAATAATTAAGTACGTCTTAATATTATAGCGCAATATACATGCCGCCCAAAACTCTCAACTCTATACTCCCATCTCAAAACTAATTTCCCGAAAGCTCATCCCAATACTCTACCGCTCTTCTGTAATGCGGAATCACGATGCTTCCACCAACGAGGTTGGCAATCATGAAAATCTCATTCATTTCATCGGTATTTACGCCAGCATCATAACATTTTCCTAAATGATATTTAATGCAATCATCGCAACGTAAAACCATAGAAGCCACCAAGCCCAGCATTTCCTTTGTTTTCACGTCTAAAGCGCCATCGGCATAAGAAGTGGTATCCAAAGCAAAAAAACGCTTGATATTTGTATTTGCTGTTTCCATAATTCTATCGTTCATTTTTTCACGATAGCCGTTAAATTCTTCTACTAATTTTCCCATGTTTTAAAATCTAAATCTTTTTTAATAGAGGATTGTTTACTAATTAAATGATTGAATATGAAAATTATTTCCCCTAAGTTTCATGCAGTATTAGATTATATTTTAGTGATGTTATTGCTCATCTCGCCAGATCTTTTCGGATTATCATCATCTGCATCAACCTTGGCTTATATACTGGGTATCGGTTATTTTCTCTTAACCATCTGTACCAAATTCAGTGGAGGCATTTTTAAATTAATTGACCTTAAGCTTCATGGTTTTATCGAATTGATAGCAAGTATTGGTTTGATTATTTTAGCGTTCACGATATTTAAAGGCAATATCATTGACGAAATGTTTTATGCCTGTTTTGGCTTATTACTGCTTATTATCTTTACGTTGACTGATTATAAAAGAAGCCTGCCTGTTATTCTGTAATTTCTTCCAGCGGATTCCAAAAGACTTTTTTGAAATTTAAGACCTTATCATCTTTTACCTGTACGCCCTCTCTGGCTAATAATTCTTCCATCATTTCTGGCGTTTCAAAATGAAATTTCCCTGTCAGCAAACCGCTGCTGTTAACCACACGGTGTGCCGGCACTATCGGGTGTGCGGTGCCTGCGTAGCGCATGGCATGACCAACCATTCTGGACGATTTTGCTGCGCCCAAACTTTTAGCGATGGCGCCATAAGAAGTAACCCTTCCCTTAGGGATGAGTCGCACAATCTCATAAACCTGTTCGTAAAAGTTGGTGTTCATTATTCAAATGAAAATTGGATGTAATTAATGTTTTTATCGTGAAGCAAATACTTTTTTTCATAATAAGTTTTGATCGATAGCACTTCGTCAGCAAATTCTGAGCTATATAAATGATCAGTATTTTTATGAATAATTAAGTTTAGCTCGGCTGTTTTTTCAACGGTATAAGCATAAAGCTGATCGTTATCTGTTTTCAGGTTTACGCAGCCGCCTGGTTTCAAAACGATTTTATATCGGTTTAAAAATGCAGGAAATGTTAAACGTTTTTTCTCGCGACTATCCTGCGGTTGAGGATCAGGAAAGGTGATCCAGATCTCATCAATTTCGCCTTCAGCAAAATAATCTAATAGATTTTCGATTTGAATTCTCAAAAATGCAACATTATCAATACCATCTTCAATAGCCGTTTTGGCACCACGCCAAATGCGGTTTCCTTTGTAATCGATGCCAATGAAATTTTTATCAGGAAATAATCTAGCCAGATTTACCGAATATTCGCCTTTTCCACAAGCCAGTTCCAGTACAACAGGATTGGAATTTTTGAAGTGATTGGCTGCCCAATTTCCCTTTAATACTTGTCCTTCTTCTAATTGATATACGTTTGCAAAGGTTTCGATCTCTGCAAAACGCCTAAGTTTATCTTTACCCAAAAGTTTAATTTTTATGCAAAAATACAATTAAATCAATATCGAAGTTCTTTTGACAGAAAGATTAATGCCAATCTTATCTAGGAATTGTATTTTTGTAATCTATAAAAATAACTGTGGAAAAGAACGCAAAAATATATGTGGCCGGGCATCGTGGCATGGTTGGATCTGCCATTTACCGGAAACTGGTTAAAGAGGGGTATGCCAACATCATCACCAGAACATCTTCTGAGCTGGATCTTCGGAACCAACAAGCTGTGACTGATTTTTTCGCAGCAGAGAAACCAGATTACGTTTTTCTGGCTGCGGCAAAAGTTGGAGGCATCGTAGCAAACAATACTTATCGGGCAGATTTTCTTTATGAAAACTTAGCGATTCAAAATAATGTAATCCATAACGCTTACCTGAATGAAGTTAAAAAACTGATGTTTTTGGGTTCAAGCTGTATTTACCCTAAGTTGGCTCCGCAACCTTTAAAGGAGGATTATTTATTAACCGGAACGTTAGAAGAAACAAACGAGCCTTATGCCATTGCGAAAATTGCAGGTATAAAAATGTGTGATGCCTATCGCGATCAATATGGCGCCAATTTTATATCGGTAATGCCAACCAATTTATATGGTTACAATGATAATTATCACCCACAGAATTCGCATGTGTTGCCTGCACTGATTCGTAAAATTCATGAAGCAAAAATTAACAATGTAAAAGAGATTGTAGTTTGGGGATCAGGATCGCCGATGCGTGAGTTTTTATTTGCTGATGATTTGGCTGATGCCTGTTATTTCTTAATGGAGAATTATAACGAACGGCATCTGATTAATATTGGTACGGGTCATGATTTAACGATTAAAGATTTAGCACTTTTAATCAAAGATGTTTTAGATTATGAAGGTGAGCTGGTATTTGACACTACAAAACCAGATGGAACGCCAAGAAAGTTAATGGATGTAACTAAGCTCCATAATTTAGGCTGGAAGCATCAGGTTGAACTTCGCGAAGGAATCGCATTGGCATACCAGGATTTTGAAAGCAGGTATTAATTTTATTGTGATATTTCGCCTTGAAACCAGCAACAGCCAGTTATTGTCATCCCTGGTTTTAGTTTAGAAAGGTGTAAATTTTCATTATTAACAAACATATCAACAGAAAAGAAATCTTCATCTTCGTTTTGATTAATTAGTTTTACCTTCAATATATAACCCTCATTATTTTTAAGTGGATTACAAGATTTAAAATTTAGTAATGTTCCTATAAAATCATAGTAAGAATTACTTTCAAAATCTTTAGATGGTAAATAACCAGTGAAATCATTATTTAATTCTTTGGGACCTGAACTTGTGTCGTATTCTTCTACGATAAGCGCAAATGCAGATAATTTAATATTTACATTTGGGCTGGCTTTATAAAGATTTTTATTAATGGCATAGTCAGTTGCATAAAAACCAATGCCGAATGTTTCACGTCCTCCACCATCAATTTCTGCTTGCTCAGAATTGCCATGAGACCATTCTGTAATATTTTTTGTTCTAAAAGGGATTACATAATTAGTTTCAAGATAGGGGAAAGAAGAAACTAGATTTTCATTTGATAATATGATTCTGATTTTTATTAGAAAACTATTGCCCCCTGCTTCAGTAAGGCTCACTTCCTTAATCTTCACAGCTTGATTTACAAGTTTTGACGGTTGTCCAAGACAAACAGCCATTATTTGCTGAATTAATTGTTTCCCACTATTTTGTTGCATTGTGCCAAACCCTAATAGTGCTCCAAAGTGATCCCCATGTCCACCATCTAAAGTATGTAAATTAACATTTATATCTGGATGAGGCATAAGTGTACTCTGTGCATTTTGCGTTTTGTTAAGTTTTTCAGTATAGATATCGTTAATTGACTTTTTATGATGTAAAGAATCAATTTGGCTATTGGTTTTTTCGGCGAAATACTTTTCATTCATTTGACTAGCTCTTATCATAACTGATTTAGCTATTGCTTCTGTTGCGCCTCGTGCTTTTAGATCGGAAATGATTTCAGCTTTAGATTTATTTTGAAGGAATAAATCTAAAGCCTTCTGTAGTAATTTGCCAGGATTAGTTTCTTGATGACTTTCTGCACTTTTTCTAAAAAAATTAAATAGTCCCATGTCATATCTAAGTTTAAATTATGAAATAAATCTACTAATTTAAATCTGATGCATTTCAATTTCTTATTAAATATAAATGTGTACTAACTTAATATTTCAATGTTTTTCTTATAGTTAAAATTTATATCTTTGAAAAAATAAATCAATTTTCACTATATGACTTTAGTTCAGTTAGAATACATCGTTGCGGTTGATACTTATAGGAGTTTTGTTACTGCCGCAGATAAGTGTTTTGTGACACAACCTACACTGAGTATGCAGGTGCAAAAACTAGAAGAACTACTTAGTGTGAAAATTTTTGATCGGAGCAAACAGCCAGTTTTTCCAACAGAAATTGGCTCTCAGGTAATTGCGCAGGCCAGGGTAATTTTGCAAGAAAGTGGGAAGGTGAAAGAACTGATTAGTAGTCAGCAGCAGGATGTTTTAGGGGAACTTAAAATAGGGGTGATCCCAACTGTAGCGCCATATTTATTACCTGAAGTAATTTCAGCTATGCTGGAAAAGTATCCAGATCTTAAACTTATGATTTGGGAATATACCACGGAAGACATTATTCATCACCTTAAAACCGGGGTGTTAGATTGCGGCATTTTGGCGACTCCATTAACTGATGCCAACATTTCAGAAACGCCGCTTTATTATGAAAATTTCGTGAGCTACATTAGTAAAAACAGTAAGCTCTACAAAAAGAAAGCGGTAGATGCAGAAGATCTTAATGAAGAAAATATCTGGCTCCTGAATGAAGGACATTGCATGCGCAACCAGGTGTTGAACATTTGTCGCTCTACCAAAAACAACAGACTACAGGGTTTAGAATACAATACTGGAAGTGTAGAAACACTTATTAGAATGGTTGATTTGAATGGCGGCGCAACACTCTTGCCAGAATTGGCTATCGCGGAGTTAAGTGCCAAACAAACCGGGAAAATACGTCATTTCAAATCACCGGAACCGGTGAGAGAAATCAGTTTAGTTACGCACAAAAACTTCATCAAAAAGAGAATGTTAAATGCCCTTAAAGATGAGATTTTAGAAATTATTCCTAAAGCCATGAAGCAGAAGAAAAAGAAGGATATTGTTGGGATTTAATATTCAGTGCTGTTAAGGATATTTGTGTGTTGCGAATATTGTAGAAGAATCTATATAGCGGGGCTTCTTAGTAGGAAAGATTGCTTCGTCGTACCTCCTCGCAATGACGATTTTGCTAGAAGAATCGTCTTCCTGAACTTGATTCAGGATCTTATCTAAATAGGTGCTGAACTAAATTCAGCATGACGATTCGTTTAGTGTATCCCCACGAAAAAATCGTCATTGCGAAACCAATTTTTCATTGGATGAAGCAATGTATCTAGAAGGGATCCTCGATCGCAATAACAATACTTCTTGTTAGAATTATTGTTTTTGTGGCTCAATTGGAGGTGCGGAAAGCAAGCCTTTAATGTCGCCTTCTACTTCTTCCTCTTCGCCTTTTTTCTTTTTCTTATTTTTGTTTTTAGCTTTACCGCTCAAACGTTCCTCGATCACTTTATCATATTCGTTTTGTTGCTCGCCTTTTAATACGTTACGAATATTTTTAGAGGTTTCATTTTGTAGCTTATAGAATTTATCTACATCATCTTCGCGAGAATTTCCAGTTTGTTGTCTTTTAACCAAATCTGCCTGTTCTTTAGCCTGATTAAAGGTGAAACGATAGATTACACTTTTTTGGGTGTCGTTAAGTTTTAGTCTTTTGTTTAAATCCTCCACATTTTTTTTAGCGATTTCATCTGGTGTTGGGACCTTGTTTTGTTGCGCATTCACTACACCACTTATTCCAGCTAAAATTAAAAGTAAAAATATAACCCTCTTCATTTCGAATATTTTAATTGTTGTAAAGTTAGGTAATTATCTTAAAACACGAAAGTCCCGATTTACGTCGGGACTTTCGTGTTTACTATTTCGTGTTTTGCTTACAATGCTTTTTTATAAAGCTCTGCAACAGCATCCCAGTTAACAGCATTCCAGATGGCAGCTAAGTAATCCGGACGTTTGTTTTGATACTTTAAGTAATATGCATGCTCCCATACGTCAATACCAAAGATAGGTGTACCTTTTACTTCGGCAACATCCATTAAAGGGTTATCCTGGTTTGGAGTAGAGGAAACCTGAAGTTTTTTATCTGCACCAACAGATAACCAAGCCCATCCCGATCCAAAACGAGTTGCACCAGCTTCCTGTAATTTAGTTTTTAATTCAGCAAAAGAACCGAAAGTTTCGTTAATTGCTTTAGCTAAATCGCCAGTTGGCTCACCACCTTTATTTGGACCTAAAACGTTCCAGAACAAAGAGTGATTATAATGACCACCACCATTGTTTCTAACAGCAGCAGGATATTTAGAAATGTTTTTAACAATTTCTTCGATGCTTAGATTCGCTTCTGGTTTACCTTCAACAGCTTTGTTCAAGTTGGTTACATAAGCCTGGTGATGTTTATCATGGTGGATTTCCATGGTAGTTTTATCAATATGCGGTTCTAATGCGTCTGTAGCGTAATGTAACGCTGGTAATTCAAAAGCCATAGTTTTTATGTTTTAAATTTAAAAATGTTTGTTGAGCAAATATAACATTCGTAGATTAAGATTTGTTCATGTTATTATCATCAAATGGTATTTTGGTTCTTAACATCGAGTAGACTTGCTTATTCAAATCAAGAGACTGGATAAAGAAATTCAAAACCATAAGTTAGATATAGGCGTTATTTTTATTGAAAACATTAAGGAATTAAGGATCATTAAGGTGTTTAGCATTTAGTCTTGGTACTAACTACTCAATCCTAATAGGCATCAGTCTTTGCTTCTTGCTTTAGCGCCTGGTCTTGATACCTGATACTAACTACTCGATACTAATAAGCATCAGTCTTTACTTCTTGCTTTAGCGCCTGGTCTTGATACCTGATACTCGCTACTAATTACTACTCCCTCATCTCCTCTTCTCAAAAAAACTTTTCATTAACAATCCACATTCATCAGCCATTACGCCACCTTTTAAAATGGTTTTTGGGTGTAGTAGATTTGCTCCTTTAGAAATAAAACCTCGCTTTTCTTCCCTCGCCCCATAAACAATTCTGCTGATTTGGGTCCAATAACTGGCTCCGGCGCACATTACGCAAGGTTCTATGGTTACATATAAAGTGCAGTCTTTTAAGTATTTGCCGCCAATGGTTTGCGATGCTGAAGTAAAAGCTTGCATTTCGGCGTGTGCAGTAACGTCATTAAAGCGTTCGGTTAAATTATAGCCACGACCAATAATCCGGTTTTTGCTCACCACAATAGCGCCGATTGGAATTTCATCTTCAGTTAAAGCTTTTTTAGCCTCTTCCAAAGCCAGCTTCATATAATGGATATCTTCTTCCTCGGGATTCGTTTCCCCGAAATTGTAAAAACTCATGGCGCAAATATAGGGAATCTTTAATGCTCACTTCAATTGATTTGGAGCACAATGGCAGTGCCAATTGGGAGGGTTCGGTCCTGCTTTCCATTATAGTCCCGATTAGAAAAAAATCGGGAGCTGCCATTCCAATCAGGTCTAGGAAAAAAATGCTGTGTACAGCAGCTACAACGCCAGCCTAAACCAACTTACTTCCATTTGGAACTCTCCTTTCCACAGCCGATAATACAATATCACCATTTTCGTCGGCGAAGCCGGTTACTAAGAACTCGGACATAAATTTACCAATTTGTTTCTTTGGAAAATTAATCACACCAATAATTTGTTTGCCAATCAATTCTGGCAAGGTATAATGTTTCGTTATTTGGGCACTGCTGGTTTTAATTCCAAATTCGCCAAAGTCGACACGTAGTTTATAAGCGGGGCGTCTGGCTTCCGGAAATTCGAAAGCTTCTACGATGGTTCCGATTCTGAGTTCAACCTTTTCAAAATCATCCCAGGATATTTGTTGCATCATATTTATTTTTATTGCGCCTAAAGTAATTAATTATCAATCAATACTAACTTCGCTAAGGTTATAATTAACCTTTTCAACTCAAATAAGTCAATTACAAGTTTCATATTTAAGTCGCTTATTTCATAAAAAAGAATTAATAAAGTTAAAAAATTTGCGATTAAGAATTTTACAATTAACTTTATGCAACCGTTTGCATAACCAAGTATTAAAAATCAATTATAACGAATGTATTTATTAGGTATTGATGTTGGCACATCATCTATAAAGGTTGCAGTAGTAGAGATAGATACACAACAATGTATTGCAACAGCTCAATATCCGGATCAGGAAACAGAAATAAAAGCCGTAAAAAATGGTTGGGCAGAACAGTCACCGGCAGAATGGTGGAACAATGTACAACAGGCAATTTTAAAGCTCAACGCGGCTAAGGGTTTTGATCCAAAGGAAATCAAAGCGATAGGAATCGCTTATCAGATGCACGGTTTAGTGGTGGTAGATCAGTCACAAAATGTTTTAAGAGACAGCATTATCTGGTGCGATAGTCGTGCTGTAGCATTGGGCGAAGGCGCTTTTAAAGCCATCGGTCATGAAAAATCGCTTTCGCATTTATTAAATTCTCCTGGAAATTTTACTGCATCAAAGCTGGCCTGGGTAAAAGAAAACGAGCCGGAAATTTATCAACAAATTGATAAGATCATGTTGCCGGGCGATTTTATCGCTATGAAATTAACAGGGAACATTACAACGAGCATCCCGGCTTTATCTGAAGGTATATTCTGGGACTTTAAAAACGATGAAATTTCCAGCGATTTAATGCAATATTATGGATTCGATGAAAAATTGATTCCAGAAGTTAAGCCATTATTCTCATCACACGGAACATTAACTAATGAAATTGCAGGTTTACTCGGCCTAACAGCTGGTATTCCGGTTTCTTACAAATCTGGAGATCAACCTAATAATGCTTTATCTCTGAATGTGTTTAAGCCTGGAGAAGTTGCCGCGACTGCCGGTACTTCTGGTGTAATTTACGGCGTAAGTGATGAATTGACATACGATCAGCAATCACGCGTAAATACCTTTGCTCATGTAACCTATACCAAAGAAAAGAAACATACTGGTGTATTGCTATGCATCAACGGCACAGGAAGCATGTACCGTTGGGCCAAACATAATTTCGCACCAAATGCTACTTATCCGGCATTAAATAAACTTTCTGCAACATCACCTATTGGAAGTAAAGGGCTTAAAGTATTGCCTTTTGGTAATGGTGCAGAAAGAATGCTGAACAATAAATTTACTGGCGGACAATTAATCGGTATCGATTTAAATCTCCATCAGCAGGCAGATATTTTTCGCGCTGTGCAGGAAGGAATTGCTTTTTCTTTCAGGTATGGTTTGGATATCCTCAGGGAAAATGGTATGCAGCCAAAAGTAATCCGCGCGGGTAGGGCAAATCTATTTTTGAGCGATGTATTTGCACAAACATTCGTTGATGTAACCGGCATTCCTGTAGAATTATATGAAAATGATGGAAGCGTTGGCGCAGCTTTAGGCGCCGGAATTGGTGCCGGAATTTTCAAAAATGCAGAAGATGCCTTTACCCAACACAGGGCAATAAAAACCTTAAGTCCTCAAAATTCGGAAGAATATGAGTCGATTTATCAGGAATGGAAAGAAATTTTAATCAAATTATTATAAACAGAACCGCAAAATAAGAGTACAATGAAAAACATAGTAACAGGAGAAAAAGAATTTTTTAAAGGCATAAATCAGGTTAAATTTGAAGGCCTGGAAAGTGATAATCCATTAGCTTTCAGGTGGTATGATGCCGATAGGGTAGTAGCCGGAAAAACAATGAACGAGCATTTCAAATTTGCTTGTGCATACTGGCATTCATTTAACGGAAACGGTGCAGATCCTTTTGGCGGTGCAACACATGTTTTTCCATGGGATGAAAAGAAAGATGCCATCGAAAGGGCAAAGGATAAAATGGATGCTGCATTTGAGTTCATTACCAAAATGCAATTGCCTTACTATTGTTTTCATGATGTAGATGTGGTTGATTATGGAAACAACGTTGCTGAAAATGAAAACAGGCTCCAAACTTTGGTAGAATATGCCAAGCAAAAGCAAGCAGATAGCGGGGTGAAATTACTTTGGGGAACAGCCAATTTATTCAGTCATGCACGTTACATGAATGGTGCTTCTACCAATCCAGACTTTAAAGTTTTAGCACATGGTGCGGCACAAGTGCAGGCTGCGTTAGATGCTACCATCGCTTTAGGTGGTGAAAACTATGTGTTCTGGGGTGGAAGAGAAGGCTATATGAGCTTGCTAAATACCAACATGAAACGCGAGCAGGAGCATTTGGCGCAATTCTTACATACGGCAAAAGACTATGCCCGCAAACAAGGATTTAAAGGTACTTTCTTTATCGAACCTAAACCTTGTGAGCCCTCTAAACATCAATACGATTACGATGCAGCTACCGTGAAAGGCTTTTTGCAACAATATGATTTATTAAATGATTTCAAATTAAACTTGGAAGTAAACCACGCTACTTTAGCTGGTCACACCTTCCAACATGAATTGCAGGTTGCGGTGGATAATGGTTTATTAGGATCAATTGATGCCAATCGTGGTGATTACCAAAATGGCTGGGATACCGATCAGTTTCCTAATGATATTAATGAATTAACAGAATCAATGTTAATTATTTTAGAAGGCGGTGGTCTTCAGGGTGGTGGTGTAAATTTCGATGCTAAAATCCGTAGAAACTCTACCGATCCAAAAGATTTGTTTTACGCACACGTTGGTGGGATGGATATTTTCGCCCGTGCATTAATTACTGCTGATGCGATTCTTCAAAAATCTGATTATAAAAAAGTAAGAACAGCGCGTTACGACTCTTTTGATAGCGGTAAAGGTGCTGAATTTGAACAGGGAAAGCTTACTTTAGAAGATTTGAGAAATTATGCTGCAGAAATTGGAGAGCCGGAAGTGAGAAGTGGCAGACAGGAATATCTTGAAAATCTGATCAACAGATACATCTAAATCGAATATTTTAGTAAGATCATAAATTAATAAGCGTCTTTTTAACGTTTTTGTTTAAAAAAATGTGAATATTGATTTATGATTTTACTACATTTAGATTTCTAAACCAAATAACCTTTTATCATTCAATGAAACAAAACTTACTGGACACGAAGGATTACATTGTATTTGCAATCTACTTCGTTATTGTAGCAGCCTACGGCCTTTACATCTACAATAAGAAAAAATCTGCATCCACGGGCTCAAAAGATTACTTTCTAGCTGAAGGATCACTAACCTGGTGGGCAATTGGCGCATCATTAATCGCTTCAAACATTTCTGCAGAGCAGTTTATTGGAATGAGTGGATCCGGCTTTAAAATGGGACTTGCCATTGCTACTTACGAATGGATGGGTGGACTTACGCTCGTAATCGTTGCTGTATTCTTTATTCCTGTATACCTTAAGAATAAAATCGCAACCATGCCTCAGTTCTTGCATCAGCGGTATAACGGTACGGTAGCGATGATTATGGCCGTGTTCTGGTTGTTGTTATATGTGGTGGTTAACTTAACCTCTATTTTGTATTTAGGTGCATTGGCGGTAAGCAGTATCTCGGGTTTTGATTTAACTTTCTGTATGTATGCTATTGCTGCATTTGCCATTTTAATTACACTTGGTGGAATGAAAGTAATCGGTTATACTGACGTGATCCAGGTATTTTTCTTAATTCTGGGTGGTTTAGCTACAACTTATCTTGCGTTAAACCTGGTATCTACACACTACGGTACATCAGGTGTTTTGGAAGGTTATAGTTTGATGACTTCAAAAGCTTCGGAACATTTCCAAATGATATTAAAACCCGACAACGAAAATTACATCGATTTGCCAGGTTTAAGCGTGCTTATTGGTGGTATGTGGATTGTGAACCTAAACTATTGGGGCTGTAATCAATACATCACTCAGCGTGCTTTGGGAGCCGATTTAAAAACAGCTCGTGGTGGATTACTTTTCGCAGCATTCTTAAAATTATTAATGCCGATTATTGTGGTGCTTCCTGGTATCGCGGCTTACGTATTGTATAAAGATGGTGCTTTCCAATCCGAAATGATGCAGGATGGTTCTGTAAATCCAGATCGTGCTTATCCGGTATTGTTAAACTTATTACCCGCCGGATTAAAAGGATTATCATTCGCGGCGTTAACAGCTGCGGTGGTGGCTTCATTGGCTGGTAAGGCAAATAGTATCGCTACTATCTTTACTTTAGATATTTATAAAAAGGTTTTAAAAACAGATGCTTCTGAAAAAGACCTGGTTTTCACTGGTAAAATTGCTGTTGTAGTGGCCATGGTTTTAGGTGTTTTAATTGCACCTCACTTAGGAATCGATAAAAAAGGTGGTTTCCAATACATTCAGGAATATACTGGTTTCGTTTCTCCAGGTATTTTCGCCATGTTTATCTTAGGCTTCTTCTGGAAAAGATCTACCTCAAATGCGGCATTGTTTGCCACCATTGGCGGTTTCGGATTATCGCTTTTATTAAAATTCTTACCTGGAATGATGGATCTTTCTTTCTTATCAGAAATAGGTTTCTCAGTTAAAACTGCAGCCGGTATCTATGAAATTCCTTTCTTGGATAGAATGGGAATTGTATTTGTATTCTGTATTTTAGGAATGGTATTGATCAGCTTAACTGAAAATAGAAAAGGCGTGGCAAATCCAAAAGGACTTGAAATTGATGCGAGCATGTTTAAGACCACACCTGGTTTTGCAGTTGGTGCCTTAATCATTGTTGGTTTATTAGTTGCACTTTACGGTATTTACTGGTAGTAGATATTACGCTTATAAAAAGAAGGCCGAATCAGCAAATGATTCGGCCTTCTTTTTATAAACTAAGTTAGTCTGGATTTATAATCCAGGCTCATCTTGCTGAGGATTTATAATCCTCTATATCTGATATCATTATAGAGTTGAACATAAGCCTTATACCATAAAACAAACTTGATTAACAAACTCGTTGAGGGTGGATTAGAAATCCACAGTTATAAAAGTCCGGAAATTTTTTCCGGACTAACAAATGTTAGTCTGGATTTATAATCTAGGCTCGTCTTCCTGAGGATTTTTAATCTTCAAAGCTTATACCTGATATAATTATAGGTTTGAACATTAGCTTAGTGCCGTAAAACCAAGCTAGATTAATAAACTCGTTGAGGGTGGATTATAAATCCACAGGTATAAAAGTCTGGAAAGAATTTCCAGACTAACGAATGAAAGTTATTCGATTATTGTGCACACGGCCCATCGGGGATTTCCTTGCTGATTTTTAAAACCTTAGTTACCACTAATGTCGAATCGAAATCTGCTGAAACTGCTGAGGTATCAGATTTCGCAAAGTAACCTTCCAGCTCAACATAAACAGGTTCGTATGGTTTTTCGAAGTTAAGGTTGCTGTAAGAAAGCTCGAGGTTTTTAACGCTGTCGGCAACCCAATATTCACGTCCGTCATTGCACGTGGTAAATGATTTCATTTCGGGGCCAAAACTATATAATCCTTTCACGATTTTAACATCACTCTCTTCTACCCCGGCTTTTTCCTTTCTATTACAAGCTGTCACCGCCAATCCGAGGATCACAACAAATACAAATGCTTGTTTAACTAACTTCATCCCTTATATTGTTTGATTAATTTGGTCTATCTTTTTAACACTTAAATTTGATGACAAAGCTGATGCCAAAAACGAGAAAAAGCCAACGGTTACGAAGACTAAAACATAGTCTTTCCATTTAAGTCCGATTGGATAAGATTCCATTAATAGATTCGCTTCGCCCATTTTAATAATGCCGTAATTGTGCTGAATAAAATAGAAAATCAACCCAATTATAAGCCCCAATATGCAGCCCGACATGGTAATCATCATTCCTTCGAATAAAAAGATGCGTTTAATCAGTTTTTTGCTTGCGCCCAGGCTACTTAGGATTGCAATGTCTTTTACTTTATCGATCACCAGCATGGTTAAAGAACCAATAATATTGAAAATAGCAATGATTAAAATAAAGGTGAGGATGATATAAACAGCCCACTTCTCTGTGTTTAGAATATGGTAAAGCGAACGGTTTTGTTCTGCCCGGTTTCGCACTTCAAAGCCTTCACCAAGATTTGTAGCAACTTCTTCTTTAAAGCGATCTACATCGGTTCCAGGTTGCAGGTTTATTTCTATTGTTGATACATTTTTTTCTTCTCCAAGCAGTTCTCTTGCAAAGGCAAGGGGAACAATAATTCCATTATCAAACTCTTGCTGCACTTCAAATACACCGTTCACTCTGATGCTTTTATTAACAAAATCTTCCGTTGGGTTTAACGTATTAACTGCAATCGTTTTCTTAGGAGAAAAGATTTCCATTTCTGTAAATGGATCAAGCGTGTTTACAGCAAGCTGACTTTGCAAGGCAGAGCCGATTACTGCAGTGAAACCATTTTTATCCTGTAAAGTAAAATGCCCTTCTCTGATTGAGCTATCTAGCTTACTGTTTTTCAAATAAGCTAAACTTACCCCTTTTACCATACCTACTGCCTGTTTCTGGTTATATTTAAGCAACGCGTTTTCTTGCAGTACTTCTGTATAAGAAAATACGGCTTTGTTTTTCTGAAGTGAGGAAAAGTAGGTGGTATTAGGATCGAATGTTTTCCCCTTTGCTGGTACAATAACCAGTTCTGGAGTCATCGTATCAAACAGGCCAAGTACCACCGTTTCCAGTCCGTTAAATACCGAAAGAATAATAATCAACGCCGCGCTGCCAACCATTACCCCAACCATAGATATGCCAGATATCAGGTTAATGGCATTGGTAGACTTTTTTGCAAACAAATAACGTTTTGCGATATATAGGGGCGTATTCACGTTAACAAAGATAGGTAAAATGGTAACTGTAAGATGGAAAATGTTGGATGGATTAAACCATCATCCCTCTTCCATTAAAAAAAAGGATTATTTTGTTTTTCATAACCAATAGTTGTTGTTGGACCATGGCCGGGATAGACTGTTGTTTCATCAGGTAGAACGAATAGACGCTGTGAAATGTTTTGAATTAATTGCTGATGATTTCCACCAGGAAGATCTGTTCGGCCGATGCTCCCTTGAAACAATACATCACCGCCCATCAAGATATGATCTGCTTTGCTGTAAAAGCATAAATGAGCGGGAGAGTGACCAGGTGCAAAAATGATTGAAAGCGAACTATTTCCAAAGGTGATGGTATCGGCTTCTGTTAAATAGGTATCCGGGAGGGGAGAAATCTGGTATTGGGTAAAACCCATCGATGGAGCATAACCAGGAACCGCATTTAAAACAACAAGTTCGCCTTCATGAAACTGTGGTTTTAAGCTGTAAGTATCGAATACAAACTTATTGCCGAAAACATGGTCAAGGTGACAGTGCGTATTGAGCAATAATACTGGTTTAAGATCATTTTCCCTGATGAAAGAAACCAGCTCATTTTGTTCGTAGCCTTCATACATTCCCGGATCTATAATTATACATTCTTTTGTTTCATCAAATAAAATGTATGTATTCTCACTATAGGCATTAAATGTTAAGGTTTTTACGGTAATCATAATGTTATTGGTTTGTCCACCTAAAGGTAGAGATTAAGGTATCGATGTCTTTTTTAATAAAATTGATAACCGGGGCAATCGAATCATATTGAGGGCGCTCATTAAAATATAGGGCGCCTCTGAAATAATGTTTGGTACTATCAGTTAAGAAGAACTGGACAGAGGAGGCGGTGTTCCCCTCTATCGCATAATAAATGCCGTATACTTTCTTTTCAGGATAATAGATTACCTTCTGATCGATTGCACTGGCTTTTATGGTATGTTTAAAGGCCAGTTTCCTGGCGTCTTCAACCATGTTTTCGTATTCTCCTTTGCCCGAAACATCGTAGTAAGTTAAATGCAAATACCCATTAAACTGCTTAAAGTGCAGGTTGTACCAGTTCTTTTGAGCATCCCGACTTAGGTCTTTCTCCAGCGTAGCGTAAGTTGGGTAATCAAAACTGAAAGGTACTGGTGCTAAAATGGGCTGGTAAGCCTTTTTTGGAAACTCAATCCGATAATAAGCCTTCGGTTTGGGGCTGTAATCATTATCCTGACAAGCCGAAAAAGATAGAATCAGAACAATTTGAAAAAGGATGATGGATTTTAACTTCATTGTTCTTTATAAATCTTGATTATCGTTTTCGTCTCTACGCAGAAATAAGTTATTTATTCCATATTGCCCAGGCCTTTTCTGCCTGTTGATGCAACATTTCTAAGCCATTTTTAATAACAGCTCCGTGCGCTGCAGCTTTTAAAAGGAAGGCTGTTTCCAGCGGATTGTAAACTAAATCGTAAGCCAAATGCTGGTCTCCGATTTGTGAATAATCTATTTCAGGAAAAGTATCTACATTCGGCGACATGCCCAATGGCGTAGTATTGATCAGTAATTTATGGCTGGCTAAAATATCTGGCGTTACTTTCGAATACAAAATTGCGTTTTCTGTTGCTTTGCGAACCACCACCTGGTATTCGATACCCAGTTTTTCCAATACATATTTAACGGCCTTGGCTGCTCCGCCATCACCAAAAACCAATGCTTTAGTGTGTTGCGGCTGTAATAGCGGACTTAAAGATTTCTCGAAACCATAAGCATCCGTATTAAAACCCTTTAAATAAGTTTCACCTTGAAACCGCTTCACACAAATGCAATTTACTGCACCTATTTTTTCTGCAGCTTCATCGATTTCATTTAAGAATGGTAAAATACTTACTTTATGCGGAATGGTTACATTCAAACCGCAAATCGATTCATTATTGCTTAATAAATCAGGAAGGGATTTGATGTGTTCAATAGGATAAAGTTCATACTGATGGTTAACGATGCCTTCATTTAGGAATTTCTCTGTAAAATACTTTTTAGAAAAAGAATGAGATAGCGGAAATCCGATTAAGCCGTAAGTTTTCATAGGTGTATTTACGTCAATGCGAAGCACAAAGCAATCTGGATCAATCAAAAGATTCAGATTGCTTTGTGCCTCGCAAGGTCAATGTCTATTTTATTTCGTCTGATTCAGGAAGTAGTCGAAAGTATCGCCTCTTAATCCTAAACGGATGGTTTCTAAAGGAATTACTTCTGCCGGGGCAATGTTGCCGAGGTTTACATTTGTTCCGATTAGTTTAATAAACCAAACTTGTTGTTCTTTCTGTGGAGCCTCCCAAATAATGGTTTCTTCCGGAATTTGGGTTAAGATTTCGTCAACCAAACCTTCACGAACCTCGCCACTACCACGGTAAATACCTACATTTCCACCTTCACGTGCCTCAGCAATTACTTTCCATGCACCAGCTTCAATTTCTGCTTTCATTAATTTGATCCATTTATATGGTGCAAATATTTTAGCGGCATCTTTACTGCCTACTTCAGAAATTACGGTAACCTGTTTAGCCAATTCGGTAATGTAACCACATTTCAAATCGTGCTCAATCTCGATAGAACCATCTGATACTTCAGCGTATTCCATGCCATATTGGTCTAAAATGCGTTGATAATCCGAAAACTGATCACGGATGATGAAGGCTTCGAATAATGTTCCTCCAAAATAGGTAGGAATACCGGCACTTTTATATAAGGCTAATTTTTCTTTAAGGTTTGGCGTAACGTGAGATGTAGCCCAACCTAATTTTACGATATCTGTATGTAGGCCGGCAACTTCAATAAAATCTTCCACCTGGCGCAGGCTTAATCCTTTATCCATAACCATTGTAAGGCCTTTCTGGCGAGGTTTAGCAGGACGTTCAGGAACGTTTAATAATGGGTAATTCATATGCGTACAAAAGTGAAAAAAATTTTGAGAATTATTTGTTAAATTTTTCTCAAAAGGCAGTTAGCGAATATAACGGTTAATAACGTTGATAATGGCACTGTTATCCTGCAATTGCGGTAAATATTCAAACAAAATATAATGCTTATCAGGATCAGTGGTTAATGCAGTTTCGAGAAAGCCCAGCGCATCTGCATAATTTCCCAATGCAAACAGGTAAGCCACCATGCGGTAATAAAGTTCTGCAGCTTCAGGATTATTTTTTATGGCTTCGGCCATTGTTTCTGATGCTTCTAATAATTTCCCTTGCTCGTACAACACGGTACTGAAATCCAGCCAGGCCTCAATATCTAAAGGATTGTATTCTAAAACCTTTTCATAAGCCGTAATAGATTCCTCGATCTGGCCAAGTTTGTAATAGGCATCGGCCATGGCAAACCAGAAATCTGGATTTTCAGCTTCTAAATCAATTGCTTTCTTATAAAAGTGCAAGGATTCAAAATAACGTTCCTCATGGTTTAGTGTTACACCAATTCCGAACCAGGCATCTGCCATTTTCGGATCCATTTTTACCGATTTCTTATAGTACGAACGGGCTTCGTCCATTTTTTCTAACTTTTCGTAGCACTCACCAATTGCGCAGTATGTATCTGCATTAGGTTGTTCATATTCGAAAGTTTGTTTATAAACGTCGATGGCTTCATCGTACTTATCCAGTTGCACCAGGGCATTACCTTTATTAAAATAAGCCGAACTAAAATCTTCTTTGATTAAAATGGCATAATCATATGCATCGATCGCTTTTTCGAAAAGATTAAGCTTATGAAAACTATTACCCAAATTATACCAGGCTGCATAAGAATAAGGATCAGTATCGATGTATTGCTGGTAAAATTTGATGCTTTCTTCCTGCTTGTCTAACACATCGTAACAGAAAGCCAATTCATAAAGACCATCCTGATTTTCCATGTTTTGTTCTAAACTGAGCTTAATATAGGTAATGGCGCTTTCGTAATCGCTCATGCTTTGATACACATAAGCCATTTGCAAAAGTATCTCATCAGTGCTTTCGGCCAAACCTAAAGCCTTTTCATAATTTTCTAAAGCTTCACTAAAGCGTTCGGTATTTTGAAAAATATTACCGCGTAACAAATAAATATCTGGTTCGGACGGTTCCAGTAATTCGGCTTTTTGCAAGGCAAGAAAAGCTTTGTCGTGATCGTTTGTGAGAATATAAAGATGTGCCTGTTTGATTAAAAATACGGTTGCATAAGGGTGTTGATTAACTGCGTAATCTACCACTTGCAAAGCCTTTACCGGATCATTTTTTTCAATGTAAAAATCTACAATATACTCAAAGGCGCCTGCATCGAAAAAGTATTGATCTTGATTGCGGATCATCTCTTCATAGCGTTCTACCGAACGTTGCGCGTCTTCGTTGGATTCAAAAAAGAATTCTTCTTCCATATACAATTAAATTAAAGAACCGTGCCAATTGGCAGAAAAATACAATATAAGTTTACCAATTTAAATTATTCGGTTTAGAAATAATTATTAACATCGATTGTGTAAAACGATGTAAACGGCTGAAAATAAAGCTTATTGTTGTGATTATGATGTGTGGATAATCGATAGATTTTTTCAACATCGCGGTTCCTTTTCCCTTCTTTTACAAAAATAGGATAAATATATGGGAGTAAGGTAATACAGGAGTCAGGAAAAAAGAAGTGCTGATCAGCCGGTTTTGTATAATTTCGCTTGTAAACTATTAGTCTAATGTAGTCATAATCTAGAAGCTGATCCGTCATCAGATGAATATAGCTACTGTGCTAGGTATTCATCTGATGACGGATAAAAGCCTTCTATGATCTATTCCTTTCCTAAATCAGCGGCTGCTTTTTTAAACAGTTCGGCTTGTTTATTCAGGTTTGTTTTTGCTTCTCCGTTTGCTGATGAAGCCTGCGTTGATTTACCTTGTGCAGTTGCTTCATAAGCAGAAGTAAGTTGTTTGTTTAAATAAGATTGTAATTTTAATCTTTCAATGGCATCTTTAATATTTTTCAGTCCTTTTTCGGTTACGCTTGGGTTGGTGTTGGCCCGGAGGTATTGAAAATACTGACCAATTACGGCGAAAACGTCATTCCGGTTGCCTTTTGTGGCGATATTAGCATAAAAATCCTGGTGTTCATCTTTCGGATCGTTGATATAAAGCGTTGCGATTGATGGCGCAATGTGATCTTTTGTATCCTGATCTAAAGTAGATAAGGCTGTTAAACTTTCCTGAGGAGCAAGTTTCGCCAATCCACTTATCCCAGCCGCGGTTACGCGATAAGACTTGTCTTTCGTACTGGCTACCATCAACTCTTTATAGCTTTGATCGCCTGTTTCTGCCAGTTTGGATATCGCTGCTGATCTTACTTCCGTATCTGAATCTGTTTTTGCCAATTGTAATAAAATAGGAAGTGCGGCTGCTTTGATTTGTGCATCTTCCAGGTTTAATCCATCGATACTTAAAGCACGTAAATCTCCTGAAGGATCTTTCAAACCTGCCAATAAAATCTGTTGACCGCTCTTTGCCTTGCTCTGCATAATGAACTGTATTGCTTCAATCCTGTTGGCATAAGTTGGTGCATTTTTGTATTGGAAATAATAGTTCTCTGCAACTTTATTGTCGTTCAACTCACCTACAATGATTTTATCAACATCAAAATCAATTAAGTCGGGTTTAGTGCTTACCTCAAAAGAAAAAGTTTGTTCGCGGTTATTGATGACTATTTCTTTGCTGATTTTCTTTCCGCCAGCATAAATATCAATTTTAATAGGTAAGGTGAATATTTGCACAGCAGAATCCTGCGTTTGTTTCACTTTAATGGTTGCTTTTCCACCAGCATATCCATAATCAACTGCTAAAATCGGGTGACCGCCATTGTAATACCATTGGTTAAAGTAAGGGCTCCAATCTTTACCCGTTACCTCTTCCATTGCGAGCCTCAACTGGTGGGTTTCGCCATTTTTGAATGCATTGGTGGTTAAGTATTTATTCAGCGATTTGTAGAAAGCATCATCGCCCATTTGATTTTTCAGTGCATACAAAATTACTGATCCTTTGGCATAACTTACATTATCGAACATGTCTTCCTTATCTGCATAATGAAAACGGGCCAGAACAGGACTTTCGCCATTTTTGGTAGAACTGATGTAAGATTGTAGTTTCTCATAACGGGATCTATCTTCAGCATCTTTTCCGGCATCATGTCCATGCCAGATCACTTCGCCAAAGGTGGCGAAGGATTCGTTCATGGTTAAGTTAGACCATGATTCTGCCGTTACATAGTCACCAAACCATTGGTGGAAAAGCTCATGTGCAATGGTTCCTTCTTCGTTACCATCCAACAGTTCGCGATCATTTTTCTGGATTTGTTCACCATGTAAAGTTGCTGTAGTGTTTTCCATTGCGCCAGATACATAATCTCTGGCCACTACCTGTGCATATTTGTTCCAGGGGTAATCTAATCCTAAAGTTTCACTGTAAAACTTCATCATTTCTGGTGTTTTACCAAAAATCTGTTTTGCGTAAGGTGCAAATTTCGGTTCTAAATAATAGTTTACCTCTTTGCCTTTGTAGGTATCTTTAGTGATTTTGAAATCGCCAATGGCCATCATAAACAGGTAGGGCGAATGTGGTAAATCCATTTTCCAGGTATCTGTTCTGGTACCATCTGCATTTGGTTTCTGGCTGATCAGTTTACCGTTAGAGAGAGTTGTATATTTCGATTTAACCGTCATCGAAATTTCCTGTGTAGTTTTTTGATCAGGTTTATCTATAGTTGGAAACCAGGCTGATGAAGATTCGGTTTCACCCTGAGTCCAGATTTGGGTTGGTTTATCTTTATCAGTTCCATCTGGATTAATAAAATACAAACCTTTCGCATCCGTAATGGCGGCGCTACCCTTTACCTTTAATTCATCCGGCTTTGCCGTGTAAGCAATGTAAACCGTATACTTTTCGGCGTTGGTGTATTTTTTGTTTAAGGTGATGAATAACTTATTGTCTTTGTACACATATTTTAAAGGGGTATTTCCTTTTGTGCCAACCAAAGCAATAGTTTTAATATCCATCCCCTGAGCATCCAGCGTTAAGGAATCGGTAGGGTAAAAGTGAGGCTTCAGGGTTACCCATTCTTTACCATTTAAGTAGCGCTTTGCATAGTCGAAAGATACATCGAGCTTGGTATGAACCAAATCATTCACCTTAGTGGGTGTAACCCGGTAAACAGTTAAGCTTGCAGGTTTTTCTTCGGGTTTTTCCTGAGCTGAAACATGGCCAGCCAGAAAAAGGGAAAGTAACAGGGCGCTGGAAGTGATAAATTTTTTATTCATTTTCATGATTATATAAGTCAGTGATCTTTAAAACAACGATCTAAATTATTGTGATAAAGTAAAGGCCCAAATGTACCCGCTTTCTCTTAATTTTTTGTTTTTTTGTGTAAATCGTTTAGCTATATGAATACAGATATTCAATCCATTTTGGATCAATTGGGTGTAAAAGCCAATAATTCTGCTTTTAGTACAGGAAGTAATTGGGGCGGGGATGCAAACGCTGAATCGCTGGAAAGTTTTTCTCCGGTTGATGGAAAATTAATTGCTTCTACAAAGGTGGCTACTACTGAAAATTATCATCATGTTGTAGAAACCGCCCAGGCGGCCTTTGCAGATTGGCGAACTGTTCCGGCACCTAAACGTGGCGACATTGTGCGTCAGTTTGGCGATGCTTTACGGGCAAATAAAGATGCCTTAGGAACACTGGTTTCTTATGAAATGGGAAAAAGCCTGCAAGAGGGTTTTGGGGAGGTACAGGAAATGATCGATATCTGCGATTTTGCAGTGGGATTATCCCGCCAGTTATATGGTTTAACGATGCATAGCGAACGTCCGAATCACCGCATGTATGAGCAATGGCATCCATTAGGAATAGTGGGTATTATTTCGGCATTTAATTTTCCGGTTGCGGTTTGGAGCTGGAATGCTGCTTTAGCTTTGGTTTGTGGTAATGTTTGCATCTGGAAACCATCTGAAAAAACACCTTTAACGGCTGTTGCTTGTCAACATATTATAGCGAAGGTTTTCAAAGAGAATGATGTTGCAGAAGGTGTTTGTAGCCTGATTTTAGGTGACAGGACGGTGGGAGAAGTGATGACGAATGATGTTCGTGTGCCCTTGATTTCTGCAACTGGTTCTACCAGGATGGGTAAAGAAGTTGCAGCAACGGTGGGCGCCCGCCTGGGTAAAACATTGCTGGAATTGGGTGGCAATAACGCCATTATTATTTCTGAACATGCTGATTTAGATATGAGTTTAATCGGTGCGGTTTTCGGTGCTGTTGGTACGGCTGGTCAGCGATGTACTTCAACAAGAAGGCTGATTATTCAGGAAAGTGTTTACGATGCCTTTAAAGAAAAGTTAGTAAAAGCCTATGATCAATTGCGAATTGGCGATCCGCTTGATCAAAATAACCATGTTGGTCCGCTGATTGATCAGGATGCGGTTTCAGCATATTTAGATTCCATTCAAAAATGTAAAACAGAAGGTGGAAATTTTATTGTGGAAGGTGGCGTGTTAACGGGTGATCATTACAGTAGCGGATGTTATGTAAAGCCTTGCATTGCAGAGGTGAAAAATGATTTCAAGATTGTGCAGCATGAAACTTTTGCGCCGATTTTATACCTGATTAAATATAAAACTCTAGAAGAGGCGATTGCCCTGCAGAATGGTGTTCCACAAGGTTTATCATCGGCAATTATGACTTTAAATTTAAGAGAGGCAGAATTATTTCTCTCAACCAAAGGTTCTGATTGTGGCATTGCAAATGTAAATATTGGTACATCTGGTGCGGAAATTGGCGGTGCATTTGGTGGTGAAAAGGAAACCGGTGGCGGCAGAGAAAGTGGGTCTGATGCCTGGAGAGCTTACATGCGGAGACAAACCAATACCATTAATTATTCGAATACTTTGCCATTGGCCCAGGGGATAAAGTTTGATTTGTAAGGGGGATGGCAGTGGTACTATAACTCAATCGTCATGCTGAATTTAGTTCAGCACCTTATTTAGATAAGATCCTGAAACAAGTTCACTGTTGTCCGGTTAAAGTTTAAACGATCCATTAAATCCTTTAAATCAAGCTAAAAAAGCTGTTTTTATCTCATTTTTAAAAGGTAAGCCCATTGTTTTATAGGTTTCCTAAAAATCTTGCACTAATTCGGCTGTCCGGTAAAAAACTATCATTTTCAGAGGTTTTAATATTTTAAACCGCTCATAGCTTCTATATCCTGCAAAATATTCTTTTGGTTAAGGAATATTGCAGCCATTTGTGATTAGGCTGTCCGGTAAAAATTTGTTCAAAAAGTTTTACCGGACAACAGTGAAACAAGTTCAGGAGGACGGTTCTTCGTAGGGGAGATTCTTCGCGCCTGCAAAGCTCGAAAAGTCGTCTTTGCGAGGAGGAACGACGAAGCAATCTCTATTGCAGAATACTTGATTGAGATTGCTTCAGCAGATGAAGAATCTGCTTCGCAAAGACGGATCTTCGCCAGGACGGTTTTCCGCAAAGGCGATTTTCGATTGAATGCATTATCGCCGAATCGTCATGCTGAATTCATTTCAGCACCTTATTTAGATAAGATTCTGAAACAAGTTCAGGAGGACGGTTCTTCCTAGAGGAGATTCTTCGCGCCTGCAAAGCTCGAAAAGTCGTCTTTGCGAGGAGGCACGACGAAGCAATCTATTTCGTAGACTCTTCGATGGAGATTGCTTCAGCAGATGAAGGATCGGCTTCTCAAAGACGGCTCTTCGCGAGTACGGTTTTCCGCAAAGGCGATTTTCGATTGAATGCATTATTGCCGAATCGTCATGCTGAATTTAGTTCAGCACCTTATTTAGATAAGATCCTGAAACAAGTGCACTGTTGTCCGGTAAAACTTTTTGAACAAATTTTTACCGGACAGCCTAATCACAAATGGCTGCAATATTCCTTAACCAAAAGAATATTTTGCAGGATATGGAAGCTATGAGCGGTTTAAAATATTAAAACCTCTGAAAATGATAGTTTTTTACCGGACAGCCGAATTAGTGCAAGATTTTTAGGAAACCTATAAAACAATGGGCTTACCTTTTAAAAATGAGATAAAAACAGCTTTTTTAGCTTGATTTAAAGGATTTAATGGATCGTTTAAACTTTAACCGGACAACAGTGAAACAAGTGCAGGAGGAAGGTTCTTCGTAGAGTAGATTCTTCGCGCCTACAAAGCTCGAAATGTCGTCTTTGCGAGGAGGCACGACGAAGCAATCTCTATTGCAGAATACTTGATTGAGATTGCTTCAGCAGATGAAGGATCGGCTTCGCAAAGACGGCTCTTCGCGAGGGCGGTTTTCCACAAAGGACGATTTTTCTAGTGGATACGCTAACCAACTAATCATGATATTTATAATTTCTTAACCAATAAATGCGCCTCTACATTAAGCCAGCCATATTTTGAATCACCACTGCTTTTATATCCTCTAATGTTTTCAATAACGTAAGTAAATTGATAATGATTCACCACTTTAGAAAAGGTTAATTCATTTTCAGGAAGGAGGAATTCCTTACTGTTTTTTTTTGGTTTTAGCTTGTTCGCATCGGCCAGTGCTATCGATCGATCAAAAATTTTAGAAATATTCACATTAATTTGTGCGGTATCGCCAAGTTTAATCGATATGTTTTTGTTCTCCTGTGAACGGTCTATTTTAACTTTTATACCATTCAAAACCTTTTCGGTATCATCATAGCTACTGACATTCATGAAGTAATCATAACCCTTAATATTAAAAAAATCATGATTGGAATTAATGAAATTATATTCTGAACTGCTGTAAAGTGCGTTAGTATCACTTACTTTAAAAATAGAAAAGGCAGAATCTACTGTAACAGAACGCTTGCTATATCCCTCAACATATTTATTATTAATATTTTGCTCTACCCGCTTTAAATCTTTTTTAGTAAAATCCTGCAAAATGCTTAAGCCATGTATCGATACCAGGTACCTGATGATCATGGGTTTCTCTTCCATGTCCTCTTTTTTCTTGGAGTTCAATATTTTCTTCAACCGGTTGATTTGAGAATATATCGAAAGGCCAGCTGCACTATGCGGGCCATAAACCGCAAAGAGCGTTATGATAGCCAGGCTAATCGGAATAACTTTAATATTTTGTTTCTTACTAAACAGGAAATAGGCCGTAATGCAGGTAAGCCAAAGGGCGATGACAACCAGAATATACCGACTCTCGGTAATGCCATACGGATCAACGCGTTTCCAAACGGCCAACAGAAGAAGTACAATTAGCGGTACCAGCATGGTATAAAAGAAGCGGGAGAAAAGCTTAATCCAGCTGTTCCCTTCCTTATCCTTCATGGGATAAATGAGCAAAAGTGAAAGGATACCAAAAACAGTATAACCGATAATTAAACTGGATACCAATCCCTTTGGAAGCGACCAGATAGCGATAATTTTGATTTCATAAAATAGTAAAATCGCCAGGTAAATGGTCATTAATGGGATCAGTACAAACTGCGTGAAAATTTTTAATCCCTTTGGGTAAGATACGTCTTCGTCTAATTGTTGGAAGTTTCCGGGTACACCGGCAAGAAAGAAGATCGGACTAAAACCGCCGGCTATGATTGCAAAAACCGTCATGTAGGTTCGCCAGTGAATGTCGACATTAAACAAACCATCAACAGCTACAAGTGCAATTGCCAAACCGCCATATAAAACAGCAGAATAAAGCGCCGCAGTTAAAAAGCGTAAGAACAGCACTTTATTAAATTGCCAGAAACCATTAATATGACCTTGATCCATAAATGGGGAAAAGGCTACGAATAAATGAAACGCAAATGCCAGTAAACCAATCCGGAGCTGATCAGAAAAATTATCATCAGGATCAAGCAAACAGAAAAGTATAAGGCAGAATGAGACCGCTGCAATTCTGATCAGCCACTTTTTCTGGAGCGTAAATGCTTTTTTTTCTGCCATTAAATCTAATGCCAGTGTAAGTGTAAGGCCGAGATTACTGATTAAAACTGCTTTTATTAATAAGCTTAAATGCTGGTGATGTTCAGAATGGGTGCTGTAAATATTGATATTGATGTAAAAAGCCCAGCAAACCGTTGCAATCACAATAAATGCAAACTGCACCGGGAAGCGTTTAATTACAGCGATTAAACCTTGATACAGATGCTGTAGAGATGGTAATTTCATAGCGTAAAAATTTTTCTAAATATAAATCTTTTAACAACTTAAGCACCTGGATTATCAAATTGTTAAAAAAGGTTAAAGGCTATTTTAACTAAGCTATTAGTTTTATCTTGTGATACGAAACTAATCAATTATCTATGAAACGAACGCTCCTCTCTATGTGCTTTCTGGTTATTATTCTGTCCGGTGTGAAGGCACAGAACATTCATCAAATTAAAGGTCGGACCATCGACACTGTATCGACCTCACTACTCTCAAGTGCAACAATTGCCGTATTAAATGCCAAAGATTCTACCTTGGTTAAATTTGCAAGGTCTGCAGAAAATGGCTCTTTCGAAGTTAATGGGATTAAAAATGGTAAATTCATCCTCCTGGTGTCTTATCCAAAGTATGCCGATTTTGTAGATCAGTTTACTCTCGATTCCACAACTCAAGTGAAAGATTTTGGAAAAATTAACCTGACGGGGATGGCTAAGCTTTTGGCTGATGTGATTATCAAAGGCGAAAGAGCAGCCATTAAAATTAAGGGAGATACAACTGAATTTAATGCATCGAGCTACAGCATCCAGCCTAATGATAAGGTAGAAGATTTATTAAAGAAACTACCTGGGATACAGGTTGATAAAGATGGAAAAATTACTGCGCAAGGAAAAAAGGTGCCAAAGGTATTGGTAGATGGAGAAGAATTTTTCGGGGATGATCCCACACTGGTAACTAAAAACCTTCGTGCCGATATGGTTGATAAAGTTCAGCTTTATGAAAAATCCAGCGATCAGGCGGCGTTTACAGGTGTTGATGACGGACAGAAAACACAAACCATTAATATCAAACTTAAAGAAGATAAAAAGAGTGGTTATTTCGGAAAGGTTGATGGAGGCTATGGTACCGACGGTTTCTATCAGGGCCAGGTGCTGTTTAACCGTTTTAAGGCCAAGCAAAAATTTTCAGTTTATGGCACCGCCAGCAATAACGGAACCACAGGTTTAAGCTGGCAGGATAACAATAAGCTAAATGCCGGCGGCGATAACATGCAAATGGGCGAGGATGGCAGCATGTGGTTTAGCTACGGTGGTGGCGATGAATTGGAAAATGGTAATTATTATGGTGAAGGGATTCCACAAGCATTAACGGGTGGAGCACACTACGATAATAAATGGAATAATGATAAGGAAACCATTAATACCAATTATAAGTTAGGATCTTTAGGTATTAAAACCATTAAAAACACCATTAGTCAGAATAATTTACCAGATGGGATTATCAACACCAATACGGATGAAATTTCTGATAGAAATGTATTCAGACAAAAAATTGATGCAACTTATACCATCAAGCTAGATACCACCAGTAACCTTAAAGTTTCGGTAGATGGAATGCTGAAGAACAGCGATAACACATCCAGCTTATTAAGTACAGGCTTACGTGGTGATAATTCACTACTGAATAGCAATGAGCAAAGAAACAGCAATGACGGGAAAGAGCAAAGTTTTAATATTTCTGCTTTCTACACTAAAAAGCTTAAAAAGGCAGGGCGTAATTATTCCATAAATATAAGTCAGCGGTTAAATCAGATTAGTACGGATGGTTTCTTGTTTTCTGATGTTAATTATTTTGATGAAGCCAGTGTGTTTTTAAGAAGAGAACTTACTGATCAGTTTAAGAAAAACATCACCAGAAATTCTGTTTTAAGCACAAATTTCACTTACAACGAACCGATAACGAAATCAATGGCGCTGGTGCTTAATTACGGTTTTGGTATTAATGATAGTCGTTCTGATCGGAAATCATTTAACCAATCCACACCTGGTAATTATGATGTTCTGGATAGAGAATTTAGTAATGATTTTAAGGCTACTCAATATGTTAACCAGGGTGGAGCCATTTTCAATTATAAAAAGCAAAAAACAACGGTTAGTTTTGGTAGTAAAGTGAGTGCGGTAAAGTTCGATCAGTTAGAGCAATTATCCAATCAGAGTTATAACCGGAGTTTTGTAAACTGGCTTCCTCAGGCCAGCTATCTCTATAAATTTTCTGCGCAGAAATCATTCAGATTTAGCTATAACGGAAATACTACCCAACCAACGGTAGACCAATTGCAGCCAGTTAGGGTAAATGATAATCCCTTGTATCAACCATTAGGTAATCCAGATTTGGCTCCATCATTTAATAACCGTTTCAGTGTAAATTATAATGCTTATAAGGTTTTAAGTCAGCAATCGATTTACCTGAACGGTAATTTTGGTTTTGCAAGTAAAGCAATTGTAAGCAGTACCGAAACGGATGTTTTAGGTAAAACGATAGCCAGATCTATTAACCTAACCGATAGAACACCCATTAACTTTAATTTTTATGGCGGGATTAACAGGAAGGTGAAATTTCTTTTTGATACCAGTATTGGCTTAGGCTTAAATGCAGGTGGCAATACTAATTATAGCTATGTAAAAAATCAGTTTAGCGATGTTTTTGAATTGAATCAAATTGAGTCAATTCGTTTTAACCCCACCCTAGATATTAATCGATATAAAGACAAGAGCGAATTTTACATGAGTTTTGGGCCAAGCTACAATTCACAGGTAGCTTCTTTGCAGAAAGACCGTGCAAATAAAGGATGGGGTGCTTATGGTTATGGAGGCTTTGGAATTAATTTACCTAAAAAAATTAAGGTACGGGCAGATGGAGAATATACCTACACGCCAAAATCGCCCGCATTTGATACCAGTTTTGAGCAAATCATCATTAACGCATCCATTACCAAAGCTTTTTTCAAGAACGAAGATTTGAAATTTACTCTCCGGGGTAATGATTTATTTAATCAGAATCGTGGTTTCAGAAGATCAGCCTATTCCAATATGATTACGCAAACGACTTATAACAATATCAATCGTTACTTTATGTTCTCCCTGGTGTGGGATTTTAATAAAATGGGTGGCGGAGCGCCTCAAAAGTAAGCCGTTTTATCCCGGCTTACCAACGCTAAAAACAATCTAAAAATTGACCTTTTAAAATATGATAATGAAATTAAGATCTGCTATCCTGCTGCTTATTTGCACCATGAATTATGCAATGGCACAAAATGCACGCTTTGTAAACCAGGGAACTATTGAGTTTGAAAAGAAAATAAATGTTTATGCTTTGCTAAAAGATCAGGCCAAAAGATATCCGGATAACATTTGGAGTACGCAGGCCCTGGAGCAGTATCAAAAAAATAATCCACAGTTTAAAACCCTAAAAAGTGAACTAATATTCAAGAATAATCTAACATTCTTCAATCCGGTACCAGATGAAGCGGCTACAAATAACTGGCTGAATAGTTTTGGATCTGCAAAGCAGAGCAATATCATTTTAACAAATCTGAAAACCGAAACCAGCATTATTCAGAAATCCATTTACGAAGAAACTTACCTGGTTAAAGATTCTATCCGTAAAATAAACTGGAAAATTACTGACGAATTCAGGACCATCGCCGGGTATGATTGCCGAAGAGCCAATGCTTTGATTATGGATTCTATTTATGTAGTTGCTTTTTATGCAGAAACCATTCCTGTATCTGGCGGACCAGAAACCTTTACCGGATTGCCTGGTATGATTCTTGGCGTAGCCTTACCCCGCGAACATATCTCGTGGTTTGCCACCAAAATAAGTGATATGGAAATTGCCGATGCAAAATTAAAGGTACCATCTAAAGGTAAACCAGTAACTAAAAAGCAGCTAAGTGATATTTTAAAAAGCGCCTTAAAAGATTGGGGCAATTATGCAAGTGATATTCTGAAATCTGCTGATATGTAATTCATATATTAGCCGGAAATGTATCAGCCCCTATTTAATCATATTAACAGGTTTGTGACTTTGAGTGAGGAGGAAGAAAAAATTCTGGCCTCGGCACTTCAATCTTTTTCCGTTAAAAAGAAGGCTTTTTTGCTAGCGCAGGGGCAAACCTGTAAGGCTAACTATTTTGTAGTAAAGGGTTGTTTGAGGTTATATTTTATTGATGTTAAGGGCGTAGCGCAAACCACTCAATTTGCAATCGAAAACTGGTGGATTTCCGATCTCACCAGTTTCTTGTTTCAGAAACCTTCTACGTTCTTTATCCAGGCTGTAGAAACCACAGAAGTGATTGCTATAGCCCACCAAGATTACGAAAAGTTGTTTGAACAGCTTCCAAAGCTGGAGAAATATTTCAGGTTGATTTTTCAAAAACTTCATCAGGCTTCTCAACAACGGATCATGTTTCTCTATAGTTTTAGTGCAGAGGAAAGGTATCGTCATTTCAATGGCTTATTTCCAGAATTTGTACAACGCATTCCACAGTATATGCTGGCTTCTTATTTAGGTTTTACACCTGAGTTTTTGAGTAAGATCAGGGCAAAGAGGTAAGTGCGTGCTGTAGTAATATTTACCACCTAAGAGGTGTTAGATGGTTTATCGGCGTTTAACCACAGCGGTAAAAGAGAAAAGGCACCGGGAACACAAAAGTTGAGTTTTAATAGGCTTAACCGCAAAGAAATATAAGAGAAGGCGCAAAGAGCGCCAAGCTGGGGTTTAATTTTTTTCTCTGTAAAAATCTCTGTGCACTAGGTGGTTAACTCTACATCCAACTTTTTTTTCTTTGCGAAAAACTTTGTGCCTTTGCGGTTATTTATAAATGAGTTTAACCGCGAAGAAACATAAGATAAAAGGCTTCGAGTATCATCATTCGTTCACTTAACTATCGACTGCAGACTCCCAACTCCGGACTAACCTTTCTTAAACTACATTAAGTTTTTTGATCAATTGGTTCCAGACCTTTACCTCGTAATCAAAAACAAATAAAATGGAAAACAGAATCAATATTCAAGAAGTAGCGCCGGCAGCTTATCAAGCTATGTATGGTCTGGAAAAATATTTATCGACTACTAAAATTGACCCAATTCTATTGGAGCTGATTAAAATGAGGGCATCGCAAATTAATGGTTGTGCTTTTTGTTTAAATAAGCATAGTGCGGATGCGCGTAAAATTGGTGAAACTGAACAGCGGTTATACCTCCTGAATGCCTGGAGAGAAACCACCTTATTCACTGAACAAGAGCAAGCTGTTTTGGCGCTAACTGAAGAAGTAACGTTAATTGCAAATCACGTCTCAGAAGCTACTTACAATTATGCTGCACTTTTTTTTGATGAGCAGCATTTAGCTCAGGTTATCATGGCTATTATTGCTATCAATGCCTGGAACAGAATTGCCATCACCACCAAATTAATGGTAGATTAATGTTTGACGTTGCCAATATGGGTAGAGCCGATTCTATTCGTATTGGTGATTTTTTTAAGATTTATTAATCTTCTTCAACCCTTCGTAAACCAGCCGAGCAATTTCCTTTGCTCCATCCGGCTGGAAATGTGTATTGTCTTTTTGTCCTTTAGGATAAGCTACATATTTGCCAGAATCTAAATTCATGAAGTAATTTTTAGTCACGAAATCATTTCCTTTTGTGGTGAAAAAGTCTGATGAAAGTGTTGTTAAGTCAATAATCGGAACTTTTAATTCATTCGCTACATCATTAACCGCCTGTGGATAATCTCCGTGGGCGCTACCGAGTTTTTCGTCTTTCCAGGGATAATTTCTGGTTACTGGCGTAATCAGAATTGGTTTGGCACCTTTTGCCCTGCTTTCCTTTACATACATGCGCAGAAAATTTTTATAACCAGGGATATCTACATAACGTTCCGGTTTATCTTTCGCTGCATCATTATGCCCGAACTGAATTAATACCAGGTCGTTTTTCTTTAATGTCGACAAAATTTCTTTCCATCTGCCTTCTTCAAAAAAAGACCGGGTACTTCTTCCGCCTTTAGCTTTATCTATCACCTGAGCACTATCACTTTTAATTAAGCGGTTCAGATTTTTCAAACTGTCTTTCGATAAAAACTGTTGAAAAGCCTGTCCCCAGCCCATTAATGGATAACGTTTCTGCATGTAATCAGCTTCCAGGCTATAATCAGCAACGGTAGAATCGCCAATTAGATAAACTTTTAACGGTTCACGTTTTATCATGAACGACATTAATAAAATTGCTAATCCTGCTAAGAGGAACATTTGATTATATTTTTTCATGTACTGCAATTATCTTATTTTATCAATTCTGAACCAGTCATATTCCGCTATTCCGGCATCATTGGTTTGCGTATCTCTTATGGCGAACAAACCTACCTTTGCGCCAATCCATTGCCCGGCTGTCGCCTGAAATTCATCGCCAGCTTTAACAAAATTAACACCATCTTCACTAAAACTAAACTGACATTTAGCGCCATTTGAAACGGTTACCCTGAGCTGGATAATGCCCGATTTTAGCTTTGCAATTTCTTTTTCATGCTCTTCTTTTCCCTTATCTGCACCTTGGCAAACACCATACATTAAATAAAGTCCATCTTTTTTGCTTTTGATACTCAGCTGTGCATAACTTCTCCCCATTACCACCAAACCAGTTTTTTCGTTTTCGAGCTTTGGGTTAGGTTTAAAATTAACCTTCGTAGTAGCGGTAAATTCATCGGCCGGGAATTTCTGCATCAATAAATTAGGGACATCCCAGAGGTTTTTTGCCTCGTCGGGAATTTTTGAAGTGTAAAGCTTCAAAACACCTTTACTGGCATCGGTAAATAACCATGTTGGCTGCGGATTAGCTTGCCACTGCCACTGTAAACCCAGGTTTGGAGTACTAAATTCATCGCTTTCTACAGGTGTACATATTGGAAAACTCTTGCCAACATTCGGTTTCTTATACACCATTACGGGTTCTCCGATCCCATCGCCATCTTTATCACTGCCAATTACAGGCCAGTTGTTCACCCATTTCATTGGCTGCAAATGCACCACTCGTCCATAAGCATCTTTATCCTGAAAGTGTAGAAACCAATCTTCACCAGTTTGTGTATTTACCCAGGCGCCTTGATGTGGCCCGTTTACGGTAGATTTTCCCTGATCCATCGCTACTTTTCTTTCATAAGGACCGTAAATGTTTTTACTCCGAAGGATCAGCTGCCAACCAGTAGAAACTCCGCCAGCCGGGGCAAACAGATAATAATAACCGTTTCGTTTATAAACTTTTGGTCCTTCAATAGTGGGATCTAACTCATGCCCATCATAAACAATTCTTCCGCTTTCGGTAACTTTTTTGCCATCAGCAGTGAGCGGCATGATTGCTAAAACGCTTTTAATTCCGGCACGACTGCCAGCATAAGCATAAGCGAGGTAAGCTTTCCCGTCTTCATCCCAAAATGGACAGGGATCAATCAGGCCTTTGCCAGCTGCTACCAGTTTCGGGGCAGACCATTCACCGGTAATGGTTTTTGCCTTGGTTAAATAGATCCCAAAATCTGGATCAGGATAGTAGATATAAAATTCTCCATTTCTGTAACGGATGGATGGCGCCCAAACGCCATTACCATGTTGTGTTTTCTCAAAATGCTCAAATGGCGGTTGACGTTTTAAGGCGTGACCAATAATTTTCCAGTTCACCAGGTCTTTCGAATGTAGAATTGGTAACCCCGGAATGGCATCAAAACTCGAAGCAATCAGATAAAAGTCATCACCCACCCGAATGGCATCAGGATCTGAATAATCGGCATTGATAACGGGGTTTTTGAACGTTCCATTGCTCTGATCTGCAACCCACACTTTTGAAACGTAATTGGTTCCTGGTATTTGAGCAAAGCTATTTATGAAAAGGCTGAAAGTAAAAATAGAGATGAATATGGATTTCATTATCATGATATAATATCTGGTTAGGGATTTATTTGATTAAATATAGATGTATCCTCACGTCGAGTGCAGATCACTACCTTGTATTAAAGACTCCTATTGCCTAATCAAGTAAAGCTTACTAACAAGGTTAAGTCTTTTTTTAATTTTGAGCAAGTTGATACTGTGCAATCGTTCCCGACATCGTTTGCGATCTTTATTGTTTGCATTTCTTCTTTGCGACCATTATTAATGTTTAAAATTGTCTATCATATATTTGTTAAAGCTCGGCTGCGTGATTAAGTTTATACTTTATTTACGTGGCCGATTTTAATTTATGCCTAACCAGATCCCAATATGAAATTCATTATTTTAGTACTGCTTGTTGCGTTTTCATTCACGGCAAATGCAATTGATGCCAAGCCAGATTTTATTGTCGATGCAAAAGGAAGCGGCAACTTCAAAACTGTGCAGGAAGCCATTCATGCCGTGCCAGATTTCAGAAATAAAATCACCACCATTTTTATAAAGAAGGGAATTTACAAAGAAAAATTAATCCTGGCAGCTTCTAAAAAGAATGTGCGGTTTGTGGGAGAAAATTTAAATGAAACGATCTTAACCTACGATGATTTCGCGCAAAAGAAGAATACCTTCGGAGAAGAGAAAGGTACATCAGGTTCATCGAGTATTTACATTTATGGGGAAGGATTTTCTGCAGAAAATATCACGTTTGAAAATTCTTCTGGTCCGGTGGGGCAGGCCGTAGCCGTTTGGGCAGGTGGCGATAAATCAACATTTGTGAATTGCAGGTTCCTTGGTTTTCAGGATACTTTATATACCTATGGAGGGAATAACCGCCAGTTTTATCAGAACTGTTACATTGAAGGTACGGTAGATTTTATTTTTGGCGCTGCTACGGCCTGGTTTGAAAACTGTACCCTTTTTTGTAAGAAACAAGGCTATATCACTGCGGCGTCTACTGCCGATACAACCAAATTCGGCTACGTTTTTAACAAATGCAAAATCACTGGTGATGCACCTGATAATAGCTTTTACCTCGGTCGCCCGTGGCGGCCATACGCAAAGGTTGCCTTCTTAAATTGTGAATTGCCCGATCTTATTCGCCCGGAAGGCTGGAATAACTGGGGAAAAGAAAGTAATGAGCAAACGGCTTACTATGCTGAATACCAGAGTGCAGGAAAAGGCGCCGATCCAAAAAGCAGAGTAAAATGGTCTCATCAACTCAGCAAAGAGGAGTATAAAAGTTACATTATGGAAAACGTTTTCCGTGGATGGAATCCGGCATCTAAATAAGGGGTGTAATTATCTGTTATTTAGGTTTTTAAATGTGTTTTGACTTGGTTTTTAAGCGTCTTTTTCCGGCAACGTTTGCATAGATTTAGTTTCGCTTTTAAAGGCAAACAACGTACACTTGTTATTACAATAACCAAGTATAATTTAACAGCGCAAATAATGAAACATATTTCCGGAAGTTTATGCCGATCTAAAATAGCCCTCGCATGCATTCTTATCTCATCTGCAGGCATGGCCTTAGCTCAGCAAAAAGTGAGTTTACCCATCATCCAGCAGGTAAAAATCAAAAACGATACGACAAGTATTGTTACTTTCGGTGCAAAAGGCGATGGTGTAGCTTTGAATACAGAAAGCATAAATAAAGCTATTTCAAGTGTTAGTCAGAAAGGTGGTGGAGTGGTTTTAGTTCCATCAGGCTTATGGCTTACTGGTCCGATTGAGCTCAAAAGCAATGTTAATCTTCATTTAAAACGCGATGCAATTCTCCAGTTCACGGATGATTTTAATCAATATAAATTAGTAGAAGGAAATTGGGAAGGCAGACCAGCATGGCGTAATCAAAGTCCTATTTCAGGTACCAACCTGGAAAATATTGCCATTACCGGAACGGGAATAATCGATGGAAATGGTGGCGCATGGCGCATGGTGAAAAAAGATAAGTTAACAGAATCGCAGTGGAAAAACTTAGTGGCGTCTGGCGGAATTGTTCGTGAAGATGGTAAAATGTGGTTTCCATCAGCAAAAACGGTTAAAGGATCGAACACTAAAAATGCAGGCGTAATCGAGCCTGGCAAAACCGCAAAAGATTACGAAGACATAAAAGATTTTCTTCGTCCGAATTTGCTGGTATTAACCAATTGCAAAAAAATTCTTTTAGAAGGTGTAACCTTTCAAAACTCACCAGCATGGAACCTGCATCCTTTGCTTTGTGAAGACTTAACCTTAAGAAACCTTCAGGTTAAAAACCCGTGGTATGCACAAAATGGCGATGGTGTAGATGTAGAATCGTGCAAAAATGTATTGATAGAAGGAAGTACTTTCGATGTTGGTGATGATGGAATTTGCATCAAATCTGGTAGAGATGAAGCGGGTCGTAAACGTGGCGTACCAACCGAAAATGTAATTGTTAGAAACAATGTAGTATACCATGCGCATGGCGGGTTCGTTATTGGAAGTGAAATGAGTGGTGGTGCTAAAAATATTTGGGTATATGATTGCTCTTTCATTGGAACCGATATTGGTTTGCGTTTCAAAACCACCCGCGGGCGTGGCGGAATTGTAGAGAATATTTACGTGAACAACATCAATATGATCGATATTCCGGGCGAGGCCATTCTTTTTGATATGTATTATGCTGCCGTAGATCCAATTGTTTTGGCTGGCGAAAAGCGTGAGGCCATTAAAAGTGTGGTGATTCCGGTTACGGAAGAAACGCCGCAATTCAGAAATTTCTACATTAAAGATGTGGTGGCCAATGGCGCTGAAAAAGCAATCTTTTTTAGGGGCTTACCAGAAATGAACATAAAAGATATCCATTTAGAAAATGTTACTATCCAATCGAAAAGAGGCATCGAAATTATCGAAGCGACAGGTATTTTTATGAAAAATGTGAAAGTAATCACAGATAACTCAAACCCGATAGTGGATATTCAGAACAGTTCAAATATTAACATTGATAAGCTTCAATATAAAAGCGGCGCTGAACTATTGTTTAGCGTAGCAGGGAATAAATCAAAAGGAATTAAAGTGAGTGGAACTGATGGTTCGAAAGCTAAAAAAACCCTCAATGTTTCTGCTGAAGTAAGTAAAAACGCATTAGAGATTTCAAAATAATATGAAGAGATCAATTTTATACACCGCAATTGCATGTCTGGGGTTCTCCACATTAACCCTAAACGGTTTTGCCCAAAAGAAACTTTCGGAGCAGTTAACCTTAACGGCAATGGAAAAACTGTTTCAGGATACCACTTTGCTGAAAGGCGCTAAAGGCCCGAAATGGACTTACGATATGGGTGTTGTTTTGGAAGGTGCCGCTGCTGTTTGGCGCAATACCGGCGACGGAAAATATTTTAAATACATCCAATCTTCTATGGATGCATATTTGGATAAGGAAGGGAATATCAATACCTACAAGCAAGAAGATTTTAATATTGATAACATTAAAAACGGACGTTCGCTTTTGCTTTTGTATAAAGTTACCGGACAACAAAAGTATCTTTTAGCTGCGAATAAACTTTACGATCAATTGCAAAAACAGCCACGTACCAAAGAAGGCGGTTTTTGGCATAAGAAAATTTATCCTAACCAGATGTGGCTGGATGGATTGTACATGGGCGAACCTTTCTATGCGGAATATGCAAAGCTGATGAAAAAAGATTCGGCTTATGATGACATTGCCAATCAGTTTATCTGGATGGAAAAAAATGCACGAGATCCAAAAACAGGTTTATTGTTTCATGGCTATGATGAAAGCAGAACTGAAAAATGGGCTGATAAAAAAACTGGTTTATCTCCACACGTTTGGGGTAGGGCAATGGGCTGGTACATCATGGCGCTGGTTGATGTTTTAGATAATTTCCCTGAAAATCATCCACAAAGAAAAGAATTGATAGCAATTTTAAACCGGACGGCAACAGCAACTATAAAATATCAGGATGCGAAATCGGGTGTTTGGTATGATATTGTCGATCTGGCAACCAAAAAAGGCAATTACCTGGAAAGTTCTGCCTCCAGCATGTTTGTTTATGGTTTGGCGAAAGGCGTTCGTAAGGGTTGGTTGCCAACATCTTTTAAGGCTGCGGCCGATAAAGGATATGTAGGTTTAAAGAAAGAATTTATTGAAAAAGCGGGTGATGAAAGAGTGAACCTGACTAAAACAGTTTCCGTTTCAGGGTTAGGTGGCAAACCTAAATATCGTGATGGAAGTTTTGAATATTATATCAGCGAAAAAGTAATTACAAATGACCCAAAAGGTGTTGGTGCTTTCATTTGTGCTGCCGCTGAAATGGAAATAGCTGCCTTGCCTAAAACGGGAAAAGGCTTAACAGTAACCGTTGATAATTTCTTTAATAACGAGTATATGAATGGCCCGACTGGTGATAAAATCCCATTCCATTACCTCTGGGATGAAGACGATAATAATGGCTTTTCATTGCTTGGAAAAGTGTTTAACGATGCAGGTGTAAAAACTTCAACCTTAAAAGCCGCACCAACTACCGCAAACTTAAAGGGAAGCAATATTTACATTATTGTAGATCCGGATACAGAAAAGGAAACGGCAAACCCAAACTTTATGAATGCTGACCATGCGAAACAGATCAGCGAATGGGTTAAAGCGGGTGGAGTATTGGTGTTGTTGCTCAACGATGCTGGCAATTGTGAACTCACTAAATTTAATGTATTGCCAGAATCGTTCGGGATTAAGTTTAATGAGGATAGCCGTAACCGCGTTCAAGGGGCAAATTTTGAGCAGGGGGCAATTAAAATCCCTGCAGGAAATTCAATTTTCAAAACAGCTAAAAAGGTTTACATCAAAGAAATTTCCACTATTGTAGCCAAAACGCCTGCTGTTGCTGCGTTAACAGATAATAATGATGTGATTATCGCGACAGCAAAATATGGTAAAGGAACGGTATTCGCAGTTGGCGACCCATGGTTTTACAATGAATATATTGATGGAAGAAAGCTGCCCGCAGAATTTGAAAATTATAAAGCTACAAATGATTTAGTGAACTGGTTGATTAAGCAGGTGCCGGGGAAGAAATAAAGTTAGCCACGGAAACACAGAAGCTATGGAAAAGTGGAATTAAACTTCCGTGCAAATCCGTGTCTCCGTGGCAAGAATAGAATAGTTAGCCACGGAAGCACAGAAGCCACGGAAAAAGAGGAATAAAACTTCCGTGTAAATCCGTTTCTCCGTGGCAAGAAATAAAATAGTTAGCCACGGAAGCACAGAAGACACTGAAAAAAGAGGAATTAAAACTTCCGTGTAAATCCGTTTCTGGGTGGCAAGAAATAAAATAGTTAGCCACGGAAGCACAGAAGCCACGGAAAAAGAGGAATTAAAACTTCCGTGTAAATCCGTTTCTCCGTGGCAAGAAATAGAATAGTTAGCCACGGAAGCACAGAAGCCACGGAAAAAGAGGAATAAAACTTCCGTGTAAATCCGTTTCTCCGTGGCAAGAAATAGAATAGTTAGCCACGGAAGCACAGAAGCCACGGAAAAAGAGGAATTAAAACTTCCGTGTAAATCCGTTTCTCCGTGGCAAGAAATAGAATAGTTAGCCACGGAAGCATAGAAGACACAGAAAAGAGGAATTAAAACTTTCGTGTAAATCCGTTTCTAGGTGGCAAGAATAGAATAGTTAGCCACGGAAATACAGAAGCTATGGAAAAGTGGAATTAAACTTCCGTGCAAATCCGTGTCTCCGTGGCAAGAAATAGAATATTTAGCCACGGAAGCATAGAAGACACAGAAAAGAGGAATTAAAACTTCTGTGCAAATCCGTGTCTCCGTGGCAATAAACAAATAAGATTAGCCACGGAAACACAGAAGACACGGAAAAAGAGGAGTAAAACTTCCGTGCAAACCCCGTGTTTCTGTGGCAAAAAAACAAATAGGATTAGGATTGAAAATCAAGGCTGGCGAAATGAACACTACGATTTGTGTTAATCTGTGTGCATCAGTGGTTAATTAAACTAACAAACAAAATGAGAATTAAATTATTGTCAACCGTTTTCTGTTGCATGCTACTGGCATCTTGTTTCGCACAAATGCCAACAGACTCAACTGCAGAAAAAATGTTGGTTTATCAGTTAGGAAATGGTGGCTGGCCAAAGCAACTGGAAGATAAGAGCGTGGTAAACTATGGCGCTACCTTAACACCACAATTATTGGCAAAAATAAAAGCAACTGCAGATAAGCATGCCACTTTTGATAATAAGGCAACCAGCAGAGAAGTGGTTTATTTAGTAAAGGCCTATAAAGAAACGAAGAATAAAGCTTATTTAAATGCAGCAGAAAAAGGCTTGGATTACATTTTAGAAGCGCAGTATAATAACGGCGGATGGCCACAGTATTATCCAGACCAATCGCTTTATCGCTCAGAGATTACTTATAATGATGATGCAATGGTTAACCTGTTGAACATTTTGCAAGATATTGCTACTAAGAAAAATGATTTCGAAGTGGTGAATCCAAAGTATCTTCCAAAAGTTGAAAAGGCAATTGTTAAGGGAACTGACTGTATCTTAAAAACACAGGTAAAGCAGCATGGCGTATTAACCATTTGGGCGGCACAATATGATAAGGATTCGCTATTGCCAGCAAAAGCAAGGGCATTTGAACCCGCATCGCTGGCTACAAGTGAGTCGGTTGGTATTATCCGTTTCCTGATGGGCATTAAAAATCCATCGCCAGCAGTTAAAACAGCAGTAACCGCTGCGGTAAAATGGTTTGATACTTATAAAATTCAAGGCTACCGTTTCGATAGGGAAAAAGGTAAAACTGCAGCGCTTGTGGCAGATCCTACCAGCATGGCCTGGGCCAGATTTTATGACCTGGATAAGAATTGTCCGGTTTTTGGAGACCGGGATAACACCATAAAATCGAAACTGGAAGAATTGAGTCCGGAAAGAAGGAGTGGTTATGCCTGGTATGGCAACTGGGGGCAGAAAGTAATTGAAAAGGAATATCCGAAGTGGTTAGCCGCTAACGGAAAATAAATAAAGTTTAACGCGTTATTGCGAGGCACGAATCAATCTATTTTGCTAGAGAGATTGATTCATGCTTTAGCATGATGGAAATGGTAAGGACATGATTTTAAACAAAGAAAATTTAAAAAACATCAACGGGGAAAAAGTTGTAAAACCAACCGCTGAAATGTTGGAGTTACCAGAAAAGGTAATTCAATTTGGTACCGGCGTTTTATTACGTGGTTTGCCAGATTATTTTATTGATAAAGCCAATCATCAGGGTATTTTCAATGGAAGAATAGTGGTCGTGAAAACCACGTCAAAAGCTGGCGTAGATGATTTTGCCGATCAGGATAATTTATATACACTTTGTGTTAAAGGGATTGAAGATGGTGTGGAGGTAGAAGAAAACCTGATCAATTCATCCATCAGCCGGGTATTATCTGCAACGTCTGAATGGGCTGAAATTTTAAAAACTGCGCATCAGCCAGAATTAAAAGTGGTGATTTCCAATACCACTGAAGTAGGTATTGTTAAAAGTGAAGATAAAGTTACCGATACCCCACCACAATCTTACCCAGGTAAACTCTTGGCATTTTTATACGAAAGATATCAAGCATTTGGTGGATCTGAGGAAAGTGGAATGGTGATCGTTCCAACTGAATTAATCAGTGATAATGCAGATAAATTAAAAGAAATTGTGCTGGATCTGGCGATCCAAAATAAATTAGGCTGGGATTTCGAAAACTGGTTAAGAACAGCGAACCATTTTTGCAAAACACTGGTAGATAGAATTGTTCCGGGCAGACTTCCAGCGGCAGCGCAACAAGCCATTGAAACCGAATTGGGTTATAGCGATGGCTTGATGATTATGGCAGAGCCTTTCAGGCTTTGGGCAATCGAATCGGCAAGTGAAAAAGTAAAGGAAGTTTTATCTTTTGCTAACGCGGATAAAGGCGTTTTCATTGTGCCATCAATAGATAAATTTAAAGAACTAAAACTGCGTTTACTCAACGGAACACACACCATTAACTGTGGATTAGCCATTTTAGCTGGTTTCCATACCGTGAAAGAAGCCATGGCAGATGAGGAATTTGCTAACCATGTGTTAAAACTGATGCAGGATGAAATCGCACCAGTGGTCGAAAATGAAGACATCACCAAAGAGGAGGCCATCACCTTTGCCAAAAGTGTAATCGATCGTTTCAGTAATCCTTTTTTAGATCATCAATGGCACGCCATTACGTTAAATTATACACAGAAATTGCAGATGCGCAATATGCCGCTGATTAGAAAATACTATGCTTTAAAAAATGAAGTTCCGCAGCTTACTGCTTTAGGTGTTGCGGCTTACATCGTTTTTATGAACGTAACAAAAGATGGCGACAATTACATCTCAACCGTAAATGGTAAAACTTTCCTTGCTCAGGATGAATTTGCTGAAGTGCTTTATAATTATTGGAAAAGCCCGGAAACAGTGGTGGATAGCACACTGGGAGATAGACGCCTTTGGGATAAAAACTTAAATAATTACCCAGGTTTCAACGCGGCCGTTAAAGGTTACGTGGCGCAATTACAAAGTAAGGGTGCAAAAGAAACTTTGAGTAACTTGCAGTCAGAAAGAACAATTTAGAAATGGTTACTAGAATATTAAAAATCCATCCGAATGATAACGTGCTCGTTGCTTTGCAAAATTTAACGAAGGGCGAAACAGTTATTTACGATGGTCACGAATATGTTTTGCAGGATGATATTCAGGCGAAGCACAAATTTTTTATGCAGGATATGAATGTCGGCGATCATATTATTATGTATGGCGTTTTGGTGGGGAAAGCCCAGCATTTTATCCTTAAAGGCGGATTGATGGATACGGAAAACACTAAACATGCTTCAGATCCTTACGAATTCAGACCTTACCACTACGACTGGCATGCACCAGATGTTTCCAAATTTGCAGACAGAACTTTTAATGGCTATATCCGCAATGACGGTCGCGTGGGTACAGCAAATTACTGGTTGTTTATTCCAACCGTTTTTTGCGAAAACCGCAACCTGGATGTAATCAGAGAAGCTTTACACAATGAATTGGGCTACGCCGTAACTGATAAATATAAATCTTACGCACACCATTTGGTGGAAGCTTATAAAAATGGCGAAGATTTAATAGAAGCTGATCCCAGCACTATCGGACAAGCAAACCCGGCAGCCAACCGCATTTTCAAAAATGTAGATGGCATTAAATTCTTAAATCACCAGGGTGGATGTGGCGGTACCCGTCAGGATGCTGCAGTGTTAAGCAAATTATTAGCGGCTTACGCAGATCATCCAAATGTTGCCGGTGTAACAGTTTTAAGTTTAGGCTGCCAGAATTTACAGGTTCAGGATTTTGTGGATGATTTGAAACAACGTTCGCCAAATTTCGATAAACCGTTATTTATCTTCGAACAGCAGCAATCGCAAAGCGAAGAACAATTGGTAAAAGAAGCGATCAGAAAAACCTTTATCGGCTTAACAGAAATCAATAAAATTGAACGTCAGCCTGCGCCTTTAAGCAAATTGGTTTTAGGTGTGAAATGTGGCGGAAGCGATGGCTTCAGCGGTATCAGTGCTAACCCTGCTGTTGGTTATACTTCAGATTTATTGGTGGCTTTGGGCGGAACAGTGCTTTTAGCTGAATTCCCTGAGCTTTGTGGTGCCGAGCAACAATTAATCGATCGTACGAAAGATGAAACTGCGGCCCGTAAATTTATCCAGCTGATGACAGCCTATAATCAGGCTGCAGAAAATGTTGGGTCTGGGTTTTTTATGAATCCATCACCTGGAAATATTAAAGATGGTTTAATTACCGATGCGATTAAAAGTACAGGCGCAGCCAAAAAAGGAGGTACATCACCTGTAGAGGACGTGCTGGATTATACCGAACCTGCTACAAAACCGGGCTTAAATCTGGTTTGTACACCGGGTAACGATGTAGAAGCAACCACAGGCAAAGCGGCGGCTGGCGCTACTTTAATTCTTTTTACTACAGGATTAGGTACGCCAACAGGAAACCCGGTTTGCCCTACCATTAAGGTATCTACCAATAATGCTTTGACGAAACGCATGGGCGACATCATTGATATTAATTGCGGACCAGTAATCGAAGGTGAAAAAACCATCGAAGAAATGGGCGAAGACATTTTGGAATATTGCATTAAAGCGGCCAGTGGTGAGGTAATTCCGAAAGCGGTGCTCTTAAACCAGGATGACTTTATTCCGTGGAAACGAGGGGTGAGTCTTTAGTTTGGAGTCGGGAGTGTGGAGCAGAGTCTTTAGTCAAAAGTCCTGAGTCAAAAGTCCTGAGTCAAAAGTCTTGAGTGTAAAGCAAACAACGAACCCATGGTTGGTGACTCACCAACCATTACCGTAATCTAAACCCATGGTCGGTGGCTCACCGACCATAAAAAATAACTTGGTGCATCGGCCATTAAAAAATGTTTCACCAACCTTTACATAATATTAACAGATCAGAATATTCGGATCTAAAACGCATTTAAATAATGAAATCTTTCTTAGACGAAAATTTTCTTTTGCAGAGCGAAACGGCTGAAAAGCTTTACCATGATTTTGCGAAATCTTTACCTATCATTGATTATCATAATCACTTGATTCCGGAGCAAATTGCAAATAACACGCAGTTTGAAAACATTACTCAGGTTTGGTTAGCAGGCGACCATTACAAATGGAGAGCCATGCGTGCCAACGGTGTTGATGAAAAATATATCACCGGAGATGCTTCAGATTTCGAAAAATTTGAGAAATGGGCAGAAACTGTTCCTTATACTTTGCGCAATCCTTTATACCACTGGACGCATTTAGAATTGCAGCGTTATTTTGGAATCACTGATATCTTGTCGGGTCAAACAGCCCGTAAAATTTACGATGAGTGTTCTGCCAGGCTGCAAACACCCGAGTATTCAGTTCGTGGTTTATTGGCGAAAATGAATGTAGAAGCGGTTTGTACTACTGATGATCCGTTGGATAGCCTGAACTTTCATCAACAATTGGCAAATGAAGGTGTGGCTTTGAAAATGTTGCCTGCTTTCCGCCCTGATAAGGCAATGAACAGCGATGATGTTGCTGGTTTAAACGAATATATTGATAAACTGGAAAGCGTTGTGGGTAAAACCATCGGCAGTTTTCAGGATTATATTGATGCGCTAAAAAGCCGTCACGATTATTTCGCCGCTAACGGATGTTCGGTTTCAGATCATGGATTAGAGCAAATTTATGCGGAGGATTATACCGAGCAGGAAATCACTTCTATTTTCGATAAAATCAGAAGTAAACAAGATCTTTCTTACGAGGAAAACCTGAAATTTAAATCAGCCATGCTGATCTATTTTGCAGAGTGGGACCATGAAAAAGGCTGGGTACAGCAATATCACTTAGGTGCTTTACGTAACAACAATGCCCGGATGTTGCGTCAGCTTGGACCAGATACCGGCTGGGATTCGATCGGAGATTTTTCTCAGGCCAGAATGCTTTCTAAATTCTTAAACCGGTTAGATAACCAGGATAAATTGGCAAAAACAATTATCTATAATCTAAACCCGGCAGACAATGAATTAATTGCCACAATGATTGGCAATTTTAATGATGGTTCTGTGGCAGGTAAAGTTCAGTTTGGTTCTGCCTGGTGGTTTTTAGATCAGAAAGATGGGATGATTAAACAGTTAAATGCCTTATCAAATATGGGGCTTTTGAGTCGTTTAGTTGGTATGTTAACCGATTCCCGCAGCTTCCTTTCCTTCCCTCGTCATGAGTACTTCCGGAGAATAGTTTGTAACCTTTTTGGCGACGATATAGAAAACGGAGAGTTGCCTGATGATTTGGAATGGGTGGGCAAAATAGTGCAGGATATTTCGTACTTTAACGCAAAAAATTACTTTACATTTTAACTAAAACAGGTCTGTGTTAAATGAATGTTGATCCATAAATTCACATTTACTTTTTCACAGATTAATTATATCGATGATGAGTGTCCGCATTAATCATAACGAACCCGATCAAACAAAAACATGAGTGACCAAATATCATCCTTAGCAAAAAAGGGAGAAAAAGTTTTAAGTTTCGGAGAAATCCTTTTACGCATCTGCCCGGATATGGATGGACAGTGGCTAAAGGAAAATAAGCTGCCTTTTTATGTTGGCGGAGCAGAACTCAATGTGGCAACCGCTTTGGCGCTATGGGATGTGCCGTCAGCTTACCTTTCGGCGATGCCAGAAAATTCAGTAACGGAAGAGATAGTGGGTTATCTGAACGAAAGGAAGATCGATACCTCGCCAATGGTTTTTCATGGCGATCGTTTGGGTTTGTATTACCTTCCGAAGGGGAAAGATTTAAAAAATGCTGGCGTAATTTACGATAGGGCAAATTCTGCTTATGCAGATTTAAAGGTTGGCCAGATTAACTGGGATGAAGTTTTCGAGGGTGTTACCTGGTTTCACTTTAGTGCCATTTGTCCGGCAATTAATCAATCTGTTGCAGATGTTTGTCTGGAGGCATTAAAAGCAGCAACCGAAAAAAACATTACCATTTCTTTAGATTTAAATTACAGGGCTAAACTTTGGAAATACGGAAAAGACCCTATTGATATTTTACCTGAACTGGCTCAATACTGCACCTTAATTATGGGTAATGTTTGGGCGGCACAGAAAATGTTAGGTACAGCGCTTCATGAAGATTTGTTGCCAACTGAAGGTTATGCAAAGGAAACGTTACTGCAACAGGCAGTTGATACCTCCAAAGAAATATTAAGTTTGTTTCCGGCATGTAAAGCGGTGGCCAATACCTTTCGGTTCGATCATGGAAAAGGTATCCGTTATTATACCGCCATTTACAGTAATGATGAATTAACCGTTTCACCAGAATACGTTTCTGAAGAGATTTTAGATAAAGTAGGCAGCGGAGATTGTTTCATGGCTGGTTTAATTTATGGTTTTTACAACCATCTTCCAGTGGCAGAAACCTTAAATTTTGCTACCGCAGCAGCTTACGATAAGTTATACATTCCGAGCGATGCCACAACCAGCACCGTAGCGGATATTGAAAAAAGAATAATACACCATGATTAGTAACAAGCACAAGATTTTAGATGCCATTTTAGAACAAGGCATGTTGCCACTTTTTTACCAGGATAGTGAAGAAGGAAGCGTAGAAATATTGCGCACCTTGTATAAAGCTGGTGTTCGCGTTTTCGAATACACCAATCGGGGTAAATCGGCTTTGCCGAATTTTAGAAAACTGAAGGAAATAAGAGATGCAGAGATGCCTGATCTTTATTTAGGTATCGGAACCATTAAAACACCTGCTGATGCGCATGCATTTATTGAAGCTGGAACAGACTTTATTGTAGCACCAATCGTTAACCCTGCTGTTGCAGAAATTGCCAATAAAATAGGCATGCTTTGGATTCCGGGATGTATGACGCCAACAGAAATCAGTGTGGCGCAGGAACATAAAGCGATGTTAATTAAAATTTTCCCGGCTAATATTTTAGGTCCGGAGTTTATCTCTTCCATTAAAGATCTTTTTGCCGGGCAGTTATTTATGCCTACAGGTGGTGTGGAAATTAATGCCGATAACCTGAAAACCTGGTTCAAATCTGGCGTTTGTGCCGTTGGTATGGGGAGTAAACTAATCAGTAAGGATGTGATGAGTAAAGGCCTTTATGATGAACTTTTCGAAAATACTCAACTCGCACTCAACCTGATTCAACAAAGCAAGTAACTAACCACAACAACCCGAAATGAGCCAAGCCAAACCAAGCAAATACAGATGGACCATATGTTTACTTCTGTTTCTTGCCACTACGATAAACTATTTAGACCGACAGGTATTATCACTCACCTGGACAGATTTTATTAAGCCAGAATTTCATTGGGATAATAACGATTATGGAAATATAACCGCTTTATTTTCCATCTTCTATGCTGTTTCCATGCTTTTTGCAGGCCGGTTAGTAGATAAGCTTGATACTAAAAAAGGGTTTTTATGGGCCATTGGAGTTTGGTCTGTTGGGGCTTGCTTGCATGCCTTTTGTGGAATTGCAACTGCTGGAATCACCACAGGAAACTGGTTAGTAGGTTTTGAAGGTGCAAAAGATATCATCGCCGGAATCAACAATACAGGAATGGTGGTATCGGTGAGTGTAACCTTATTTATTTTCGCACGCTTTGTGTTAGCGGTAGGAGAGGCAGGGAATTTTCCAGCCGCGATTAAAGCTACGGCAGAATATTTCCCTAAAAAAGACAGGGCATTTGCAACCAGTATTTTTAACGCTGGTGCCACCGTTGGCGCACTAGCTGCACCGATTACCATTCCATTTATTGCCAAAGCTTATGGCTGGGAAATGGCTTTCATCATTATCGGTGCATTAGGTTTTGTATGGATGGGTTTATGGGTTTTCGTTTATAACAAGCCCGAACTACATAAAAGAGTGAGTGCTGAAGAGTTGGCTTACATTCAACAGGATGTGATCGCTGACAGGAAACTAGCCGACTATGTGGAGGAAACCAAAGAAAAAGTTTCGTTTATTGATTGTTTTAAATACAAACAGACCTGGGCCTTTGCCTTCGGTAAATTTATGACTGATGGCGTTTGGTGGTTCTTTTTATTCTGGACACCAGCTTACCTGAAATCAGTTTATGGAATGGATTCTACACAAAGTGCACTTCCGTTATTTGTACTTTACATGATCACATTGCTTTCTATCATCGGTGGATGGTTGCCTACTTATTTCGTAGAGAAAAAAGGAATGAACCCTTACGAAGGCAGAATGAGAGCCATGTTAATTTTTGCTTTCTTTCCGCTTTTAGCTTTGGCTGCGCAACCACTTGGCCACATTACCTACTGGATTCCGGTAATCATTATCGGTATTGCAGGTGCGGCGCACCAGGCATGGTCAGCAAATATTTTTTCTACCGTGGGCGATATGTTCCCTAAAAAAGCGATTGCAACCATTACAGGTATTGGTGGTATGGCTGGAGGGATCGGATCTTTCATCATCAATAAAGGATCTGGCGTATTGTTCGATTATACGGGTAAAAATCAAATTGTTTTTATGGGCTTTAAAGGTGAAGAAGCTGGTTATTTTATCATCTTCTCTATCTGCGCAGTTTGTTATTTAATCGGCTGGACGGTGATGAAAACACTGGTTCCAAAATATAAAGTGATTGAACTAAAATAATAATAAGCCAGCATCTGTCTATGGACTCTGGTTATCAAATAATTAAAATCTATACTTATTCGATGGATTTTATAATTACAAACCTAAGAACCAACTAAATTGAGTACAACCTTAAACCTCGAAAGTATTTTCGTAGAAGAAAGCCAGATTCCACATGAATTTAGGCTCGCGGAAGAAATCGATCAAAAAGAATTTCTTTCCAACGGAGAGATGAAAACCTGGAGCGGGCCTTTTAACGAGGTGTTTTCTCCGGTTTGTGTTAAAACTCCGGATGGTTACAAACGGAAACGGATTGGCAGTTTTCCGGTTTGTACCGAGAAAGAATCAACCGAAGCGTTGGATGCTGCTGTTGCCGCCTATGATAATGGTCGCGGACAATGGCCAACCATGAGTGTAGCAGATCGCATTACCTGCGTAGAAAACTTCACCCACAAAATGCTGGAGCAAAAAGAGATTGTTGCTAAACTCATTATGTGGGAAATCGGTAAATCTTATGCTGATTCACTGAAAGAATTTGATCGTACGGTAGAGTACATTTATGCAACCATCGATGCCCTAAAGGATATCGACAGGCAATCATCACGTTTCGAAATTGAGCAAGGTATTGTGGCGCAAGTTCGTCGCTCTCCACTTGGTGTGGTGCTTTGTATGGGCCCTTTTAATTATCCGTTAAACGAAACTTTTACCACCCTGATTCCGGCTTTGATTATGGGCAATACGCTTTTATTCAAACCGCCTAAACATGGTACGTTATTGCATTATCCTTTACTGGAAGCCTTCCGTTCAAGTTTTCCTAAAGGGGTGGTTAATACGATTTATGGTCGTGGAAATACGATTGTACCCGGATTGATGAAATCAGGAAAAATTAATGTGCTTACCTTAATTGGTTCGAGCAAGGTAGCCAATGAGTTGAAGAAATTGCATCCAAAGGTGAATCGTTTGCGGGCAATTTTAGGCTTAGATGCTAAAAACGCAGCTATTATTACTAAAGATGCTGATTTAGATTTAGCGGTTTCTGAAACCTTGCTAGGTTCTTTATCTTTCAATGGGCAGCGTTGTACAGCAATTAAAATCGTTTATGTTCACCGGAGTTTAGCGCAGGAGTTTTTAAAACGTTTATCTGCGGAAGTAGAGAAATTAAAATTCGGAATGCCTTGGGAGAAAGGGGTTAACCTTACACCACTTCCGGAGTTGAATAAACCAGAATACCTGAAAGAATGTATTGATGATGCAATTGTTCATGGCGCTAAAGTGGTTAACAAAAATGGCGGACAAACCTTCGAAACGTTCGTTTATCCGGCAATTGTTTATCCGGTAAACAGCAATATGAAATTGTATCGTGAAGAACAGTTCGGCCCGATAGTTCCTGTGGTTCCGTTTGATGATCTGGAAGAGCCTATTGAATATTTAATCGGTTCGCCACATGGTCAGCAGGTGAGTATTTTTAGTAACAATGCAGCCGTAATTTCTTCACTGATTGATCCTTTGGTAAATCAGGTAAGTCGTGTGAATATTAATTGCCAATGTCAGCGTGGACCAGATGCTTTCCCTTTTACAGGCAGAAAAGACAGTGCCGAAGGAACGCTTTCTGTAGTAGATGCTTTGCGTTCATTCTCAATTCGTTCGCTGGTTGCAACCAAGTTTACAGATGATAACAAGAAATTATTGAATGAAATTGTGAATGGAAATGATTCGAATTTCTTAAGTACAAAGTATATTTTTTAATGCCTCTCTGGTAAAGCCGCAGGTTCGCAGATTTAAATCTGTGGATTTGCGGTTTTCGTTTTAAGCCCCTATCCGCCTAACAGCACCTTTCCCCGGGAGGGAAAGGGCGCAAGAAGAAGAAACATTCTTCGCACCTGGCGATCGATACCCTGCTAGGATCCTGAAACAAGTTTAGGAGGACGAGTCTTATTAATCGTTTGGCCATCGCGCTGGCTTTCCTCGGCTTGCCGCCGAAGGGCTTTTACCTTTTTCTTGACAAAAAGGTAACCAAAACTCAAGGCTTGGATCTGATGTTGGATAAGCGATTCGAAAACCTGATTTCGGCAGCACAAGTACCGATGAAGAATCGGCAAATGTGCGCTGCCTTGGTTGGTTGAGGGGTGAAAGTTTGTGGGTGGTTTTCAACTGCTTCTCCTTCCATCATCTCCTAGGCCGGGTAGCAGGGTGGCAATAGCGAAATGTAAATATATTATTTTAGAGGCGATGGGTTAAAACGGTCGTCTTCCTGAACTTGTTTCAGGATCTATCTCTTCAATCATCTCCCAGGCCGGATAGCATGGTTCATATAGTTAGATGCAATCAATAAATCGTCATTGCGAACTGAAGCCGAGGTGGAGCAAGGGCGTGAAGCAATCTTCTTATCGTAGCATTTGATAGTTGAATCGTGGTAGTTAACAATTGAGTACTTTCAGTTAAGGGTTGAATGGTTTCAGTTAACAGTTTAGAACTTTCAACTAGCAGTTGAATGGCGGCAGGTGATAGCAGAGTACTTTCAATTGAGCGTTGAATAGCGGTAGTTCATAGTTGAGTACTTTCAATTAACAGTTGAATGGTAGCGGTAGGCAATTGAGCACTTTCAGTTAAGCGTTGAATGGTTGCAGTAGGTAGTTGAGTACTTTCAGTTAAGGGTTGAATGGTAGAAGTAGGTAGTTGAGAAGTATTTCTATTGTTAATGGCGTTCTCACAAGTGTTAAAATTAGGGGTGGCCTTTAAATAACAACAGCAACTAAATTGAGGTTAGTTGCTGTTTTATGTTGTGGATGGGATAGGGATGATTGTTTTCATGATGCTAAATTTTAATGGTTTTAAATGGGATGCCTGCTATTTGTTTGTATTCGGGGCTGGTGGCACCAAAAACAGATTTAACGTAGGTTTTCGCATCCATGGCCAGGGCAACTATACCGGCTTCGGCATGGTAAAAAGTATTGTCGCGGTTGAGGCGAATGGTACTCAGCTCGGCTGTTCTGGCATCTACATCTCGGTTTTTCTGCAACAAATCGGTATACAGGCTTGTAAGGGTAGTTAATTGTAAATCTACCTCGTTTGGTGCATACTGGGGGATGGTGCTTAACAATTTAATCTGCTTATCTAACGTATCGAGCAGGTTGGCATAACTTTGTTGCGAGGCCGATACCTGTTTTACAATGGTGCCGCTGGCGGCCAGTTTTTGTTTTTCTTCGTCGGTTAATTTGGCTGTTGCGCGCTGGCCCTGTATTTTCCGGTTATGGGTAATGGCATTATCTACCACCTGCTGCGGTACATTGCTTGCCTTAATGGCGTTAAGAATTCTCGTGCTTAATTTAGTTAAGGGTTTAAAGGCCAAATCTCTGCTGGCAATGGCGTTGCTGTTTTTGGCAGCCAAATCATTTACCTGCTCGGCAATGGTTTTGGCAGCAGCGGCCTTCTCATTTAAACTGCTTAATTGAATGTTTGCATTGCTAGGGTTGTACACCGCACCGTAGTTGGTTAAATAGGTAACTAAGGTTTCAAAATTGGCCACATTTTTGGCATGCCCGGTTTCAAAGGTTTTTGACATGGTTTTTTGTTTTAAAAGGTTATAAAAATTATTTATTGAGATTAAGATAATATTTATTATTTACAACTTATTGGAGTAGATTATTTTTTTATAATTAAGATTACGAAAGAGAAACGTAAATTAATTTTTGATGATAACGAATAATTCTCAAACGGTAAATTCAATCAAAACTTGCTATCTAGTTTAAGATAAGATCAAAAAATTCTGGAACTGATTATTAATATTATTAACTATAGCAGAATTTCAATAAATTATAAATGCCTAAAGATGAATCAACCATAAATAAGGTTATCATATTTCGGCTTCTTTTGATATTTTAGCTAAATATTATTCTTATAGTTAAATAACAGGTAACAATAATAAATTTCACATAGGCCACAATACTCAGTAAGATAAATGAACTTTTTAGTAAATGAACCTCAAATTGAGTACGGTTTTCTTTCTTGAGAGAATTAGGACTAAAAGAAATTAATTAAATATTTATTAACGCTCAAATTAATTATCATGAAAAAAGTAATTGCCACGTGGGGTGGCGAAGATATCGGCAAATCATCTAATATATTAGCCTTAGCAAAAGAAATGATTAAGGCTTACCCAAGTCATAAGGTAATTTATACTTCTATGCCAATTGCCTCACTCGCTATAGACTTTCGTCTTATTTTAGAAATCAACAAAAACACAATTGCATTCGAAAGCATGGGTGATCCTAATTCTGATTTAAATAAAAGACTGCCAGAAATAATAAGCTTATACAATCCAGATGTTTTAATTTGTGCCTGTAGGTCAAAAGGTTACACGGTTACTGATGTAGAGCGTGCAGCAGCAAGCATGAGCGCAGAAATTATTTGGAGTACACCTTATCAATGTGCAATTGATCAAATAATTTTAAATGATTTGAAAGCTAAACACTTATTAGATTTAATGGTAAACTTAGGTTTGATTTAGAAAAAAGTAAAATGATACCAGAACATATACAAAATCAAATCACTACAATTTGGGATAAATATATAGAAGATCACAAAGCTGTATTAGATACCAAAGGCGTTCCTTACGATGATATAGATAATAAGCGAGCGGGAGCTATAGAAATTTTGAAAATGATTATTCAGGATTTCATAATTAATAAAATAGATATTGCCGAATTCAAAACAGATATTGATAGTTTTAATAAAAAGAACAACTTTTGGGGTTTTACTTCTATAAAGGGGCAAATGTTCTTTAATCTTTTACTTAAAACCAGTGAAGGAGAAGGCCAATTAGAAAAACTAACAGTTCTTTTAAAGAATTGTGTAACGCAACCAAAAGATTTATCTGATGCTTTGAATAAAATTGAAACTTTAGATAAATATGTTTTGGCTATATTTAATAAAGTTCCAGATAAACGTAGGGCTCCTAATCCTGGAAGTATAGGTTATTTTCTTTCATATTTTTGGCAAATACATGATTATCAACAATGGCCAATTATGTATAGCTCTATGATTGTTTCATTCACTGATATTGGTTTATGGGAAAATCCTAAATCACACAGAGATGCATATAAAGAGTTTTACAATTTGAATGAGGAAGTTAAATTAATTTTGACAAACTATACTGGGAATTCCATATCTAATTGGGAAGCTGAACATGCCTTTTGGAATTTTAGAACCGTAACTGCCTACCCCCCTAAAAAGGAAAAGTTAGTAAAGCCTTTAGATGAAATAAATGTAGTTTTAGATAATTCAGTTTCTGCATTAATGCAAGCTAGTTTTGATATTTATGACTATTTGCCACGCATTACCGCTAACCTTATAGATTTAGGAAAAGAAACAGAAGGGTCAAGTTCTGGAAAAGGTAGTAAGTATGAAAAGGCAGTTTGTGAGGTATTTAAGCAATTAGGATTTGCGATTGATCCCTTAGGGCAGGGTAAAGGTAGAGAGCCAGATTTGATTGCTGTTCACAAAGAAGATAATGTTGCTTTTATTATTGATGCTAAGGCTTATTCTAATGGATATATGATGGGGGCTTCAGACGAGAGAGCCATCAAAGAGTATATCAATCATTATTGTCCTAAACTTAAAAAAGAGGGCATTCAGCGTATAGGATTTATTATTGTTAGCAATGGCTTTAAATCTTCGTTTGATGGATTTGTAAATGATATTACTTGGCGAACAGATATTAAGCGTTTCATATTGCTGAGTTCGGATGCATTACTACATCTATTAGCGTATCGGATTAAGGATCAAAAAGATCTATCTGAAATTGTTGAAGCGTTTATTAGTTTGGGTAAAACAATTACATCTCAAGATATCATTCAACGGTTTGATGATATATAATTTAAAGCTAACTGCTACTTAGAAATGGAAACACTAGACATCTCTAAGCAAATGATTTTCTAACTAAAATTAAGAAGCCCGATCGGTGATGATCGGGCTTCTTGGTTTTATATGTTTTTAATACCTATCTGTTCTTCAACAACTCTACCTTCTCTTTTTCACTTGCCAACAATCTTTCATAAAGTTCTTTGTTGGCATTCAGTGCTTTAATCAATTCATCCAATGGGTTGAACGTACAGTTGTAATTATTCAAGGGGCCATGATTGATACTGCTATCATTGAAGTTATTAATATAGTTGATAACCATATCATCGGTATAACTCTTAATCGCTTCAGCAGAAACCCCTAAAACCTTTGCAATTTTCTCTAATGTAGAATCTTCAATTTCTTCGCTTTGCTCTAATTTGCTAATGGTTTGCTGGCTAATGCCGAGCTCTATAGCAAGTGCTTCTTGTTTCATGCCACGCAACTCGCGGATGCGACTAATTTTTCTACCTAAGTGTATTTGGTTGGTTTTTTTAGCAGATTCCATGGTCAAATATATTTAAATTTTTGTGGGGTACGAAACATCAAACACATTGTTTTATACCACATTAAGCGGTTCGGTACTGGTTTCTATGCCGCTAATTTAAGGTTTTATTTACAACCTATAGCGATGACAGAAAAAATTAAAACCTCAGCAACAGAAATGCACCCGCCATTTAAAACCTTAATTGCGCAACTGGTGCAGGCTTATGCCCCCTTACAAATTTATCGGTTTGCTAAATTAACAAAGAAGGGGCGGGCGAACAGTGTTTTTAGTACAGCGCAGTTGCAAAAGCAGCGTACTTACTATCTTTTAATGATTACCGAAGGTAGTGAAGCGATAGAAAGCGAAGTGCAGGATTTTGCAGATGGTGCTTTTGCTGCAGCAAAAGTAATTGTACAGGTGTATGGGCAAGCCACATTGTTGAAACATGTAAACCACCGGAATGGCTATTTTGCTGCTATTGTAAATGGGGGCAAACTGTGCTATGGCGCACCCGGTGGAGCAGGCGTTTTAACTTTGTTGCAGCCAAACCAGAAAAATAAATTAGGCCGGGCTATTGTACATTGGCGCAACCGAAGCCAGATGGCAGATGGGTTTTTGTTGGCGGCGGAGAAGACGATTGGTCAGGATCATGTTGGTTTGTTTTTATTGCACCAGGCAACGGAGCAGGCTTGTATGGGTTTGATCTTCGTATTTATGGATCATCTACCAAATCTTCGCAACCTCGATCGCCTGCTTTATTTATGTGCTTGTTTTTCGCCGAAGCCTTTAGCTCACTTTTTCGGAAATGCAGAAAATGAGGTGCTGTTAAATATTATGATGAAGAACGTGAGCAGGCAATGTTATCAACACGATTTTTCTTTAGAGGGAAACTCTATCGGGCAGTTTATGGAACTGGTAACTGGTTTTTTAGGGTTAGCAAAATTCTTGTGCAAAGAAAGGTTTGCACTATCTCAACGTGCACTGGCAGAAGTTGTTTCGGGTTTATAGTAAAATTGTCCTTATGCGAAAAATTGTCATTGCAAACTGAAGCGTTTAACTGCAGAGGTAGAGAAACTAAAATTCGGAATGCCTTGGGAAAAGGGGGGGGCTGACGCCGCTTCCGGAGTTAAATAAGCCACAATACCTGAAAGAATGCATTGATGATGCCGTGGAGCATGGCGCTAAAGTTGTAAATCCTAATGGCGGACAGACCTTTGAAACATTTGTCTATCCGGCTATTGTTTATTCGGTAAACAGCAATATGAAATTATATCGTGAAGAGCAGTTTGGTCCGATCGTTCCGGTAGTTCCGTTTGATGATCTGGAAGAGCCTATTGATTATTTAATTGGTTCACCACATGGTCAGCAGGTGAGTATTTTTAGTAGTAATACTAATGTTATTTCATCTTTGATTGATCCTTTAGTAAATCAGGTAAGTAGGGTGAATATTAATTGCCAGTGTCAGCACGGACAAGATGTTTTCTCTTTTACGGGTAGAAAAGACAGTGCCGAAGGGACGCTTTCTGTGGTGGATGCGCTGCGTTCATTCTCGATTCGTTCACTGGTTGCGACAAAGTTTACCGATGATAACAAAAAATTACTGAATGAAATTGTGAATGGAAATGATTCAAATTTCCTGAGTACTAAATATATTTTTTAATCCACCATACTTTATAGCTATGATAACTTTTATAAGCACATTACTTGTAAAAGTTATCAAGCTTTTTTAAATCAAACATTCATAATACCAAGCTAGATGGTGGTTAAGTCTATCCAAAAGTGATGTATGTTAAAAGGTGTCTTTATATGGCAATCAAAAAAGTGAGATGATAAAAATTCATTGATATAACTAGTGTTTTTTAAAGTGCTATCATATTTTGGGTATATAGAACTGATTTTATCATTAACTTTGATCTTCCAATCTTCTATTGCCTTGCTCTCAATATATCCTATCATTCCATAATTCGTCATCAAATCAGGCGTGCCGTGTTTACCTAAAATAAATCTTTCTATTCCGCCACAAGGACTTCCAGTGACACTTAAGCCATTAACATAATCTTCATCTTCTAGGGATTTCGATTTAGGTACACGTTTGCCTTCAACATAAAAAATTCTAGTCTTAAAATCATCATTAAGATAAAAGTAAATATCTTCACGAAATGAGTTTAAACCAATATGCTCTTTTTGAACACCTATCCACATCGATGCATTCTGAGTCCCAATGATATTAAAGCTGTCTGTTAAAACTTGATTTTTTTTATTCTCGTTGTCTTTGATGTTAAAATTTGCTTTTTCAATATCTATTCCATCACGAATAATATTGAGTACATTATTTAAATAGCGGTTTAGTCCTTTAGGAATATTGTCAAACTGCATACTAATACCCTTTAATAAACATATCAGCTTTAACATTCTCAGCATCTCTAAATCCAATGCTCCTTGTCCAGTACTTTAATCGATTAGGTTTCAAAAAGCTTATCGTATTCTCTTCTGAATAATAAGTAATTATCCTATTGATGCTTAGTCCATTATTTGAATTTTCATCTTTTAGCATTTTATTTAATACACCTTGATTTGTTTCATTAACCTCATTATCTATACTATAAGGTTTATTAGTGTGTTTAAAACTAACCCATACAAAGTCTTTATTTATAATTTGTCTGATAGATTTAAATTCATAATCACGGTCTTGATACAAGTAGTTTAATATTTTAGTAAAAGATAGACTAAATGCATTAATGTCTTGAAAAGACACTTTACTAAATAAAGGTCCATTAACATTATCTAAAGACTTAGCCATAAGGTCTGTATCTTCAATAATTGCTGTTTCAATATCATCCAAATTATCAAATGAAATTACTTCATCGTTTTTATCCACCATAATTGGAAGTCTTTTTATATCACCTGAATTAATAAGTGAATTTCCTCCCTTTTGTAAGAATGTTTTAGAAGATGTTACCGTTATTAAAAATTTATAGAGCTTACGACTTTTTTTGAGAATCTTTGCAAGTTTTTCTAACTGATTATCATGAACATTAAAAGATTTAACACAGAAGAATGTATTATCAAATATAAAGTGCTTGTCACTATTATAAATAATGGGTAAACCTTGATTTACGTTACACTTGATTAACAAATTAGGGGGTAAATAAAGGTTTTCATTGTCAAGTCTATATTTGCCGACTGGGTTTTTATCTAAATCATCGTCGCTTATATAATCTTTTTTAACTCTCTTACTTATCAAAAACGGCAAATTAGTATTTGCAATATCCTGACCTTCCTTCTTCGAAGATTTTGCGCCATCTTGAATAATCCACTGTTTGTTTAGGATCTTAGGAAGATTAGAAATTTTTAAAAATTTTTGTTTATTGCTATACTTATCTAATATAAGGTGAATATGACCTCCTCCTAGTAAGTTCGCTTTCCAAATGTATGGCTTTAGAATAGCGTCAGACTTTGTTAAGTGAAACACATCATACTTATCTATCTGAAATCTGATGGAGCCTTGCCTATTTACTAGTGTATTTCTAATAATTAGATGCTCTAGAAAGTTAGACTCTATATTGATATTCTTCTGTTTTATCAACATTGCAATAGTTGAAACTGCTGCACCATTCCACAAAGATCCCCGCAAAGGAGAAAAGTCATAAATTTTTTTTACGTCCCATTTAAACAATAAGGTTTCGAGAAAGCTTTTACCTGATGAGTTAGAATTATAAATTGCAGCTGTTGCTGGTAATATCAAAAATAGAGATCCATTTTTTTTCAAGCAGGTGGAAAGCAAATTATATAAAATACTTAATGCAGGATTGTTTTGCGGAAAATTAACCATTTTCCCTAATAGATTTTCATAGCGTTCTGCTTTAAAGTCTAAATCTTTACCTGATGCAATGTTTATTTCATTTTCCTTATCACTAATCCCAAAAGGGGGGTTTCCCACAATAATATCGTATCCACTTACTTGATTTTTACACCATTTATAAAAACCGATATTACTTAAATTTCCTTGACTAACGAGATTTTCATATGTTAAAGAATCCCAAATTTCCTTTGGTTGAATATGACTTGTTAGTTCTATTTGAAGTGAGGTCGCCGTTATTGAAAGGGCATCTTCATTTATATCAACCCCGAAAATAGAATTTGATAACAGGTATTTAATAGCTTCTATATCAGCAATTCCTTTAATTTTTTGCTTATTGTTTTCAAGCATCCATAAGGTAATTAACCTTTTATAAGCCAAAACCAAAAAAATCCCAGAACCACATGATGGATCAAGTATCTTGAAATCACTTAAATTAATCGTAGCGTTAAAAGGAAGTAGCTCATCAATTAACAAACGTGCTAAATGTGGTGGAGTATAAAAAGCACCAGTACCTTTTTGCTTTTCATCCTCACTTGATGTAACGAAGCGTTCGTATAAGCGGCTAATAAATTCAATTGGCAACAAGTTGAAATCGTAAAGTTTCCAAATTGAAATTTGTCCATAAGGGCTTATGTTTCCATCTAAAGCATCGGCAACAGGTGTGAAATTACTATTATAAATTTCATGCTCCTGAGCATGGTCGATTTTAAAAATACCTCCGTTGAATTTATTATTTAATTCTTCTAATAATAAAAAGACATTACCTTTCCGTAAAACATCACAGAAAGAATTGGTAATACTTCCTCTGCTAGAAAACTGTTTAAAGTATTCAGCTTGAAATACGCTATTATAGTTTTCATCCTTTTGTTCCTCTAAGTATTTAATTAGTATAAACTTAACTAAGAGTTGTTTTAGAAGCGCTTCATTACATCCTATTTTAGATGCTTTCTTGAGTATATTGTCCTCGATATGTTTTAGGAGAATTTGGTAAGGCGACGCCTTTACGTAATCAGAATTGGATTCTTCCAACACTAATCCATCAAGTATTCTTTTTTTTAACTTTAATTCAATTTCATTTACTTGAATTTTATCAAATATCTTTGCCTCACCCGTTTTCTCATCGACATGACTTCTTGTATCTATTACCTTAATTTCATAGTCGTATATAATCAAAACAAACGGAATTTCGCCAACAGTCCAGATTTTTCTATTTATTAAACTAAGATCCCTAAAAGAATCTGCTTGTTTTCCTCTCTCATCATAGACATAAATGAAAGGTATATTAACATTTTCAAGTCGACTATTTACACAGTAAAAATAATCTGCATCTACCTTTTGGGCTTGCCACTTATAAAACTCTAATCTTTTATCGCTAAATAAATCTGAACAGCTGTATAAATTTTCTGCATATTCGCCAAGGTGCAAAAAATCATATATAGTCTCAGCTTTTTCCATTGCATTTCAATTTCTAATAAATAAGAAAGTATAATGTTACTAAATTTTTTAGCTAAACAAAAATTAAACTCTTTCAAAGATGCAAGAATACAATTATTATAAAGAAGATTAAAGTTATATTAATCAACAGTATGAAAATCATTGAAATTGAATTGCCTATTTTTTTACTTCAAACTCTTCGCTAAATTCAACTTCAGCTGCTTAATCCCTTTCACAATCAATCCCGCAACCTGTTTGGCTCCCGTTGGACTTAAATGGGTATCATCTTTCTTCCCTTTGGGATAATTCACATGCCCGGAATCTACGTGAAGAAATAATTTTACCGAGCCTTCATCACCTAAATCAGTCAGGAGTTTTTCGGTTTTAGCCAGCATATCAATAAGTGGTACTTTTAACGAATCGGCAACTTTTCTGGTTACGCCAGGATAACCACCATGCGTATCAGTTAAAATGCCATTTTTAAAGCTCCTTCGGGAAATTGGGGTGAGTAAAACCGGGATGGCTTTTTTGCTTCTGGTTTCGTTCACATAATTTACCAGGTTAATTTTGAAATCGGCTAATGAAACCCCAACGTTAGGTTTATCAATTTTTTCATCATTATGACCAAATTCAATTAACACATAATCGCCGGCCTTTAAATTTTCCAGGATGGGTTGCCAGCGTTTTTCCGCCCGGAAAGATTTCGTGCTTCTGCCATTTAATGCCCGGTTATCTACTTTAACCTCATCGTTAAAAAACGATTGTAATTCCATTCCCCATCCGGTTTCCGGATAAGCTTTTTCCTGTTTATTGGCGGCGGTAGAATCGCCAATAATGTAAAGCGTAGTCTGTTTTTGGATCAGCGTAAATCCGCTCAAAATAATCAATATTGCGGCGGCAAGTAAGGAATGAGTTTTAGTATTCATCTGTTAATTTTTTGTTGTAGGATTCCAGTGGTCAGTGCCATTAAAAATATTCTTGATGGTGTATTGTTTCGCTTCCTGATCAGAAAGTTGTTTGCTCCAGTCTAATCTGGTCTTTGGTGAGGCACCCTCACCAGTACTTTTATATTCTGCATAGAATGTCGTTTTCTCCTTGTCAGGAAACATTTTATCGCCTTTCCAGGGATTCCACCCCACATTAATAATGTGTTTGCCTAAATCGCAATTAAGGAAAGCAGTTTTGGCAAATGGTCGCCAGGGCCTGCCCAGGTAGACTTTAGCAACTGAATTATCTGCTGTTAACTTACAGTTCAAAAACACAAACCCAAACCTTTGATTTTTGGAAGTTGCTGCGGCCGTTACGTAAGAATCACTCAAACTTTTGATTTCGCATTCCTGAAATACTGCAGTGGCTTTTCCGAAGATAAAATCGGTGGTGCCTTCGATATAACAATTTAAATAATATTGCCTGCTATTTTCGGTTGCTGCGTAAAGCGTATCTTGATTGCCTAAGATCTTGCAATTCCTTGCTATGAACCGATCGCCCTCTACATGAAGTGCTACCGCTTGCCCTACCCGGCCAGCAGCATTTATAATCGTCAGGTTTTCCAGATGGCAATCATTCCCTTGGATCAGTACAGAATAAGAGGTGTAAGTGCTGAATTTTTCATTGCCAAATGCATCTTTAACCGTATTTTTCTTTTCCGAATAATCATCAAAAGTGATGATGGTTTGATCTGTGCTTTCGCCAATGATTGTAATATTCGTTTTCCACGAAGGAATGATCAGCTTTTCCTTATAAGTACCATTCTTCACCAGAATTTTAACTTCTTTTTCTCCCAGATCGCGAACGGAATTTACGGCTTCCTGAATGGTTTTATAATTTCCCTTTCCATGCTGATCAACAGTTAGCTCAGCAGGATATTTTGGGTCCTGGGCATTCGCCTTCAAAAAGAAAAGCGTGAATATCATCAGGATTGAATACCTGAAAAAAATTAGTCGGCTCATTTTATAAAAGTAAACGCTACGATTTAAATTTCAATAAAAAAGGGCAGAAATGATCTGCCCTTTTAAAAAATTGAGAGGTTTTAATATGTCCATCTTGGATCACCAATTGCACCACCTGCACTGCCCGCTGTCCGAAGTGGAGATGCGGCTGGGAGTGTAAAGTCGGTGGTGGTAGGTGTCCAGCCCAAATTTAAGGTTTGGTTGCTCGTTAGTGTTGCTGTACCAAATGTTAGTGCGGTACCGCCTGTTAATGCGCTGGATAAATTAAAGTAATTGCTGTTAGAAATGGCCAAAGTACTGCCAGCACCTGTTGCCCTGATTGCAGCGGCATTTACCGTTCCTGATTTTGGTGTGTTTGCTAAAATGCTGTTCTGGATGGTAAACCTGATCGGGTTTGCGCTGGCATCAAGCAACGCGTATTTGGCATTTCCACCGAAGCCGTTAAACGTAGAATTGGTTATGGCAACAGCTGGTACAACATCGCCTGTATAGGTGGTGCTTGCCGAAACTAAACCCGGACCAGCATTATAAAAAGTAGATTTTGATACCATCATTGTGTTAAACTGCATTTTATTTATATGAAGTGTATAGTAGGCGGATGAACCATTTGCACCCATATCATAAACAATGGAGTTGTTTACCGTAATGTTCGTAATTTTGAAATCTCTTGCTGCAGTACCCCGATCGCCACGTAAAAAGGCAGTTGTAGAACCATGGGCGATACAGTTATCAACAACAACGTTCGTAAAAGTTGCCGCTGAACCATTTGCCGCCTGTGAGCCAATGAAGTTTAAGAAGTAAAGTGATGCACCAGCTGTGCCGTCAAACTCTATTCCTGATAAAGTAATTCCCGCACCTGTTCCTTCCAAATCTATTTCTTTGTAATTAACTTTTGTATCGCTAGGGTTGCCGGAAGTAGATTTGATGGTAATGGTTTTCCGTGTGATGAAGGCTGTTGTGGCCAGAGTGTAAGCCCCAGGATTTAATCCGATAGTTGCACCATCTGCCGCATTGGTAATTGCTGTTGCCAAATCATCGCCAGGATTTAACCTTACCGTATAATTTGTGGGTAGCAATGTAGTGAAGGTTACCAGTCCTTTGCTTTTTGTATCTGCGAATAATTCTGCTGAATAAGATACGCCTGCCGTTAACCCTGAAATTAATTTTACGCCCGCCGTTGCATCTGCTGCGGTTAAGGTAGCAGTAATCGCATTACCTGTTGCCGGTGTTAGCACGATAGCATTTAAGCCAGCGGTTGGTGTATAACGCAAGGTAACATTGGTCTCTTTTACATCGTTATCCCTTACGGCCGAGAATAGCTGTGTTCCGGTCAATTGAAATACACTGCTCCGAACATATTTCGATTCTGGTTGATCTGCCGTTGCACTGGCCTTAACTCTGGCATAATATTTTGTACGCACCGGGATATTGTCTTCCGTAACCGTTATACCCGCGGTATCTGATGTTGCTGAATATTTAATCGTGGCAAATGTAGAATCCGTCGAGAAATCGATATTGTATTTTAATGCCTTGCCTGCTGCCATGATGGGTACTGTCCATGTTAATTTGGCCCTGGTTTCACCAGCGGCGATTTTAACCTCACTGGGCTTAAAAATTCTGGCTGGTTCATTAGGTTGATCTTCCGATTTTTTACAGGCATTCAGCGCCACAGCGATCAACACAAGCATTGCGAATTTCCAGCTAAACTGATATATAATTTTTTTCATCTCTATTAGGTCTAAGCGTTAATAACCAAAGTTTTGTGTCATTTTGGTATTTTCGATCAATGCAGTTTTCGGGTATGGGAAAAGCTCTTTTTTATTGGCTTCAAAGTAAAAAGCGATCCCGGTTGAAGTACTGGTAATTGAATTTTCTTCTGTAACGGCCTTTCGCCAATTTTTGGTGGTATATCCTGTTGGCGCTGAAGAAACACCTAAGCCTGGTGATACAAAAACATTATTGGGTGTGCCGCCAAATAAATCCAACGTGGCAACTTCATTTACACTGGTGCCTAATAGATAGTTTCCTTCTTTTGCATAAATATAATCAGGCACGCCGGCATAGGCCCCTGTTCCGGCAATTAGTGATCGTATTTTTGCACGGGTTTCTTCGAATTTAGTACCTAATAAATTCCACCTGATCAGGTCATATTTTCTAATGGCCTCACCGCCAAATTCCAGTAAGCGTTCTTTTACAATGGCGTTGAAGAAATCGGTTTTGGTTGCCGCCGTGGCAGGGATTTGTGTTTCAAAACCCAGATAAGCTCTTTTTTGAACTTCTTGTAGCGCGCTTACTGCAGTTGCAGAAGGTGCGCCGTTAATTTCATTATCTGCCTCTGCATACATTAATAGCACATCAGCAAAGCGGATCATTGGCCAGTTAACCCCAAAAGTTTGTGCAGCAGAAGATCCGTTTACGGTTGTCCATGATTTGCGGAACTTTCCATCAGTCATGTTAAATAAGGTATTGATGATTTTTTTGGATGATGCCGTAATTTCGAACACCCCGATCGTAACATCTCTACGGGAATCTTTGGTAACATCAAATTCATAAAAATAAGTTGGAATGGCATTCATTCCACCACCGCCGGTTCCATAAGTAGAGGCGGAGTTGAAACGGACACCATTATAATAGCCCAGTTTACTATCTGTTGCCGCATTACTTCCAAAGGCAGCAACCTCAAACATTAATTCATGAGCATCATCTAACCGCGGTCCGTGCAAAGTTTTAAAAACGTTTTCAAAACTTGGGTTTAAACTGTGCTCAGCACGATTGTTCATGAGGTCTAAACATTCATCAAAGGCGATTTTATAGTAAGTTAAATAATCGCTGCTGCGAACATTTTGATTTCCTTTAAGATAATATCCGCCACGCGCCAAAGCTAAACGTGCCCTTAAGGCTTTGATTGCACCTTTAGTAAAACGGAAACTACCATATTCAGTAATGCCACTTCTCCAGGGAACCAAATCTTCAGCTGTTTTTAAATCGGCAATAATTTTATCGTAGGTTAGGTTACGGTCTACGTTTCCGCCAAATAAGGTTTCGGCATCTGCCGAAGGAACGAATGATACCGGCACATCTCCCCAGTTGCGGATTAATTCATGTAAAAACTGTGCCCTTAGAGTCAAGGCTTCTCCCAGGTAGCGTTTCATTTTAGTTTTATCAGCTTCTGATCCCTCGTTAAAAAGCTTCGATGCCGGAATGTATTTGATGCAAATGTTTGCACGCTCCACGCCCTGGTAGAGTTGTAGAAATGGATTGGTTAAGTCTGTATTATCAGAACTTGCCCCATACATGCTAATTCCGCGGCGATCTGAAGAACTATAACTGCCTGAAGTTCTGAAGTCATCAGCAGTAACGCCAAATAATGTTGAAATCCGGCTGCCGTAACCATTATCGCCACAAAGCCTGTTGTAAACGCCAATTAAGGCTGCGTTTGTATTTTCAATATTTTCGAAAACAACATCAGGAGATGAGGTTGACGGCGACTGGACGTCTAAATATTTTTTACAAGAAGTATTGATGCAAACCGCTGCAATAGTCATCACCATTAAAGCAGATTTTATAAATTTATTGTTCATTTTCTTTAATGTTATGGGTTAAAACAACATGTTAATTCCTGCAAGAATGTATCTGCTACGTGGATATGCAGCGTAATCGATTCCTGGGGTAAGTGGGTTAGATCGGCGGGTATTGGCCTCCGGATCGTAACCCGTATAACCTGTAATGGTGTATAAGTTATTTACGGTTCCATAAACACGAAGTTTAGAAATGAACCCCGTTCTTTTAATGAGTTTTTGAGGCAAGGTATAACCCAAAGTAACGTTGCTTATCCTGAGGAATGAACCATTTTCGATGGCGTAAGAGGTAAGCGCATAGTTTCCACCAGTTGGTGTCCACATGGTGGTATTGGCGTTCATTGCCGTTAATGCGTTTGGATCGGTAACCTTTAAGCCTTTGTTATCAAAATTCTGCCAGCGATCGTTCATCACCGAAAGTAAATTGTTGTCTTTCACATTGTATTGCGAGGTAAACTCAATTTTGTTTGCATTATACACTTTACTGCCATAGCTAAAGTTCACAAAAACCGTCATGTCGAAGTTTTTATAGGCAAACTGGTTATTGAAACCTCCGGTGAATTTCGGTTGAGAAGTGCCGAGAACGGTTCTGTCATCATCGCCAATCGTCATGCTGGTGGCAGAAGAAAGTTTTCTAACTTTCATATCGCCAGGTTGAGGCTCGCGGTTACCTAAAAGCACCCGGCTATTGGCTACGTTAGGCTTTAAAGTGTAGGTATAAGCACCTGTGGTGGCATTTTGCACATAGGTGAAATCATCTACGGTGTAGCGACCATCAGAAATAAATCCATAAAACTGTCCAACCGGCTGACCAACTTCCACCTTAAAATCGCCCAGACTATTTACCCAACCTGATTGCGTAATGTAAGAATTTACGCCATTTTGAAGTTCGATGATTTTATTCTTGTTGAAGGAAATATTGAAACTGGTGGTATAGTTAAAGTCTTGCGTTTTTATAGCCTGATAATTTAATTGCAACTCAAAACCTTTGTTCTGCGTTTTACCCACATTTTGCTGTTGAGTAGCATAACCAGTGGTTTGTGGTACATTGGCATTTAGCAATAGGTTCTTTGTTTTATTATCATAGTAATCCAAACTCAATGACAATTTATTTTTGAAAAGGTCGATGTCGATCCCGGCGTTGGTAGAAAGGTTAGTCTCCCAGGTGATGTTAGGATTTGATAAAATATTGCCGGTTGCCGTACCGGAAATTAAGCCTGGCTGAACCACATTATCTGCGGTGGCATAACCTCCGGTAGTGGAACTGATATAGAATAATGTTCTAAATAAATCCTGACCGATTCGGTTATTTCCCGCTGCACCATAACTCATTCTTACTTTAAAATTGTCTAACCAATCCAGCTCCATGTCTTTGATGAATTTCTCTTCCGTTACTCGCCATGCTACCTGGGCAGATGGAAAATAACCCCATTGCTTGCCTTCGGCAAATAAAGAGGAAGCATCTGTTCTGAAGTTTACAGTAGCCAGGTATTTGTTTTTGAAACCGTAAGAAAGCCTGCTAAATAAAGAGAATTGTCTCGTTCCTGAAATTAATGATGTAGGCCTGTCTTGAATGGTATTTGGCGGAACCGGACTAACGAAAGCATCATCAGCCGAAATGCCAACAGGGAAAAACTTAGTCACGGTGGTTCTCGAATCAATATCTACCATGTTAATCTCCTGACCGATTAAAACATCTAAACTGTGGTTTTTACCAAGATCTGGTTTGTATGAAAGCGTGTTGGTATTGATGAAAGATTTTTGAGAAACGGTATCTAATTGAATAGCCGGTAAACCTGCGTTATTTCTGGCTACGTTACTTACAGGGCCGTTAAAGGTATTGATATGCCTGCTTAGTCTGTTATAACCTACCGTACTTTTAAAAGTTAGGTTTTTCAAGATAGAATATTGTGCGTAAGCACTGCTGATCAAATCATTTCTATAATCATATTTCAATTCCTGGCTGGCTAAAGTAATGGGATTTGATAAGCCAGTAGTCAGGTAATCTGCGTCGAACAAATCGCCGCTATCACTTCCGCCAGAATAAGGCTGATAACGAACAGAATTTCTTAAACGGTTAGTTCCTTGCGAGCCAGTAGAGGTGGTACCCACACCATCAACCCTTTGACGGCTGTAACGTGCATTTAATCCAAGTCTGATTTTAGAGGTTAATTTATGGTCTAATCGCACAGAGGCAAAAGTCCTTTTGAAACCAGAATTGAGCATAATGCCATCTTCGCTTGTATTATTTACAGAAACATTGTAAGTTGTTTTGGTGGTACCACCAGAAAGATTTAAAATCTGCGTATTGCTAAACGCCTGGCGACCGAAAACTTTATCCTGCCAATCGATATTCTGGATATTTTGATAGATATCTAAATCTTCGAAAGTGCCATATTTTTTAGTGAAGGTGTCTTTAACATCTTGCGCAGTATTGTTATTGTAAAGCTCATATTGATATTTTACAAATTCGTAAGGGTTCATTACATCAAGCTTGTTTACAATCTGTCTGGCACCAGCGAAGGCATCAAAAGAAATAATAGGCTTCCCTGGTTTACCACTTTTCGTAGTGATGATGACTACACCGTTTGCACCACGGCTTCCATAAATGGAGGTAGAGGCCACATCTTTTAATACGTCTATCGACTGAATTTCATTTGGCGATAAGATCGATAAAGCATTTTCAACCTGAATTCCATCTACAATATATAGGGGCGAATTATCGCCGGTTAATGAGCTTCCACCACGAACTTTAATCACCACTTCGGCACCCGGGCTACCTTCTGTAGTGGTTACCGAAACGCCAGCCAGTTTACCTGCCAATGCCTGCGCTGCTGTACTTACCGGAAATTGATCGATATCTTTTCCGGAAACGGAAGAAACAGAGCCCGTTAAGGCTTCTTTTCTTACAGAGCCGTAGCCAATGTTTACGGTAACTTCTTGTAAGTTATTGGCATCTTCTTCTAACGAAATATCTAATTTAGTTTGATCTGCAAGCGTAATTACCCGGGTTTTGTAACCTACATAAGCGAAAGTAATTACAGCACCTTTGCCCGGAACAGCTATTTTATAGCCTCCATTGGCATCTGTACTTACGCCAGATTTTGAATCTTTTACGGTAACACTTACGCCAACTAAAGCCTGTCCGTCGGTTTTGTCTTTCACCGTTCCGCTAAGCTGTTTATTTTGTGCATAAATGGAGGTAAAACCGAAAAAAAAGAGGAATGATAAAAAGAGTAAAACTCTGCTCATAATGATGATTTAAATTAAATACTTGGTTGGGCTATAAGTTGGTTATTCGTTGATAGTGGGAAATTCTATTTCGAATTCTTATTGTTTATTAATATTTGGTTACGTTGGTATAGCAATTTTACAAACTAAAAATGGATTGAAATCAGATTTAACTAAAAAAGTGTGCAAACGTTCCCGATAACGTGTATTTAACGTTTATTTAATCCCGGTTTAGAAACCTTTGAAAAGAGATATTTTTTGTAACTTGTACGCATCACGAAAAATGAGATTTGAAACTTCTACCATAAAAGATATTGCCAAGGCCTTAGGATTATCCACTTCTACGGTTTCCAGAGCCCTGAGAGATCGCTACGAAATTAGCGAAGAAACTAAAAAACTGGTTTTAGCCTATGCTGAAAAGGTTAATTACCGGGCTAACCCCATTGCACGGAGTTTAAAGGAACGAAGAAGTTATTCTATTGGGATTATTGTAAGTGAAATTGCCAATAATTTTTTCTCCCAGGTGATTAACGGGATCGAATCCATTGCTTATGACCGGGGTTACCATGTAATCATTTCTCAAAGTCATGAATCCTATAAACAGGAAAAGCTCAATGTTGAACACCTTGCATCGCGTTCTATCGATGGCTTGTTGATTGCGCTTTCATCAGAAACACAGGATATTGAGTACCTTCGGAATTTATATGGGAAAGGTTTGCCTATTGTTTTTTTTGATCGTGTTCCTGAAAATTTTGAAACACATAAGGTAATTGCTAATAATTTTAAAGGTGCCTTTGATGCAACCGAACATTTGATTCTTTCCGGAAAAAGAACAATTGCGCATTTAACAAATTCGGAGAATCTTTCCATCACCCGGGAACGGTTAAAAGGATACCAAGCTGCACTGGCTAAATATAATATTGAATTTAAGCCTGAGCTGGTGAAGTATTGCCAACATGGTGGTATGCACAGCATTGAGTTAGAAGAGGCTGTGAAAGAGCTGTTGCCTTTAAATCCTGATGGAATTTTCATTTCCAGCGATCGGCTGACTACAGGCTGCATTATGGCCATGAAAAAAACGAATCCTGGAATAGCGCATAAAATCGCGATTGCGGGGTTTACCAATTCAAACCTCGTTGAACTTTTTTCTCCATCGCTTACCTCGGTAAAACAACCCGCCTTCGAAATGGGTCAGGTGGCAACAGAGTTACTCATCTCGATGATTGAAGCCAAACGACCAGTAACTGAATTTGAAACCAAAGTTTTAGACACTGAATTGGTGCGGATGCAAAAGCCATTGGGCAACCGGTTTCTGTAATCTGCATTTCGAAACGCCAAACACTTAACTCCAAACTAATTCTTACCTTTGCTCCATGGTAGAAATCGTATTAAAAAAAGGGAAAGAAAAAGCGGCATTACAAAGACATCCATGGGTATTTTCCGGAGCTTTAGAAAAAGTTAAAGGCAAGCCTGAAGATGGTGATGTAGTTAAAGTTTCTGCCTTTAATAACGAATTTTTGGCTTATGGCTATTACAACAGCAATTCGCGTGTTGCCGTTCGTTTATTGGAATGGGATGAAAGTCAAACCATCGATCAAAACTGGTATGAAAACAGATTGAAACAAGCCATTGCTTCCCGTAAATTTATTTTAAACGATGAAACCAATACCTGCCGTTTGGTTTTTAGTGAAGCCGATTTCCTGCCAGGTTTAATTGTAGATCAGTATGCTGATTTTCTTTCTTTACAAATTTTAAGTTCTGGAATTGAAAAAGTAAAAGAGACTATTGTTGAGATCCTCAAAACTGAATTACAGCCCAAAGGTATTTTTGATAAAAGTGATGCTACAGCTAGAACACATGAGGGTTTGCCAATTGAAAATGGCTTGCTTTGGGGCGAGAATCCACCAGAATTTTTAGAAGTTAAGGAGAACGGAATTGCCTATAATATCAATATTGCAGAAGGTCAGAAATCTGGTTTCTATTGTGATCAACGCGATAACAGAAGTATTTTAGCCAGTTATACCAAAGGCAAAAAAGTGCTTGATTGTTTTAGCTACAGTGGTGGTTTCAGTTTAAATAGTTTAGCAAACGGCGCCGAAAGTATCACCAGTGTAGATAGTTCGGCTTTAGCGGTAGAGACTTTAAAACAGAATGTAGACCTGAATCATTTTGATGCGGCTAAAGTTACTGCGATACAATCTGATGTAAATAAACAACTTCGTGTGTTTAAAGATGCGGATGAAAAGTTCGACATTATTGTGCTTGATCCACCAAAATATGCACCTTCGCGATCGGCTTTAGATCGCGCAGCCAGAGCCTATAAAGATCTCAACCGTTTAGCCATGTTGCTTCTCGAAAAAGGAGGATTATTGGCCACCTTCTCTTGTTCAGGCGCTGTTGATATTGAAACCTTTAAACAGATTATTGCCTGGGCCGCGTTGGATGCAGGCAAAGAAGTACAAATCATCAAACAATTCTGCCAGCCAGAAGATCACCCGGTGCGGATTTCTTTCCCGGAAGGAGAGTATTTAAAGGGATTGTTATTGAGGGTGCTTTAATAAAAAATAATCTATTAAGTCAACTTGCGAAATTCTTCAGCGCTAAGGCTTTAGAAATTGTAAGTTAATTTTTTCACCATTTAAATCTGCGGAATCTCTGTAATCTGCGGGAAACCATTCTGGGAACTGTCTAAATTTCATAAATGAAGGTCAACTTGCGAAATTCTTCAGCGCTCAAGCTTTTGAAATTTCGTAAGTTAATTTTTAACCATCCAGATCTGCGTAATCCCTGTAATCTGCGGGAAACAATTCTTAAGAATAAATATCTTCAAAATAACTCACTACAAGCGATTTCATCAACATTTCCTGCTCAAGCATGGTGTAAGGTGGAATCGCTTTAATCAATTTCCAGTGTGGCCAGCCATCCTGATCCAAACCTTCCAGTTCGTAAAACCCCATTTCGCTAAGTAAGCGGCAAGTGGCAATATGCATCAGTTCTTCCTTTTGTCTTTTGCTGTATTTCTTTGGCCCTTTGCCCAGTTCCTGCACACCAATAAGAAAGAGGATCACTTTTAAATCCGGGAAATCAGAATCAAACTCCTTTGCAATTTTCTCCTGCAATACTTTCCATTTGGCATTAATCTCCGACGGTTTCATATTTGCAAAGATAGTGTAAAAAGGTTTATACGCTGGCTGAAAAGGTTGTCAGTTTAGCGCAAAACTTTAAAGCAGAATCGTACTTTTACGTACAATCGCAATCTATGAGTACAAATTCAAATAAAATAATAACGGCTGGTTTATTGGCCTATGGCATGTCTGGAAAGGTATTTCATGCGCCATTTTTAAATGCACACGATGGGTTCACCTTAAAGGCTATAGTAGAAAGAAGCAAAAAAAATGCAGTTAACGATTATCCTAATGTCTTAAGTTATAGCAGTATTGATGAACTTCTAAATGATGAGGAAATTGAACTTGTTGTGGTTAATACACCGAACAACCTGCACTACGAACACTCGAAAGCGGCTCTTCAAAAAGGTAAACACATTTTAGTAGAAAAACCATTTACGGCAAATCAGGCACAGGCGAAAGAACTTTTTCAACTGGCAGATGAGGTGGGGAAACAGATCTTCTTTTACCAGAACCGCCGTTGGGACAGTGATTTTACTTCCGTTAAAAAAGTGCTGGCAAGTGGTAAACTGGGCAAGCTGAATGAGATGCATTTGCGTTATGATCGCTATAGAAACGTAATCGGACCAAAAGCTTTTAAAGAACAAGCCATTGAGGCGAGTGGATTATTGTACGATCTGGGGCCGCATTTGCTCGATCAGGTGATCAGCGTGTTTGGTAAGCCAGAAACCTTTCATAAAGTGTTGGGTAAAAACAGAAAAGATACAGTGGTGGATGACTATTTTACCATTCAGCTTAATTACGCTGATAGTGTGAATGTATTTGTCACTTCGAGTATGTTGGTGGTGAATCCGCAGGCCGCCTTTGTGTTACATGGTGTAAATGGTAGTTTTATCAAAGATAGAGCCGATGTGCAGGAAGAACAATTGCTCGCCGGCCAGAAAATTACTGATGCTGATTACGGAATTGAGCCAGATGGAAAGCAAGGCTTGCTTACGACTATTGATGCAGATGGGAATAAAACAGAAGAAATTATTCAGGCAGAAGTCGGGAGTTATTTACCACTTTTTGAGGCTGTTTACCAGGCAATCGCCGATCATAAACCTTATCCGGTAACCCGTGAGCAGGTACTTACACAGCTAGAAATTTTAGAAAGCTAGCAGATAAACAGGCAAATATTTTTTTTAATCTAACCAATGGCGTAATAGCCAACACATGCATATGAATTCGTTACCTTTTGCCTATTTAATTCCCATTTTCCTGATTGTACTGTATTTTATTTTACGAAAAAAGAAACCTGCTATAGAACCCTTAACTGATACAGATCGTAAAATTCTGGATGATTATGTGGGCTATTATCATAACCTTGATTCGACTGACAAACTCCGGTTTGAGCAAAAAATAGCGGAGTTTTTCAGCACGGTAAAAATTGAAGGCGTAGGTTTGGACATGACTACATTAGACGAGTTATTAATTGCTTCAAGCGCTGTGATTCCCATCTTCGGTTTTACCGATTGGCAGTACAAAAATCTAAGTAGTGTATTGCTTTATCCTGATACTTTTAATAAAGATTTTCAGTTTGAAGGCGGTGAACGGAATATCGCGGGAATGGTTGGAACGGGTTACATGAACGGACAAATGATTTTATCACGTTCTGCGCTTCGTCATGGTTTTTCAAAAAGTGCTGGTAAGGAAAATACAGCTATTCATGAGTTTGTACATTTGCTGGATAAATCGGACGGGGCAACAGATGGCGTACCAGAAAATTTAATGGGCCATGAGTATACTTTGCCCTGGATAAAAATGATGCACGCGGAAATGGCAAAAATAGAAGACAATAAATCTGACATTAATCTATACGCTATAACCAATGAAGCCGAATTCTTTGCTGTGGTTTCAGAGTATTTTTTCGAAAAGCCAGAACTTTTAAAAGATAAACACCCGGATTTATACCATGCATTGAGCAGAATTTTTGCTCAGCAACTCGCTTAAAGCTTTCTATAAACATGAATTTATTTAAAATATTTCCGTTTCTAACACTCGTTCTTCTAAGTTTCGCAGCTGATGCTCAGAAAAGTTATGTAATAAAACAGAACTTCCCGATCGGGAAGAAGTACGATTTTACACTAATTTCAGACCAGGTGATCAATCAGCAAATGGCTGGTAGAAAACTAAGCTTAAGTCAGAATATTGGTACAGAATATAGCTTCGATATTCGCAATGGCGAAGGTTTGGAAAAAGATATCGAAGTAACCTATAAGCGCATTTTTATGAAATCCAAGGGGATGGGCAACGAAATGGAAATGGATTCTGAAAATGCAGATACCACTAAAGAAAATTCATTCCGTGGCCTGAAAGGCGCAACTTTTCATATGGTTATGTTGCCCAACGGTGCCATTAAGTCGTTAACAGGTATCGAGCAAATGCTGAACAATATGGTGAGTAAAATGAAGGCTGATTCAGCGATGGCCGCAAACATAAAAGCCAGTTTGAGTCAGCAGTTTAACGCAGAAGGAATGAAACAAACCATGGAGTCTTCCCTGAAAATATATCCGGATAAACCGGTAAAAATTGGAGACAGCTGGACGGTTGATACTAAAATGCAGCTGACGATGCCAGTAGAAACCATCACCAAATACACCCTCAAAGAAGTAAAGGATAACATTGCATTCTTAAATATTAATGGAACATTGCTTTCTAAAGGTAGTTTTCAAAGCATGGGAAATAAAATAGATACTGATTTAACCGGCACCAATGTTGGCGATGCAGAGCTGGATATTAAAACGGGCCTGATTCTTAAGAGTCACCTGCGGATGGAATTGTCAGGTAAAATGCAAACTGGCGGTCAGAATATTGATTTTGAACTGCAGGGGATTAATAAAATTATTGGTAAAGAAACAATTGAATCAGGATTAAAGTAATTTTGAAAACCTCACAATAAACCCGTCTTTGCGAAACAGATTCTTCATCTGCTGAAGCAATCTCATTCGAAAGATCTACAAAAATAGATTGCTTCGTCGTTCCTCCTCGCAAAGACGATCTACTAGATGAATCGTCCCCCTGGACCCACGAAGAATCGTCATCCTGAACTTGTTTCAGGATCTTATCTAAAAGGTGCTGTTCTGAAATGAATTCAGAATGACGCTGAATTCAGCATGACGGTTTTGTTAAGCATGCTCACGAGAAACCCGTTCCTGCGAAGCAGATTCTTCATCTGCTGAAGCAATCTCATTCGAATGATCTACAAAAGAGATTGCTTCGTCGTTCCTCCTCGCAAAGACGATCTACTAGATGAATCGTCTCCCTGAACCCACGAAGAATCGTCATCCTCAACTTGATTCAGGATCTTAACATAGAAAGGTGCTGTTCTGAAATGAATTCAGAATGACGCTGAATTCAGCATGACGATCCGGAGATAGTGCATCCACTCGAAAAACCGTCATTGCGAAGCAGATTTTTCATCTGCTGAAGCAATCTCCTTCGAAAGATCTACAAAAATAGATTGCTTCGTCGTTCCTCCTCGCAAAGACGATCCACTTGATGAATTGTCTTCCAGAACCCACGAAGAATCGTCTTCCTGAACTTGTTTCACTGTTGTCCGGTAAAACTTTTTGAACAAATTTTTACCGGACAGCCTAATCACAAATGGCTGCAATATTCCTTAACCAAAAGAATATTTTGCAGGATATGGAAGCTATGAGCGGTTTAAAATATTAAAACCTCTGAAAATGATAGTTTTTTACCGGACAGCCGAATTAGTGCAAGATTTTTAGGAAACCTATAAAACAATGGGCTTACCTTTTAAAAATGAGATAAAAACAGCTTTTTTAGCTTGATTTAAAGGATTTAATGGATCGTTTAAACTTTAACCGGACAACAGTGAACTTGTTTCAGGATCTTATCTAAAAGGTGCTGTTCTGAAATGAATTCAGAATGACACTGAATTCAGCATGACGATCTGGAGTTAGTGCATCTGCTCGAAAAACCGTCTTTGCGAAGCAGATCTTTCATCTGCTGAAGCAATCTCATTCGAAAGATCTACAAAAAGAGATTGCTTCGTTGTTCCTCCTCGCAAAGACGATCTACTAGATGAATCGTCTCCCTGAACCCCACGAAGAATCGTCTTCCTAAACTTGATTCAGGATCTTATCTAAAACCTGCGTGGTTTGAGAAAGAAGCTATAAACTCCCCGTCAACGCCACTAAAAATTCTGTCGGTATTTCGATGTGCGGAATATGGCCGCAAGCTTCGAATTCTATGATTTTAGCACCTGGAATTTTTGCCGCAGTCTGTTTGCCAAGCAGCCTGTATTGTCCATGGATAGCTTGTTGATCGACGCTTAGTAAGCCTTTACCCACTATTGTTTTATCTTCTTTGCCAATAAATAAAACGGTAGGGACTTTAAGGTTTTGAAATTCATAAACCACTGGTTGTTCATAAATCATGGTAAAAGTCATGGCGGCAACTTTTGCCCAGCGCGGATAATCAGCACTGTAGGTAACTCCACCAGCGATGCTTACCAAATACTCGTATTCGGGTTTCCAATAAGTAAAATATGATCCCTGATAGTACTTTCTTACACTTTCAGCAGTGGTTTTAAGTTCCGTTTGATATTGCTGTTCTGTAGTTACATAGGGTACAAAAGTTTTATAGTCTTCTAACCCGATTGGATTTTCGAGTAATAATTTCTCTGTTTTTTCAGGGAACATTAACGCAAAACGAGTCGCTAATATGCCGCCCATACTATGACCTAAGACAACAGTTTTTTGTATGCCTAGCGTATCTAATAATCTCTTATTCCAACTGGCCAGCTGGTGGAAACTATAGTGAATAAATGGTTTGGAAGATTTTCCGAACCCAATCTGATCAGGAACAACCACACGGTAGCCAATTGCAGTTAAGGCTTTGATTACATTACCCCAATAATAGCCGCCGAAGTTTTTACCATGGAAAAGAATCGCCGTTTTGCCATTTGGCGTCCCCGTTGGTGCCACATCCATATAGGCCATTTTTATATCCTGCCCTTCGGTATGAATAGGAAAAAACTTAACTGCAAAAGGATACTTCACGCTTTCAAGCGTAATAGATAAAGTATCTGCTTTTTGGGCATTTGATTGATTTATGATCAGGAACGAAACGGCAATTAAAAGAAAAAATCTTTTCATGGTATAAAATTTTAAGGCTAAAACTCAACTGGATGGTGGCAATATAAGTGTTATTGATACTTCTGCCAAAGAATATAGACTAAAAATGATGCCTGTTTTGGTGAAAAATCAAGAATACGTTTCAGACATCCAAATTATTTTATTTTTCTTCGGCAGAACCCTTTATAACCTCTTTGTAAAATCTAAGTTTAATCGCAGCAATGTTAAAACATCATCAACTTGGAGATTGTATGTTTATAAACAATACGATAACAATGGATAGTAAATGGGCTTTTTTATTGAGCAGATTGGCAATCGGATTAAGCTTTTTCGGACATGGTTTAGTGAGGTTACCCAAACTTAACGGCTTCAGTAATTGGATGGTTGAGCAGTTTTCAAAATCCATGTTGCCAGAAACATTGGTAATTCCTTTTAGCTACACTTTACCTGTTTTAGAATTTGTGTCTGGTCTCATGATCTTGATTGGCTTATTTACCCGGCAAGGTTTATTGCTGGCGGGAGCAGTATCATTGGCCTTGATCTTTGGTACCACCATAATTGAAAATTGGGAAGCATTGCCATCACAACTCATTCATGTCGCATTTTTATCAGTGTTGTTGGCTTACCTGCCACATAATAGTTATGCGGTAGATCACTTTATAAAAAAATAGAAATGGAATACAGAAAAATAGGAAATTCAGATTTAGAACTTTCAGTAATAACTTTCGGCGCGTGGGCTGCAGGTGGCTGGATGTGGGGAAGTACCGATCGAAACGATGCCATTAATGCCATTAAAGCTTCTTACGATTTAGGTGTAACATCTATTGATACTGCACCCATTTACGGGCAAGGTGATAGTGAAGAAATTGTTGGCGATGCGATTAAAGGGATCTCCAGAGATAAACTTCAGATTTTAACCAAGTTTGGTATGCGCTGGGATTTAGATAAAGGCGATTTCGGGTTTAAGAGTAAAAATAATGAAGGGAAAGATATCGACATCTATAAATACGCAGGTAAAGAAAGCGTAATCTATGAGTGCGAACAATCTTTAAAACGTTTAGGAACGGATTATATCGATTTATACCAAATTCACTGGCCAGATGTAACCACACCCATTAGCGAAACTTTCGAAGCAGTAAGCAGATTAATAGAACAAGGGAAAGTGCGTTATGCCGGAGTGTGCAATTACAACGCAGCACAATTAAAGGAGGCAGATCAAACTTTAGAAATCATCTCCAACCAGATTCCATTTAGTATGGTTAACCGGGGAGTAGAGGAAGAAACGGTTCCTTATTGTATTGAAAACAATAAATCAGTTTTGGCATATAGCCCGATGGAGCGTGGACTGCTTACAGGAAAAATCACACCAGATTATCAATTTGAAGAAGGCGATCACCGTAAGGGGGTGAAATTCTTTACGCCCGAAAGTATTGAAAAAACGAATGCTTTTCTGGCGAAGATCAAACCTCTGGCAGATGAAAAAAATGCATCACTTTCTCAACTGGTTTTAAGGTGGACAGTAGAACGCCCGGGTATTACCATCGCATTGGTTGGTGCTAGAAATGCAAAGCAATCGGTACAAAATGCCGAAGCCATCAATGTAAAACTATCTGCAGATGAAATTCAGTTTATCAATGCAGAATTGAAAAGTGCTAATTTTTAATTTTAATAGCTGCAAAGCAAACCGCAGGTTTAAAAGTAAAACTTATTTTTCTTTGTGATAAACTTTACGTCCTTTGCGGTAAAATCTATTGTGTTATGTCAAAATTATTCACTCCTTTAACTTTAAAGGATGTTACTTTAAAAAATAGAATCGTAATCTCACCCATGTGCCAATATTCGGCCGTAGATGGTTTTGCAAACGATTGGCATTTGGTTCACCTGGGCAGCAGAGCGGTAGGTGGTGCAGGTCTAATCATTCAGGAAGCTTCAGCAGTAACGCCCGAAGGTCGAATTACCTATGGAGATCTGGGAATCTGGAAAGATGAACATGTAGAGAAATTGAAGCAGATTGTATCCTTCATTCATGAAAATGGTTCAATTGCTGGTATTCAGTTGGCTCATGCCGGAAGAAAAGCAAGTTGCGAATTACCCTGGAATGGCGGTGAGCAAATTGCCTCAGGCGAAAATAGCTGGAAACCGGTTGGTCCTTCGCCAATTCCATTTAAACAAGGGCAGGTTGAACCACATGAGTTGAGTATTCCAGAAATTCAGGAAATTGTTTTTGCCTTTAGAGCAGCGGCTAAACGTGCGCTTGATGCAGGTTATAAAGTGGTGGAAATTCATGCCGCTCATGGTTATCTGTTACACGAATTTTTTAGTCCGTTAAGTAATAAACGAACGGATGTATATGGTGGAAGTTTCGAAAATCGCATCCGTTTGGTTATTGATGTGGTAGAAGCCGTACAATCAGTATGGCCTGAAACATTGCCGTTGTTTGTACGTATTTCTGCAACCGATTGGACAGAAGATGGTTGGAATGAAAATGATTCCATTCAATTGGCTGCGGTATTGAAAGATAGAGGGGTAGATTTAATAGATACCTCATCAGGTGGGAATGTACCAGATGCATTTATTCCTGCCGGACCAAATTATCAGGTTCCTTTTGCAGATAAGATTAGAAATGAAATTGGAATTTACACAGGTGCCGTTGGGGTGATTGTAGATGCAAATCAAGCAGAAGAAATTTTACAGGAAGGCAAAGCAGATTTAATTTTCATCGCCAGAGAATCCCTTCGCAATGCTTATTTCCCTACCCATGCTGCTCAAATTTTAGGCGACGATATTGAATGGCCTGATCAATATATAAGAGCGAAAAGGGAAACTTTTAAAAAGTAAGTTTTAGTATTAATCAAAAATCGTCATTGCTTCGTTGGCTGAAAGAGCCGCCTTGCAATGACGATTTATAAATTATTTCGCTTTTCCGTAATGTTCCTTAAACGTCAAACGATCAACGACTAAACGATTATCGCCAAACGAAAGACTAACAACGATCAACGCCAAACGAACAACGCTCACCCTACTTCGCTATCGTAAACGGCACATACAAACCGAAAGTTATATTTCTTCCTGCATTGTAAACGCCTAAACTTGGATCTTCAGAACTCAAACGTCCTGGTTTATATCTACTCAATGCATCATAATATTTCTGATCTAACAGATTATTCGCCGATACAGAAAGTTTAATTGGTTGTTTACCTAAATTGAAGGTTGCACCAACGCCTGCATTTAACAAGGTATAGCCACTTGTTGGTGTCTCAAAAGTATCATCCACACGGTTTTGCTTAAATGCAGAATTGATACCAACAGAAAGATAAGCATCATTAGTGCCTTTAAATTTAGGCTCAAAACGAAGTTCGTTTCTCAATGTTCCCGCCGGGATAAAAGCCAGAGATCTGTCTAAAGTGTTATTATGTGCATGAACATATCCAAAGGTATTTTCGAAGTGAATAAACGGAACCGGATGAATGGTTAAACTTGCTTCTGCGCCATATAAATTGGCATTTACCTGGCCATAACGGTAAACAGGATACTGTGTGCCTTCTGAAATGATGGTTTCCCCATTATTGGAAGCATAAATAAAATTGCGAATATAGTTGTTGTAAACGCTCGCACTGGCGCTGATGATCTTACCTTCATACTCTAAAGCGGCATCTACCTGATAGCTGCGCTCCGGATTTAAATTTGGATTCCCGATTTCATAACGAAAAGTACCTTCATGCACCCCATTCGAAGCTAATTCTGCCGGGTTTGGCGCACGGAAGGCCGAACCTGCGTTTGCCTTAAAGTTCAACTCCTCATTAAACTGGTGCGTAAAACCTAAAGCACCACTTACGTTAGAAAACTTGTTTTGAAAAGGTGCAAAACGTTCCTCGTCATCTACAAATAATTGCTTACCGTTGTTTTTACGGTAATCGTAACGGGCACCAATGCTGAAGGTATTGTTTTCCCAATTCTTTTTGGCATAAGCAAAAGCACCAATACCATAAGTGTTGTAATTTGGAATTAAAAACTCATCATTTGCTTTGTTCTGACTACGTCCGGCATCGGCGCTGATACCGAAAACAGGCTGCCAGCCATTGGTTTCATTGATATAATACTTCAAATCAGCATTGTAAGTTTTCAGGTCGAAGAATAAAGATGGGCTTGGTCCGTCTTCCAACTCGCGACGCTGGTTTTGCTGATAACCAAAGTCCGCTTTTAAATTGCCATTACCCAAAATAAAGTTATTGTTTAACGCAATTTTAAAATGCCTGATATCCTGACGAGGGTAATCTAAACTTCTACTTTTAAAATCTGAATTTAAGAACGGATCACCATTTTCTTTTACAAAATTTCCATTGGCATCTAAACTAGGATCGTAAAAGCCAATGTTATTGCGGAAACTGGAAACGTTTAAATGAGAATATCCCCAGCTTTTGTTCAGGCCCACCATACCACTTAAATCGGTTTCATTAAAGCCAGAATTTGGAAAATATCCGGTAGGTGTTTTAAATGAATAGGCATTTTTATAGGTTCCACGGGCTCTCCAAACAAAACCATTATCATTACCCGTAAGCATCAAAGAGTTTGCGCTCAGGCCATTATTGGTAGAATAGTTGGTAATCAATTCACCCTTTACCTGTCCATCTGGTGCAGTACTCGGTTCCAATAAATTGATTACACCACCCAATGCATCCGATCCGTATATTAATGAAGCTGCGCCACGCAATACTTCAACGCGATCTGATTTAAACTGATCAATTTCTATCCCGTGTTCATCTCCCCATTGTTGGCCTTGTTGCTTAATTCCATCATCTAAAGTTACAATTCGGTTATAACCTAAACCCCTTATTACTGGTTTCGAAATCGATGGTCCGGTGGTAATTTGAGATACACCCGGAATTCTTGTTAATGCATCAATCAAATTGGTAGAGGGCGCAAGCAGCTGATCTTTTCCAATCACTGCAGATGAAGTACTATTTCGTTTGCTGGTACTGCTGATCATACTGCCCGTAATTACCACTTCCCTTGTTTCGATTGCGGTAGGTTGCAATGCAAAAGTGATGTTGGGCGGAGTAGCAAAATTTACGATTTGGGTGGCTGTTTTATACCCCACATAATGAACTTCCATTAAATAGCTTCCCTTCGATGGCAGGTTATTCAAGGTAAATTCGCCATCATTATTGGTTACCGCTGTAACTTTTAAATCTGGAATATAAATGGTTGCACCTGGGAGTGCCTGATTATTACTGGCATCAATAACTTTACCTGTAATGTCTTTTAAAGCAGTTGCGAAAGCGGTGCTGCTTAATAATGTGTAGATAATCACTAAGCCGATTAGCTGTAATTTTTTCATTTGTTTTAACGTTGAAACATGATGAACCTATAATTCTTCAATCATAGCAACTTCATCACTATAGTAAATTGTAAAGGATAAGAAATAACCCAACAAAGCTTTTAAAAAGCAATTTGCAGTTATTTAAAAAATAGGAGGTGATATAAACCTCTAACAGATAGGTGCTTAGGTTAAAGGAGGTCCGCGAAGGCTGGTGCTGAGTAATTTAGCGTATGAACTTTTTAATGCAGATTCTTTCTGACTAGAAATGGTCACAGAAAGAAAAATCCGATAAACGTTATGGGTTTGTACATAGTTTTTTTCAAAACTCGCGTTACAAATTAAACAGGTATCGCCATGCGCTTCCACATGCGTAACATGATGGCAATGTAATTCCTTCTTAGGGATTGGAATTTCCTGGTGGTGGTGTAAAACACTCCAAGGCGTTAAAGCAATAGCAAAAGCAAACAGCATAAATGCTGAAAAATATTTTCTAATATTTTGCTGATGCTTTTTCAATGGTTCAAAAGTAATAAATTATTAATCAAAACAATATCTTTGAGAAGTAACATTGATTATATGTCGATGAAAATCAAAAAAATTAGTGGTTTGAGGGTAGGCGCATGAAATTAATTAAAAGAAACATTGTAAATATTCTGTTTTTAACGTTCCTGCTGGTAATCATCCTTGTTCCTGATGCAAAAGCTTTTCTCATCCGGGGCTTGATGACGATTGGGTTTTATAAACCCAATGTTGAAGAAACCATATCAGCCGCTCCAAATCTCGATGGCCTTAAATTTAAAGATTTAAAAGGCAATGTTTTAGACCTGGGTGATTTAAAAGGGAAAGTAATTTTTCTCAACTTCTGGGCAACCTGGTGTCCGCCTTGCAGAGCGGAAATGCCATCCCTTAATAAATTATATTCGCAGTTTAAAGATGATCATCAGGTTGTTTTCATTTTTGCAGATGCGGATGGAGAGCTTGCAAAATCGGGCAAATTCATGATTAGCCGTAATTACGAAATGTCTGTTTATAAAGTGGAAAGCAATATTCCCGAACAAATATTCGCTGGCGCTTTACCTACTACGGTTATTTTTGATCCACAAGGTAGATTATCTTTTAAGCATGAAGGTATAGCGAATTATGCTGATCAGAAAATTGTTGATTTTATCAAAAAATTAAAGATCAGTAAATAGCCTTCATTGCCAAAAAATACTCTTAACCCTTAGAAACTGTCTGAAATTAAAATACATCCACTTACGAAATTTTTAAGCCTGTGCGCCGAAGAATTTCGTAAGTTTTGATGATAGTAGCATGAAACTTTCGAAGTGTTTCCGCCAACAAAGGCCACCAAAACTTCGCAAGTTGATCTTTCATTCAATTAATTTGAGGCTGAAATGATATTTTCATTTTTGATATATGTAGTTAACTACATATATTTGTTTTATAATATTTAGCGATGCAAAACGATTTTAAAATTGAAAGGTTAGATAATCAATTCTGTGAAGAGATTATTGGGTTAATTCTGCCCATCCAGCAAATAGAATTTAATGTAGATATAGATTTAGCTGCACAACCAGACTTACTGGATATCGAAAAAGCCTATAATGGCTCTGGAGGTGCTTTTTGGGGTGCAAAATTAAATGGCGAACTTGTTGGCACCATTGCCTTAATTGCGGTGCCAGAACACCATTCGGGTGCAATTAGAAAGATGTTCGTAAAAAAGGAATTCCGTGGAAAAGATTTGGGTATTGCACAGGCCTTGTTGAAAACCCTTTTAGCATATTGCAAGAATAACAGCTTGAATGAAGTATATTTAGGTACTAAGGATATATTGCAGGCAGCCTGTCGTTTTTATGAACGTAACGGATTTAAACCAATTGCCATGGAAGATTTGCCGGCTTACTTTCCCCGGATGGCTGTTGATAATGTTTTTTACAGTCTGGATTTAAAATCAATTTAATGGAACAAAATGTAATTGATGCTTCTGGTTTATTAGCCATTTCTACGCGCTTGCAACGGCTCAGCGATCAGATCCGTAAAGATGGCCTGCTGATTTATAAAGCATTCGGGATTGATTTTCAACCTAAATGGTTTCCTGTGCTTTATACTTTATATAAAAAATCGACCATGAGCGTGGTTTCCCTTTCTGATGAAATAGGCTATGCACATCCTTCTACTATTAGTTTGTTAAAAGAATTGGAGAAAGAGAAATTAATCAGGTCTAAAAAAGACAAAATAGATACCCGCAAACGTTTAATTGAACTTACCGAAAAGGGTATCGCGCTTCTTTCTACTATGGAGCCTGTTTGGGAGGTAATCATTAAAGCTACAGCAGAAATTACCAACACCGAAAATAACCTAATGAAAGCCATTAATGAGGTGGAAGCAACCTTAAAAGAAAAGAGTTTTTTACAAAGGGCTGAAATTTATATCAAAGAATAATTGAATTTAGAATGGAAGAATGATAGGGTGGCGAAGATGGTTAACCAATGATTTTACTATTTTTGCTGCCATGATTTCATTTTTCGAGGCAAACTTAAAACAACTTTCCATCCACCATACCGGGAATAAACTGGTTGAAGAATATTATAAATTATCTGATGCACCGTTAAACCTGGACGATGAGGTTTTGGGTAATTTATTGATGCAATATTTCCTTAAGCCATTCGAAAAGGTAAATGAAGTCTATCATTTCTTCCACCCAAACGATAACTTAAACTTAAACGAAGTTTATCATTTTGCCCACGAAATCTTCGAAAATACAGAACTCTTTCACGAAGACTCTCAACAGTTGGCCAAATATTTATACGATGTAGCCAATCACCCAAAAATTAAATCCGGGGAGTTGTATGTCGCTTATTTCGAAAAAGTACAGATTGAAGGGGAGCAACTGGATGTGTTAGGCATATTTAAATCGGAAACCAAAGATACTTACCTGAAGGTTTTTCCAAAAGATGATGGCTTTAACATGAGCTATGAGCAAGATGCCATCAGCATTAATAAACTGGATAAAGGCTGTTTAATTTTTAATACGGAGAAAGAACTAGGCTATAAAGTGGTGGTTTTGGATCAATCAAAAAGTAGTAATGAATCTGCTGTTTATTGGAAGGATGAATTTTTAAAGCTGAAAATTCGAAACGATAGTTATAACCAAACCAATAATGTTCTTGGGGTTTACAAGAATTTTGTGACGCAAAAACTCGATGATGATTATGAAATCAGCAAAGCTGATAAAATCGACTTGTTAAATCGTTCGATGAAATATTTCAAGGAAAAGGAAACTTTCGATATTGAGGAATTTGGAAACGAAGTGATCGGAAATGCAGAAGGAATTGAATCGTTCAAAAACTATAAAAAGAATTACGAAGAGGAATTTGAGTCACCAATTGCCGATAACTTCGAGATTGCAGAATCAGCAGTGAAAAAACAAGCAAGAGCCTATAAAAGTGTTCTCAAGCTGGATAAAAACTTCCACATTTATATCCACGGAAATAAAGATATGATCGAAAAAGGTTACGACGATGATAAATCAATGAACTTTTATAAGGTGTATTTTAGAGAAGAAGAGTAGTGGAAGGGAGTCTTTAGTCGGGAGTCATTAGTCCGCAGTCCAGGCGGGATAAGTTTGGAGTTTGGAGATAAGAGTTTGGAGTTTTGGGTGTGAATAAACTAACGACTATAGGCTTTGGACTAAGTTGGAGTTTGAAGATAAGAGTTTGGAATTTTGGGCGTGAATAAACTAACGACTACAGACTTTGGACTAACTCGGAGTTTGGAGATAAGAGTTTGGAGTTTTGGGTGTGAATAAACTAACGACTACAGACTTTGGACTAAGTCGGAGTTTTGAGCTGAGCATTTTGAGTTTTCGGCATAAATAGACTAACGACTACAGGCTAGAGACTTATTTTTGCGAGATTGTTTTACCTATTCCCTAACCCCTTTTACCTATTCCCCCTTACCTAAACCTCTAACCCCCTAAACTTTCTAACCTCTTTTTCAAACTAAATCCGCTGTTGCGCTTTCAGCGCCAGATACTGATTGATTACATTTACAGTCAGTTTTTGTGGCGGCGTGAGTACTGAAAGGATGCCATGTTTATTCAGCTCTTTAACCATCAGTTTTTTCTCGTAAATAAATTTTTCGGCAGTGGTTTTATGGTAAATGCCTTCAACGTCTTTAGCAGGCGCTGAACTGAGCGATTTAAGTTCGGTGTTTTCAAAAAATACCACCAGAAGTAAATGGTACTTAGAAATTCTTTTTAAATAGGGAAGCTGTCTTTGAAGTGCAGATAAACTTTCGAAATTCGTAAAAAACACCAACAGACCACGTTGCTTGATTACTGCCCTGACCGAGCTATATAAAAGTTCGAGATTGCTTTCCAGGTATCGTGTTTTTTCTTTGTACAACACATTCATAATCGTCCCCAGCTGACCGGCTTTCCGATCTGCCGGAACAATGGCGCCGATGGTTTCAGATAAGGTAATCAAACCTGCTTTATCCTCTTTAAGCATCGCCACTTTGGAAAGGGCAACGCTTGCATTGATGGCGTAGTCTAATAAACTTAAACCTTCGAACGGCATGCGCATCACCCGGGATTTATCAATGATACAATAAATGTTTTGCGAGCGCTCATCAGTGTAGTTATTTACCATTAACGCACTTTTTCTGGCAGTAGCCTTCCAGTTAATGGTGCGAATGTCATCACCGCCAACATAGTTTTTAATCTGGTCAAACTCGGTGCTTTGACCAATTTTTCTGATCTTCTTAATGCCAAATTCGGTGAGGTAGCGGGAAACCGCCATCAGCTCATATTTACCAAGATTAATAAAAGAAGGATAAACAGGTAATACCTTGGCCCCGTCAAAATTGTAACGGCGGGTTACCAAACCTATCGGCGAACCAATAAAAACCCTGATAAAACCAAAATCATATTCTCCACGTTTGGTTGGCCGTAAATTATAATGGATGGATTTGATGGCGCCAGACTGCAGACTTAACCTGAAATCTTTATCCCGCAGTTGAAACTGAAAAGGAATTTCATCAATTACCCGAACATTTACGGTGAATCCATATTTGTTCCTTAACTCAATTTCAATCGGATTTTCATCGCCATTGCTCAAACGTTTCGACGTTAATCTTTTCGCCTCAATTCCCTCAACGTTGCGATATAAAATAAACAGGTCAATAAGCAAAAAAATCAAAATTACACCGAAAGCAATTTCCGGAATTTCGCCCAGCCAGCTGAAAAAAAACTTTAACAGAAAAAGTAAAATACAAAGTCCCAGGGCCGCAAATAAGCGATCAGTTAGAAAGAGATTGGTATAATATTGCTGAAAGATTTTTTTCAAAATATGGTTAAATGTTTAATCATTGTAAACTAAGAACTGCAAATCGTAAACTGCCAACTGATAACTGCAAACTGAACTACCTCGGTACCTCTATTTTTTTAATAATTTGATGAACGATATCACTTGTGGTTAAACCTTCCATTTCCTTTTCTGGCGACAATAAAATCCGGTGGGCCAATACAGGAACAGCAACGGCAATAATGTCATCAGGCGTTACAAAATCGCGATTCTGTATGGCTGCCAGCGCCTTTGCACTATGTACAATGGCTAAAGATGCCCTTGGCGATGCCCCTAGATACAAGGATGGATTATTGCGGGTTTCATTTACAATCTTGGCAATAAATTCCAATAGCTTAGGTTCTACAAATAAGTTGCGGATAATTGATCTGGCTTCCTGGATTTGTTGAACAGATAAAACAGGCTTTACATCTGCAGCCAGACTTTTATTCACCAAGGTATGCTGTGCCATTAAAATGGCTGTTTCCTCTTCGAGAGATGGATATTTTACTTCGATTTTAAATAAGAAACGATCTAACTGCGCTTCCGGCAAACGATAAGTTCCTTCCTGCTCGATGGGATTTTGTGTGGCCAACACCATAAAAGGTTCGTCCATTTGATAGGTTTCACCATCAATCGTTACCTGGCGCTCTTCCATCACCTCAAATAAAGCCGATTGCGTTTTTGCGGGTGCACGGTTTATTTCATCAACCAAAATAATATTTCCAAAAATTGGACCTTTTCTAAATTCAAAATCACCAGATTTGGTATTAAAAATAGGTGTACCCAGAACATCAGATGGCATTAAATCTGGCGTAAACTGAACCCTGGAAAACTGTGCGTCAATAGATTTAGCCAGTAATTTGGCGCTTAAAGTTTTAGCCACACCCGGCACACCTTCAATCAGAATATGTCCATCGGCAAGCAGGCCAACAATTAAAAAATCGATAACCTGTTTTTGTCCGATAATGATCTTGCCTAGCACACTTCTGATCTGTTCTACAGCCGCATTCAGGGCGGTTAAATCTGTGCGTGGGTTAAATTGTTCCTGCTCCATGGCGTTGCGTATTTTTATAAAACTGTTCTATACTGTCGTTTAAGATGATGAGTTCATGGTCGCTTACGCTAGCCATGGTTGGTATTTGCATAAAATATCGTGTTAATGTTTTTGCAGATGGCTCATTAATTCCTGTTTTCTCCATTAATAACTGTGAAAAATTAGGGTCTATTTCATTTGTTTTAAGGTAATACCTCGATCGTAAATGCTCTAGAAAATAATTGATTTTCTTCATGGCAATATCTTGATTATTCCGTTCATGATAGTAAACGCTGCCCACAACATTTACAAATTCTACGGAAGCATTCGTCATCGGATCAATGATTGGGATAATGCGTTGCTTACGTTTAATTTCAAAAAGGACGAAGATAATCAAGCTGAAAATGGTAAGGTAATAAGCCCATTTCAATTCCGGATGTGCAAAGAAAACTCTCAAAACATCTGTTGTCTCATTTTTTTGTGCCGAAAAATATTCATCCAGAATGATGGTCTTGCTGTTTTGAAGATAACTTAAAGTCTTGCCAGCATATTCTGCACCGTATTTATCAAGCAACACAAAATTGGTGTAAAAACCAGGTTCGGCAATGAGATAAAGTGATCCCTGGCCAAAATCATATTTAATAAAATTGGGTTGATTAGAAGAATTAATCCCCAAAACAGTTACCTTTTTTAAATTAAGCTTAGTAAAATACTGACTGCCTATGCCGCGCTCGAAACCATAATTAGCATCGGTTTTTAAATTTGGATTGGTAAAATTCAATGAACTTCCTTTCGCTGACATTGAGCTGGCAGTGTTAAATTTCAACGTTTTCTCCAGTTTGCCAAAATCATAGCTTGCAATAAATACATCGTTGCCATCCTGGATATATTTTTTAAGCTGATCAAAGTCATGGTTGGCTAGATCCACTTTTTGAGCCACAATTAAATAAGCAGATTGCTTAAACTGTTTGTTTTTTAGCGTATTGTAAATCGGAACTTTTGTTCGGCTTACTGTTGCTTTCGGCGTAATATCTTTAATTCTGTTATGGAGAATATAGGTGCCGTAAGGAATTTTATCAGTAGAAAGATAGGTAGGCGCCCAATTGGTTGGCGTGGGTTTGTTGTATTGTGCAACAAGATAAGCCAGGATTACGATTAGCCCAAGCGCGAAATAAATTTTGAAGCCTCTCATTTAATCTGATTATTAAACTGGTTAAATGATTGTTTTATAGGTTCAAACTTATTGGCATCTATCGGGAAATCTCCATACCAGATATAATCAAACTGAAGCGTGAGTTCACTAAAATTGCTCTTTAATTCTGGTTGGCTAATTTCAGTTAAATAGTTGTAATTGGTTTTGTCTGGTTGCCATTTAATAATCTGTGCATCGCTAAGTTTTTTTAATGCCCGTAAATAAAGTAACCTTACCGCAAGGCGGAATTTGCCTTCGCCCACCAAACGTTGTAATTCTTTGTCGTAATCTATTTCGTGGATATTCTCATTCAGAACATCGTAAGGTAAGATGGTTTCCAATGGTTTTTTGCTAAAGATGTTTTTCGCCCCAATTATTTTGATAATCAGAAAAGCAAGTAAAGCAATTCCCAAACCAATAAAGAAATATTTCGAAACCGTGTTAGATGCTGCGCCAACAAATAATTTTCCGATCATATTCCAAAACCACATCCAGAATCTCTCCCATAAGGATAGTTGTCTGCTTTCTACCTCATCGTATTGAAATTCCTTTTGTTCTTTAAAATCGCTAATGGCACGTTTGTCAAATTTTGAAGGCGTAATTTTACTGCTGTCTGTTTTGATCAGCCGTTCCTCCTGTATAGGTTTAACCACCTGAACTTGCGCATTACCGATTATTGGTGCAAGACAGAGTAAGGAAATTAAAAAATATTTTGGCAGAAATTTCGGCATTTTAGTATTCTTCGGGGCGGGTATCGATTGGTTTTTCTGTGTTTCCGAAATTGGAGATGCGTTCCATCAAACCTATACTTTCCTTTTCTTCAACCAGGTTAAAGTACATTAAAGACACCGTGATAATAGGCACAATGGTAAATACCTGGCAAAGCGACTGTAGTATAGTGGTGATCATGGTTAATGTTAATGACATTTGCGGACCCTTGTTGGAGAACATTCCGAGCATACTAAATAAGGTAGTAGGCAGAACAATTAAGGTGGTACAAGCATAAACAATAATCCAGATTACCATTAAAGTGCCGAATGTAACCCAGAAATTATCTTTAATAATGTGGAAACTTCTGCTAAATGAATACGATAAATTAGAATTTTCGATCACCATAATCGGAAACATCATCGCTATAAAAGGAAACAGGTAGAAACCAGGTACAAGGCAAAACAGGAAGCCAATAACCAATAATAGCATCAATAAAAAAGAACTTCCAAAAACCCGGAAGAAATAATATTTAAAGAATCCCCAAACTTCTTCCAGCGTTGGAGTTTGATTTCCTTTCTGAACATAGATTGCAATGTAAGAAAGGATGGCAACCGTCATGCTGGCATAGCTGGCAAATGAGAAGGTAATGGATAAAAAATACTCAACCCCATATAGACCTATACCACTTGTTTGCCTCATGTTGCCCACTGTATTAATCACATTAACCATTTTAACCTGTTGCAATAAAAGAGTAGCCATGCTGGCCAACACAAATAGCCCGCAAAAGGTAAAGTAAGTTTTAATAAGCGGCTTAATATTTTGCCTGATGAAAGTGAAGGTGTCATTAATTACCTGTCCAAAATCTCTTCTTTTCTTAAATTCAACGGTTTCAGTCATGTTAATTGATTGGTGCTAATTTGCGATTAATTTTGGCTGGATAGATAAAAACGTACCAGATGATAAATGCAGCTGACGATAATAAAATGATTAAGCTCATGATCATTGGCATTTCGGTATGGCGGGTTACAAAGCTCTCAAAGAAAGCGGCTACAATGAAAATTGGAATCAAGCCCAGAACTATTTTTAAGCCTTGTTTTGCCCCTCTTAGAGTAGATTCCATTCGAGTATAGGTTTTAGGGAAAAGGAAACTGTTTCCGAGAACCAAACCGGCAGCTCCTGCTAAGACAATGGCTGAAATTTCCAGCGTTCCATGGATCCAGATCACCAGAACAGATTGTAAACCCAATCCTTTGCTGAAAAAGAAATATTGAAAAGAGCCAAGCATGATGCCGTTTCGAAATAATGAAACAATGGAGCCAAAGGAAAAAATGATACCCAATACAAAGGTGTATAATGCTACGTAAATGTTATTTGCTCCAATTTGTAAGAACATCAGAAACTCATTCTGTTGTTTATAAACCCCAAAGGGATCGCCTTTCGCAATATTCTCATTGGTCATATTTACATAACCATCGCCCATAATTAAGCGAACGAAAGTGTCATCGTATTTTGCAGATAAGGCGCCAATTGCACAGGATATGAGGAAAAATGCCAATGCATAAAAAATCTGTTTTCGATGCTGAAAAAAAATCAATGGTAGTTCAGTTTTCCAGAAATAAAGGAAGCGATTTGATTTTTCTTTTTTATTCTTATAAACCGATTGATGTAGTTTGGAGGCTAGTCCGTTGAGGTAAGCAGTAGTTTTTGATTTAGGGTAAAATGTTTTCGCATAGGCCAGATCATTGGTAATTTCGATAAACTGGTTGGCAATTTCATCAGGATTAGCCTGTTGGATGCCTTCGAAGTATTTCCACTTTTCTGTATTCTGCTTAACGAATAATGCTTCTCTCATTTAATGGTCTGCCAAATCTTGGGGTAAAATAGTTAAATTTTAACAGATACAAAAGACTGATGTTTAACATTGATCAGTAATTATAGAAAAAAATTAATTTGGGTTAACTACTTTATCCTTAAAAAAAATTATGTTTGAGAAATGGATACCATCAAAATCAGCACTGCACAGAATATCGATATTGAGTATGAGATAGCGGGGTTAGGTGAACGCATTGCGGCAAGATGTATCGATCTGGCTGGCTTCGTTGTACTCTATTTTTTAGCCATGATTATTGGGCTAATTGGAGCTATAGGCCTATCTCAGGCAAGTTTTTACATCGCATTAATTGGCTTTGGGGTATTATTTGTTTTTTATGATTTAGTTTGTGAACTTTTCATGAACGGACAAACTTTTGGTAAGAAAGCACTTAAAATAAAAGTAATTAGTTTAGATGGTGCTCAGCCTACATTCGGACAATATATCTTCAGGTGGCTGTTCAGAATGGTCGATTTTGGCATCCCCTTTGGTTGGGGGGTAGTGGCATTGGTATCGGTTGTCATCACTAAAAACCACCAGCGTGTAGGCGACATTCTTGCAAAAACGACATTGATAAAAACCAGGCCACGCACTCAAATCGAAAATGTAGCTTTTAGTTTTGCTTTGCCAGATGAATATCAGCCCGTGTTCAAAGAAGTTCTTCACCTTAATGACAGAGATATTGAACTGGTTTACGAAGTATTAACAGGTTACTATCAAACAGGAAATCCACAATTGATTTATTCCATGACGGCTAAAATTAAGGAACATATTTTAACCACAATCCCAGCAGGGATGAATGAACTACAGTTTTTAGAAACCGTAATGAAAGATTATAAGCACTTAACTTCTAATACGAATGTTTAGTCAAAGTTAGTGGCTTAGCATTTTATAGAAATAGGAAATCATTACAAAGTTCCCGACGATAATAAAAAGTGTTTTAAGTGCTAATGATTGATGCTTAGTTGGAAACTTGTATAATAATCCCGTACAAATAAAAAGAAATATTAAAGGAATTGTAGAAGGGTAAAGCGACCAGCTTGTATGGAAATCGCCTTTAAATAGCGCTATTAACGATCTTTGGAAACCGCATCCAGGGCAATCAATTCCAGTTAAAGCTTTAAAGGGGCAAGATATTAAATGATTTTGCAACCAATCAAAAAAGTTGATTAGGTTGCAAAATATAAATGTTATTATCATCAAGATCTTTAAACATTACCAGAACCATCATTTGGATTTGATTGGTCACCAAATGGATTGTTAGGCTTGTTGAACGGATTGTTCTGATTATTAAATGGGTTATTTGGATTATTGAAAGAATTATTTCCAAAGCCTCCATTTTGAGCCTCAGCAGCTGATGGGCCTAAATACTTAGCATCTCCGAAGCCTAAAATTGGCCAGAAAATGTATGGAAATAAAATCATTCCTACTGTAAATCCTTCTGATTTACCAAAGCTTTTACTTACCAAGTTGTATAGCCAGATGATAAAAACGAAATTTACACAAGGAAGTATCAACCACAATACCCAGATCATAGGCTTTCCAACAATCTCTATTAGAATTATAAAGTTGTAGATTGGTATAATAGCAGCCCACCCAGGTTTGCCTGCTTTTTCAAAAACTTTCCACATGCCAATAACCCATACGGCAATTATTGCCAAATATAGGATTACCATACCCGTTCCAATTCCTGCGGCTATACCGCTAGCTTCATACTCATTCATAATTTTCTGTTTTTTTAAGGTTTTAATGTAAATAGTTAAGCTAAATTAAAATTTTTATTTACAATAACAGATAAATTTGTCTAACTATTTAAGCGCATTCAAAACCTTTGGTGATAATTCTGAAGCCCAGTTGGCATACATTTTCCCGCTCGGGTGCAAGCCATCTTTCGCCACTAATCCTAAATCTGTAGCAGCATTTTTGGATGCAGGAGTAATATCAGTATAACTCACCCCTGCGGCAATTGTTATTTCACTGTTTGCAGCATTAAAACTATCAATCTCAGTGGCGATAACTTGTGGACTTTTATAGAAACCTTTAGCAGATGGAGTAGCACCCCAATCTGGAATAGAAACCGCGAAAACACGATCTTTCCTGCCATTGGCAAAATTAATAGCGGTTTGTAATAGTGCTGAAAATTCTTTTTTATAGGTATCTAAGGGGTAACCTCTATATTGATTGTTTACGCCAATTAATAGTGTTATGAAGTCGTATTTCTTGATTAGATTAGCTTGCTTAATTCCATTTTGTAATTCGTCAGTTGTCCAGCCGGTTGTGGCAATAATTTGTGGAGCTGCTACATTTACGCCTTTTTCTTTTAACAGGCTTTGCAGCTGAAATGGAAAAGATTCCTGTTGCATTACAGATTCGCCAATGGTATAAGAATCGCCCAGGGCGAGGTAAGAGAAGGTACCTGATGGAGCAGGAGATGTTACTATAGGTTTTGTTTCTGTGACAGGCATATTTTTTTCCTTACTGCAGGCCGAAGTTAACAAAGAAAATAAAATAGCAGGAAATAAAAATCTCATAACAACATTTACGCAAAACCGTTAATAAAGGTTTTAAGTTGATCATGGTTATAGTATAAGATCAAGCTTTAAATAAGCTCCATTTTAAAAAGATCAGCAATATGATTTTTCAATTTTGCTTTCACTTCTTCCATATCCAGCGCGTAACCAAGTTCTTTTTCTAAAGAAGTAACCGCTTTATCATCGATGCCGCAGGGTACAATATTTTTAAAATAATCGAGGTTTACATTCACGTTAAAAGCAAAGCCATGCATGGTTACCCAACGACTGCAACGAACGCCCATTGCACAAATTTTTCTGGCCTGATCGTTATCTGGATCTAACCAAACCCCGGTATAGCCAGGATAGCGGCCAGATTCGATGCCATAATCTTTTAATGTCAAAATAACTGCTTCTTCCAGGGTGCGGAGATATAGGTGGATATCAGTAAAAAAATTATCAAGATCCAGAATCGGATAGCCAACAATCTGGCCAGGTCCGTGGTAAGTAATGTCTCCGCCGCGGTTAATTTTATGGTAAGTGGCATGTTTCTCTTTCAGGCCTTCCTCATCAAGCAGTAAATTTTCGGGATGGCCACTTTTACCTAAAGTATAGACATGAGGATGTTCATTAAAGATCAGATAATTAGGTGTTGGTAAGTGAGTGCCGTTTACCCTGTTCTCCGTTTTAATGGCAACAGTTTTATTCAGCAGGGCTTCCTGTTTATCCCAAGCCTCCTGATAATCGGTTAAGCCCCAATCAATAAATTGCGTAGGTGCCAGTTTTATTTCCACAGCCTTTTCTTCCAACTCACTCATTTTCTAAAATTTTATGCCTTGTTAGCTACATAACCTAACATGTAACCATCTTTTGTTTTAAAATAGTTAACTGTTAAAGCCCTTGTTCCGCCAGGTAATTCTACAATTGCACTTAAACTACCTTCGGCCTTTAGTTTAAAAGGTTTAATGTGAATATCCCGTTTAAACTCCAGTCCCTTTTTGCCATGCCATTTGTATATGGCTTCCTTTGCACACCAGGCAACATAAAGACCTTCCGTATTATTGCCGATTTGCTTTTGAGCAAGTTCAATATCACTTAAAAACTTATGTTTAATGCTTTTTATTTTGTGTTTAATCAGTTCAATATCAACACCAACGGCGAATTCTTTACTAATCATCACTGCTGCATAATCATAAGAGTGACTTAATGAAATCTGGTACTCGGAATTTACCAGGTAAGGTTTGCCATCCTCATCAAACTGGCAATCAATGTATTCGGTTGTATTGAGCAGGGTGCGCAACAAAAGCCGCGTGCTTAACCAGTGTAAAAGCCTTTTGCCGTTATTAAATGAAGAGATCAGATCAAGTTCATGTTGCTTTAATTGTAGGCCAGCCAACATTTCTTCTTCGGTTTCTTCAATTTTCCAGATCGCCAGAACCGAATGGTCATCAATATTTTTATTATAAACTATTGGCATTTATAAAATTGGAGATTAGCATGCAAAATTATCTTAATTAATTGATAATTTAGGCCAAAAATACGCATAAAAATGATATTATCTGACAAAAGGATATTAGAAGAAATTGATAAGGGTACAATTATAATTGAGCCATTTGATCGGGAATGTTTGGGAACGAATTCTTATGATGTACATTTAGGAAAATACCTGGCTACCTATAAAAGCCGGATTCTGGATGCCAAGGCACACAATGAAATTGAACATTTCGAAATTCCTAAAGACGGTTATATTCTTCATCCGGGAACATTATACTTAGGCGTAACTTTAGAGTATACCGAAACCCATAGCCATGTGCCTTTTCTGGAAGGTAAAAGCAGCACCGGACGTTTAGGTATTGATATTCATGCAACTGCCGGAAAAGGCGATGTTGGTTTCTGCAATACCTGGACTTTAGAAATATCTGTTGCACAACCCGTTAAAATTTATGCTGGTATGCCAATCGGACAATTAATTTATTTTGTGGTTGAAGGAAATATCGAAACCATGTACAATTCTAAGGGCAACGCCAAGTACAATAATAAAACTACCCGCCCTGTAGAAAGCATGATGTGGAAGAATAAGTTCTAGTATAAATTTCATGTGATCTTCATTATAATATGCCTCGGGTTTTGTACCTTGAGGCATATTTTTATTATAGTCACTATCGAATGAAATTCAGAATCACGCTCATTATCAGTTTCCTATTAATCATTTTTGGCTTCTCTGCTTTTAGAATGGATGATGATCCATTTACGCAGCTCCTGAAAAAGCTTGATGACTATACGAATAAATTTCCACAGGAAAAGGTTCACCTCCATTTAGATAAACCATACTATGCCATTGGAGACGATATTTGGTTCAAAGCCTATATTGTAGATGCAAAATCTGCCGCTCCATCGGTATTAAGTGAAATACTTTATGTGGAATTGATTAATGAAAAAGATTCTGTAAAAAAACAACTTAAACTGCCTGTGGTGAGTGGCATTACCTGGGGCGATTTTAAATTGCCTGATTCCCTCTCAGAAGGAAATTATCGCATCAGGGCGTACACCAATTACATGCGGAATTTCGGGACAGCATTTTTCTTCGATAAAGCCATAAAAATAGGAAATAGCTGGGCAAACAAAGTTTTTACCGAAACTAAATACGATTTCAAAAAAGAAAATAACACAGATCGGGTTACAGCTACCATTCACTTTGCAGATAAAGACGGAACCGCTTATAAGGATAATGAAGTCAGTTATGATGTTCAGCTGGATTATAAATCGGTTGAAAAGGGCAAAACGAAAACGAATTCAAATGGCGAAGCAGTCATCACTTTTGTAAACACAAATGGGCTTACCAGTAAAAGCGGGAAGATTGTTGCCACGATTACCTTGGAGAATAAACAGAAGGTAATCAAGTCGATCCCAATCACTGCTACCTCCAATGATATTGATGTTCAGTTTTTACCTGAAGGTGGAAATCTGATCGAAAATCTGCCGCAGAAAGTGGCGATCAAGGCCGTTAATGCTGCGGGCCATGGTGAAAATGTAAAAGGAGTAGTGGTAGATGAGGCAGGTGCTGAAGTAACCGCTTTCGAAACCGCTTATTTAGGGATGGGCAATTTTATTTTTAATGCTCAGGCCGGTAAAACCTATACGGCTAAAGTTAAGTTTGCCGATGGTTCTTCGAAAGACTTCAAAATGCCTATGGCTCAAAAAAGTGGTTATGCCATCACCATTAATAATCTGGATACCGGGAAAGTCTCGCTCAAGATTATGTCGAGCGAAAACTTAGTGAATGGAGCAGAGCTGAAGATTGTTGCACAACAAGCTGGAAACGTGTTCTATGTTTCCAAAGCGAAAATGGAAAAACAAGTCTTGATGGCTAACATCTCGAAAAAGAAATTGCCGGGGGGAATTGTTCAGTTCACACTTTTCTCCAGTGATAATCAGCCCATCGCAGAAAGATTAATTTTTATAAAAAATAAGTCCGACCTATTAGATGTTACACTCAATACTTCACAGGTCTCGGCCAGTAGAAAAGGGAAAACAACATTTAGCTTTGATGCTACTAATCAGCAGAAACCAGCCTTGGGTAGTTTCTCTGTAGCGGTTACAAACGCAGGTAAGGTTGCGCCGGATGAAGATAATGAAACGAACATTTTAACCTCATTACTGTTAACATCTGATTTGATTGGTTACATCGAAAAACCCAATCATTATTTTTTAAGTGATGACCTCAATACAGAGAAGGAACTCGATAACTTATTATTAACGCAAGGCTGGAGAAGATTCCTATGGAAAAACATCATTAGTGGCGCCGGACCATCAATAACCTACAAGGCAGAAAAATCTTTAGCCATAAGTGGTACTGTGATGAAAGGAAATAAACCTGTTATTGGTGGAAAAGTGATGTTGATGGCCACAAAAGGATCTGTTTTTATTATCGATACGGTAACTAATGCTGAGGGTAAATTTGTTTTTGATAACCTCAATTTCGGAGACAGTACCAAATTTGTGGTACAAGCCAGAACTAAAACGGAGCGTAAATTTGTTGATATAAATGTAGATGTGGTTCCCGGGCAGGTGGTAATGAAAAGCAAAAACAATGGAGATATTGAAATCAATGTGAACAATAGCCTGATGAAATACATTAAAGAAAGCGATAATTACTTTAGTGAAATGACGCGGTTGGGTCTATTAGAAAGAACGATTAAACTGGAAGAAGTAACCATCACCGAAAAGAAAAATCCGGCGAAGAATTCTGCAAATTTAAATGGTGCAGGTCGTGCAGATTATATCCTCACCAGTGAAAATTTATCAACATGTATTACGTTGTCTCAATGTTTACAAGGTCGCTTACCCGGCGTAATTTTTCGTGGAAACATTCCTTATTTAATGCGGAGCCAGAACACCCCAATGTCTATTGTTTTAGATGGAATGCGTGTAGAAGCTGAGTTTTTAGATAATATTGTTCCAAATGATGTAGAAACTATCGAATTATTAAAAAGCATTGGTAATACGGCAATTTATGGCTCGCAGGGTGGAGGCGGAGTACTGATAATCACCACAAAACGTGGCGGAGGAACATCAAATTACAATCGCTATGCACCCGGAATTGTGAGTTTAAGTCCGAAAGGATTTTCAGTTTCAAGAGCATTTTATTCGCCATTATACGATGATGTAACGACCAATAATACGCGTAAAGATTTGCGCTCAACCATTTATTGGAATCCACAAGTTGTTGCCCTGAAAGATGGAAAAGCAAAATTTGAGTTCTATAATGCAGATGAAGCCGGACAATACCGCGTAGTAATTGAAGGAATAGACGCTGAAGGCCATTTAGCAAGAAAAGTTTATACTTATGAGGTTAAATAAAGAAAAATAAATAAATTTGATTATTATGCAAGCATAGTGATTATTGATATTTAACAGCCATTACCATGAATACAATTAAAGTAAGTGTAAAAGATCGCCTGGCAACCATTACACTCGATAAAGGAAAATCAAATGCCTTAGGTCGTGAGTTAATTACAGAGCTTGATGATATGCTTAAAAATATCGCTGCTGATGCGAATATTGGCGGGGTAATCTTAACAGGAAAGGCGCCGTTTTTTTCTGCCGGATTGGATTTAATAGAACTCTACGGTTATAATGAAGCAGAAGCAAAATCATTTTTTGAACTGTTTTTTAATTTTACCGCAAACCTTGTTTCATTTAAAAAACCAATGGTTGCGGCCATTAGCGGCCATAGTCCGGCGGGCGGCTGCGTAATTGCGCTGGCTTGCGATGCCCGTGTAATGGCCGAAGGGCAATATATTATCGGACTGAATGAAGTGCCCGTTGGTATCATCGTTCCAAATAGTATTTTCCAGTTATATTCTTTCTGGATAGGAAAGGGAGAAGCGGCCCGCAGTTTGCTAACAGGAAAACTTTTCAGTCCTGAAGAAGCTTTAAAAATTGGTTTGGTTGATGAACTGGTGAAAAACGAAAGTTTACTCACTGCCGCAGAGCGAAAAATTAAAAAGTTTATGGAACTGGAAAGTAATACCTGGTCACAAAGTAAACTTAATATCCGCGAAGAATTAATTTCGGCAATGACAGCCGATCAATCTGCTACTTTAGAAAAAATGCTGGCACAATGGTGGTCGCCAACAACACGCCATATCCTGGAAACAATTTTAGCTAATTTGCAGAGGAAGTAGTCAGTTGGCCGTTTTCAGTTTGCAATTGGCAGTTAGCGGTTGATAGTTTCAATTAACAATTTGCAGCTAGCAATTTTCAGTTTATCGGATACCTATTGCCAATTTCCCGTTTTCCATTATCCAACATCCATTACCAATTACCCATTTTATCATCTAATTAAATAATTCGTATGTTAACCTATAACTCCCCAATGCTTAGAGAAAATGCTTTAAAAGGCAAAACCATTGTAATTACCGGCGGTGGTACAGGTTTAGGTAAGGCAATGGGAATTTACTTCTTAAAACTAGGTGCTAATTTGGTGATCACAAGTCGTAAACAGGAAGTTCTGCAAAAAACTGCAGATGAGATGGAAGAAAAAACCGGAGGTAAGGTGCTGGCTGTAGCGTGTGATGTTAGGGATGCAGAACAGGTAGATCACGTACTTGCGAAAACATTGGAGCGTTTTGGCACTGTTGATGTTTTGCTGAACAATGCTGCGGGTAATTTTATTTCACCAACCGAACGTTTATCAGCAAATGCTTTCTCATCGATTATTGATATTGTTTTAAAAGGAACCGTAAACTGTACTTTGGCTTTTGGAAAACATTGGATCAAAGAAAAACAATCGGCTACCGTACTAAATATTATTACTACCTATGCTTTTACAGGTTCTGCCTATGTGGTACCTTCTGCCTGTGCCAAGGGAGGCGTTTTAGCATTAACCCGATCTTTAGCCGTAGAGTGGGGTAAATACGGTATCCGAACCAATGCTATAGCCCCGGGACCATTTCCAACAAAAGGTGCCTGGGAAAGGTTATTGCCAGGAGATTTGGCAAAGAAATTTGATTTCAAAAATCGTGTGCCCCTTAAAAGGGTAGGCGAACACCAGGAATTGGCAAACCTCGCTGCATTTCTGGTCAGTGATTTTTCAGGTTATATAAATGGCGAAGTAATTACCATAGATGGTGGTGAATGGCTACAGGGAGCAGGTCAGATGAATGGCTTAGAGGCTATTCCCAATGAAATGTGGGATATGTTGGAGCAAATGACGAGAAGCGCTAAATAAGGTAAGAGGTAACATGGATAAGGTAAGATGGAGAAGGTAAGAGGGGAGATGGGGAAGGTTAATTTCCCACTTTCTATTTCCCATCGCTGAAATTTCTATTTTATAGTGTTGTGACACTTAATATTTTATTGGGCAAATGTCTTTACACTGGCATCTTGATACTTGATACTCACATCTTGATACTAGCCCCCATCCCTACCTATACCATTTTCCATCTCCCATCCTCCATCTCCCATTTTTATTTATCTTTGCCGATATGAATATCTTACTTTTAGGTTCAGGCGGCAGAGAAAGTGCATTTGCCTGGAAAATGAGCCAGTCTTCGCACTGCGATAAATTGATTATTGCACCAGGAAATGGCGGTACAGGCGTTTATGGCACCAACATTAACATCAACGTAAATGATTTCGATTCAATCAAAAAGATTGTTTTAGCTGAAAATATTGAGTTAGTAGTTGTAGGTCCCGAAGAACCTTTGGTTAATGGTATTCACGATTTTTTTCTGGCAGATCAGGCCATTGCCCACATCCCGGTAATCGGACCTAAAAAAGAAGGGGCCATTTTAGAAGGAAGCAAAGATTTCTCCAAACAATTTATGGAGCGTCATGGCATCCCCACTGCTGCCTCGAAATCTTTCACCCCCCAAACTTTAGAAGATGGCCTGGCCTATTTAGAAACACATGCATTACCTGTGGTTTTAAAAGCCGATGGTTTAGCTGCGGGTAAGGGGGTTTTAATTTGTACTGAAACGGTAGAAGCACAGGAAGAACTAAAGTTAATGCTTGGTGGTAAGTTCGGTGCGGCGGGTGCAACGGTTGTAATTGAAGAATTTTTAAGTGGTATAGAACTTTCAGTTTTCATTTTAAGCGATGGTGAAAACTATGTTACCCTTCCATCGGCAAAAGATTATAAGAGAATTGGTTTAGGCGATACGGGTTTAAATACGGGTGGCATGGGGTCGGTTTCTCCGGTTCCATTTGCTACGCCAGATTTCTTGCAAAAAGTAGAAGAACGCATTATCAAGCCTACAGTAGAAGGTTTAAAGAAAGATAATATTGATTACACCGGTTTCATTTTCTTCGGATTAATTAAAGTAGGTGATGATCCATTTGTGATTGAATACAATGCCCGTATGGGTGACCCGGAGACAGAAAGTGTAATTCCCCGTATCGAAAATGACCTGGTGGAGTTATTCCTGGCAACAGCCAATAAACAATTAAATCAGGTTAATTTGGTAATCTCTGAACAAACTGCTGCAACTGTAATGATTGTTGCTGGTGGATATCCCGGAGAATATTTAAAAGGTAAAGCCATCAGCGGGATTGAAAATTTACGCCATTCAAATGCTTTCCATGCTGGAACACTTTTGGATAACGATGTGGTGAAAACCAATGGTGGGAGAGTAATTGCGATTACCAGTTTGCAGAAAGATTTGTTCACTGCTTTACAATCAGCCACTGCTGATGCAGGTAGAATTTACTTCGATGGAAAATATTTCAGAGAAGATATTGGTTTTGATTTAGTGTAATTTATCAAAAATAAAAAGGCCGCAGATTCGCAGATTTTAGTTAAATAATCTGCGAATCTGCGGCTTTATCTTTAGGGAGTAATCTTATTTAGATTTGCTTCCCAATAACTCCTGAAGCTTAGTTTGCAAAGCTTCTTCTCTTAAGCCTTTAGCAATAATTTTTCCAGTTGGATCAATCAGGAAGTTTGCCGGAATGGACTGAATGCCATACATTTTGGCAACCTCATTATCCCAAAATTTCAAATCTGATACATGCGTCCAGGTTAATTTATCATCAGCAATTGCTTTTAACCAGGCATCTTTTTTACCCGGGCGATCTAAAGAAACACCTAAAACAGTAAATCCTTTATCTTTAAATTTATTGTAAGCTACTACCACATTTGGGTTTTCCTGGCGACAAGGGCCACACCATGATGCCCAGAAATCAACCAGCACATATTTCCCTTTAAAATCCGATAACTTCACTGGCTTGCCAGCAGTATCGGTTTGCGTAAAATCCATCGCCATTGCGCCAACAGCAGTTTTTCGCCCTGCTTCAAATAATTGGGTAAGCTTATTGCCAACTGGAGTAGTTTTTAATTCAGGAGATAAGCCAGCAAAAGCTTTTTCTGCTGCAGCTGCTTGTTCAGGGTCGTTAGCCAGCTGGCCAATCGCATTCAAGCTGATATATGATTTTGGGTTAGCGCTGGCAAACTGTAACAAAAGTGGCGTCATTCCTTCAGCAGCTTTGTCGTAGCGACCCCTCAGGTCATCCATCTTTTCCTTATTTTGCTTTTGTTCTGGAGTATAACCATTATATTCCTCATTAATTGCCATCAACTGATCATTTACTGGTTTGGTTAGGTCTTTTAATTTTTTTGCATCATCATTTACAGGAGAACCAGTAATGCTTGCATTTTTTAAAGAATCTGCCGCCTTTAGCTTAATGTTTCCAGGCTCTAGATAAATGGCTAAACCATCTAGTTTTTCACCTTGTGCTGGGCGATTCACAAAAGGATTTTTGTTTAAATATAAACTTCCCTGTGCCGGGCTGGCAACAGTTCCTTTAAAGGCGAAAGCACCGTTGGTTACGGTAGTAGAATCGGTAATGTTTTTTCCATCGCCCTGGTAAATCAGGTAAATTTTATCCCCAGTTTTCAGGCCTTTTATTTCACCATTCACTGTAAATGGTTTTTGTGCGAATGCGGCAAGAGGCAACAGTGCCAATGCAGATAAGAATATTTTTTTCATGGGTTGGTTTGGTTTAACTGATTCAAAGATAGTTATATTGTATTCCTTTAACGAAAATAGGCGGTTAAAATTATGATAGCTTTTGATAGGTTCTCCACCATAAATCGGGCATTTCACCATTCACAGCTGTTTGATAATCTTCATAGCGGCAAGGTACCAGGTGATAGCGTTCATTTTTAGATTGACCTGATGGATAAGGAACCTGCATCCACCAGCGATCGGATTTTTTGCTTTTTACGAACATCATTTCTCCGGAACCATCATTTAAACTGGTTCGGTAAATCATAAACTGCGATTTTGGCGTCAGTGGAAAATCTTTTTTTCGTGCATAAAACCCTTCAACAAAATACCAAACCATTTGGGCCAGTAAAAATGCAGTTTGACCGTTATTGTCGTAAGCAGGATTAAACTCGTAGAAACCGATAGAAGTTAGCTTATCATTCATGCCCGCATATCTGGAAATTCGGCAGGCTTCTTCACCATCAAAACCATTTGGTGTAGTGTTTGCATTTGCTGCAGCATCAGCCGAACGGATCGATCCTAAATCGAAACTGATCATGTTCGCGTTGCGGATAATTGGTTCTGTTAAGGTAATGTCCTGCGCAAATTCGCCCAGGCGGTGTACATCAAAATACAATTTATCCATCACACTCAGGCTTTCCTGGTTCACAAAATAAGTCTGATAACCAACATTGCTATAGTTGAATAAGAAGTTCGGTTGATGTAAGAAAATCTTGTTTAAATAACAATCAGAGCGGGTTTCAATGCCGTCGCTTTCATCATCACCAATATCAAACTGATTATCTATTACTACTAAATCAACTTTCTGCTCTAAATCTTCATAACCTAAATACTGCGCATAGGTTAAATCTTGTCCGCCACCAATAATAATAGGAATAATGTCTTTTTTAATCAGCTCAGACACCACCATTTTAATGGCAATATAAGTGTCAGCTATGGTTGCCCCATGTTTGATATTGCCTAAATCAACAATCCGGCTGATAAATGCGCCTTCATTTAATTTATAGAATTTCTCTCTGAAATAATCAGGAGCCAATGCACAACCCTCATTGTTTACCGCACCTCGCCCGTCAAGGACACCAATAATGGCTAAATCATAGGTATTCTCTTCAAAATCGGGAAAAGATGTGCTGTGAATGTGTGCTTTTAAACCCAGCTGACTGGTGAAAAAACCTTGCTTGGGGGTGAAACTATCGGGGTTTACCGGGGAAAAGAAATCCGTTAACGACATATATTTAAAACTCTCGCCTCAAATATCTATTTTTGAATGCGTATTTCCACATATAGCTCGAAAAAAATAAAATGATACTGGTAACCGGAGGAACAGGATTTTTAGGTGCTGAATTGCTAAAACAGCTCACTGATCAAGGTTTAGCTGTTCGCGCTTTGAAGCGGGAAAAATCTAAAATCCCTGCTTTAATTCAGGATAATGCATTGATTGAGTGGTTCAATGCTGATATTAATGAGCCAGCTACGCTCGAAGAAGCGTTCGAAGATGTTACGCAGGTATACCATTGTGCTGCCTTTGTATCTCTTAGTTCCAAGCATAAAAAACAATTATTTCACGTCAATATAGATGGTACCTCAAATTTAGTTAATCTTTGTGTGGAGCATAATTGCCGCCTATTACATGTCAGCTCCGTTGCTGCTTTAGGTATTGCCAAAAAAGATAAACAGATCACAGAAAAAAACTTTTGGGAGTATGATTCTAAAGCACATGCCTACGGGCTTTCGAAATATGAAGGCGAAATGGAAGTTTGGCGTGGAATTAACGAAGGCCTGGATGCTATAATTGTGAATCCATCAATAATTATAGGTAAAAATGCAGGTTTTGAAGGCAGTGGTGCCATCTTCAAACTGGTAAAAGATGGTTTTTCATTTTATACCACCGGTGCATCTGGTTTTGTAGCTGTTGAAGATGTAGCCAAATCCATGATCCTGTTAATGGATGCTGAAGTTTCTGGTGAACGATACATTATCTCAGCAGGTAACATCCATTATAAAGACTTATTTACCGAGATTGCGAATGGTTTTGGTGTGAAGGCACCAACCAAAGAAGCCAAACCCTGGATGCTTGGTCTAGCCTGGCGGGCACTAAAAATAGCTTCATTATTTTCCAGAGAAGAACCATCTATAACCAAAGATACCGCCACAAGCAGTATAACCCTAAGTTACTATAACAACAATAAAGTAATTGAACAAACTGGGATAACTTTTAAACCAGTGCGTGAATGCATAACAGAAATTACCCAATATTTGAAATAATGCCCAAACAAAAAGCGTATTACATTATCGATTTCGATAGCACTTTTACCCAGGTAGAAGCGCTTGATGAACTCGCCAGAATCTCTTTAAAGAACCATCCTGATAAAGAGGCTATTTTCCAGAAGATAGAAGACTATACCAATTTTGCCATGGAAGGGAAACTTTCCTTTTCTGAAAGTTTAGCACAGCGGGTGAAATTACTGGAGGCCAATGAAGATCATCTTAAATTACTGATCAAACACCTCAAGAAAAAGGTTTCTACCTCATTCTCACGCAATGCGGAGTTCTTTAAAAAGCACGCTGATGATGTACTGATTGTTTCTGGCGGTTTTAAAGAGTTTATCACGCCGGTGGTAAGTCAGTACCACATTAAAAAAGAAAATATTTATGCCAATACTTTCGTTACCACAGGTGATGGAAACATTATCGATTACGATCATGCTAATCCGCTAAGCGAAGAAGGTGGAAAAGTAAAGTTATTGCAGCATCTGAAGTTAGAGGGAATGCTCTTCGGAATCGGAGACGGTTATTCTGATTTTCAATTGCGTGAAAGCGGCTTGATTAATAAGTTTTTTGCTTTTACAGAGAATATTGCACGTGAAAGTATTGTGGCGAAAGCAGATCATGTTACGCCAAGTTTCGATGAGTTTTTATATGTAAATGATTTACCTCGTGCCATTTCCTATCCGAAAAATAGGATTTTATGTTTGGTGATTGGTGATGTAGATCCGGCAACAATAGCCATCTTAAAAAATGATGGTCTTTCCATTAGACAAAAAACTTCTTTTGAAGAAAAGTATGTGAAGGATGTTGGAATCATCATTTTGGCAAACGGCGAGAAGTTAGATAACGAGCAATTAAAAAATGCAGTTAAATTAAAAACCATCGGTTATTTAGGAAGCGCGAAAAATAAATTTGACTTCGATTTATGTACCAGGCAGGGAATTGTTGTTTTTGATGATCCAAAAAGCAACCCCCGCAACATCGATTTTATTCCCAAACGCGTGGCAGATTTTATGAATACGGGTGCTACTTACCTCAGCAGCAATTTCCCGAATTTGCAGTTGCCTAAAATTGATAAATCTCATCGTTTGATCCACATCCATAAAAATGTACCTGGCATTATGGCGAAAATTAACACGGTGTTTGCAAAACATGATATCAACATTGTAGGGCAATTTCTGATGACTAATCCGGAAATTGGTTATGCCATTACAGATATCAATGCACAGTATGATAAACAATTGTTCAAATCGCTTAAGAAAATTGAACATACCATTAAGTTTAGGGTGTTGTATTAGGAAACTGATCAAAAAACCGTCATTGCTGAGGTACGAAGCAATCTTAATGCGATTGTCATTTGCGTTGATTTATCTCGTCCTGGCCGGACGGGCTCTCTTCTTTGGGCAACCAAAGAAGCAAAGTTGCCGGCTCGCAATTTTTCTATCCAAGTCAGTAGTTTGGCTTGGTTAGCGCCATCCCGAAAAATTGACCATGCCGGTCTAAAAGCAGAACGAAGAAACGGCGGTTTGGCCCTGCCGGGTGGCTAAACGATCGCCATTCCCTCCTCCGGAGGGGTGCCTGAAAGGCGGGGTGGTAAAATTGTAATCTGCTTATTTTGTCTCCGCTATTGCCACGAAGCAATCTTAATGCAATCGCTATATGCGTTGAGTCGTAGCGAGACGCTACAACCAGATTTTGGTTATAGCGATTGCTCTTTGCATCATGTAAACAAACATTAATAACTTCCAATATTCTAACCCAAGTAAGAAAAGTCTTTTACTTTTCGTACTTAAAAGGGATTTATCTCGTCCTGGCCGGACGGGCTCTTCTTCTTTGGGCAACCAAAGACCAGCGGAGCTAGCTTGAACACAAAATAACCAATAAATGCAAGTGAAAACCCAAAGTTGCCGGCTCGCAATTTTTCTTTGGAAGTCAGTAGTTTGGCTTGTTAGTGCCAAGCCCGAAAAATTGACCATGCCGATCTAAAAGGAGAACGAAGAAACGGTGGTTTGGCCCTGCTGGGTGGCTAAGCGATCGCCATTCCCCTCCTTTGGACTATCGTGTGGACACATTTTCCAGGCGTGGTTTTCTCTGCATTTTGCTAACCAACTTTAATAAAAAATTAGGCCTTACCGAAGAGCGCCGTCAATCCCAAGGGCCGGTGAAATCAAAAAAACAGTTGTACAATAGTAAAAATAGCACTAACAAACCTTAAACGCAGTGGTTTTGTGTTCATAATTTCAGGTTCGAAGCTTAAAAGAATATGAACACAAAACGAAGTGCCCGCTGTTTTTTTGATGTGTTTGGGATTTGCGAAAGGCCCATAGCTGGATTGACAAAGCGTTTTGGGTACTTTGGCGCTCCAAAGTACCATGCCTCCGCGGCAAAGAGCGGGAAAAAGATCTTTATAAATTAATTGTGTCCACACGATAGTCCTCTGGAGGGGTGCCTGAAAGGCGGGGTGGTAAATTGGTAACCTGCTTATTTTATCTCCGCCATTGCCACGAAGCAATCTTAATGCGATCGATATATGTATTGAGTCGTAGCGAGACTACGACCAGATTTTGGTTATAGCAATTGCTCTTTGCATCATGTAAACAAACATTAATAACTTCCAATATTCTAACCCAAGTACGAAAATGTCTTTTACTTTTCGTACTTAAAAGGGATTTATCTCGTCCTGGCCGGACGGGCTCTCTTCTTTGGGCAACAGAAGACCAGCGGAGCTAGCTTGAACACAAAATAACCAATAAACGCAAGTGAAAACCCAAAGTTGCCGGCTCGCAATTTTTCTTTGGAAGTCAGTAGTTTGGCTTGGTTAGTGCCATCCCGAAAAATTGACCATGCCGGTCTAAGAGCAGAACGAAGAAACGGTGGTTTGGCCCTGCTGGTTGGCTAAGCGATCGCGATTCCCTCCTCCGGAGGGCTGCCTAAAAGGCGGGGTGGTAAATCCGTAATCTGCTTATTTTATCTCCGCTATTGCCACGAAGCAATCTTAATGCAATCGCTATATGCGTTGAGTCATAGTAAGACGCAACAGCTAGGTTTTATCAAAGCTAATTTTATTTCTACCTTAAAAACTGATGCTTTTTAATACGAAATCTTTGAAAATGACCAATGGCTTGTGATTTGTAAATCCCGGAATGACCAGAAAAGAAGTAGGCAGTAATACAGGCAAGGGCAATGTAAACTGCAGATTCCATCCCAAATAATTCCATTCCCATTAAAATGCAAGCTAAAGGCGTATTTGCAGCACCAGAGAAAACAGCAACAAAACCCATTCCTGCCAGTAAGCCTACTGGAAGCGGAACGTAAAAACTTAGGAAACTTCCAAGCGTTGCACCAATAAAAAATAGCGGTGTTACCTCGCCACCCTTAAAACCACAGCCTAATGTTAATGCCGTTAAAAAAAGTTTAATTGCAAACGCATAATAGGCTTGTTGATGGGTAAAAGATTCCAAAATTACCGGAATACCTAATCCGATAAACCTAGTATTTCCCAACAAGTAAATGATCCCAACCAAGAACAATCCTCCAATAAAAGGTCTGATGGGTGGATATTTAATTAGGCTAAAAATATGCGAAAAGGTATGATTTAAAGTTGAGAAACTTCTTGCTATCAAACCAAAAATGATTCCAACACCAAGCGATAACATCAGGTTAATGAAACTCATGTGCGGCACCAATCCAATGGAATAATGCGTATGGCCAACGCCCCAGGCTTTGCAAGTATAATCTGCAATTAAGGCTGTAATCAGTGATGGTAATACGGCTGAATACATCAGACTTCCCAATACAAAAACTTCGAGCCCAAAAACGGCACCTGCCAGTGACGTTCCAAAAACTGAAGCAAAACCTGCACTAATGCCACAGATTAAAATGATTTTTCGGTCTGCAGTTTGCAGTTTGAATTTTTTAGTCAACTGATCTGCAAATGCCCCCCCAATCTGTACCGCCGTACCCTCTCTCCCTGCAGAACCGCCAAACAAATGGGTAATGATTGTTCCAGCAAAGATTAAAGGAGCCATGAGGAATGGAATTACCTTTTTAGGGCTTTGTAATTCTTCAATCAGAAGGTTATTTCCCTTCACAACGTCTTTTCCCCAATAGTGATAACTCATGCCAATGGCTAATCCTGCCAAGGGCAAAAAAGCAATAATCCATAGGTGACTTTCTCTAAAATTAGTCGCCCAGTTCAGTGTTACTAAAAATAAGGCAGAGGCTGATCCAACTAGCCCGCCGATAAGTGTGGAAAAAAATACCCACTTTAGGATATTTATTAAATGTGATCTAAAATCTTGCTTTATAAAGCGATTGAAAAACAGAAGAAATCCTTCTGTTAAATTTTTAACAGGCATTTGAATTCAATTTTAAATAAAATCGTAGGAGTCATCAGCCTGTTTGGGCGGTTTTGGCGGTACCCCATCGCCTTCAAGCCAAATGTAGAAAATTTAGCCATTTCTACAAAAATCTTTATCACCTTTGTATTAATAAATCAAAAAAATGGACTTCACACCAGAGATTAAAGACAAACTGGATCAACTTCAAGAAAAGTATACCGCAATGGGGCAGGATATGGCTTCATACCTGGATGGATTGCTTTATGCTGATTTTCTAACCTATTGGGACTATATTCACCTCGATACTTTGCTAAGTCTCCAAAGTCCGAAAACGCCGATTCCAGATGAAGAAATTTTCATCATGTATCATCAGATTACAGAATTATATTTTAAACTCTCTTTACACGAGTGTAGGCAAATTGCTGAACATGAAAATTTAACAGTAGAATTTTTCACCGCTAGGGTTAAAAGAATCAACGCTTATTTTAATGCTTTAACTACCTCTTTCGAAGTGATGGTTGACGGTATGGAAAAGGAGCAATTTTTAAAATTTAGAATGTCACTTTTACCAGCGAGCGGTTTCCAATCGGGGCAATATAGAATGATCGAGATTTGCGCGACAGATTTTATTCGACTGGTTGATAAAAGTAAACGCGAAGAATTGACTGCAGCTACCATTGAAGAACAGTTTGAACACATTTACTGGAAATTTGGTGCAACTGAACTGGCTTCTGGAAAGCAGACGTTAACCTTAAAGCAATTTATAAAAAAATATGCAGCGCAATTTTTACAGCTGGCTAAAGATCGTTCTTTAACTAATTTCTCGGCACTGTATCATCAATTAAAAGCTAAAGGCGACGATGTTTCGGCGCTTGCAGAAGAATTGCGGAAACTTGATTTATATGTGAATGTAGAGTGGCCCTTATCCCACTATAAATCGGCTGTTCGTTACCTGGAAAAAGATCCTGTTGATGTTGCGGCCACTGGTGGAACGAATTGGCAGAAATACCTGCCTCCGCGTTTTCAGAAAAGAATCTTTTATCCATTCTTATGGACGGAAGAAAATATGGAAGAATGGGGGAAAGGCTGGGTGCTTAGTGTACTCAAAACACTCAGAAACAAAGATTAATATCTAAGAAAGCTATTATAAAAGCGGCTTTTTTGCTATTTTGCGCAAAAACAATAATGATTGAGTTAGAGAATGCCTGAATGATTGAATTTGCCTATTGCAAACCATTCATTCATTCAAAAATCATTCATTCAAAATTCAAATACAATGACCGAGACATTAGAGATAAAAATCACTAAAGCTGAAGAAACTCGTTTAACAGTTACTGATTTTTCTGAATTACCGTTCGGTAAGGTTTTTACCGATCACATGTTTACAGCCGATTATGAAGACGGCGAATGGAAAAATTTGCAGATTCTTCCGTATGGACCAATTCCAATGAGTCCTGCAATTTCTGCGCTACATTATGGTCAGGCAATTTTTGAAGGTTTAAAAGCTTACCGCTTACCTGATGGAAAAATTAGTGTCTTCCGTGCAGATAAAAACTTCGAACGTTTTAATAAATCTGCAACCAGAATGTCTATGGCAACCATTCCTGAAGAGATTTTTATGCAGGGTTTGGCCGCTTTAATTGCCATTGATGAGAAATGGGTGCCTAATCAACCAGATTATGCGCTTTATATTCGTCCGGTAATGTTTGCAACAGACCCATATTTAGGTGTTCGTGCCTCCGATTCATATAAATTTGCCCTTTTAACTACTCCAACAGGACCATATTATAGTTCTGCTTTGAAAGTTAAAATCGAAACTGAATTTACACGTGCTGATGAAGGTGGTGTTGGTTTTGCAAAAACAGCAGGAAACTATGCCCGTTCATTATACCCTTTCGAACAAGCCAGAAAAGAAGGTTTTGATCAATTGATCTGGACCGATTCTATTGCTCACGAATATATAGAAGAAGCAGGAACAGCCAACTTAATTTTTGTGATTGATGGCAAATTGGTTACTCCATCTGTAAGAAGTACTGTTTTGGATGGTGTTACAAGAGATACGATTATCAAATTGGCTAAGGAATCTGGAATTGAAGTGGAAGAGCGTAGGGTTTCTGTAAAAGAAGTTATTGAAGGCATTCAGAGTGGAAGCTTAACTGAAGCTTTTGCTGCTGGTACAGCTGCAACGGTAACGCATGTTGGCCAGATTGGTTATAAAGGAGAGATTTATCAATTGACAGATCCTTCAACCAGAAATATTTCAAATGGTATTGCTAAAAAACTTAACGACATCCGTTACGGCTTGGCACCAGATGAATTTGGCTGGAACTGGGTTTTATAAGAAAACCTTTTTAAAACCATAATCCCGGTACAAAATGCATCGGGGTTATGGTTTGATTTGAAGTTTATTTTTTTCGCTTTAGGCTTTTCTCTTTCAGCATTAAACTTTATTTTTTTTCCCTTTTAGCTTTAACCTTTTCGCTTTCAGTCTTTTATTCTTTATCCAGTATCACCACTCCTTTAGCTTCAAAAGCTAACTCTTTTTTCGGATCGGTAATTTTAGCAACTTCTTCAGGTGATTTCTTAGCATCTTCTGCGTAATGACGTAAAGTTTCTACTGATATGGTTTGTTTTTTCGCTAAGCCATCCAAGACCACATTTTTGCCCACAATATCCATTGGCATAAAAAAAGCATAATCCTTAAAAGTAACCCGCATCGGATCGCCATTTGGCATTTCCAAAGTCATCCAGCAGCCTTTTTTCTTGCAAACATCAACAACTTTACCCTGAATTTTCATGTCGGTTGTAGTTTGATTGCCCATTGCAGATTCCATTTTTGCTGCAGGTTTAACATCTCCGGGTTTAACTTCTTCGCCAAATTTTTGACCTGTATATGCAGTTTGAGTAAATCCGGCGAAGGCAAATAGGCAAAAGCTCAGGCTTAAAATAATTTTTTTCATTGGGTATAGTTTAGGAATGATATGATTCGGTTACTGATCTGAATCAAAGTTATTTAAAATTTAGATAAATAGAGCAAACAAAAAAAATCCTCGTTAGTTCTCACTAACGAGGAAAATCATCCCTATTGTCGTAGATCACATCCCATGATCTACGATACAATACCTTAGGCAAACGTGAATCCAAAATTGTCAAAGTTCCAATGCTTGTGTTCAACGATCTGATATGTAGTGTTTTATGTATTCGTGTAGTCAGTGCCAGATGATATACTCATTTACTATTTGGGGAATTTAAATATCAAAGTGGGGAAATCTGTTGAATAATTTCCCCTATTTTACTGATATAACTAACCAAAAATCATTTCAAATACTTCCTCAATTTTACTTACTGCTTTAATTTCCAGGTTGTACTTCGTGATATCAATTCCTTTAAGGTTATATTTTGAGATATAAATGGTTTCAAAGCCCAGTTTATCTGCTTCAGCAATGCGTTGCTCAATCCGGTTTACTGCCCTGATTTCCCCAGATAAGCCAACCTCTGCTGCAAAACAATTTTTAGATGAAATGGGAATATCCTGATGAGAGGAGATAATCGCAATTAAAACGGCCAGATCGATAGCGGGATCTTCCACACGGATTCCGCCAGCAATGTTAAGAAAAACGTCTTGCGTACTTAATCTAAAGCCACAACGTTTTTCCAATACCGCTAAAAGCATGTTCATTCGCTTGGTATCGAAACCAGTAGCCGATCGTTGCGGTGTACCATAAGCAGCAGCACTTACTAACGCCTGCGTTTCAATCAACATAGGTCTTGCACCTTCAAGCATAGCAGAGATGGCAATGCCACTTAATTCTTCATCACGTTGTGAAAGCAGTATTTCGGAAGGATTAGAAACCTCTCTCAAACCACTTCCCTGCATTTCATAAATTCCAAGTTCGGCTGCTGCTCCAAAACGGTTTTTAATAGACCTGAGGATTCGGTAAACATGATGCCTGTCTCCTTCGAACTGCAAAACGGTATCAACCATGTGCTCAAGAATCTTCGGACCGGCAATAGCGCCATCTTTGGTAATGTGACCAATCAGGAAAACAGGTACGCCTGTTTCCTTAGCAAAGCGAAGCAATTCGGCTGTACATTCCCGAACCTGCGATACACTTCCCGGTGTAGAATCGATATGTGATGAATGCAAGGTTTGGATAGAATCGACCACTAAAATTTGAGGTTCCAAAATCTCAATCTGTTTGAAAATATTTTGTGTTGATGTTTCTGTGAGGATGTAGCAATCAGCAGATGGACTTTCTTTAATCCTTTCTGCACGCATCTTAATTTGTTGCTCACTTTCTTCACCAGAAATATACAGCAGTTTTTTGCCCTTAATATTCAATGCCAATTGTAACATCAGGGTAGATTTTCCAATACCGGGTTCACCACCAATTAAAACCAGCGAACCCTCTACCAGGCCACCGCCCAAAACGCGATCCAGCTCCTTGTCGCCAGTCAGAATTCTTCGTTCAGCTGACGATTGTATTTCATCAACTTTACTGGGTTTACTTAATTTTCTTGAACTTGTTTCGGTTTTCCAGGTAGGTACTGATGTAGTACTTTTCTCAATAATTTCTTCAACTAGAGTGTTCCATTGTCCACAGGATGGGCATTTACCCAGCCATTTTGCAGATTCGTAACCACAGCTTTGACAGAAATATGCTGTTTTTGTTTTTGCCAATTGATTTCAGTTTTAAAATACGAATTTACCCTTTAGTGAGTGAATGTGCTTTTATTTTTTTAAACATTTGGTGTATGGTGATTTATCTAACAAGGCTGCTCATGGCAACATAAACCATGTTGCTAAGCTGGTTTCTGTTTTATTTTGGCCAGATTTAGGACTTAATTGGGTGCTTCATTTTTAATGGTAAACATTTCGCTTAACCTAATGGTTTTTAAATGAAATTACAAGTTTGCAAAATTTGTATCTTTGCACATAATTACATGGGAAAACAAAAATTTTATGATACTGCGATTAAGCAGGAACGGGCCATTTTGGTTGGTGTAATTACGCCAGGTGAGAAGGAAGAACAAACAAGAGAATACTTAGATGAATTGGCCTTTTTGGTTGAAACAGCTGGTGGTAAAGTAGAAAAAAACTTCACGCAAAAGATGTTGAAGCCAGAGCGTGCCACATTTGTGGGTACTGGAAAGCTTGAAGAAATTAAAGCATATGTAAAATCAGAGGAGATAGATACCGTCATTTTTGATGATGAATTATCCCCATCTCAACTGCGAAATATCGATCGTGAGCTCGGTGTTAAAGTATTGGATCGCAGTAACCTGATTCTTGATATTTTTGCAAGCAGAGCGCAAACTGCTCAGGCTAAAACGCAGGTAGAATTGGCGCAATTGCAATATGTTTTACCTCGTTTAACGGGAATGTGGACTCACCTTGAACGCCAGAAAGGTGGAATAGGAATGAGAGGGCCGGGTGAAACGCAGATAGAAAGTGATAGACGGATTATTTTAAATAAAATCTCATTACTCAAAGAACGTTTGAGGCTGATTGATAAGCAGAACGAAACGCAACGGAAAAATCGTGGCGAGTTAATTCGTGTTGCTTTGGTGGGTTATACCAACGTGGGTAAATCAACCATCATGAATATGCTGTCTAAATCTGAAGTATTTGCCGAAAATAAACTTTTTGCAACGCTGGATACAACAGTGAGAAAAGTGGTAATCGAAAACTTACCCTTTCTTTTATCCGATACAGTTGGATTTATCCGGAAATTGCCTCACCATTTGGTAGAGTGTTTTAAATCGACGCTAGACGAGGTAAGAGAAGCCGATATTTTAATTCATGTGGTGGATGTTTCACATCCGAATTTCGAAGATCAGATTCACATTGTTAACGAAACCTTAAAGGATATTGGTGCAATTGATAAAGACATGATTCTGGTCTTTAATAAAATTGATGCTTATGTCTCACCGGAAACCGAAGGGGATGATGACGATGGCAAATTAAGTTTAAAAGATTTCAAGAAAAGTTGGATGAGTCATGGTAAGGTGCCTGTTTTATTTATTTCAGCTACTGAAAAAGAGAATATAGAAGAGTTTAAAACGTTGTTGTACGATAAAGTAAAAGCTGCTCACACAGCAAGATACCCGTACGATAACTTACTTTATTAATAATAGAAGATATGGAAAGTAAACGTCAGCAAAAATTTGCAGGAGTACTACAGGAAGAATTGGCTCAGGTTTTTCAGCGTGAAGGTGGTGCATTTTTGCCAAATACATTGGTAACCATCACCCGCGTAAGGGTATCGTCAGATTTAGCCGTAGCCAAGGTTTATCTAAGCTTTTTCAATACCACCAATACCACATTATCCATCAATACCGTTAACGCACATGCAGGAGAAATCCGTTATAAATTAGGAGCCAGAATCAGGCACCAGGTAAGGGTGGTGCCAGAGCTTACCTTCTTTGTAGATGATACAAATGAATATGTAGAACGTATGGATCATCTTTTTGAAAAAATTTCGAAAGAGCCAAGGCAACCGGATGAAGAAGCAGAATAGTCTATTAATTTAATCTGCTTTATAGCTAAAGATTTTACACCCGCACGGTAGATATACCTGCGGGTTGTTTTTTAATACACCACGTCAATATTTATTTGATTTTATAATGAAGACATTTGAGCAGGCTATTCATACAAACGCAGCCTCAATTAAAAAGATAATTGATTTTGATGAAAACACCGACCATCTGTTGCCACTGGATTTTACAGCGCGGAATTCGGAGCTAATGGATGAAACTTTAGCTGATACTGATTTGTTCTCCAATTGGGTAAATGAAAAACTTTTAAAGCATAATGCCCGTTATGGAATTGGAGGGTACAATGAACATCGAACCATCTATACCCGGAGTGTGCATTTCGATACGGAAGAAGAACCCCGAAGGTTGCATTTGGGTGTAGACATTTGGGGCCCGGCCGGAACAGTAATTTATAATTTTTATGATGCTACTGTTCATAGTTTTGCAAATAACAACCATTTTGGAGATTATGGTGCGACCATCATTCTATCTTATAATATAGAGGGCTTTAAATTTCACGCATTATACGGGCATTTAAGTCTGGAATCTTTAAATGGATTAGAAGAAGGAAGTTTTATTCCTGCCGGAGCAAAAATTGCAACGCTGGGCGCTAAGGAAGAAAATGGGAACTGGCCGCCACATTTACACTTTCAGGTTATCCGGGATTTAGGTGATTTTAAAGGAGACTATCCCGGGGTGTGCAGGTTTAGCGAACGGGAAAAATACCTGGAAAATTGTCCAGATCCGAATGTAATCCTGGCGCTTCATTTTAAACATGCCATGCCTGGATAACTGCAGGATTAATCTTTGAGCTTATTTTTTACGTAAATTAGAACTATGAAAGTGCTTTTCGCCATTTGCTTTATTTTTTTAAGTGCGCTTGCTTCTGCACAAGTTCAATTTCAATCGGGAAAGAAGAGTTTTACTGATTTTCTAAGAGAGAACACCATCTATCCTTCATTTTCTAAAGCCAATTGCATTCAGGGGACCGTTAGTATCAGCTTTAAGTTGGATGGGCGGGGAAATATTTATTCTTCGAAAGTAAGTAAAGGGATTTTGACGGATTTAGATGATGAAGCCTTGAGGCTGGTTCGTTTAAGTAGTGGGAAATGGCAGGTGCCGTCTGGCTATGATACCACAACAGCTGTGGTTATTCCGGTTAATTTTAAATTGGAAGGCTTTAACTGTGAAGGGAAATCAAGCGCTGCTATAGAAGCGGCAATAAGGGCTTACCAATCAGAGGAAGCTTTAACCAACTCGGTTATCAATTTCTACAAAAATATAGATCAGGCGAAACCGGGACAGGAAGTTCAATTTATTACCATCAAAAGGCAATTGGGAATTGATGATGAATACTTCAATTCGAGGATAGAGACAGGCCTGCAGAAGATTAAGCAAGGTGATAAGCAGGGAGCTTGCGAAGATTTTTCATTTGTTAAAAATATGGGGAGTAATTTAGCGGATGCTTACCTCTCGAAATATTGTAAATAAATGAAAAACACGGTAAGGTTTTTTGCAATTCTGGATTTCATTAGCATTATTCTATTAGCTAAACAGTTTTGGGGAATAGTTACACATATCAATGAAATTCCGGATCAGGTGGTTTCACAGGTAAAAGTGTGGCTAACCTTGTTTTTGTGTGTGCTCCTTTTTGTTTCTGCAATTGGATTGCTGATGTTCAGGAAATTTGGTTTTGTTACTTATTACGTGCAGTTTCCTTTTCGATTAATTGTCTGGATTTTTTCTGTTGGTTTCATCACTTATTTACCGGAATTACTGAGTCTAAGTGAGGTTTGGTTTAATATTTTATTCAGGGTTTGCTTTATTGCGGAGTTTTTTAGGCTGTATTTTACTATTCAGATTCATAGAAAGGTATTTTAATTATAATCTGTATAGCTTGAATTGCGAAGAATTTTCACGCAGATTACGGCGATTTCGCAGATTTGGTGTATCAAACCACCCCGCCTTTCAGGCACCCCTCCGGAGGAGGGGAATGCTAGTAGCATAGAATATATCTGCCTTTCATTTGTATATCTGTAACTAAATAACAAGCTGGATCTCAATTTTAGTTCTTATCAAAGCATCTCACAAGATCCAATATGTTATGGTTTAGTGAAATACTATACATTTGGATAAGAACGGTCGTCCTGCTGAACTTGATTCAGCATCTGTTGTTTTCGTTTCAATAGTCCAGCTTACAAAATCACCGTTACCGAAGCAGGTAAAATTTCGGCGGTAACTTCATTTACTTTTCCAACGTATTCTCCATCAATCTGGAAGTGAACTTTATGTTTTGAAAATATTTTCACTTTCGAAGTTTGAAAAACCTCAATTTTCTTGGGGTTGAAAGGCAATTTGGTCAACCAAATCTTCAAAATTTCCAGATAAGAATAATCTTTAACCACTATAATCTCAAATAGCTCATCATCAAGTTTTCCATCCGGATTAATTTTTAAGCCTGTTCCATACATCGTTGCATTTGCAATGGCCACCATTGCCGCTGCGGATTTAATGATTTTGCCTTTAATATCTAACTCAATCTGCATTCTTTTGTGGTTCCACAGGGCATGCCAGGTTGCTTTGGCATAACCCCACATCCCACGTTCTGGCAGCGTGTCGAATTTTTTGACCAAATAGGCGTTGAAACCAAGATCAGAAAGGTGAATGCAAATTTCATCGTTGAGTTTCACCGTGTGAATTTTGTGTGGCGTGCCAGTTAAGACCAAATCAAGCGCCTGTTCGATCTTCGTCGGGATGCCCAATTCTTTTGCCATTCCATTTGCTGATCCGGCTGGAATAATCCCGATTGGAACATCAGTATTGAGCAAACATTCTGCAACAAGTTTTAGTGTTCCGTCGCCGCCAACAGCTACTACGCGATCGGCGTGTTCTTCCTTAATTTTTGCTTTAATTTTTTCGAGTGAGCAATCTTTTGAAAGCTCAAATAATTCGATAGACACTTCTTTCGTTGAAAAGTGCGAAGAAATTACTTCCTTTAAATTGATATCGTGGCTACCTGAACCTGGATTTATAATAAATAGTAATTTCATGTGTTTAACCTAATGGCTTATAACACAAACAACTTTTGCTAAACTCTGTTTTAATATCAATGAATAAATCTGTAAGTGTAAAAGTATATCATGGTTATGGGCATAAGCATAATCTGGTTGTTTATGGTCATGTGTTTAAGCGTAAGTTGAAAACCAAGCAGATTTACAGCAATAATATCTTTGTTAATATCATTCATCTGCTTAAACTTTTCATTTTGAAACCTTATCCATCGGTAGCGGTGCAGCTTCAGTTTTTCGGACAAACGATCTATCAGAAGACAGAGAAGGATGGTTTTTTTAAATTTGAGTGGAAGGCTGATGAAGATGTTTCGGCTGGCTGGCATTATGTAAAAGTAGCGGCTGTGGATAAAGATGGAAATATTTTGAATACAGGAGAGGGGAAAGTTTATGTGCCACACATTACACAATATGCCTTTATTTCTGATGTAGACGATACCGTAATGATTTCGCATTCCGCAACCATTGGCAGAAGACTCAGAGAACTGTTTATTAAAAATCCGCATACACGAAAAACATTCTCGAATGCAGCTGATCACTATCAGCAACTTGCATTATCGCACACCAATCCAAATCAGCCCAATCCTTTTTTCTATGTAAGCAGTAGCGAATGGAACTTATATGATTACCTTCTCGAAACCTTTCGGTTTAATCAACTTCCAGATGGTGCCTTTTTACTTAATACTTTAAAGAAGTGGAGCGATTTACTTAAAACAGGTAAAACGGGGCATGAAGGAAAATTAATCCGTGTAATGCGGATTCTGGATGCTTTTCCAAATCAGAAGTTTGTTTTTTTTGGTGATAACACACAGCAGGATCCGGAAATCTATACCCAGATTGCTGAGAAATATCCTCAGAATATTAAGGCGGTTTATATCCGGAATATCCGGCCCGAAAAACGTGATCAAACCTTAGAATTATTAAGCAAGGTGCAAGCAAAGCAGGTTAGTACTTGCTTGTTTAATACCAGTGATGAAGCGATTGAACATTCTAAATCAATTGGTCTTATTTGATAATCAGGAGTGTTTGTTGTGTTAACAAACCGATAGCTATGTATAATGATAGGTATTAGAATATCATTTGAATAGTTTGTTTTTACTTTAAACACTCCGCCCTTTGGGTAAACTCTAAGGGACTATAGTGTGGATACACAGTTAGTTTTAAAGATTTTTTTCCGCTCTTTGCCGCGGAGGCATGGTACTTTGGAGCGCCAAAGTACCCAAAGCGCTTTGTCAATCCAACTATGGGCCTTTTACACGACCCAACACACATCAAAAAAACAGGGGCACTTTGTTTTGTGTTCAAAATTATTTTAAGCTTCGAATCTATATTTATGAACACAAAACCACTGCGTTTAAGGTTTGATAGTGCTATTTATGCTATTGTACAACTGTTTTTTTGATTTCTCCGGCCCTTGGGATTGACGGCGCTCTTCGGTAAGGCTTGTGTTTTATTAAAGTTAGTTAGCATAATGCATAAAAAACCACTCTCAAAGATTTGTTCACACGATAGTCAGAGGGAGGGGCATGGCAATCTTAATTTCCTCCGATGCATTAGAGGGTAGTCACAGACCGAGGTGTGAAAGGCAGTAATAATTATCGAACTTATGCTAACAATCAAGAGATTGATTTTCCAAAAGGCGTAAAGGCCAGGTTCATCAGCTTAAAATGTTGTCTTCCGAAGGGAATACCCACAATGGTAATGCAAAATAAAATTCCGAAAAACAGGTGGGTGAGGAAAATCCAAAATCCGCCGCAAACCAGCCAAATGAGATTCATAACAGTTGATAAGCAGCCAGTGTTGGAAGAAGTGTCAGTAATTTTTACACCAAAAGGAGCAAGGCCAACTATAGCAAATTTGAAGCATTGAATACCAAATGGAATTCCTACAATAGTTAAACAGAGGATCAAACCGCCAATAATATACTCGAAGAAAATAAAAATTCCGCCAAAAATAATCCAGATAATATTGCCTAAGAAGTTCATTTCCTTTTTTTAGTTTAAGATAGCTTTCAGTTGTAATTGTTACATATTGAAAAATGATTTTTCTTTTTTGGAAGACTGATTTTTCTTAATTTACAGCCACACACAAAAGAAACAAATTATGAAAAAATTAATGATTTTAGCTGCAATGGTGGCTGGCTTTGCGTTACCTGATGCCAAAGCACAAACCGTAAATGGCGTTCGGTTAACGGATATCAATGCCAATTATATGCAGGTAAAGGAAATTAAAAGAACATTTGCGCAGAAGGTCTTTGTATCCGTTGAATATGGGCAAATTGCAGACGATTTAAACAAGACCTGTATTAAAGATGATTTAGGTAAAAAAATGGAATTTGATTCTGCTCTTGACTTTGTTAACAAGGCAAAATCATATGGCTATGAGTTATTCCAGGTTTTTTCGGAGCGCGAATGGAAAAGTGACAGTAACGCAGTATATGTTTTAAAACGAAAATAGTTATTGGGGAGGAAGGAAACATAGTTTTTTATTACTGCCCGGGTAAACTAAACCCGATAGCAATGAAAACGCCAGCAATTTTTTCTATTGCTGGCGTTGTAATGAATAGCGGGGCTGCTGTAACCGATTTACCATTACCTTTGCTTTCCAGATTATATGAAATCCAGCGTATTAAATTTCTTATTCAAGATTTCTCCATTGTCTACATCCAGCCATTTATCCAGTATGGTGCCATAAACCTGACGAAAATCTAGCTGATATTTTAAGTCACCACTATCTAAATCGCTGAGGTTTGGCGCAGCATTAAAGATGCCTTGTTTTTTAAGGCGACCACCAAAAACAAACATATTATTGGCTGTTCCATGATCGGTACCATTGCTGGCATTTTGTTCTACACGGCGGCCAAATTCTGAAAAAGTAACCACCAAGGTGTCTTCCAGTTTATTATTCGCTTTCAGGTCTTTAAGAAAAATTGCCATGCCTTCGCTATACTGTTTTAATAAATTACCTTGCTGATTCGTTTGATTAACATGGGTATCAAAACCACTGAGCGAAACATAATAAACCCTTGTTTTTAATCCTGAAGATATAAATTTCGAAACTGTTTTAAGTTGGTTGGAAAAGCCAGTGTTGGGATAGGTGGCTTTAGATTGATAAATTTTTGAGGTGTTTTGGATATAGCTGGCTGATGACTGGGTTTCGATCATCGTTTTATACAGATAGCCCAAATTGTCTTCATCCAAATGCTCTTTATCGCTTTGGAGCACCGCTTTAAAAAATGGATTGTTAGTGTTGCGGAACAATGCTGCCGGATCTTTCAAAGCGATTCCTTTTTTAGTCTGGCCTTTCATGGCCAAAGACAAGGAATCATCAACCTCTATAGCAGTATAAGGGAATTTGCAAGTTTGGCAATTGCTATCCAGGTAACGGCCAATCCAACCTGTAGAAAGAAACTGATTGCTGTCGCTACCGGTTTGCCAGATGTCCATGGATCGAAAATGTGAACGATCTGGATTCGGATAACCGACATCATTAATAATGGTCATCCAGCCCTGATCATAAATTTCCTGCAGGGCAGCCATATTGGGATTTAACCCTTGCATATCATTAAGCTTGATCACTTCTTCAGGCTTGATGGCAATGCTTTTTCTTTTTTGGTAATAGATGTCGTTTCCAAAAGGAACAACTGTGTTTAAACCATCGTTACCACCAGAAAGTTGCACCACAACCAGGTTTTTGTAAAGGCTCAATTCATCAAGCGCCATGGCTTCTAATGGTTTCATAAATGCAGGAACAAATAATGAGCCTGCGGCAACAAAACCGGTATTTCTTAAAAAATTTCTTCTGTTCATCTCCTTAGGATTTTGAGGTTTAACCCAATTGATATTCTGGCATACTGGTAATTTCTACAGCAGTGCTTCTGAGGCCTTTGTTATCGCTCACCATTTTTACTATTTTTTCATTTAGTTTAGGTTGTAGTAGAAACTCAGAGAGTTCCAGCGGCGAGATTCCTTTAGGTAAGGTACCTATAAACTTAGGCCAATCGGCATTTGCGTTTACATAAGATTTTGGCTTAGCCTTATTATTTGCATTTGCAGTAGCATTTCTATTTAAAGCAATCACGGCTTCATCTTCAGGATCTGCTTTCCCGCTAAAATCTATTTCGCCATCATTTAATACCAATGATGGGATACGCATTCTCAGCATCAGGGAGGAACTATCAATCCAGCTTTGTCCACCTGGCCAACCTGCTACATTTGGTGGATTGAAGAGATACTGGCCCAAACTGCTTTGCAATTGGATAAGTATTTGCGGTTTGTTGTAGGTGACGTAAAACTCACGGCTCAGGCCAACCAGAAATTCTACCGGAGACTTAATTTTGGTACCCACATTTTCTGCGCTGTAAAACCAATCTGCAGTAAACATTTTTTTTATTAGTTCTGAAATCTGATAATTAGACGCATAAAAATGATTCCCGAGTTCTTTTACATGTTCCTCATTTGGCTGATCGTTTACAAAGAATTTATAAATTTTTCTGGCGATGAAGGTAGCTGTTTCTGGTTTTTCTAAAATGAGATCGATGATGTTTTCTCCATCGAAATTTCCGGTCTTACCAAAGAACGTTTTAGGCGCTTCATCGTGCAGGTTCTGGCGGAAAATAAATGTCCCGTCTTTGTCGTACATCCAACCGGTAAATGATCTGGCAGATTCTTTAATGTCATTCTCCGTGTAATTTCCTCTGCCTAAGGTGAAAAGTTCCATCAGCTCACGGGCAAAATTCTCGTTGGGTTTGCCCTTTCTATTTTGCTGGTTATTGAGGTATTGTAACATGGCTGGCGATTTCGAAACTTCGATCAGCAGCGTCTTGAAACTTCCCAAGCCATTTGTTCTTTGAATATTATTGAGCTGTTGCGCATACAGCGGATCGTTGCTTCGGCAGGCGAAGTGGCCATGCCAAAAGAGGGTCATTTTTTCGCGGAGTGGAGAGGTGGTACCAATCATTTTGTTTACCCAGGCAATGTTCAGGTCTTTACTCACTTCGTTCTGCATCCGAACAATTTCCTGCCGCATTTTCTTTTCCTCATTGTTTAGGTCTTTTTTTGCGTACAATCCAGATTGAACCAGCATCTGCCGTTTAGATTCCATCCCATTAACCAATGTTATAGAATCATCAACTTTGGGTTCCTTTAGCAGACCTGCAACAATCTTTTCGATGTTTTTCTTACTCAGTTTTTGTAAATCTGAGTAAGAAATACCAAATCCTGCTCTGTTATAAAGATGCTTTACTTTGAAGAAATTATCTTTTGCGCTCATAATTAACAGTTTAACTGTATGACTTAATTTAAACGCCTGGGTTTAATCATTATTTTCTTTCTTATTTTTACGGATGTTTTTTCAATTGCCAGACCATGAAATGGTTTTTCCCGATCCAGCCTTGGCTGAAGAAGATGGTTTACTTGCCATTGGTGGCGATTTAAGTTTGGAACGACTGCTGCTGGCTTATTCGAATGGTATTTTCCCCTGGTTTAATGAAGGCGAACCTATCCTTTGGTATTCGCCACATCAAAGATGCGTGATTTATCCTGATCGCATTTTGGTAAGCAAAAGCATGAAGAAAATATTACGTGATGAGGTATTTGCCATCACACTTAATACGGCATTTGAGGAAGTGATTTTAAATTGTGCCAAAACGCCAAGAAAGGGGCAAGATGGAACCTGGATTACCAATGAGATGCAAGCGGCTTATCTAAATCTTCATCAAAACGGTTACGCCCACAGTGTAGAGGTTTGGCAAAATGAACAATTGGTAGGTGGTTTATATGGCTTAAAAGTGAACCGTATTTTTTGTGGCGAGAGCATGTTCAGTACCGTAAGCAATGCTTCAAAAGCAGCATTAATTTACCTGAGCAAGCTGAATATTGATTTGATTGATTGCCAGCTGCCAAACGATCATTTAATGAGTTTAGGAGCAGAAATGATTGAGCGCGATGTTTACATGAAAATGCTTCAAGCTGATAGCAATTAAGAAATGTTATCCTGAGCCTGTCGAAGGAGTTATAAAAAAAAGTGTTTTAATAAGTTACCATTGTTAGTAAAGCGGGGCTCAACCACCCCGCCTTTCAGGCACCCCTCCGAAGGAGGGGAATTGCAATGCTCAGATAGCGATCGCTATAGCCAGCCAGCTAAGCCAAACCACCGTTTCTTCGTTCTGCTCTTAGACCGACATAGTCAATTTTTTGGGATGGCACTGTATAAGCCTACCCATTGACTTGGACAGAAAAATTGCGAGTCGGCAACTTTTGTTTTTCACTTTTGTTTATTAGGTAATTGGTGTTCAAGCTAGCTCCGCTGGTCTTTGGTTGCCCAAATAAGAAGAGCCTGTCCGGCCAGGACAAGAATAATATTGAATTAAGCAACCCAGAATATGATATCTTCGATAATTACTGATTCAGCCTCTTATAAAAGCTTAAAGTTCTCTAATCCAGATATTTCTAAAACTGATCGGCGGACTTGGATCACCATGATCCTGAAGTTTGATCGATGCTGCACCATGTTTTTTATATTCTGGCGCACCAATCCACCTGGTTTCGCCTTTTACAACAAAGTTATTTTGCAATAGCACACCATTAAGCATTACCGTTACGGTTGCAGGTTTTAATACTGAACCATCCTCATTAAATCTCGGTGCATTCCAAATAATATCGTAATACTGCCATTCGCCTGGTTTTTTATTTGCATTGGCTAATGGAATTCCTTGCTTGTACACACTTCCTGTTTGTCCGTTCACATAGGTCTTGTTGTTATAAGAATCCATAATCTGGATTTCGTAACCGTTATCTCCAGCTCCTGTAGAAGCTAAAAATACACCACTATTTCCACGTGCCTGGCTTGTACCTGTAATATTTGCAGGGATTCGCCACTCCATATGAAGCTGGTAATCTGTGAACTTTTTATTGGTTTCGATATTTCCAGTTCCTTTCTTCACGGTGAAAAAGCCATCATCTATTGTCCATGCCGCAGGTTTTGAAGGATCATTAACCGAATGCCAGGCATCTAGATTTCTGCCATTAAACAAAATAGTCGCGTCAGATGGTGCATCCTGAGGTAAACCTCCCGGAGTAACAGTTTTAGGAACTGGTTCCCAAACTTCTGTTTTAGCAGCTTCTTTCGCCGGATCTGTTTTTTTATCCTGCGCCAATGCCGACATACCAAATAAGGTTGGAATAATAAGAAATGCGTATTTGCTCATAATTATAGGTTATCTTTTTTAAAGATAGCCAGTTTATTAAGAAAAGGAAATTTAGTATTCAATTTATTACGCCAAATCATCAGCAAGATAAGTTTCTCTTACAATGATTTCATCTGGCACCAATTCTTCGCGTTGCTCTTGTAAATCTTTTAGCGGGCAATATCCGGTTAAGCCTCTATAAAGTAAGCCTGCTCCAGCTGCCGCACCTGTTAAGGCAATTACAGGATGTGAAAATACATTTGTTAACCCTTTAAAAAGTAGGTAGGTTCCTGCTGCACCAGATAGCCAGCGTTCTGATCTGGAAATGTTTTGAAATAATTCAGGGTATTTCCAGGCCTCTTTTACGTTGTCGATGGCTCTATTTAAATTTTCGTTTTCCATGATAGTAGATTTATGTTAACTACTTAACAATTAGAAAATGATACAGTTTTAAATTGATGCGGAGAAATTATAGCGTTTGAATCTAAGGCTAGTTTAAAATATCTCTAATGTCGTCTTTACTCAGTGATTTAAAGAAACTTTCTTCGGTGGTAATTAGTGAATTTGCCAAAGTTTTTTTACGGTTTTGCAAGGCAAGAATCTTCTCTTCTACCGTGTCTTTCGCGATAAATTTATAAATGAATACTTTCTTATCCTGACCAATCCTGTGCGTTCTATCAATTGCTTGTTGTTCTACTGCAGGGTTCCACCATGGATCCAGGATAAATACATAATCGGCCTGCGTTAAGTTTAAACCAACACCACCAGCTTTTATGGAAATCAGGAAAACTTTTAAATCAGTATTTTGCTGAAATTCTGATACAATTTCACCACGGTTGCGGGTTGATCCATCGAGATAGGCAAAAGGAATTTGTTCTGCCTCGAAATGTTTCTTAAAAATATCAAGATGTTTTACAAACTGTGAGAATACCAAAACCTTATGCCCGCCTTTAAGTACGTTATCCAGCGTATGAATCACGTTTTCAAATTTTCCGGAGTCAGAGAGGTAGGTGCTATCGATCATGATTGGGTGGTTAGCCAACTGACGTAATGCAGTTAAACCTTGCAATAGCTGAACCTGTTTTTGAGCGAAAGTTCCATCATCCATGCTTTGCAATAAATCATTGCGATAGGCTGATTTCGTTTTCTCGTAATAGGCCGCCTGATCTTCGCTCATATCACAGTAGATTACCTGCTCCGTTTTCGGTGGTAATTCTGCAGCAACTTGTTCTTTGGTTCTACGCAGTACAAATGGTTTAATGATGCTTTGTAGTTTACGTGCTTTCTCTTCGTCTTTTTTCTTCTCTATGGCCTGCACGTATTCCTCGTTGAAGAATGCTTGCGTACCTAATAGACCCGGGTTTAGAAAGGTAAGTTGCGACCAAAGATCACCTACTGAATTCTCTACAGGCGTACCACTCAGAATTAGTCTGTGCCTGGATTTAAGGCTTCTAACGGCCTTAAAAGATTTCGATGACGGATTTTTAATGTTCTGACTTTCATCCAGAATTACATAGTTAAAATAGAAGTCTTTTAATTCTTCCACGTCAACCCTGGTTACGCCATAGGTGGTGATGATGATATCGTAATTTGCAAAAATGGCAACGTTTTTATTTCGGTTACTGCCTGTATGGGCGTAAATTTTAAGTTTTGGTGTGAATTTTTTAGCCTCCGTTAACCAGTTGTAAATTAAAGAGGTTGGCATAACAATTAAAGAGGTGCTCGAAGTACCGGCCAGCTGATCATCTTCCTTTACTTTTTGCAACATGGCCAGTGTTTGGATGGTTTTACCCAAACCCATATCATCCGCCAGGCAGCCACCAAAGTTATATTCGCGTAAAAAGCTGAACCAGTTATATCCTGCTTTTTGATAATCGCGAAGGTTACCTTTAAAGTGTACCGGCATTTGCGTATCGGCAATATCTTCAAAATCTGAGAGGCGCTGAAGTTTACGTTCCAGCGTAACATTTGCCAGACTATCTTCTGCCAAATCATTGAGTAAGCCAATGTGGTGTTTTTTAAGTCGCAGGTTTTTGCCAGTCTCCGCCAGACTAAACAAGCTGCCGTATTGCGTAAACCATTTTTCAGGGATAATCGCTACTTCGCCATCTGGCAATAAAAACTCTCGTCTTTTGTGTAGAATATGCTGTTTTAGGGAAAGAAACGGGATCTGATATTTTCCAAACCAAACTACTGCATTAATATCAAACCAATCATTTCCTTCTTTAACCTCCAGATCAATTTTACTCGTGCCAAAAACAAAGCGTTTCTGACCAGTGCTTTGCTCGATTTCAAAACCAAGCGAATGCAACATATCAATGTGTTCATTTACCCAGTTAATTGCAGCATAACTTGGGTTTTCTTCGCTACTCATCACTTCCAAATTGCTGAAAAGTGCACTAGCCTTTTTCAAGCCTAGCGAAAGGAGTAGATTAAATTGTTTTTTCTCCCATTCTGCAGAACGTTTAATGCGGTGGAAGATATAATTGTCGGCTATTTTTTCCAGGCGAACGGTAACTTTATGTGCGTTTTCTATAGAGAAATTGTATTCGCCATATTTAAAGTAAAGTTGGATTTGTGAAATACCACCATCAACATAAAGAACTTTGATCACAGGTGTTGCCTCAAACTGTTCTGTTCTAATTTCGAAACCTTCGGCATAAACGTGATGTTTTTCAATTAGTGGTGCAACAAATTTTTCGAAATAGGTAGCTTCAGTAGATTTTGGAATGGCGATATATCTTTTGGCTAGAAAGGGTTGTAATTTTTTGCCTTCAATATCCTGGTCGAAAAAGTATAAAATGTCATTCAGTAACAACCAGGCAGGTTTATTACTGATAATTTGCGCTTCTTTGAACATAAATTCAATACGCATGTTTTGATATTTTATGGTAGGGAAATACCGTGTTTCGGTTTCGTTTCTCCGGAAATGGAATAGAATTGATGCGGGTTCTGTTGCCAGTTCGATTTTACGTTCTACAGGCCATCCATCTTTATCCATTACATAAAGCTCATTCTGAACTTTCAGTATTTCGAGTGCCTCAGCTAGTTTTTTTTCGATTTTAGGTCTTACACTCTCGTAAAATTTGTCATCGAAAATTTTAGCAAAAAATTCAGTAGGTCTGATTAATTTTTTATAATGTTTTTTGATGACGGAATCTTGTTCAATATCATCAAGGATTTTGATCAGCTTATAATCAATTTCCGTTAAACAGGCTTTAAATTCTTCGGCAGTATGCGTAAAAATTCTTTGATAAGTGAAAGAAAAATCTCCATTCGGATTAAGTTGAACGATATGTGGTTCAATTAAATAGCCCAGGTACTCATGTTTGCACAATGAGTAGACAATTTTACAAGGTTTTGAGCTATCTACGCGTAACATTAAATGGTTTGAAAAAAGATTAATTGGTATCTCTTAAAAAACTTTAAACTTACAACATTTTTGGTGCTACATCAAAAGATTTGTAACAATTTAAGTGAAAAATCATTTTATCCCTGGAGCTGGCTGCTTTTTATCAGGTGATTTCTGCTAAGATATTTTTTTAGGCTTGGAAACCTTTTCGAAATCTTTTTCTACTTTGAATTTAGTGATTCTGGCGATTAGATCTAAAGGCAATTCCTGATCAATTGGGAACTGAACTGCACCTTTACTCCACTTATAGTTTTCAAACTCGCTCTTAAAAGCGTCAATTCCAACCCCCGTTGGATAAAACCCGATATGCTTTGCATAAGCTGCGAAATAAACCAAAATACTGTTCTGTTTAAATGCGGGCATTTTATAGCTAATCACTTCCTTTGCAGCAGGTGCAGCCAGGTGAATCGTTTTCCTTATCTGTTTCAGAATTTTTTGTGTTTCTGCCGGGAACTGCGCAATATAACTATCAATCGTTTTTGGTTCCTTTTTTTCCATAACATGATCATCTTTACATGAAGTTATAAAAAAAGCAAAAGAATTATTGACTGATAACAATATCGTATTTTGCCAATAAACCCGCTAATCCCGAGTGCGAAAACCTGGCTTTTTTTAGTCTGTTTTTATCAGGATCGATTATATAATGAGTGGCAGTTCTAAAATCAGCTTTTTCAAGATTTGTCCTGTCGAATGTGGCGTTAAGGAAATCGCAGTAATCGAAGTTTGAATTGCTTAAATCGGATTCGGTAAAATCCACTTCGTGCAGTTGATTGTTTTTAAAAACAGTCTTCTTTAGTTTTAGCTTATAAAAGGAAGAATGATCCAGTTTGCAACTATCAAAGCTAAAGGCTAAACCGAAATCGTTACAATTTTCGAAACGTAAGCCTAGCATTTTGCAGTCTTTAAAGTTTACATCGTTAAATGATGTTTTGGTTAGCGTAGCCAGGCTTAGGTTGCAGGAAATAAACTCACAGCTTAAAAACTTAATGCCATGCAGATCTGAACCAGAGAAGTCACAGTAGCTGAATTTGCAATTTTCATATTCACCTTTTGGCAATGCGCTTAAGGTATAATCTTGTTTGTTGAATGTTTGTTCGGATATGTAACTTTCAGACATGGAATGCAGGTTGATGTTACCGCGAAGATAAAAATTATCATTCGACTTACGAAGTTTCAACGGGATGTGTGTCGGGAAACTTCGTCAGTCTAAAAATAGATGCTGGTTTTGAGTTTATCATCTCTTTGTTTATGAAACTGGCGAAGTTTTGCTACGCTTCTGGCCTTTGAAACTGCGCAAGTTGGCCATTCTACTTACGAAGTTTCAACAGGATGTATGTTGAGGAACTTCGTCAGTCTAAAAATAGATGCTAATGGTTGGGTTTATCATTGCTTTGTTTGTGAAACTGGCGAAGTTTTGCTACGCTTCTGGCCTTTGAAACTGCGCAAGTTAACCATTCGACTTACGAAGTTTCAACGGGATGTGTGTCGGGAAACTTCGTCAGTCTAAAAATAGATGCTAGTTTTGAGTTTATCATCTCTTTGTTTATGAAACTGGCGAAGTTTTGCTACGCTTCTGGCCTTTGAAATTGCGCAAGTTGGGGATTTGACTTACGAAGTTTCAAAAGGATGTGTGTAAGGAAACTTCGTCAGTCTAAAAATAGATGCTAATGGATGGGTTTATATTTACTTTTTCTATGAAACTGGCGAAGTTTTGCTACGCTTCTGGCCTTTGAAACTGCGCAAGTTGGCCATTCGACTTACGAAGTTTCAACAGGATGTATGTTGAGGAACTTCGTCAGTCTAAAAATAGATGCTAATGGTTGGGTTTATATTTACTTTGTTTATGAAACTGGCGAAGTTTTGCTACTCTCCTGGCCTTTAAAATTGCGCAATTTGGCGATTTGACTTAACAAAAAATCCCCCAAATTGCTTTGGAGGATTCGTATTTTGGACTTTGGTCTTCGACAAGCTAGGACTGAAAGTTTGGGTTATTTTGTTGCGTACATTACTTCTTTAACCGCTTTAACTACCTTATCAGCATTTGGTAAGCTGGCAGCAATTAAAGTTGGAGAATATGGAAGTGGAACATCTGCACAAGTGATTCGTAAAACCGGAGCATCTAAGTAATCGAAAGCTCTTTTTTGTACCATAAAAGCAATCTCACCAGAAAGTGATGCCAATGGCCAAGCTTCTTCTACTACAACCAAACGGTTTGTTTTCTTTACAGATTCGATAATGGTATCATAATCAATCGGACGAACAGTACGTAAATCGATCACTTCCACATTAATTCCTTCTTTAGTTAATTCTTCTACAGCTGGGTTAACTACGCGGGTTAACATTTTACCGAAAGTTACAATCGTAACATCAGTACCTTCTTTAGTTACGTTTGCTTTACCGAATTCGATGTAATATTCTTCTGCCGGAACGTCGCCTTTATCGCCATACATTACTTCAGATTCCATGAAAATAACCGGATCCGGATCAATGATTGCTTGTTTTAATAAACCTTTAGCTTCGTAAGGAGTTGATGGAATCACTACTTTTAAACCTGGTGTGTTTGCAAACCAGTTTTCGAAGTTTTGTGAGTGCTGTGCACCTAGCTGACCAGCGTTACCTGTTGGGCCGCGGAAAACCATAGGGCAAGAGAACTGACCACCGCTCATTGATAAAATTTTAGCCGCACCGTTGATGATCTGGTCAATAGCTACCAATGAAAAGTTAAACGTCATAAACTCTACAATTGGAATAAGGCCAGCAGTTGCTGCACCAGTTGCAATCCCAGCGAAACCTAATTCGGCAATAGGGGTATCGATAATACGTTTAGCGCCAAATTCATCAAGCATTCCCTGACTTACTTTGTATGCACCATTATATTCTGCTACTTCTTCACCTAATAAAAAAACGCGGTCATCTTTACGCATTTCTTCTTGCATGGCTTCGCGTAGTGCTTCTCTAAATTGGATTTCTCTCATTGTAAATTTTAATAACGGTGGCAAATATAATTATTAATCGCTTTGAAACCAAAGGCTATAATGCGTGTATTTTGTAATAATTGTAGTAAGTTATTGGCATGTTTTCCTATAGATTTAGCTTGTTTTTGCCGTTATTCTCCAGAAACTGAAATTTTATTTCGCGAGGATATCATTAATGTTGTTTTTGTATTAAGATTTGCTGCTTTTTCGAAATATCTGTTTCAAAATTGGTAAGGATTGACATTATGCGTTAAAACGTTGCTAATTTTGTTAATGGTTTGGATTAATTAATCCATAGATTTCACTGTCTAAAAATTTCCCTCTGAAATAATAGTTCTGTTTAAAGAGTGCTTCCTTTATAAAACCATGTTTAACCAGCATCTGCCGTGAAGCATCATTTCCTACATTAATATAGGCACAAATGGTGTGTAGATTAACTTCTTCGAATCCAAAATCAATTGATTTTCTGAGTGCTTCGGAGATAATTCCTTTTCTCCAATAATCTGGGTGTAGCATGTAGCCGATTTCCGCTCTATGATTGGCAAAGTCCGTACGCCAATAGCCTACCGAACCGATCATTTGTTGCGGATTTTCCTTTAAGGCAATTACCCAGGCCAGGTTTTCGCCAATTTCAAAGCCATTCCTAAAGCGGGAGATAAAATCTTTGATTTCGAAAATATCCTCAGGTCTTTCTCTATCAATGTATTGCATGATATTTTCGTTGGTACGCATGGCATATAAGGCTTCTGCATCAGAAATATGATGTTCTCTTAAAACCAATCGTTCGGTTTCGAGAATAGGGAACTTGGTGAAGTTTAGGGCGAGCATTTGTTAAAATTAGATATTATGGGTTTAATTGCAAAGAACCTGGGGTTTTATTATCGTTTTTCGTTTCTCGTTGTTTGCCTATCGTCTTTGTATTGCAGCCAACCCTTTAGCAGGTAGGAGATTGCCACGAACATTACCGATTAAGGATCGGAAAATTTTCTCGCAAGAGCGTTCAAGGAGCAGAGAATTAAGGCGCTAAATTAATACCGTCGTCATTGCGAAGCCAATTCTTCATTGGCTGTGGCAACCTCATTGCAGCTAATGCTATGGCAGAAATAGTCAAGAGGTGTAGAAAAATCACGGTTTTAAACTTACGAAGTTTTTCTTTCGCCCAGGCCAACTAAACTTCGTAAGTTGATTTCTCGCAAGGACAATGAGACGAGCGGATTTGCTTTACTCTTTAGCCTTTTTGCTTTAGTCTTTAAGCTTTACTCTTTCCCCTTACTTCCCAAAAAGCGTCTTATAGATCGAATATTTATAGTTGTCTTCTATAGCACTGGTTACAAAAAAGGGTGCCTCAAATAATTCTGTAAGTTTCTTCCTCAACTCCATTAAAAATTCAGGTTTAATTTCTTCCAGGTATTCGCCTGAAAGTGTTTGCCTTCCCGATTTAAACCAAACACCATCGGCTGCCATTGTTTTTACCACGTATAAGTTTGGCTCGACAAAAGTTTTACCCGAAAATTGTTCGTAAGCGTAAGTATAAAGTAAAGTCTGAACCAACGCCTTATTGATATGCTTGCCATCAGAATTAAATAATTCTGCTACATCTTTAAATGCTAGTTTATCACTGCCGGTTTTGTAATCTATAATTTTAGTTACACCATCTTTCACATCAACCCGATCGATATAACCGAAAATCTTAACACTCGCATCTTTGCCATTTAAGGGGAAACTAATTTCTGCCTCAACTTTCTGCTCTAAACTGATGATATGGAAAGGCGTTTGCGATTCATCCTGATTAACAATGATGTTGACATAAGCGTCTACAATGGATAAGATCACTTTTTGCATGCCTTTATATTCCATCACTTTATCAGGATGGTTAAACATCACAGCATTGAAAGCTTTCTCAATTAGTGCTGGCACCTGCTTTCTTTTCTCTTTTATCCGTTCTGAAGTAATTTCTGCTTTCTTCAAATCCTGATAAAAGTATTCCATCACTTTGTGTAAAATAGAGCCAATTTCATTTGCCTCTACCACCGCACTTACTTCTTTAGGTTCTTTAATGCCAGCAATGTAATTGAAGAAAAAATCTATCGGATTGGAAATATATTGGGTTAAGGCCGAGGGGGAAAGCACCTTCTTTTTATCGAGGTATTTTTGCAGGGTTTCCTGAATAAAAATGTTATTCTTTTTTTCAATCCGAACCTCTTTAAATGCTTCCGTTTTTACATCCAGATTAAGTTCATGATAATTAAACCTGAATCCGCTTTCGTATTCCAGTTGTTTCAGAATTCTACTCGCTTCGCCGGTTGTTTTTTCATCAGTTAAGCTGTTGTAAACGAAGTTAATGTGCTTAGCCCGTTGCATCAAACGGTAAACCATGTAAGATGAAATGGCATCCAGATTTTCTAATACCGGTAAGCCGTAAACGCGGCGGATAGAATCTGGAATAAAACTATTGCCGATGGAAGATTTTGGAATAATCCCTTCGTTGAAACCTAAAATAACAACCTTATCAAAATTAAGGTTTCTCGTTTCCAGTAATCCCATTAACTGAATCCCATTGAGCGGATCGCCGGATAGTGGCACTGAAATGGCCTGCAAAGATTTTTGTACCAGGTAAATTACAAACTGGATTTCTTCATCGCCAATGTGTTTGCCGAAAGTATCGTGCAGTCGATTTAATTCCTGAATGGTTTTTACAAACAGTTCTGCATCAATTTTCTTGAGCGTTTTGGCATTAGATAAACGGGTTAATATAAAATCTAAAACTTCGAGCAGGTAGGGAACTACATGCTTCGGACTATCAATTTTTTTGTAGAAAACCTCGAATAATCCGCTTTGCCTCAGTAGCCTTTCATGGGCAATTTCTACCTCATTTTCTTTTAATAAAGCAGTTAAAATTTTATCCCTCATTTTCTGGCTCAGACCAGTGAGCGGGTGTGTTAGAAAAGCCTCAACATTTTTGTAAGAAATCTTCCCAGTATGCGTGATTTCCAATTGAGAGGAGAACCATAAATCAGCTAAACCAAAGATGCTTGATGTGGATAGGGCAAAACCCATGGTTACATTCAGATCGATGTCTTTGCCATTATAGTTTGTCGGAATGGTTTGCAGGGCAGGCAATAGTAAGCTTTCATCTGCCAGCACGACAACGGTAGAGCCAATCTCACTACTTTCAGCATAATCATCTTCCAAAATATTATTCAGAATTTTTGCCTGCGCCGATTGCCCCTGAACCTTGAAAACATTCACCTGATGTTCGGCTGTTTTCATTAAGCCTGGCTTATTTTCGAAAACATTTTTCAAGCCCAGCTGATTCAGGTTTTTTCTCAGAAATAAGCCCGCTTCCTGCAAAGGATCATCTACATAATATTCATCGGCATCGAAGTAAAATAAGGCTTGATCAGCCTCTTGTAGCTGTGTAAAAATCTTTGCTTCGGCACTGGTTAATGCGTTGAAACCAACAAAAATAATTTTTCCTTTTTCGAAGTTGACAGGCAAGTCTCTTTGGGTATCGGTTCCTTCAGCCAAATGGCGATACACATAACCATTGGTTAAATATTCCTGCTCTTTTAGTGATGCATGAAACTTGTGATAGAGTTTTGGCATCCGACGCCACATTTTAATGAAAAGTTCCTGCTGTTTTTTATGTTTTCCTTCAGAATAGGATGTCCAGAATTGTGCTAAGAACTGGTATTGCTCCGGACTCAGGTAATCGAAATCTTTATTAATAACAGAAATGTCTTCTAAATCGCGATATAGCTTACCTGCATCAACTAAATCATTGTCTATTTGAGTGAAATCGCTTAGAATAATCTTTGCTAAGGGAAAAAACTTATGGCTTGAAATTGGTTCCATGTGTTCTTCGGCCAGTAACTGGTTGTATATTTTATGAAGCGTAAAGAACTGCAGGTAGAAATCGGCGATTTTAAATTGTGTAGCAGTAGCAAAAAACTCCTGGATAGTGTAAAACGACGGACTGAAAAATGGTTTTTTTATCATATCAGCCAGGTATTTCTGCATATAGGCTGATGGCCTTTTGTTGTTGAAAACAATAGCACAATGTTGAAGATTGGTACCAAACTTTTCAATTAAATCTTCGGCAACTTCTTGTAAAAATGGTTTAATCATTACACTAATTTTAATTTACCGCTAACGGCATAAAACAAATAGGTTTTAACATTGCTGTGTCCCATGTGCAGCAGCAGATTTTTATAATTTTTTACCTGTTCAATGTGTTTATCGCTTTCTGTAAGTGTAAATTTATAATCCAGGATGATCACTTCATTATCATTAAATAAAATGCGATCCGGACGATGGAGTTTACCTTCGGCATCAATTATATTCTTTTCTGTGATGCTATCAGTTGCCTGGTTAAGCACAGCTTTTAAGTCAACGTTTTCCAGAACTTCCATTGCTTTTTGTTTCAGGTTGTCCTTTTCATCTTCCTGAACTACTCCATCCAAGATGAGTGTTGTAATGTACTTATCAACTTCTTTCTCTGTACTGGCATTTGCCAAAATATCATGTAATAAAGACCCTTTTCTGCCCGATTTTTCAATATTCACCAAATGCCTTAAATGTTTTTCTTCTGAAGCAATGTATAACTCTGCCAATCGGGTGGTGGTTGGGTAATGTTTTAAATTGATAAAATCTGTTTCTTCTTTTTTGCCTTCAACAGCAATATAATCTACAATTTCATAAACTCCATTTTCATCAAATTCGTTATCAAAAGTTAAATTGATCACATCGCCCATGTTAGATAGTTTTAACTCTTTTTTAGCCATAGTGGCGATATAGAGGTAATCTTTAGAACGTGTGGTGGCCACATAAAGCATGTTCAAGGCGTCCATGTTGTTGTAGAGCAGTTCTTCGAAATAAGCTTTAGCAATGGCCGAATCTCCTAATGCTTCATTGTATTTTAATGGGATGCCTTTAAGTTCTTTGTAAACCGTTTCTTCTGATGATACCCAGAAGGTACCATTCACTTTTCCTTTAATTTCCCAGTTGCAGAAAGGTACAAAAACGGCCCTGAAAGCCAGTCCTTTTGATTTGTGAATGGTGATGATTTGAATCGCATCAGCGCCTTCAGGAGACGGCAAAGATTTTTTGATTCCGTCTTCTTCCCACCAGGTTAAGAATGCAATAATTCCTTTTTCGCCAGCTTTTCCGGCGGTGGCCGTTAAATCCCTAAACGCCAGAAGATAGGGTAGATGAGCGGTTAATGTTTTTAATCCATAACTCTCAATTAAAATTTCAACCAATTCTGGTAGTGGCAATTGCAACCAGCTTTGCCAGTTTTCGCATAACGATAGTGGTAAAACAGCAGAAAGTTGGCTTAGTGGCTTACTGTTAAGGTTAATGTAGTGATTGGCATCGGGCGCTTTCTCTTGCAACGAATGGTACAAAGCAATGCAATTTGCCTTGTAAAGTGCGATTTGGGCTTCTAAACCAATGAGTACCTTTAAGGTGTTGATGATCAATTGTATTGCCGAGTTATTCGAAATCAATAAGGCATCGCCTGATAGCACGGGAAGATGATGCTCCATCAACTTGCGAACAGTAAGTAAAGCCTCGCTATTGGAACGCACTAAAATGGCAATGTCTTTTAAAACGTAATTTTGTTGATCTTTTAGTATTTTGATCTCTTCAATGATATCATTTAAAGCAATATCTCTGAAAACAGTTTCCGTGAAACGAGCCTCATCCGGCGCATGTTCCTTGCCAAATTTTTTGATTTTTATTGTCCCGCCTTTTAAGGTGTTGGTGGCGAAGTTTTGTGTAGATGCACCGTAAATATCAGTGATGATCTGCGTATAATTTTCCCCAGCCCACCAGTTGGAAATACTTTCTGGTTTGGTGGCTAAAGTTGTATTAAGCTCATTTTGGAGCGTAATGGGAATGGAGCGATACAAGAAATTATTAAAAGTGATGATGTTCCCCGTACTGCGGTAATTTTCTGCCAGACTATCTTCTATAACATTGTCGATGCCGACTTCCCGTTTCGCATGTTTATGCAGAATATTCCAATCTCCGTTACGCCAACGGTAAATGGATTGTTTGGTATCGCCAACGATTAAATGATCAATTAAATCTTCGCTTGGCGTGGCCATAGCATTGGTGAGGAGCGATTTAAAACTTCCCCATTGGCTGGTCGAGGTATCCTGAAACTCATCGAAAAGAAAATTACGGTATCTGTTCCCCACTTTTTCCCAGATGAAAGATGGATTATCACCTGCATCATCAGTAATTCCGGAGATTAATTTCTGCGCATCGCTAATTAAAAGGTTATCATTTTCTGCGCGGTACTCTTTTAACAGCATGGCAATTTCCTGCATCAGCCTTAAATAGTAAAGGTTTTTATTGAAGGCAATGGCCAGGCTATAGTTTGGCAGGTGTGTGAGATAATGGGTTTTTATCTGCTGAAGAATAGGGTTTACAACTTCAAAAGCTTCCGGAAAATTTGCATTCTTTTGAAACCATTCATCTGGCTCATCTATATAATTAAAAAGCGGTTCTACTTTTGAGAGATCGCCACGGGCAACCAGGATAATTTTCGCTAAACCACTTCTTGATTTGCCTTTGAGGTGCTCGTTCTCCACACCCAGAACATTTAAGGCTTCATTGGCTTCTGTTGCTAAACGAATAATTTCTTCTTCAAAATTCTTAATTTCTGCTTTGGTTACGCTGATGTATTTTTTGAAAAGTTCATCAATATTCTCTAATCCTAAAGCGGTAACTGCATCTTCAAAAACCTGGAAGCGTTCGGAGAAAATTTCACCAATCAGGTTGTAGAGTTCAAATTTGTAATTCCAGCTTTTGTTATCACTAATGCGTTCGATGGCCAGATCAATAATCCATTGCAACAGTTGTTTATTTGTGTCTAAGGCTTCATCCAGTTTATTTACCAAATCATCTTTAACCTTATCATAATTCATTTCTAAACTATAATCGGCATTCAGCCCGAGTTCAAAAGCAAAACCACGAATTACTTTTTGTACGAAACCATCAATGGTACTCACCGAAAAGCGACTGTAATCATGAAGGATTTTCCGATATATCTTATCTGCTTTGAATTGAAGTTCCTGTGGATTTAATTGTGGGTAAGCCACTAAAACCAATTTTCGGTAATCGTCGATTTTTTTTGATGGATTACCTTTTGCCAAGCCAAGTAGAACCTCCAGAATCCTGGTTTTCATTTCTTCTGTAGCCTTATTGGTGAAGGTTACTGCCAAAATTTCGCGGTATTTATTTTCAGCAGAAAAAAGCAAGGTAAGGTAATGTGCCGTTAAGCTGAACGTTTTACCGGAACCTGCAGAGGCTTGAAGAATTTTTAGTGGTTTAGGCATTTTATTTATTTTTTATTCCATTTTAGAAATTAGCAGTGGCGTTTTGCCATTCCCCTCCTTTGGAAAGGTGCCTGTAAGGCAGGGTGGTTTTTTTACTTAACTTTTTTTGATTTTCCTTTTCGCCAATGTTTTATGACTTATCCTCAAAGGCCTTTCGGCCATTTCAATTTTTAAGCCAAGTAAATCGCGAATAACAACCGATGCGCATGCGCCACCAAAAGCTGCAGGCAAGTAAGAAACAGTGCCATAGGCAGATCGTTTGAAATTACTCCCATCGGTCATAATCATGGAGTTTTTGTCCATTTCCTCGGTAGAGAACACGGCTTTTATTTTGCCTGCATTAACTAACTTATTTAATCGCTTCCGAACATAACTGGCGAAAACACATTGATAAGTATCAGGTAACATGGCAATCCTCAATCTGGTTGGATCCATTTTACCACCTGCACCCATGGAACTTACAATCGGAATGTTTTTTTCTAAAGCAGTGGAAAGTAGTGTGATCTTCGGCATTACGCTATCAATACAATCCATAATATAATCAAATTTTGATTCTAGTATTTCCCTGCATTTTTCGGGTGTTAGGAAAGTATTCACCACATGAAGCTTCAATTCTGGATTGATGGAAAGCAAACGCTCCTGCATAATTTCAGCTTTGCTCACACCATGATTGGTGGCTAAAGCAGGCAACTGCCTGTTTCGGTTGGTCGGATCAACCACATCTCCATCTACAATGGTCATTTCGCCAATGCCACTCCGACAAATAAATTCTGCAGCGAAAGAACCAACACCACCTAAACCAATTATTAAAACGTGTTTCGATTGCAGTTTATCAATTCCATCATTCCCAACTAGGAGGGCAGAACGTGAAAGCCAGGTAGTATCAGCCATATTTAATTATATTTTGCCAAAGAAGCCCAAGTGACACGGAATGAATTTTCTTTCCGTTTTTTTTAGTTTCCGTGGCTACTTTTATAGTAAATTTAATTTATTCCAGTTGGTAAAAATACGTGCTTTAATTTCATCAATTGTACGGTTTTTTAATTTTGCGGCAGTATTGTAAATTTCTTTAATCGGCATTTCGGAATCATCAGTTTCCAAAAAGAAAGTATCAGTCTGCTGAAGAAGCTTAGCCGCACCAGAATTTTCTTTCAAAACCTCAGTACCAAAAGAAAGTAAAAATCCTTTATCTAAAAGCTGTTGGCCTAAAACTTCGTTTTTGTTAAATCCATGAATGATCATCGGAACGGCCACTTTCAGCCTGTTTTTGATCTCAATCAGTTCTGAAAAAGCTTTAACACAATGCAAAATCAATGGTTTGTTTAATTTTTCTGCCAATCTGATTTGGGCTTCCAGAATAAAGATTTGATTTTCGAGTTTCTCTCCTCTTAATTTATCCAGACCACATTCGCCAATGAGCTTAACATTTGACTGACTGGCCAAAACACTTAAGTATTTCATCTGCAAATCCAGTTTATCCATCATGGCATACCAGGGGTGAAGTCCAACAGAAATGGGTTTTGTTTTTGGCATTGCCAGAAAGAGATCGCTGGTTAGCGATAAACTTTGGATGCTACTCACGCCATTTTGCTGTGCAGTCTTGTGTGTATGTAGGTCTAAAAAATCCATTTGATGTTTCAAAGATAGGCTTTGTATAAAAAAATCCTATTGTAAAGAAATTGAGATTAATCTATTAAATTAGTCGGCTTTAGTATTTTGCATCATTATTTAGAAAATATGAAAAGGTTACTCATTTTATTGGCTGCGGTATTTTTATCTACAGCTGCATTTAGCCAGGCCAAAACCGAAGGTGTGCACATCTATAACCCTGAGGCAAATGCAATGGCCGATTTAAAGGCTGCGATTGCAAAAGCGGCAAAAGCAAATAAGCATGTATTGGTCCAGGTAGGTGGAAATTGGTGTACCTGGTGTATTGCTTTCCACCAATTGGTAGATACAAATGCTTTGTTGAAACAAACCATCACCGAAAATTACGAATATGTTTTGGTGAATTGGGATAAGGAACATCACAATGATGAGGCCATGAAATATTTAGGTTTTCCTAACCGTTTTGGTTATCCTGTTTTTGTAGTGCTGGATGGAAAAGGAAAAGTGCTTCATATTGAAAACTCATCCTACCTGGAAACAGATGAAGTAGGGGCAAACGGTAAAAAGAAAGTTGGGCACGATGTGAAAAAAATCAACTCGTTTTTAAAAGGCTGGACGGTTGCTGCTGTTGATCCAGCTACTTATAAGCCGAAGGCTAAATAACTGGAAGGTAAAAGACTAAAGTGAAAAAGCCGCAGATTTTCAGATATTAACTCTGCAAATCTGCGGCTTTATTTTAACTGTCTGAATTATCTTCATCATCTTTCAGGCCATCTACATTTAATTCGTAAGATGGTCTGGATGCTTCATCAGCTTGCTCTAATTTATCTTTATCGTGTTCGATATTGGCATCATCTCCAGCAATTTCATTGATGTTATCTATATCATCTTCTCTGCGCAATGCATCGTTCGGGTCTTCCGAATAATTATCTTTTGGGTCTATCATGGTCTTAATGTTTTATAATTAGATAATGACTTTAAGAAAGAAATTGTTTTAGCTTTTTGCCTGAACACTAAAATCCTATAGTTGGGTTAAAAGCAGAAAGCACAAAGCCAAAAGCATAAAGCGAAAGGCGATCGTCGATTAACCTAACAATTCTAAAATCTGTGTAATCCATCCATCTGTGTAATCAACCCGAAGGTTACAACCCATCACCAAACTTATAATTAGGCAATATGCTTACTGGTAATTTTCCTGTTGGCACCAGCCTGTTGTTGATTACCGCTGCTGCAGAAATTTGCATATAATCTTCTTTCTGATAAGCCACTACTAAACCCTTACTTTTCTCTAAGCCAGGTAAACCCGCCAGGTTATATGGATTGGCAAAGAGTGCAAATACGGTATTTTTGCCAGATAATTCTTTAATGAAGTTTTTAACGCCGGCATTTAAGGGAATATTATTTGCAGGTCTGGCACGAGAATCGTGAATACCAACAATCACCTGATCGAAAGCACCAATTTCACGGGCGATGTTCGAAATCTGCGTGGCACTGGCATCCTTATCCAGTACATAATAAACAGAGTTGTAGAAGCCTTTCGATACCTCTTTCTGGAATTTAGTTACAGCCGGAACGCCGATACTAATAATGGCAGTTCTTCTGATTGGAATCATATTTTTGATATAGTCTTTACCTTTAATCAGTGTAACAGATGCATTGGCAAGTTCCTGAACTAAAGCATTACTGGCATTCCGGTTTACGTCGGCAATAAGTCCCTTAGTCACCACGGTGTCGCGTTTTGCTAAACCAGCCCAGTATTTCGCTGTTAAAATCTTTCGCACACTTTCATCAATGGTTTTGATGTCAATTCTACCATGACGTACAGCCTTACGAACCAGTTTAATGGCCCTGTCGCTATTTTCTGAAAGCTCTAAAATATCGTTTCCGGCAATAATGCCAAGTAAATCGGCTTCGCCATTTTTGAAATATTTTACCACGCCTTTCATATCCATCGCATCAGAAATAATCAAACCTTTAAAGCCTAACTTCTTCTTCAAAATACCGGTAACAATCGGTTTTGATAAAGTTGAGGGTAGATTTTTCGTGGTATCCAGAGCTGGAATATTCATGTGGGCAATCATAATGCCTGATGCACCTTGCTTAATGAGTTCTTTAAATGGATACATCTCCAGCGTATCTAAACGCATTGGCCCAAAGGTTAGCTGCGGAAGATCATAGTGCGAATCAACATCGGTATCTCCATGGCCCGGAAAATGTTTAAGCGTGGTAAGTAAGCCGGCATCCTGCATGCCTTTCATATAGGCACCAGTTTTAGCAGTTACATTATATTTGTTCTCTCCAAAAGAGCGGTAATTGATAACCGGGTTTTTAGGGTTATTGTTGATATCAGCATCGGGAGCCAGGTTCATTTGCATCCCTATACGTTTGAAATCTTTAGCAACTTCCTGCCCCATTCTATAAATTAAATCTTTATTTTGAATTGCCCCCAATGCCATTTGATAAGGGAAGGATATGGTACTGTCCAGGCGCATTCCTAAGCCCCATTCTCCATCATTGGCTACAATTAGTGGCACATGGCTAAGCTTTTGGTAAGCATTGGTGGCGATTGCTTGCCTTATCGGCCCACCTTGAAAAAAGATAACACCACCCAATTGTTCTCTTTTAATTACTTGCCCAACAGAATCAGTATATTTTTGCCCTAAATTGGTATGCGCACGTACGAAGAACATTTGTGCTATGCGCTCCCGACGGTTTAACTTGTTAAAAACAGAATCTACCCACTTAGGTTGATTGGCTAACATTTCTAAATAGGATTGCTTTTGTGCATTTGCAGAAAAGGTAATCATGCCGCAAATAGCAAAGAATAATAAGTTTTTTTTCACGAATGTGTTTTGTTGATGTGCTAAATTAATAATCAAAATCCGAATTAAACAAAAACCAATCCAAGTAATTGATTTAATACAAAAAAATGTAGAAGGAGATATTAAAAAAAAGGACGAATAAACATATGGAGAGGCGGCTTTAGTTTAGTATGCTTTTAGGGTAATGTAATCATATATGCAATCATCAATCGAAAAAAATAAAAACCTATTGGTTTATTGGCGGTTATTATAGTAACGCTCAGTAAATTATTATTCACTAAATTTTATAGTTATGAAAGATTCGGGCACACCAAAAAACAATTCAACTGTTCAGGGAAGTTCAATTGCAGACAGAGCAAATCACGACATTAAAACCGATAAGAAAATTCAGGGTATTACAAATGGCGGTGGTCAACGTTCTGATCAAACTTCGAACAAAGATAATCAGCGTAAGGTTGACAATAAAAAATAATTTATGTTATGGAAAATGGATGATGTTTTACAAACTATCATCCATTTTTTGTTTAAGCAGGTTCTTTGGCTAGCTTAATAATATCACTTCCCTCCAGAATTTTTCTTTCATTGTTGTGGCTAAGTACATTAATCATCGCATCTCCAAGTTCCTCCATGGTGCAAAATCCATTTTTAGATATTGCTCTTCCAATTGGAAATAACCAGTTAATGAATTTATAAAATTTATGTGCGTACTTCTGTTCCTTAATAGGTTTGATAAAACCCGGGCGAAGATTGAAAACCTGCTCAAAAGGTAACTGCATCAATTCATTTTCGGTTCTGCCTTTAACTTTTTGCCAGCTCAATTTGCCATTTGGGTTGGTACCACCGCCAGAAACATAACAAAAAGTCATGTCTTTATTTAGTCTGCTCAACGTTTCTGCAACATGCATCGTTAAGGTGTAAGTCATCTTAAAATAAACATCTTTAGCTGCACCTACGGATGTAATGCCTAAACAAAAAAAGCATGCGTTGTAGCCAGAAAGCTGATTTTCGATAGGAGCGAAGTTGAAAAAATCCTGGTGGATAATCTCCTTCAGTTTTGGATGCACATAGCCACAAGTTTTCCTGTTGATGACTAAAACGCTATCGATTTCAGGACTATTTAAGCAGCGAATTAATACACCCTCACCAACCATTCCGGTTGTTCCTGTAATGATTACACGATTTGCACTTCTTGTTTTTCCCATATTGATTTACCTTAATACTTATCAAATAAACTCATAACCTGAGAATTGGTTTTCAGGTTATTGCAATAAAAAAGGCCTCGATGTCTCGAAGCCTTTTACAATTATCTTATTCTGTGCCTTGCATTTTATAATCTTTTGGCGGTTCTGCACCTAAAAGATGCTGCGCAAAATAATCCCAGCGGCGTCTCATCATATAAGCAGAATAAGGGCCGTAACCATGTGCACTGTTCGGGAAGATTACTAAATCGAATGATTTGTTGGCTTTTTCCAAAGCCTCTACCACCAGGAGTGTATTGTAAGGGGGTACGTTATCATCCATCATTCCATGAACAAGCATTAATTTTCCTTTTAAATTTTTTGCATAATTTTGATTCGCTTGCGCTTCATAATCAACGTTTTCTGCCAAACCATTGTAACGTTCGCCCCAATCATCCTCGTAATTTCTATTGTCGTGGTTTCCTGATTCGGAGATTCCTACTTTAAAGAAATCGGGATAACGGAACATGGCAGTTGCGGTAGCAAAGCCACCACCAGAATGGCCCCAGATGCCAACTTTCGCTGTGTCAATCGGGTATTTAGTAGCCAACTGTTTAATGGCTGCAATCTGATCTTCGAGCGTATTGGTAGACATGTTGCCATAGCTCATATCATGGAAACTTTTCGAACGCCCCGGGTTGCTGGTACCTTCAATTAAAACTACAATAAAACCTAATTCTGCCAGCGCCTGATGATCTCCGCGTGATGCTGAAAATCCCCAGTTACCCACACTTCCACCTTGCGGACCTGGATAAATGTAATCGATTACCGGATATTTTTTACCTGCATCCATTTTAGTTGGCGTAAACACTAAACCATAAATATCAGTTTTATTATCGCCTGCTTTTACTGAAACAGGTGTTGGTGCTTTCCAACCTGTTGCCGCTAATCTTGATACATCGGTTTTCTCTATTGGAGTAATCAGTTCCCCATTGAGATCGCGGAAAACACTGCTGGTTGGCACATCTGGTTGAGAATAGCTGTCAACGAAATATTTTTCAGATGGCGATAAACTTACCATGTGGTTCCCAGGTTCTGGCGTTAAATCGGTGAGGTTTTTTCCATCGAAACCAATTTTGTAGAAGTGATCGAAATATGGATTGATTTTATCTAAACCATTGGCCATTAAATAGAGTGTACGATTTGTTGGATCAACTTTGATGATGCGACTCAACACCCAGTTACCTTTGGTAATTTGATTTTTTACTTTACCAGTTGTTGCATCGTAAAGGTATAAATGTCCCCAATTGTCGCGTTCAGAATACCAGATAATCTCCTTTGATTCTGGCAAATACCGCCAGTTAATTTCTCCCTGGCCAGATTCGTATTGGGTTTTTACAGTTTCTTCAAAAACTTCTCTAACGACTCCGGTAGACGCATTAGCAATGCGGAATTTTTCATTTTTATGATTGCGTGAAGTGGAAACGAAAGCTACTTCAGTACCATCGGCCTTCCAGTCGATGTCATCAAACGTTCCGCTACTGGAAATGTCATCACTTAGCGTTGCGCGGTGGGGATCTGGAGCAATGTTTAGTGGAATTACCTTTGGATTTTCAACATCAATTATTACCCTTCTAATGGTTGCAATTTGCTTATCGCCAGGTAAAGGATATTTCCAGGCTTCTAATTTAGGCGCGCCAACATTCGTGGTAACAAGATACATGTCGCTGGAATTTCGCTGATCCTGTTGGAAGGTTGCAATCTTCTTCGAATCCGGCGACCAGCGTAAAATTGGTCCATCACTATGTTGCCAGCCAGCATTATCAGTGGCATAACCATAATCTTTAATGCCATCTGTGGTGAGTTGGGTAAGTTTTCCACTGGCAATATCTTTTACGTAAAGGTTGTAGTCTTTAATTAAAATGGCTTTTTTGCCATCGGGCGAGATTACTTCATTTGCGCCGCCTCTTCTTCGTCTGGCTCCTGACACAGAACTATTACCATATGCCGTGGTTAAAGTCTTGGTTTTTTTAGCAGGATCTACCAAATAGGTTTCAGATCCTTTTGCAGTTTTTTTAGTATACCAGAATTGATCTCCTGCCAACCAATTGGGCGGAGAAATCGTATTGTCAATAAATTTTGCGGTATTGTAGCCCATAAAACTTTCAGCTCTCTGATAGTCTTGAGCAGTAAGTGATTTTTGCTGGGCATTAGTTGTAACTACTATTGCACAAGCAGTTACGGTAAGCCAATATTTGTTCATCATCTTAGTTAGTCTCTGCTGATAAAATTAGCACTGTTTTGTTAATCGCTAAGTATTAATGCTGATACAAAAAAGATGAACTTGGCTAAAAAAAGAAAGAGTTTGTATGATATCGATAGTAAATATTCGCTTTATAATACAGACTCTTTCCGATGAATCATAAATTTAAATGGCAGTATAACCACCATCGGCAATAATGTAACTTCCGGTTGTGAAGGATGATTTATCTGAACTTAAAAAGGCCACTAAATCTGCAATTTCCTGAGGTGTGCCGAGCCTGTTGATTGGGCTTTTGGCGGCGATGGCATCCTGAGTTTTTTGATCCAGGTTTGCCGAAAGGAGCGGGGTTTCTACATATCCAGGGCCAACAGCATTACACCTGATGTTTTTTGTAGCGTATTCGGCAGCTATATTTTTAGTTAAACCAACAACAGCATGTTTCGAGGCCGTGTATGCCGGACTGTTTGGCGCCGCAACCTTGCCATGAATTGAAGCAATATTAATGATGGAACCTCCACCATTTTTTTCCATTTGTTCCAGCTGGTATCGGCAGGCATAAAATACACCATTTAAATTAAGTGCAATCACTTTATCCCATTCCTCTGGTTCGTATTCGCCAGTAGGTTTAGCCGGACCGCCAATTCCTGCATTATTGCAGGCAATATCAAGCCTGCCATATTTTTCAACGGTAATTTCAACCAGTTTTTTATTTTCCGTAGCTATTGATGAATCTGCTTTTACGGTAAAAGCATCTCCGCCATTTTCATGAATCAATTTAACTGTTTCATCAGCATGAACTTCATTAATATCGGCAACAACAACTTTAGCACCTTCTTTAGCGTAAGTAATGGCAATCGCACGACCAATTCCTGAACCTGCCCCTGAAACGATGGCTACTTTATCTTTTAATATTGACATAATGTATTTAATTTCTAAAATATCAACGTAGCGAAAAATTAAATGTTTGTCAGGTGAGCGTTAATTAACCATTAATAGGTGTTTGTTTGCATGGATCTGGAGTTAAAAATCACAGCTCATTTAGAGAATCTCTCTATATTCTTTTCCATCAAGCGGATTGATGTAAAAATAATCCCATTTCTCACCATTATAAGTGCCTGCGTTCGCACTTGCATCTAAACTATTATATTGCGGCTCAACGGTAATCTTACTGGTAAGGATATCAATTAATCCATATTTTTTCTTTCTATAATCGGTTTCGTTTCCAAGTTCGAAACGCCACAAGTTAGGATAGGAGTTGAGTTTTTCGAGGCTGGTGTATTTCAGGGGTAAAACCCACTTCCGGGAGGCAATATCAAAAATACCAGATAGGGAAATGGAATCAGTTTTATTTGTAGCAGTAACCCTAAACCATGACTTATTTATCTGGGTTTGTTCAATCCATTTTACATTGAAGCTTTTAGGTAATGCAGCCTCAATCCCCATCACATTTGCATCGGGATACAATATCCTGCCACTGTTAGATCGGATCACAAAATCTTTAGTTTTCCTTCTGTCGCTTTCCCAGGTGCCATTTTGGTTAAGGATATAAAATCCCGTTTTATTATTGATAAAACTTCTGATAATAAAATAAACTGTGTTAGGTACTGAATAAATCAGTTGTGCTTGGCTGAGGATGCTTTCTGCTTCAATTTCCTGATTAAAGTATTTGTCTATTTTTTTTGGAAAGGTCTTGCTTAGATCAGGATACGCAAAAATGTGCTGATGCTGATCTTCCATGAAATTGAGTTTCACTTTGATGCCTGCGTTTATGGTTTCTGTTTTCAATTCTTTTTTCTTCCCATTTATTTCGACTGTAATTTGAACAGGTACTTTAAAACTGGTATTTTCAATTGGTTTAAGGTTTTTGTTCAAAATTTGATAATCATCACCTTTTCTCCGCAACAAGGTACCATCGGTTAGATTAGCGGTTATTCCTGAGCTGATTTGCTTTATTTGCCCATTTTTGTTGCCATACAACTGATCGTTAATTAATATTTTATCCTGAAATTTGTAGATGTCAGATGCTTGAAAAGGATATTGATTAGGGTTGTGGTCTGAATCAATTATAGTTTGATTGGTATTCAGGAGAATAACTTTCCAGTTCATTTTAAGTACTTTAGTGTCAACTATCCTTTTGTCATTTGTACCACCCATCACTGAAAACCCAGGAAAAAAGTTCCATTTATTAAATTTCCACCAGGCATTAAAACTTTTACAGGTAATGGCAATGGTTTCATTCCCCCAGGCTGCAAGTTCTAATTTATCGTATTCGAAGTCTAATTTTATTGCTCCGGTATGGTCTATTACGCCTTTTTTATTGTTTTTCTCTACAATAGCAAATTGGTTAGTAAAGACGTTCGCCTCTTCAAATTTCGGATCTATTTTTAGTTTCCCATCCGTGTTGCTATAGCCAAAGAGGCCCGATTTACTTTTCCATGGATAATAGGTTTCTTGGGGCAGGTCCTGTCCTGCTGCTGTTAATGTATTGATCATAAAAAAAAGGAATAGGCTAATTATCAAACGAGGTATGTGCATGTAAAAAATGTTAATGATGATTGGGCTTACAACTAATATGCCATGATTGATTAATAATGAGTGACGAAGGGTTTGGGCGAGTTATCAAATATAGATTAACAAACTTGTTTCTGCTTTAGATTATGGTAGAGGTTTAGCTATGCAAATAATCTTATTTTAGTTTTAAATATTCTTAAAATTAAAATAAGAATCTTTTAATTTTATTTTTTGACTAAAGATTAAAATAACAAGTTTTATTATTTTAGTTTTTGTTGTAAAACTAAAATAAGCTCTATCTTTATTTTAAATTAATTATTATGAAAATCTTCAATCGAGGAATATATCAATCAAGGATATTATAAAAGTTTTCAACCAAATGCCATTAATAGAGAATGGTATATCGATGATATTGAAGTAATCCATTTTTTAAGTAAAGCTGATAGACAATTAGGACGTTTGGATATGTATTCCGAATATATACCTAATATAGATATGTTTATAAGTATGCACATTGCAAAGGAAGCGACTCAATCAAACAAGATAGAAGGTACACAAACAAATGTAGAAGAAGCTTTTTTAGAAAGAAATGAGGTGTCACGGGAAAAAAGGAGTGACTGGGAAGAAGTTCAAAATTATATTGAAGCAATGAATAAGGCCATTGAGTTGTTACATCAGCTTCCCTTTTCTTCAAGGTTAATCAGAGATACTCATAAAATATTGCTTCAGGGTGTAAGAGGAGAACATAAACAACCAGGAGATTTTAGGATTAGTCAAAACGGGATTGGAGGAGCGAGTATAAATGATGCTACTTTCATACCGCCCGTTCATACTTCAATTTTAGATTTAATGTCTGATATTGAGAAGTTTGCGAATGATGAATTGAACTATCTTCCAGACTTATTAAAAATAGCATTGATCCATTACCAATTCGAAACGATTCACCCATTTTTAGATGGAAATGGTAGGGTAGGAAGGCTGATGATAACTTTATATCTGGTTTCAAAAGGAATTTTAAAAAGACCTATATTATATCTTTCCGATTTTTTGGAGAGAAATAGGAGTTTATATTATGATAATTTAATGGATGTAAGGCTCAAAGGAGATTTAACAAAATGGTTTAAGTTTTTCTTGGTAGGTATTATAGAAACAGCTAAAAATGGTATTAAAACGTTCGATGGTATCTTGCAATTACAAAAGCAAATAGACACTAAGATTCAGTCGCTTGGAAGTAGAGCTGGAAATGCTCAAAAGATAATGCTATATCTTTATCAAAGGCCAGTTATTCAGGCGCATATGGTTGCATCCGTAACAGGAATGTCTGCAGCAACAGGTTATAAATTACTAGCTGATTTAGAAAAACTGAATATCTTGAAAGAAGTTACGGGTGCTCAACGGGGTAAATTGTATGTGTTTAAAGAATACTTAGCATATTTTAATTAGGTGCAATATTATTTAAGGCTGTAAATAAAAAGCCTCAACTTTTTCAAGTTAAGGCTTTATGTTGCGGAATGGACGGGACTCGAACCCGCGACCTCCTGCGTGACAGGCAGGCATTCTAACCAGCTGAACTACCACTCCGTTTAGAATTTATAACCCTCTCGGGGATGCAAACATAAAAACTAAATCTTGCTTTTCAATATTATAAGCGATGTTTTTTTTAGATTTCTGCTAACTTGCTGATCCTGATGTTGAATGGTTTTCTATATCAGGTGAATTTTAAATTAAAATCAGTTTCAATGCGGAGAGGGCGGGATTCGAACCCGCGGTACCTTGCAGTACACACGCTTTCCAAGCGTGCTCGATCGACCACTCTGACACCTCTCCATTAGTGGATTGCAAAAATATAGTTTTTATTGACATTTACATCAAAATTTTGAGAATCAAAATCATAATTATTTTAGCTTATCAAATAAAAAAAATCATCTAAATCTGCTTTAGGTTTGTTTCCTAAAAATGTAATGACCTCTTTAATTGTTAAAAAAGTAAAGACAAAAAAAACGCCCTGCAGCAATGCAAGGCGTTTAGTCTTAAATATTTAATGATTAATCAATCACTGTGATTTTTAACATGTTTGTTTTGCCCTTTGCATCAATTGGAATTGCGGCAGTATTAATAATGATATCACCTTGTTTAACCAGTTTCTTACTTTTTAAGAATTCGTTAACCTCAATGATGGTATTATCTGTACTTTCCCACTTATCGTAGTAGAAACCTCTAACACCCCAAAGTAAGCTTACCGCGTTTAACAAAGATCTGTTACTAGTGAAAATGAAAGTTAAAGCTTCTGGTCTGTGGCTTGAGATTTCAAATGCAGTATAACCGCTTAAAGTCATCGATACAATTCCAACAGCATTGGTTTGTTTAGCTAAGAAACAAGCTGAATCACAAATCGCGTCACTTAAGAAAGATGGAGATTTTGGTTTTAAGAATTTATCCGGATTAAAAGGATAGTTGTTTTGCTCAATGTTTTGGATAATTTTCTGCATCGTTTCGATTACGATTAATGGAAATTCTCCAACTGAAGTTTCACCACTTAACATCACCGCATCAGCACCATCCAAAACCGAGTTAGCCACATCATTTACTTCCGCACGGGTAGGGCGAGGAGTAGTGATCATGCTTTCTAACATTTGTGTAGCAACAATTACAGGTTTAGAAGCCGCTCTACATTTAGCAACAATCATTTTCTGTAACAATGGAACTTCTTCCATCGGGCATTCTACACCCAAATCACCACGTGCAACCATAATACCATCAGAAACAGCAATAATCTCATCGATATTGGCAATCGCTTCTGGTTTTTCAATTTTAGCAATTACACGGGCCGTTTTACCACGTTCCGCAATGATTTTTTTAAGCTCGATAATATCATCTGCCTTACGAACAAATGATAAACCAATCCACTCCACATCGTTTTCAAGAACGAATTCTAAATTCTCCCGATCTTCCGGGGTTAATGATGGGATAGAAACTTTTGTATTAGGAAGGTTTACGCCTTTTCTTGAAGTTAAAATACCTCCATGAACAATTTCGCAAACTACTTCATCTTTTAAATTGGTAGAAATTACTTTCATTTGCAGCTTGCCATCATCCAAAAGGATAATCTCGCCAGCCTGTACATCCTGAGGGAAACTTTGGTAAGTAATATAAATACGTTCCTCATTACCGATGCATTCGTTAGTGGTAATCACAGTGGTTTTACCGTTAATCAGGTTAATACCACCTTCTTTTACTAAACCAATACGAATTTTTGGACCTTGTAAATCGGCAAGGATACCAACATTATAGTCATATTTTTTGTTTAGATCTTTAATAGTATCTAAAACCGCCTGGTGATCTGCTTGCGATCCGTGTGAAAAATTTAGACGGCAAACATCTAAACCAGCGTTGAACATACTATATAATACATCTGGTTTTGCTGATGCAGGCCCAAGCGTTGCAACAATTTTAGTTCTCGAATGAAAAGGTTTCATTTAATTAATTGATTTTAACAATGCAGTTAATTGTAGCGCTAATTATTTCAAAAATAATTAAACTGCATTAAGTTTTATATATTTTGTTTTTTGTTTCGTCGTTTTACAACCATCAAATATAGTGTATTTAATACACCAAGTATATAATTTTTATATTACCAAATTCTCTTTACTTTTGAGTTTGGTTGGGTCTATTTTTGCAGCTACCTGAATATCAGGTAGTTTGTTTAATCCGTTTATTAAATAATTCAAATCTTCCTGATCAATAAATTCTTTTATGATGATAAAAAAATCCACATTTCCCATCTCCGGAACGAGCAGTCCGTCGCTGCTTCTGTTGCTAATTAAATAGTATTCTATCTCGCCTTGCTCAACAAAAAAGTAATATTTCGAGAAACACCAGGCCGGTTCATCAATGTTAAAAAATATTTCATGGTCCTCAATTTTTTCAAACTGGGTGTTCAAACGCGTATTAATTTTGTGGCATAGTACATAGTCTTTTAGGGGTGCTGTAATCGCAATGAGTATAAAATCAAGGTCTAAGGTTAATTTTAGGTAAGTTCTGTTCAAATCGAAATAAATTATTTACAGAACGAAATTAAAAAACTAATTCTATATTCGCTTGTTATTTCAGAGCCAAATTAAGGCAGTGAAATAAAAACATTTGAAAATTGTAAGAATTTATTTTTCTTTGCACAGAATTATTTAACCATTAAATTATAAAATTATGTCTGATATTGCTTCAAGAGTTAAGGCTATTATCGTAGAAAAACTAGGTGTTGACGAAAGCGAAGTTACGCCAGAGGCTTCATTCACCAACGATTTGGGTGCAGATTCTTTAGATACCGTAGAATTGATTATGGAATTTGAAAAAGAATTTAATGTAGCTATTCCTGATGATCAGGCTGAAACCATCGGTACAGTTGGTCAAGCAATCGCTTATTTGGAAAAAAACGTTAAATAGAATTACGCTTTTTCAGTATAAATGGAATTAAAAAGAGTAGTAGTAACAGGGTTGGGTGCGCTCACTCCTATAGGCAATAATGTTCCCGAGTTTTGGGAAGGATTGACTAATGGGGTGAGTGGCGCTGCTCCTATTAAGGGTTTTGATACTGAAAAGTTTAAAACCAAATTCGCCTGCGAGGTGAAAAACTTTAATCCGGAAGATTTTCTGGAGAAAAAAGAAGCTCGTAAGCTTGATCCGTTTGTACAGTATGCTTTAGTAGCTACAGATGAGGCAGTGAAGGATGGTGGTTTCGATTTTGAAAAATTAGACACCAACCGAATCGGCGTAATCTGGGGTGCTGGCATAGGTGGATTGAAAACTTTCCTTGATGAAATTTCAAATTTCGCCAAGGGAGATGGTACGCCAAGATACAATCCATTTTTTATTCCTAAGATGATTATTGATATCGCTCCAGGGCATATCTCAATCAAGTATGGCTTACGTGGGCCAAATTTTGCAACTGTTTCGGCATGTGCTTCTTCAACCAATGCAATGATTGATGCATTTAACTATATCCGTTTGGGTATGGCTGATGTGATTATTAGTGGTGGTTCTGAGGCAATTATCAACGAAGCAGGAATGGGTGGTTTTAACGCCATGCATGCATTATCTACACGTAATGATGATCCGGCTACGGCTTCCCGTCCTTTTGATAAAGACCGTGATGGCTTTGTAGCAGGTGAGGGTGCGGGTACAATTATTCTGGAAGAACTGGAACATGCCAAAGCAAGAGGTGCTAAAATTTATGCTGAACTTGTAGGTGGAGGAATGAGTGCAGATGCTAATCACATTACTGCACCACATCCAGAAGGTTTAGGTGCCAGAATGGTAATGACTAACGCCCTTAAAGATGCAGGAATGACTACGGCTGATATAGATTATATCAATGTTCATGGTACTTCTACACCGCTTGGTGACATTAGTGAAACTAAAGCTATTGGTACATTATTTGGTGAAGATGCTTATCGATTAAACATTAGTTCTACCAAATCAATGACAGGCCATCTTTTAGGTGCTGCTGGTGCTATAGAAGCTATTGCTGCAATTCTTGCTGTAAAAAACGATATTGTTCCTCCAACAATTAATCACTTTACAGATGATCCTGCTTTTGATCCGAAATTAAACTTTACTTTCAACAAAGCACAAAAACGTGAAGTTAGAGCGGCGTTAAGTAATACTTTTGGTTTTGGTGGGCATAATGCTTCCGTGATTTTCAAAAAATACGAAGATTAATTAAAACAGCGCTGCTATATAATTTTGTATGCTAACTAAAAATAGATAACTTAGTTCAATATGCTCATTTGCCGTTAATTGTGTTATTTGTTTAATGCCGATATTTAAATTATATAAACTTTATCTTTCTCCTGAAAAGGAGTTTGTTAAAAAGCTGAGAAATATTTTAGGCTTTGTGCCAGGCAATGTAACGCTTTATAAAATGGCGTTCAGGCATCGTTCTGTGGCAAAAGTTTTAAAAAATGGAAGCAGAAGTAGCAACGAACGTCTGGAATTTCTAGGTGATGCCGTATTGGGTTCAGTAATTGCAGAATTGCTTTTTAAGCACTATCCGTACAAAGAGGAAGGTTTCTTAACCGAAATGCGATCAAAAATTGTGAACCGGGCAAATCTGAACCAGTTGGCTAAAAAGATTGGTTTTGATAAGATGATTCAATTTGATCAAAGATCTGTAAGCATTCAAACCAAACATAACTCCATGTTAGGCGATGCTTTCGAAGCCATTATTGGCGCCATTTATATGGATAAGGGCTATAACTTTACGAAAGAGTTTTTGTTGCGGAGAATTGTTAAGCCTCATATTGATATTCATACTTTAGAGCTTACCGAAACCAATTTCAAAAGTAAACTTATCGAATGGTGTCAGCGCCATGGTAAAGATGTAATGTTTGAATTGGTGCAAAATGGAGAAGGTGAAAGTGCTAAGCTTTTTACCATCAGCGCACTGGTTGAAGGTGAAAAATTTGGTACTGGCAGAGATTACAACAAGAAAAATGCCGAAAAATTAGCCGCTGAGAAAGCCTGCGAAGCTTTATCTATTTAATCGGATTTAAATCATTTGCCTTTACAGGTGTCTCTTCGAACTTTTTTGCAGATTCTTTAATATATTTGATATAGTCATAAACATTCCAGTGTTGTGCTTTTTCAAAATCCGGGCGGTAGTTTAGCATGAATGTTTCCAGGTCTTTTCCTCTTAAATCAGTATTGTTCTGAATAATGGTGCCATTAAAGTATTGATCAATTTGTGTCTGCTTTAATTCATTTTCAGCATAACGGTTAAAGCGACGTGCATTTTTAGGATCCTTTCCTACTAAATTATACAAGCCATTCAGGGGGTTGAAAATTGAAGATAAAACGGAAGATTTACCGCCATTAAAAACGCCTTTGCTTTTGAAATCTCTTTTGAGATCTTCCAGATCTTGCTTTTTCGTGCTACCAACAATGGTCACTTCATCGAGCATGGTGCTGTTTCTGACCAGATAAATTAAAATATCCTGTGGCCCATGAACTACAATTTGCTGATCATTTAAATTTCTTTTGCTAATTAAGAGTGTGTCACCTACGCTGGCTCTGATCTGAAAAAAGCCTAAATCATTACTGCCCACGCCAAGTTGGGTTCTTTGATTGGTAATTTCGGCCAGTGCCACTCTTAGATTAGTTCCTTTTTCGAAAACTACTCCCTTTATGATTAGCTCTTGCCCCTTCACCATATTCCCGGTAAACAAGAACAAAAGAAGTAATAATGGTAATTTCAGGGGTTTTATCAGATTTATATTATTCACGTTTCAAAGTATCAAGGTAAAAAGTAGCTGATCTTTTAATATAGCCAGCTGCATCATAAGTATTCCAATTCTTTATTTGCTCATGTTTTGGCCTAAAGTCCAGCATAAATTTCTCTAACGTTTTTCCGGTTAGGTTGGTATGTGCCTTAACCAGACTCAAATTAAAAAACCGGTCTACTTCCAGTTCCTGCTCTTCTTTATCCAGGTGCTGGTCAAAACGTTTTGCATTTTTCCTATCTGATCCAAAAAGTTCCATTATTGTCGCAATTGGATAACGAAAATAATGAAGCGGATTTTTCTTCTTGCCGTAAAAGTAAGTTTTCTTACGGTGTTCTAGTCTAACAGCTAATAAGTTTTCTTGTTTGTTTTCTGCCTTAATAGTTACGTCTTCTAAAATCATATCGGCTCTAATCAGATTGATCACCATATCTTTTTCGCCGGAAACCACCGCAAACTGATCCTCAAAATGCCTTTTAAAAAACCATAAAGTATCGCCAACTTTCGCCTTTATCTGGAAAAAGCCCATATCATTGCTGCCAACGGTCATATGATTATTAGTGTCGGTTACCAAGGCCAGGGCTATACGGATCGATGTTCCTTTTTCTAAAATAACACCTTTAGCGGCAATATGCTGTGCGTTGCTTTTTTCTATCGCAAGCAGAAAACACAATATAGATAAGATCGTTAGCAGTGCTTTCATCCTGGTAAGACATTTTATGTAAAATTAATAATTGTTCAGCCTTCCAGTTGTTAAATAACGTTAAGGTATGGATGGGTTTTTCTGAAGGGTCTAATTTTATTTGTTTATCAACTATAAACCTAAAAGGCCATCTGCAAACTCTAAACTTATTTTTCTATCTTTGCGCATGATAAAATCCATGACAGGATACGGCTTAGCAACAGCCGATTATGCTAATGCAAAATACAGTGTCGAAATCAAATCGCTCAATAGCAAGTTCCTTGAGCTAAACTTAAAATATCCCAAAGCTTTTTCTGATAAAGAATTAATTCTGCGCAATGTATGTAGCAAAGATATAGAACGTGGAAAAGTAAGTTTAAGCATCAATGTAGAACGCGTTGGTGGTGAAGTTACTGGCGCAACTATCAATACTGCTTTACTTAGCCATTACTACAATCAACTTATTGCTGTTAATGATCAGCTAAATGCCGGAAGCAGCAATTTATTGCAAACCGCATTAACATTTCCAGATGTAATTAGTTATAAAGAGGAGAGTGTAAGTGAAGATGAATGGAATAACTTATATCAAATATTTACTACCGCTTTAACTAACTTCAATAAATTCAGGGCAGATGAAGGTGCTGTTTTAAAGGCAGACTTAGAACTTAGAATTACCAATATACTTGGTTATTTCAAATCTGTTGAAGAATTAGAACCCAGAAGGATTACAGCAATCAGAGATAAATTTGCACAATTTTTAGATGATGCCGTAGGCAAAGTGAATATAGATCAGAACCGTTTTGAACAGGAATTGATTTATTATATTGATAAAATCGACATCACAGAAGAGAAAACGAGATTAAAAAGCCACTGTGATTATTTTCTTCAAACATTGGCAAGCAAAGAAGCAAATGGTAAAAAATTAGGTTTTATTTCTCAGGAAATTGGAAGAGAAATTAATACCATGGGCGCAAAAGCCAATGATGCCCAAATGCAACAGTTTGTGGTTGGCATGAAAGAAGAATTAGAAAAAATTAAAGAACAGTTATTAAACGTATTATAGAAAGCTGAAAGCAAAAAGCTCGAAGCTTAAAGCTTTGATCTTTCAGCTTTCAGCTTTAGTCTTAAAAAAAATGAAACAAGGTAAACTAATCATATTTTCGGCACCATCCGGAGCGGGTAAAACAACAATTGTACATCATCTGTTAAAGAAATTTCCACAATTGAGTTTCTCAATTTCAGCTACAACAAGAGAATCAAGAGGTGATGAAACCCATGAAAATGATTATTACTTCATTACCAAAGAAGAATTTTTGCATAAGGTAGCGCATCAGGAGTTTGTTGAGTTTGAAGAAGTATACAACGGAACTTTTTACGGCACCCTGCGCTCGGAAATTGAACGCATCTGGGAGAACGATCAACATGTAATCTTTGATATTGATGTTGAAGGTGGCATTCGTTTGAAAAGAAAATATGAAGAAGATGCATTGGCAATTTTTGTTCAGCCGCCATCTTTAGAGGTGTTGAAAGAACGTTTAAGTGGTAGAGGAACGGATAGTCAGGAAAAACTTCAGGAGCGTTTTATTAAAGCAGAGAAAGAGTTACTTTATGCTGATAAATTTGATGTAATCTTAAAAAACTTTGATTTATCAACAGCTTGTGCAGAGGCGGAGCGGTTGGTTCAAGAGTTTTTGGATAAGTAAGTTTTTTAAAATCGACAAAATCGTTATCTTTATATTATGAGTGATTTTCAATTATATAGTCAAATATCGTCCCTGCCTTTAGAAATGAAGAAGCAGGTTTCTGACTTTATTGCCTCTTTAAAGAAAAAATCTATTGTAGAAAAAAAGAATAAAGAGAGACAATTTGGCTATGCTAAAGGTTTTTTTAAAATGGCTGATGATTTCGATGAGCCTTTAAAATTGATTTAATAAATAAATTCGTCATTGCGAACCGCAGCGACGGAAAAAGCGCACAAGGGTGAAGCAATCTTTCTCTCAAAATAGATTGCTTCGGCTCCCTCAATCCAGCCTCGCAATGACGATCAATAATACTGAAAACCGCAAACTGAAAACAGGCCTCTTCTTCGGTTCTTATAACCCAATCCATACCGGACATTTAGTTATAGCCAACTATATGGCTAATCATACTGAACTCGATGAGGTGTGGCTGGTAGTTTCTCCCCATAATCCCTTAAAAGAAAAAAGCGGACTAGCCAATATGTATGATAGATTAGAAATGGCTAATCTGGCTACTGAGAATACGGAGAACATCCGCGTGAGCGATATAGAATTCACTTTGCCGAAACCATCTTATACTATAGACACCTTAACTTATCTACATGAAAAATTTCCCTCAAAAGAATTTGTGTTGATAATGGGGGCAGATAACCTTGTTTCTTTTAAGAAGTGGAAGAATTATGAGGTGTTGTTAAATAACTACCAGATTTATGTTTATCCACGGCCTGGTGCTGATGTTGGAGAATGGGAAAATCACCCTTCGATTATTTTTACTGATACACCGCTAATGGAGATTTCCTCCACCTTCATCCGTAAATCTATAAAAGACAATAAAAACGTGCAGTTTTTCCTTCCTGAAAAAGTGATCAGTTTTATCGATAACAAAGGAATGTACAAGTAATAAAATTTGTCTAAACGAAAAAAGCATCATGGAAATACATGATGCTTTTTTCGTTTATGAGGGGATGGATTATTTCCAACCGCCACCTAAAGCACGGTATAAATTTACAACCGACTGTAGTTTTTGTAATTTATCATTAATTCCACTCAACTGAGCTGTTAACAAACTTTGCTCTGATGTTAATACATCAGTATAATTTGTTGCCGAACTGTAGCGCAATAATTCTTTAGTAAAATCTACAGCTTTAGTTAAAGATGCTATTTGTTTTGCTCTGGTTGCTTCTTTTTCTTCTGCAGTTTGATAGGCATACAAAGCATTAGAAACTTCTTGTCCACCAGTTAAAAGCGTTTGTTGGAAGGTATAAAATGCAATTTGTTGATTTGCCTGAGCAGTTGTTAAGCGAGCTTTGTTGGCTCCTTTAGCAAAAATTGGCTGTGTTAACCCACCAACTAAATTATAAAAAATCGAATTGTCGAAAAAGTTACTAAGTTGCAAGCTGGTTAAACCGCCAGCAGCCGTTAAAGTTAAGGCAGGATAAAAATATGTTTTCGCAACATTGGTATTTTCAAATGCCGCTCTGAAACCGAATTCAGCAGCAATAACATCAGGACGGTTTTGCAATAACTGAGCAGAAACGCCTGTTTGTAAATTTGAAAATGCCACTTGTTGATCTAAAGTTGTACGGTTAACTGTTCCAGGTGCTTGTGCCAATGCAATGTTTAATGCATTTTCTGCTTCCTTAATACTTCTTTTCAAGTCAGGAAGTGTTACTTCTGCAGCATATAAATTGGCCTCACTTTGAACTACGGCAGCACCATTTACCACTGCGCCTTCTTTTAAGGCTTTCATGGTTTCTACATCTTGTCTTCTGATTTTGATCGTTTGTTCCGTAATGGCTAACTGTTTATCTAAAGCCAGTAAAGTATAATAGCTATTGGCGATTGTGGCAATTAACTGTGTTTGAACCGCACGTTTTGCTGCATCACTTTGCAACAAAGTAGCAAATGCAGATCGCTTTGCGCTGCTTAATTTCCCCCAAATATCGGCTTCCCATGCAGTACTTAATTGCGCCCTGTAAGTTTGGGTTTCCAAATTGATATTAATTCCTGCCGGAAAGTTTAATGCCGCCGCAGCTTGTTTGGCATCTGTAACCGAAACATCTGCCTGTAAGCTTGGTAAAAATGCTGCACGGCTTTGTCTTAAAGTCGCCTCAGAAATTTTAATCCTTTCAATGGCTTGTTTCAGATCCAGATTTTCATTTATTCCACGTTGGATTAATGATTGAAGTGTAGTATCTGAAAACAATGTTTTCCATGGCAAATCTGCCATGGTAGTAGTGTCTGTTGTATTTTTATCCCGGTATAATCCTTCACTTTTAACCTGTGGGCGTTCGTATTTTTTAGTCACACAAGCGCTTAAGGTTAAGATGGTGAAGCCGATTAAAATGGAATACTTATATCTAAGTTTCATATTTTCTTAAAAATTAATGTTTGTTCTGACTGGTCGCCAATTCATACTCTTCTGATGTTTGTTCTTTTTCAATTCCCTCTTCGAAAGGAGACTTACCGCTGATTCTCTCCTGCAAACTTTGAAAAACGATGAACAAGGCAGGGATTACAAAAACACCGAACAATGTTCCGATTAACATACCACCTACTGCACCGGTACCAATTGATGTATTACCGGCAGCTCCAACACCAGATGATAACATCAAAGGCAATAAGCCTAAGATAAAGGCGAAAGATGTCATTAAAATCGGGCGCAAACGAGCAGTAGCACCATCAATTGCAGCATTAACAATACTCATCCCTTTTCGCCTTCTATCAACTGCATATTCTACAATTAGAATGGCGTTTTTGGCTAATAAACCTACGAGCATGATTAGTGTAATTTGTGTATAAATGTTGTTATCTACACCAAAGATTTTATCAAAGACAAATACGCCAGCTAAACCAATAGGCAGTGAAATTAATACAGCCAGTGGTAAAATATAACTTTCGTATTGAGCTGCTAACAGGAAGTAAACAAAGATGATACAAAGTAAGAAGATAAATACAGTTTGACTTCCTCCACTTATTTCTTCTCTTGATAAACCTGAGAATTCGTAACCATAACCAGCTGGTAAAGTTTCTGCAGCAACTTCTTGTACGGCTTTTAAGGCATCACCAGAACTAAAGCCAGGATTTGGATTACCAGTTACTGAAATCGAAGTAAATAAGTTGAAACGTGAAATGGCTTGTGGGCCATATACCTTAGTTAAAGTGATAAACTCAGAAACTGGCGCCATTTGTCCGCTTCCGTTACGCACGAAAATTCGGGTTAAAGTTTGCTCATTTGAGCGGTATTGGGCATCAGCCTGATACATTACCCTGAACTGTTTACCAAACTTGTTAAAGTTGGAGGCATAAACACCACCATAATAACCTTGCATCACCCCTAAAACATCAGCTACGGTTAAACCGGCCTGTTTTACTTTCGCCACATTTACATCAATTTGATATTGAGGGAAATTTGGGTTGAATGATGTAGACGCATACTGAACTTCTGGTCTTTTGCTTAAAGCCGCTAAGAACCCATTGCCGATATCATTGAATTTTTTGATGTCTCCACCGGTTTTATCCTGTAATTGAAATTCAAAACCACCACTTGTTCCGAAACCCTGGATCGTTGGCGGCGCAAAGAAGATAATCTTCGCACCCTTAATGCTTGCTGTTTTGGCGAACAACTCGCCAATAATCACTTTAACATCCCGGCCCTTACGTTCATCCCATGGTGATAATCTTGAAATTACCATCCCGTAAGAACTACCAGATCCACTAATCATACTTCGGCCAACTACTCTTAACGTATTTTTGATCTCTGGAATACCATGTGCAATGCTGTCAATCTTTGCAATCACGATATTGGTTTCCTCTTGCGAAGTACCTGCAGGCAAAGAAATATCAGACATGATCGTTCCTAAATCTTCATTGGGTACGAAACCTTTTGGCGTGGTATTCATTGTCCAAACCAAAACGCCGGTAAAGAATAAAATCCCTACGCCAACGATCCATTTTTTATGAGAAAGGAAACTAACCGATTTTTTATATTTATTGGTTACCGCATCAAAAGACGTATTAAATGCCGCATAAAAACGCTTCAGGAAATTTTTCTTTTTTCCGTGATCATCAGCGTGTGGTTTTAAGAATATTGCACACAAAGCCGGACTTAATGTTAACGCATTAATCGCTGATAAGATAATCGAAATTGCCAGCGTTAAACCGAACTGCTTATAGAATACACCTGATGATCCCTGGATAAAACTTACCGGGATAAATACAGCCGCCATTACCAGTGTGATCGATATGATCGCCCCACTAATATCATCCATTGCATCTATCGTAGCTTTTTTGGCATCGGTATAACCTTCATCCAGTTTCGCATGGACGGCCTCCACTACTACGATCGCATCATCCACCACAATACCAATGGCGAGTACGAGTGCAAATAAGGTTAATAAGTTAATGGTAAAACCAAACAGACTTAAGAAAAAGAAAGTACCAATAATAGCTACAGGAACACTAATCGCTGGTATTAAAGTAGAACGGAAATCTTGTAAGAAAATGAATACTACTAAGAATACCAGGATGAAAGCTTCAATTAAAGTATGAATTACTTTCTCAATTGAAGCATCAAGGAAATCGTTAACGTTTACTAATGTTGAATAGTGAACACCTTTTGGAAAAGACTTTTGGGCTTCATCCAGGGTTTTAATGGAGTTTTCAATAACCTCTTTCGCATTAGAACCTGCTGTTTGGTTAATGGCAATACCTAATGCAGGCTTACCATTAAAACTTACCGCACTGGCATAACTTTGTGCACCCAATTCGATTCTGGCAATATCTTTCAAACGAAGGATTTGTCCGTTATCTGCTGTTTTGATAATAATGTTACCAAACTGTGCTTCATCTTTTAATCTTCCGGTATATTTTAAGGTATATTGAAATGCCTGATCGCCCTGTTCACCAAACTGACCTGGAGCAGCCTCTACGTTCTGATCAGCTAATGCTGTATTTACATCACTTGGAACTAAACCATAGGTGGCCATTACATCAGGCTTTAACCAAAGACGCATCGTATAATCCAATGTTCCGAAGGCACTTGCATCACCTACACCACTAATACGTTTAATTTGCGGAATGATATTGATGTTGGCATAATTCTGCAAGAATTTTTGATCGTAAGAAGGATCATCACTGTAAAGACCAAAGATCAATACGTTACTGGCCTGTCTTTTAGCAGTAATTACACCTGATTTGGTAACCTCTGCAGGTAGCAAACTGGTAGCTCGCGCTACCCTGTTTTGAACGTTTACAGCTGCTAAATCCGGGTTCGTACCTAATTTAAAGTTAATTGTTATAGCTGCTGTTCCATCATTACTGGCGGTTGAAGTCATGTAGGTCATGTCTTCCACACCATTTATTTGTTCTTCCAGCGGAACAACCACGCTATTCATTACCACATCGGCATTTGCACCCTGGTATGAAGTTGAAACCTGCACTGTTGGCGGCGCAATTTCGGGATATTGTGAAACCGGCAAAGTGGCTAAACCTAAAACACCGAGAATAACGATGATAATGGATATTACCGTTGATAAAATCGGTCTTTCTATGAATTTTTTAAACATAATTAATATTGATTACACTGATAATAAGTGTGATTGCACTGATTATATTACTATTGTTTGATCTCTGCGTAAACCGAATCAGCGCTTTGTTCTTCAGGTTTAATTTTAACACCATCTTTTAGAGATTGGAAACCTTCCAGAACAATTTTATCGCCTGCTTTTAATCCTTTAGTTACCACATAGAATTTATCTTTTGCTAAATCCATCACCTGAATTTCAGTGCTGACAATTTTAGCTGAATCGCCTAAAACATAAACGAATTTCTTACCCTGTAAATCGATGGTAGATTTTTGCGGAACTAAAATAGCATTTTCAACTTTTTGCGGAATCCTTACCGATGCACTTCCGCCAGATTTTAATAAAGAAATAGGATTCGGAAAAGTTGCTCTTAGGCTTGCTGATCCGGTATTGGTGTTAATCTGGCTGTTAATCGATTCAATTTTTCCATTTTGAGCATAAACCGTTCCATCGGCTAATACCAAACTAACCGCAGGAATGTTAGCCATTTGCTGTGCTAGCGTGTTTCCTTTATAAGTTTTAGAGAAATCTAAAAGTTGCTTTTCATTTAAAGAAAAGTAAGCGTAAACTTTAGTGGTGTTTGCTATGGTTGTTAGGGGCTCTGTGCTAGAACTGCTCACCAAACTTCCATGTCTGAATGGGATGCTACCCACTACGCCATTTACCGGACTGGTAATGGAAGTGTAACCTAAATTTACCTTCGCATTTGCTAAAGTTGCTCTTGCCTGTGCTAAAGCTGCTTTTCTGCTTTGTAAGGTAAGTTGGGCAGCATCTAAATCATATTTGCTAATAATGTCTTTCTCTACAAGTGGTTTTGTTTTGTTTACCTGAAGCTGAGCGGAGTTAACATCTGCTTCAGCACTACTTATAGCTGCTCTGGCTGTTCTAACTTCCTGCTCATATTGGGGCGCCATAATGGTAAAAAGCAACTGACCTTTTTTAACCACAGTACCTTCATCAACCAATATTTTTTCAATAAAACCATCAACCTTAGGGCGGATATCAATATTTTGAATACCTTCCATAGTGGCAGGATAATCTGAATTTAATTCTGTTGTTTGCGATTTAACGGCAAAAACCGGGTAAGCCTGTGGACCAGCCGCTGCTGCTGCTGCCGCTTTTTTAGCATCGTCGTTATTTCCGCAGGATGCCAGAAGCATTCCAATGCTCATGCTAAAAAAGAGAGTTGTTACTTTTCTCATGGAGTATTCGTGTGTGTTTTTAAATTATTTCCGGATTGAAATCGTCGTCACAATAGGATTTTGAGTTCACAATTTCTGCCCAAAAATAGCGCCTAAAAAAAAATAAATCTGTCCAATTTCTGTCATTTAATCAATCGATTGATTTATTTTTGGATTAAGAATGGATTAGGACATCATTAAAGGCTTATCTGTTAGGGTTTTGACGTATTTATTATCGTTTTTTTTAAGTGTAATTATCTTGAGACAAAGCGTTAAATGGTGTTAAAATGTAGTAAAATGGGAATTTTTTATTGACGAAATGTACGTCAAATCGGTCGCTTTGATCTCTAGTTAGTGTATAATGTACACATTTGTTTCTTCATTGAATGGTCCGTTTATCTTATGATTATTTGGCAAGAAAATAACGGGCTGATATAATAATCTAGCATCATCAGGTCAAAGTGACTCGATCTGGAGTTTGGTAAAACCATATTTAGGTACCACATTGGTAATCACGCTCACTTCTCTCCGCCATGTTTTGCATCGCACCAAGTTTTGAAGTTCAATCGATCAAAACCCTGGCACTTGTTTATTTTTGGAATAAATATATAAGGAGCACTCGGCTCATAAGAGAAATAATAATAGTTTTCGCTATCTTGACCATAGATCCAATAAGATGAAGAGCCTTGATTTATTTCATAAGGATCAAAAGAAAAAATAGAAGACTCTGAAGGAATGAAATTGTTGCGCTCCATAGCCAACATCACAACGTTGGAGAAAAAAAATGTCCATATGAGCATTCTCACAAATAAAACACCAACTATCAGTACCAAAATTGCAGACAGCGAAATTTTATTTCTCATATAATTACAACCATGCACTATCTAATATTAATCTATTTCACCTTCAAAAACTAATTTAGCAGGGCCGCACAAAAACACATTGCTAAAAGTAGATCCATCGTAATCAAACTCAATTTTAATATCTCCACCCAATACTTTAATATTAGTTGTAATATGGCCAGTCTGGTTTTTATGTTTAGCCATTGCCATGGCTACAGCAGTTACGCCAGTGCCACAGGCATAAGTTTCATCTTCAACGCCTCGTTCGTAGGTGCGTACAAAAAGATGATCACCATGATCTTCAACAAAGTTTACATTTATACCCTTTTCACTGTAAGTTTGGTTATAGCGAATGTTTTTGCCTTCATTAAATACATCAAAATCTTTTAAATTATCTTGTATAGTGACGTAATGTGGAGAACCTGTATTTAAAACGTATGCTTCATCATCACGATCAATGATGCTTACATCAATCATTTGAAGATCAACCCATTCACCACTTTCTGAAATTCTGGCATAGTGTGAACCGTCAACTGCCAAAAAGTTTGTTTCTTTTTCTATAATGCCAAGATGTTTGGCAAAAGCAACAATACATCGCCCGCCATTACCACACATGCTACCTAATTTGCCATCTGCATTAAAATAATGCATTTCGAAATCGTACTCTTCATGCCTTGTTACGAACATCAACCCATCAGCCCCAACACCAAATCTCCGGTGGCATAAATTTTCAATAAGCTGATTATCAATATTTTCTAATGGGGCGTGAGTGTGGTCTATTAAGATGAAATCGTTTCCTGCACCCTGGTATTTATAGAATTTAGTTTTCATTGAATCTTCATTTTTTTATGCAATCTTTAAGTCGCAGTAAATGTTAAGCATTTTAGTGTTCATTCATTTAACATTTTTTAACACGGATGTAGATGCTTTAGTTATGCAAATATCGTTGATATGGTATTAAATTTGAATAAACTTACGAAAGAAAATTTAGGCAGATAAGAAACTGCTGGAGCATTCTGCTTAAACAAAGTAAATAAAAAGCTCCTGCCAATTTTTAAAAATTTAAGAACCTGAGGCGTTACAAGTGAATCAAACAATTTGCCGGCAAAAGAACTTGTATTAATTGAGGGGATTAAAAAAATAATACATAAACATTTGAAACCATTAAAGGCGTTTAATAAATTCGATAGTCGCTTTTAATAGCTTCATGACCATTAAAAAACAATATACAAACACATGAAAAAAATACTAGGAATTACCGTGTTAGCTGCTTTTATAGGTGGGGCAGCAGCAATTGGAGGTTATAAACTATTTGAGCGTAACCAAACTGGAACTACAATTTCTGAAAAACAGAATTTATATTTCGCAAATAATCCACTTAAAGTTACATCTGCGGGCGCAACAGATTTTACGCAGGCCGCAGCGGCAGTTGCACCAGGTGTGGTTCACATTAAAACAACTTATTCGGCTTCAGGAAGTAAAGAAGGAAGTTCTTCACCTTTCGATATGATGGAAGATTTCTTTGGTGGCGGCGGTCGCCAAATGCAACGTCAGCCAAGAGCAGCATCAGGCTCGGGGGTTATTATCAGTCAGGATGGCTATATCGTAACCAATAATCACGTAGTTGAAAATGCAGAGAAAGTTGAAGTAGTATTAACAGATCGACGTAAAGTTGAAGCGAAGGTAATTGGTCGCGATCCGAATACCGATTTAGCTTTAATTAAAGTGAATGCTACTGGCTTACCAGTGGTAAAAATGGGTAACTCAGATAATGTGCAAGTTGGAGAGTGGGTATTGGCAGTTGGTTTTCCGCTTGATTTGCAAACTACCGTAACGGCTGGAATTGTGAGTGCGAAAAACCGTAGTATTGGGATTATCGGTCGTGAACAACAAGGAAACGAGATTACTGAAGAAGAATATAGAGAGTATCAACGTACAGGTAAAAGACCTGAGCGTCCGGCAAATACCAGCATCGAATCTTTCATTCAAACCGATGCGGCAATTAACCCTGGCAACAGTGGTGGTGCATTGGTAAATGCAAACGGTGAATTGGTTGGAATCAACTCTGCAATCGCTTCCCAAAGTGGCTACAACCAAGGTTATGGCTTTGCTATCCCGGTAAACTTAGCCCGTAAAATCGTAGATGATTTTATGAAATACGGTTCAGTTAAGCGTGGTTATATTGGCGTTAGCTTTGTGCCTTTAAGTGGTGATGAAAAACCTGCAGGAATTAAAACCAATGAAATTAGTGGTTTATATGTGAATGATGTAGTAGCAAAGGGTGGTGCAGAAGCAGCAGGTTTAAAATCTGGTGATGTAATTAAGAAAGTTGATGGCGTGGTGATTAACGATTCCCCTGATTTACAGGAAAAGGTTGGTCGTTTAAACCCAGGCGATAAAGTTAAATTAACAGTATTAAGAGATGGTTCACTAAAAGATTATACGGTAACCTTAAAAGGTGAAGCGAGTATAAATCCAGAAGCCAATACAGCGGCTACTAAATCTGCTGAAGTATCTAAGCTTGGTGCAACTTTTACGCCCGCAACTCCAGCTCAAAAGTCAAAATTAGGAATTAATAGCGGTGTTGTAGTTACTTCTATTACTACCGGAAAAGCTTTCGATAATATTGGAGTAGAAAAAGGATTGATTATCACTAAAGTAAATGGACAGCCAGTAAATAGCGTTGCTGATGTTCAAAAAGCTTTACCTCAAACCAGAAACGGCATGGTTTATATGTCTGGCGTAACAGAACAGGGAGCATTTAATTTCAGTTTTCCTGCCCAGTAAAGTAAATAACTTCAAATGATAATTATAAATGTCCCGACGAAAATCGGGACATTTTTTTTGGCAGTTATTTTTGTTTCAAACCGTTGATGTTTTGGATGAGAATCATTGGGTGCAATTATCCATTCATAATGTCTTCAATTTCGGCTACCTCCAGCGGAATGTCTGCCATTAAATCGATATTTCCATTTGCAGTGATCAGGATGTTGTTCTCTAATCGAATGCCTAAACCTTCTTCAGGGATATAGATTCCAGGCTCAACTGTTAAAATGTTGCCTTCGGCGAAAGGCGTATATCTACCTGCAAAATCGTGCACATCAATACCTAAGTGATGAGATGTTCCATGCATGAAGTATTTTTTATAGGCAGGGTAGGAAGCATTTTGGTTTTTAACATCATCAGATGATATTAATTTTAAGTTGATTAGTTGTTCGGTCATGATTTCGCCAACTGCTTCGTGATAGGTATTCCAAACGGTTCCTGCTACTAATAGTTTTGTTGCTTCTTTCATCACATGCAATACCGCATTATAAACTTCTTTTTGCCTGGTCGTAAAACGGCCGCTAACCGGAATAGACCGGCTCATGTCTGCATTATAATTGGCATACTCTGCGCCAAAATCAAAAAGTATTACATCACCTGCATTACAGGTTTGGTTGTTATCATTATAATGGAGGATATTGGCGTTGTGGCCAGATGCAATAATGGGCGTATACGCATGGCCAGTTCCTCCCTGGCGGATAAATTCATGAATAATCTCTGCCTCAATTTCATATTCCTTTACGCCTGGTTTAGTAAACTTCAATACCCTAACAAAAGCATCGCGAGTAATTGCGCACGCTTTTTTGGTGAGTGCGATTTCAACATCAGATTTAACAGCCCTTAAACTACGCATAATAGGAGCAGCACGTTCGTACTGATGCAACGGGTACTTTGATCGCATCTGATCGATAAACCTCAGGTCGCGGTGAGGTACGGAATGGGCATATCGGTCATTTTCATTTGTATTCAAATACATATGGTCGGCATAATGAACAATGCTATGCAGAATATTGTCGAAATCTTCCAGCCAATATATACTGGTGATGCCCGATGCAGATTTTGCCTGTTCTTTTGTATATTTATATCCTTCCCAAACCTTAATGTAGTCGTTCGTCTGTCTTAAAAACAGGACTTCTTTATACAAAGGATTAGGACAATCCGGATATAAAAGTAAAATAGTCTGTTCCTGGTCAATTCCTGATAAATAAAATAAATCTGGATTTTGCTTAAAGATGAAGTTCTGATCGCCACTTCTTGGAAATTCATCATTAGCATTAAATATGGCTAAAGAGTTGTCTTTTAGTTGTTTGGTAAAGTTTTTTCTATTTAAGATGAAAAGTGATTGATCAATTTGAGGATATTTCATAATTTATGCATTAATAATTATATAGGGATCAAAGGTACTAAAATCCATTTTTCGTAAGAAGTTTGGAACGGAGTTTGTATAAAAGTTTGAAAATTTAAAATTTTGTTTAATTTTGCGATTACAAAAAATTAATCAATTAAATTGTTTAACCCTTAAAAAAAGAAAAAGATTATGAATTATTCTACTTTAAAGAAAAGTGTAGCGCTTTCTTTAGTGGCATTAACAGGAGTTGCTTCTCTTGCTGTCGCTCAGGATGCTCCTGCAACTACTTCTTCAACCAAGGTATTTGGTGGAAGAGGACAGTACAGAACTTGGTCAATCGGTGTTAACGGTGGTGTATTAGCACCAGTTGTTGCCATTGGTGGTACTAATGATTTTAACAAATGGGATGTTAACTTAGGTTATGGTTTAAATATCCGTAAACAATTAGGTCACTCTTTCTCATTAGAGTTAAATGGTGTACGTGGTAAAGTTTCTGGTTCAAATGATGCAACCGCTGGTCCAGTAACATCTACTGCTCGTGATTTCGAAACTGAATTACAATATGCTGTTGATTTACGTGGTGTTGTTAACTTAGGTTCTATCGATTTCTTACGTCGTGAGAACTCAGTAGGTTTCTTCTTAACTGCTGGTGCTGGTTATTTAGCTTATGCTCCAAAAGTAACTCAAGCAAATGGTACTGTAATTGACTGGAAAGGTAGTGCTATCGGTCCAGTAGGTGATAGACACGAAGCTAAAGACTACGTAAAAGGTTTCTACATTCCAGTTGGTGCTGGTGTTAAATTCAAAGTTTCTGAGCGTGTTAACTTTAACTTAGGTTACACGATGAACTTTGTTGACGCTGATAACTTTGATGGAGTTTACGCAAACGGTACTTCTAAAGATAAATTCTCTTACGGTTATGCTGGTTTAGAATTCTCTTTAGGTTCTTCTGCGAAACCAAGTTTAGAATGGTCTAACCCATTAGCTACTATGTACGATGAGTTAAAAGATCCTACTTTACGTCAAGAAGTTGAAGCTTTGAAAAACCGTGTATCTAACGTTGAAAAATCTGTTGAAGATTTGAAAAAAGATACTGATGGTGATGGTGTTGCTGATCAATTCGACAAATGCCCAGGAACTCCTGCAGGTACTGCTGTTGATGGATCAGGATGTCCACTTCCAAAATTCACAGCTGATTCAACTAACACTAACGTAACAGGTTTCGAAAAAATCTCTTTTGATTTCAACTCATCTGTATTAAAAACTGAATCTTATCCTACTTTAGATAAATTATCTTCAGTGTTACGTGAAAACGGTGGTAAAGTAACTGTAAACGGTTACGCTTCAAGCGAAGGTACTGCTGCATATAACATGAAATTATCTAAAGACAGAGCAAATTCTGTTAAAACTTACTTAGTAAACTCTGGCGTAACTGCTAGTCAAGTTGCTACTAAAGGTTTAGGCGAAGCTAATCCAATTGCTTCTAACGATACTGAAGAAGGTCGTATCCAAAACCGTCGTGTTGAAACTGCTAGAAACTAGTATTTCAATATAAAGCTTAAAGAAAAGTCCCGATGCAAATCGGGACTTTTTTTGTGCCTTTTAGTTTTTGTGTTATGCTTTTTTAGCTAAGTTTGTACTATGTACTTCTTCAGAAAAAAAGACCCCAATCGCCCAGATAACATTAACATAAAAATTATGCATTTTATTAATGCATTGGCGATCACCATTTTTCTGGCAGGCATCATCTACAAGTTAATTCAATGGCTTGCTAAATAAACCTTAAAAATTCTATGAAACAAATTATTACGACAACGAATGCTCCTTCGCCAATCGGGCCATATAGTCAGGCTGTAAAAGCAGGTAACTTTTTATTCGTATCGGGCCAGGTAGCCATCAATCCTGAAAACGGTGAATTAAACATCAGCAACATTGAAGAAGAGACCCACCAGGTAATGCGGAATCTGAAAGCGGTTTTATTAGAAGCTGGCTTAACTTTCGACCACGTAGTTAAATCTACAATCTTTTTAAGTGATATGGGCACTTTTGCCCAGGTTAATGAAATTTATGGTCAGTATTTTACGGCAGAATTTCCAGCCCGCGAAACCGTACAAGTATCCGTATTACCCAAAAATGTGAATGTAGAAATTTCTGTAATTGCCATTGTGGCATAATTTGGCAAATAGTAAGACTAAATATTTTCTGGCTGGCATTGTCCCCTATATTATCTGGGGAACAATGTCTATCCCCTTGCGTAACATCAAAGGCTATCTTCCGCAAGAAATTCTATATTATAGAATATTTGTTTCTATCATTATGGTTTGGAGTGTAATCCTTTTGTTCAGGAGAGCCGCACTAAAAAGTGATCTTACTTTTTTAACTTCGCTTTCCCGAAGTAAAAAAGTTCAAATATTACTCCTAACACTTTTATCAGCATTTTTAATTACGGGTAATTGGTTTACCTACATTTATGCAGTAAATAGTGTCAGTTTAAAGGCAGCAGCCTTCGCTTATATGGTTTGCCCTTTACTTACAGCCCTTTGCGGCTTTCTCATTTTAAAAGAACAATTAACCAAAACCAAAATAGCGGCATTGTTGATCGCTTTTATCAGTATTTTGCTATTGGCTACTGGTTCACTACACGAGGTGCTGTGGGCAGTTCTGATTGCGTCATTCTATGCAATCTATGTCATCGTATTAAAGGTGATTAAGGGAGTAGATAAGTTTAATTTTCTGGGTGTCCATCTAATCTTATCCGGATTAATGATTTTGCCACTCTATTTTTCGCAATCCAGTGCCTTTCCGGCAGATACTTTCTTTTGGTCGCATATTTTTCTTATTGCCGTTGTTTTTACCATTATTCCATTGTTTTTAAATTCATATGCACTTCTGGGGATGCCATCTTCAGCACTGGGCATTTTGATTTATCTCAATCCAATTGTAGCTTTCGCCGTGGCGTTTTTCTATTTTAAAGAGAAAATTGATGTTCATCAGCTCTTTGCTTATTTGCTTTTGCTCTTCTCTATCGTTATTTTTAACGCACAATTACTCAAAAATCTAGTTTATAAAAAACAATAATTGCCTTGTTCAATTCGATTTTAGATACACCTATAGCGTTTATTAAGGGCGTAGGGCCAAGTCGTGCAGATGTTTTGAAGAAAGACTTAGGTCTGTTTACTTTTCGAGATATGCTGTCGCACTATCCCTTTCGCTACATCGACCGTACAAAGTATTTTAAAATCAATCAGATCAATCCCGATTCACAATACATTCAAATTATTGGTCGGGTGATCAGTAAAAAAGTAATTGGAGATAAAAGGACAAAACGTATTGTTGCCGTTTTTAAGGATGAAACCGGAATCATGGAATTGGTTTGGTTTCAAAGCTTAAAATGGGTGGAAGAAAATATTATCGTTGGAACGGCTTATGTTGCTTTTGGCAAGCCCACGCTCTTTAACGGCACATTCAGTATTTCTCATCCAGAAATGGAACTGTATCAGAACAAACCGACAGGAAGAGGGAATTTAACCCTGCAACCCGTTTATAATTCTACAGAAAAGCTAAAGAAATTTACCCTGGATTCTAAAGGCATCCAAAGGTTAATCGCGGGCTTACTGGATCAGGTGATTCTGCAAGTACCGGAAAGTTTACCACAATATATTATTGATAAGTACCAATTGCCGGATAAGAAAACAGCATTGTTGAATATCCACTTTCCGAAAAATCAGGATGACTTAAATGCTGCAGAGAGGCGGCTAAAATTTGAAGAACTCTTTTTTATTCAACTTCAATTATTACACAATAAGCAATTGCGCCAGTTGAAATTTAAAGGCGCTAGTTTCGAAAAAGTGGGTGAGAAGGTAAACCGGTTTTACAAGGAGTTTCTTCCATTCGAACTCACCAATGCCCAGAAAAGAGTGGTTAAGGAGATTCGGATGGATACCCAGCGGGCGGTGCAGATGAATCGGCTTGTTCAGGGTGATGTAGGAAGCGGTAAAACTGCGGTAGCGCTAATGAGTATGTTATTGGCCAACGATAATGGCTACCAGGCTTGTATGATGGCGCCAACGGAAATTTTGGCAAGGCAACACTATGCATCCATCACTGAACTGGTAACAGATGATTTGGTTAAGGTTGCCATCCTCACCGGAAGCACGAAAAAGAAAGACCGCACCATTTTACATGAGCAACTGGAAAGTGGAGAGATTGATATTCTGATTGGAACTCACGCACTAATTGAAGATAAGGTGAAGTTTAAAAATCTTGGTTTGGTGGTAATTGATGAGCAACATCGCTTCGGTGTAGAGCAACGCGCCAAACTGTGGCGTAAAAATATCATTCCTCCTCATATTTTAGTCATGACGGCAACGCCTATACCACGTACGCTAGCCATGACCCTTTATGGTGATTTAGATGTTTCTGTAATTGATGAATTGCCTGCTGGAAGAAAGCCGATAGAAACTCGCCATTTGTTTGAGGAACAACGCCTGCGGATGTTTGGTTTTATGAAGCAGGAAATTGCAAAAGGCCGCCAGGTTTACATTGTTTATCCGTTAATTAAAGAAAGCGAAAAATTAGATTTGTTGCACCTGGAAGCAGGAGTTGAACAATTAAGTTATCAGTTCCCAAGGCCTGATTATCAGATTAGTATTGTACACGGACAGATGCCAAATGCCGACAAGCAATTTGAGATGCAACAATTCATCGATGGTAAAAGCCAGATTATGGTGGCTACTACAGTAATCGAAGTAGGTGTGAATGTTCCAAATGCATCTGTAATGGTAATTGAAAATGCGGAACGTTTTGGGCTCTCGCAGTTACACCAGTTGCGCGGACGGGTTGGACGGGGTGCAGAGCAATCTTTTTGTATCCTAATGAGCGGCAATAAACTCAGCAGAGAAGGGAAGGTACGGTTAGAAACAATGGTGCGCACCAACAATGGTTTTGAAATTTCCGAAATCGATTTACAACTCCGTGGGCCTGGAGATATTACAGGTACCCAGCAAAGCGGTGTGCTAGAACTGAAACTCGCTGACCTGGCAACTGACCAGATTATTTTATCTGAAGCCAGAAATACGGTTATCGAACTTTTTGAAAATGATCCTCAATTAATACAGCCTGAAAACGCGATGTTAAAGGCACATCTCCAAAAACTCGAGCGCGGAATATCTTTCGATAAAATTTCTTAATGCTGATCTCGTAAGTTAGTTTGTGAAGTTCTTAATCCTACTACAACTGTATTTTCTAAACGGTACAAGAATAATTTACTTCGTATTATTAGTTCTGCATTGGCCCGATTTTGTACGAGTAGGCCCCTCCAAATTATCATTTTGTCCCCCTTTTTTTAATTTCTAATATTCCTATATTGGAAGTAACCAAATATGAAAATGCAATCATTAACACTGATGATGCAAATTATCTAATCTCTGTTTTGCCTTATAGAATATAAGTTTTAGTGTTTTAGGTCTTGCGATACCAACGGTGTATAATGCTTACCACTCTGAAATTCGACAGATGATTTTAGAATGAGCAAATTTTTAAATGGTTAACTCAGTTGTTAGCTTTTTTGAAGTACAGCTGATCAAAACTTATGAATTTTCATGAGTATTAAATTGTATTACAATCAATCTCTAACCAAATAAATTGTAAAACTATGAAAAAAAATCTGTTGAGGGATTTTGCCAGATCAAGCATTTTTTTTGCTTGTGGCAGTTGTCTCGTTTTTTCTCCCATTGTCAGTACCGCTGCGGCTAAAACATCATTAAACAAAAAATTATCATTCGAGCTTAGTAGTCGCCTATTTGTCGATATTGTAGTAAAGGGTGCTGTTACTGATGCAAAAGGCCCCATTCCAGGTGTAAGTGTAAAGCTGAAAGGTGGAACTGCAGCTACCGTAACAGATGGCTCAGGAAAATTTAGCATTAAAGTTCCTGAAGATGCTACTTTGGTCTTCAGCTATGTAGGTTATACGGATCAGGAAGTGCCAGTAAAAAACCAAACCAATATCACCGTTCGTTTATTGGAGAACAATCAAAACTTATCTGAAGTGATTGTGGTGGGCTATGGAACACAAAAGAAAGCAGTTGTATCTGGCGCAGTAGCCGCAGTAAAAGGCACCGAACTGGCCAAGTCTTCTTCGGTAAACTTATCAAATTCTCTGGCAGGTCGTTTACCTGGGGTAACGGCATTGCAGGGAAGTGGTGAGCCAGGTTACGATGGGTCAACGATCCGGATTCGTGGTATTAACTCCTTAGGTAATAATAATGCCCTTATTGTAATTGATGGTATTCCTAACCGGGCAGGTGGACTTGAAAGGATCAATCCAAATGATATTGAAAGCGTTTCCGTTTTAAAAGATGCATCTGCGGCGATTTATGGATCGCAGGCTGCTAACGGCGTAATCCTGATCACCACCAAACTAGGGAAGTCAGGGAAGCCGCAGTTTTCATACGATTTTAGCTATGGTTTGCAACAGCCTACACGGATCCCTAAAATGGCTAACTCCACGCAGTATGCTGAGATCTTAAATGAGCTGAACATTTTTGGTTCTGATCTCAATCCAAACGAATGGTCGGCTGCCTGGAACAGTTTCAAATCTACGGGTACCTATCAATCAACCGCAGGTAAAACAATCAATGCGGCCTATAAACCAGATGAAATTCGTAAACTGGGCGATGGGTCTGATCCCTTGCGTTACCCGAATACCGATTGGTTTGATACTGTTTTTCAGAAATGGTCTCCGCAGCAAAGGCATAATGTACAAATTAATGGTGGTTCTGAAAATGTTAAATACCTGGTTTCCCTGGGTTATCTAAATCAGGATGGCTACTATAAAAACTCTGCAACAGGTTACAAACAATACGATATGCGTTTTAACCTCGAAGCAAAATTAAGCAAGTACATTACTGCAACTTTGGGTGTAACCGCCAGAGAAGAAAACAGGAACTTCCCAACGGTAGGTACTGGTGATATTTTTAGATTTTTAATGCGTGGAAGGCCTACGGAGATTGCCAAATGGCCTAACGGATTGCCAGGCAGGGATATTGAATATGGTTACAACCCGGTGGTATCTACTACAGATATAACAGGATACAATAAAGACATCAGGGATTATTTTCAGTCTACGGGCAAGATAGAAGTGAAGATTCCGGGTGTTGAGGGATTAAAAGTAACCGGAACCGCTGCAATTGATAAATATTCTGGCAGGCAGAAAAACTGGCAATTGCCCTGGACCCTTTACGATTGGGATAAAAAAACTTTTGAGGCTGATGGCGTAACGCCTGTTTTAACAGGTACGATTCGCTCGCAATACACCGATCCGAGGCTTAGGGAAACTGCCGGTGGACAACTGGCTACGAACTTAACCGGAATGATTAACTACGATAAGAAAATAGGAGATCACACCATTGGTTTAATGGCTGGTTTAACCCGTGAGGAAGTTGCTAATGATGGTTTTACCGCCTTTAGGCGATACTTCCTGTCATCTGCAATAGAACAACTATTAGGAGGAGACGAAAGAGAGCAAAGTCTAGGTAATAATCCGGGCGATCCCAATAATTTATTTAATCGTGCTCGGCTGAGTTATTTTGGAAGGGCGGGTTACAACTATAAAGAGAAATACCTGGCAGAGTTTCTTTGGCGCGTAGATGGTTCTTATATTTTTCCAACCAACAGGCGATTCGGTTTTTTCCCGGGTGTATCTGTGGGCTGGCGGTTATCAGAAGAAGATTTCTTCAAGAACAATGTAAGCTTCATTAATAATTTAAAAATAAGGGCGTCTTATGGGCAAATGGGGGCTGAGGCTTATTTTGGTGATGCTTTGCAGGAGTACCAATACCTCAGTTTAATGAATTTTGGTAGTTATATATTTAACGATGTAATAACCAAATCTTTGTATGAAGGTAAAGTTCCTAATCTGGATTTTGGATGGGAAGTGGCTAACAATATGAATATTGGTTTAGACGCATCGTTTCTGAATAATAAACTAGCCCTAGAATTTGATTATTTCTACAACAAAAGAACCAATATTTTAATCAGTCGTGGCAGCTCTGTTCCGGAAAGTTCGGGCATTACTGATCAATTGCCACCTGTTAATCTAGGTAAAGTAAATAATAAAGGTTTCGAATTTAAATTAAGCTATAACGACCAGGTGGGTGATTTAAATTTCGGGGTAAGTGTAAATGGTGGTTATGCCAAAAACAAGATTATTTTCTGGGATGAAACCCCCGGCGCTCCAGAATGGCAACGCTCTACAGGGAAGGTGACTAACTCCTGGCTGGTGTATGATTACGATGGTGTATTCAGAGATCAGGCAGATATTAATACCAATACTTTAAATTATAGTGCCTTAACCAATAATCTTCGCCCCGGCGATATGAAGTTTAAAGACATTAATGGTGATGGTAAAATCAATGCAGATGATAAAATACGTTTAGATCAGAACGGAACGCCAACATTTACAGGTGGGTTTAATTTAAATCTTCAATATAAAGGCTTCGATTTATCGATGTTAATTCAGGGCGCTACAGGTGGGATGCAGATTGTGGGTGTAACCGAATCTGGTGATATCGGAAACTTTTTAGATTGGTCTTACCAGAACCGCTGGAGTATTGATAACCCAAGTTCGGTAGATCCACGTTTATCAAACAGGGGAGCTACTTATTATACAGATAGCAACAATGCCCTAAACAATACCTATTGGTTAAGAAGCAACAATTACATCAGGCTCAAAAATGTAGAGCTAGGCTATACTTTGCCAAATAAGGTGGTAGAAAAAATCGGATTAAATGCTGTTCGGGTTTATGCCAATGGACTTAATCTGGCTACGCTTGATAAAGTGAAAGTATGGGATCCGGAATCGACCAATTCCAGTGGGCAATATTATCCACAAGCGAGGGTAATTAACATGGGCATTAAAGCCTCTTTTTAAGAAGATGTACTGCTGTTTATCAATAATAATGAAAAATATGAAAGCAATAATTCAACATAAAACGCTATATATATTAGTTTTAATCGCCTTTTTTGCAACGGCCTGCAAAAAAGAATTTATGGACGTGGCACCACCAGATAAAATATCTGCTGATTTAGTCTGGAACGATCCTGCCCTTGCGCAAGCTTTTGTGAATGATATTTACAATGGTTTAAGCAGCGGTGGTTTTTCTGAACAAATGTTAGCTTCAGTTTCTGATGAAGCATTGTTTACACACCCAACCCGTGGTATCGATCTGGTGAATAATGGCACAATAAACCCTTCTACACTAGGCTGGGTAGATGATACATGGGGTTACAAACAAATGTACAACAGGATCAGGGCCTGCAATATCACCATAGAAAGAATTGCTGGAGGAAGCAATGGATTAAGCAGTCAGTCAATCAAAGATCAGTTGCTGGGTGAGGCTTATTTTTTAAGGGCCTATTACTATCAGCAACTTTTACGTTTTTATGGTTCGGTGGCCATTATTACTAAAACCTATGCCTTAAGTGATGATTTCAAAGTGAAACGCAATACTTACGAAGAATGCGTAAACTTCATTGTAAAAGATTGTGATGAAGCAGCGAAATTGCTTACTGGGAAAACGTTGGATAAAGGACGTACCAATTCGCTGGCTGCGCTGGCACTCAAATCGAGAGTATTAATTTATGCGGCAAGCGATCTTCACGACCGTGCTAAGATTACGGCAAAAATTAGCGGAATAGCAGCCCAAAAATTGGACTTTCTTTCTTATGCTTCGGGTAATCAGGCCGACCGTTACCGATTGGCACAGGCTGCAGCAAAAGCAGTCTTAGATGCAGGCGCAGGTTATAAACTAAACCTTTCTGTACCAGCTACCGATGGTCAACTCAACTTTAAAAGCATTGCCATGGGTGGAGGTAGTAAGGCTCCCGGTATTGATGCTACTGCAGCTTCTGAATTAATTTTCGGGCGTTATTTTATTACCCAAAGCAATAACAGGCATGGACAGCAAAATGGGCCTAATGGTTACCATAACTGGGCTGGTAATACACCAATTGGTTTATTGGTTGATGATTTCGAAATGAATGATGGCACCAAATTTAGCTGGACAAACCCCTTGCAGAAAGCCAATCCTTACCAAAATAGAGACCCACGTTTTTATGCTACAATTCTGTATGATGGCGCCACCTGGAAACCCCGCGATAAAGCCTCAGGAAACGTAGATCCAGCCAATCAAATTCAAACCGGTGTTTATGATTTAACCAGTGGCGGAAATGTAACCGATTTTAGAGGCTTAGATACCCGCGCCAGTTCAATCGAAAACTGGAATGGCAGCTGGACGGGTTATTATTATCATAAATTTATCGATCCAGATCCAAATATTGTAGAAGCCTCTGCGCCTCAAACCATTCCGTGGCCGTTCTTTAGGTATACCGAAGCCGTATTCAATTATATTGAAGCGAGCATAGAACTTGGAGAGTTAGATAACGCCAAAACATGGTTAAACAGAATCCGTTTTAGGGCGGGTATGCCTGCAATAACAGCAACCAGCCAGGCAGATTTAAGAACCGTTTACCGCCACGAACGTCGCATTGAAATGGCTTACGAAGAGCAGCGTTATCACGATACCCGAAGGTGGCTGATTGCAGAAGAAACCCTGGGTAGAAAGGTTACTTACATTAAAGTAACAGGCAAATTTAAACCAGGTAAAACGATGTCGGCTCCTTACCATTACGATGCTACAATTTACGATTATACTTACAATCCGGTAGTTGAAAATGCTCAGGAAAACCGCAGCTGGGATAATAAACTTTATTTCAGGCCATTCAGCCGGGATGAAGTAAACAAAAACAATTTACTGGAGCAAAACCCGGGGTACTAAAATCTGGATTACTCTTTTTAAACCCGATGATAAGCCAATGGTTTTTCATCGGGTTTCTTTATTACTTAAGTATTGTTATTTCCTGTCTGATAGAAAAATAAAACGTTTAAGTGATAATAATATTTAATTCTAATCCTACTTTTGTACATAAATATTTTCTAGTGTCAGATTCAGATTCCGTAATAGTAAAACAAGATCCATTCGCAGCCCTTCGGTATAAAGAATTTCGTTCTTTTTTAGGGATGCGATTTTTTTTTACGCTTGCCTATCAAATGCAGGCTGTAGTGATTGGTTATCATATATATGAATTAACACACGACCCATTAAAGCTGGGTTTAGTGGGTTTATGCGAAGCGATTCCTGCAATTGGCATTGCATTGTATGGTGGTTACATAGCTGATAAAAGTGAAAAGCGTGGTTTACTCATTAAAATATTTTCCGGCGTTTGGCTCGCTTCAGTTTTAATGTTAATTGTAACCAGCAAGTACCTCCATTTGGAAGAAGGTCTGATTGTACTCATCATGTATGGCCTGGTATTTTGTATCGGCCTGGCTAGGGGATTTTTTGGTCCGGCAACATTCTCACTCATGGCCGAAATTATACCTAAGAAATTATATCCAAACTCAAGTACCTGGAGCAGTAGCAGCTGGCAACTGGCAACCATCATTGGTCCGCTAACGGGCGGCTTGGTAAATTGGCTTTGGGGAATTACAGCAGCTTATACCGTAATCGTGTTGCTGGTGTCTATTTCATTAATTTGCATTTTCACCTTTAAGAAACACCCATCTAATTATGTACCTAAAGAAAATATATTTCACAGTTTAAAAGAGGGAATTAATTTTGTTTTTAAAACAAAGATGATGGTTTGGGCAATGAGTCTGGATCTTTTTTCAGTTTTCTTCGGTGGTGCAGTAGCTTTATTGCCCATTTTTGCGAAGGATGTTTTCCATTTAGGATCTTTTGGTTTGGGCATGATGCGTGGCGCGGCATCTTCCGGGGCTGTAATTACCATGCTGTTGATGACACGCTTTTCACCAATGGGAAAACCATGGCGAAACCTGCTCATTGCGGTAACGGGTTTTGGCTTGAGTATTATCTGCTACGGATTATCCAAAAATTTCTACCTGACGTTATTTTTCTTATTCCTGGAGGGCTCTTTTGATAGTGTGAGCGTAATTATTCGCCAAACCATTATGCAATTGCTTACGCCAGATGATATGCGTGGACGCGTATCGGCAGTAAACAGCATGTTTATTGGTTCTTCGAATGAGATTGGTGAATTTGAATCGGGCTTATCTGCCAAACTATTAACGCTGGTGCCAGCTGTAGTTTTTGGTGGTACCATGACGGTAGGAATTGCTTTTGTAACCTGGTTAAAAACTAAATCGTTAACGAAGTTAAGTTTGCAAGATATTAACGAACAAACCGCGAATGCGGTTTAGTTTGTGAGAGGCTGTATCATAATTATCTAATACTAAGATTTGCGATGTTGAAATTCATCCAAGTTATCTATCGGTCGTGTGTCCCACCGACCGAAATTACGATTAATGATTAAATGTCTCAAACCTGAGCATTTCAGTTGGTGAAGGCACTAAATCGATAAGTAGATTACCAGATTAGTTTAAAACTTCCTGTTCTTTCCCCATACCAGGTAAGCGATTGATCCTATAAAAGGAGCAAACAGGATGATAATAAACCAAAGTACTTTAACAGGAAAAAGCATATTGCTATTTCTTGATAAGTGATATAAGGTAATAATTATAAATGCCAGCCAAAGTATTGCGGCAATAATAATAATGATCGCAATCTGATTGCTTTCTACTTGTGCTAATAACATGTGATGAAGATTTATTAAACTTCAACAATCCTTTCGCCAATTTGTTGGCGCCACATGGCCTGATATAAACCATTTTGTGCAATTAGTTCTTCATGTTTGCCTTGCTCTATGATATGGCCTTTCTCTAAAACGTAAATCACATCGGCATGTTTAATGGTTGATAAACGGTGGGCAATTAAAATAGTGATGTGATCTGTTAAGTCAGAAACCGAACGAATCGTTTTGGTAATTTCCTCTTCTGTAATCGAATCGAGTGATGAAGTGGCTTCATCAAATACCAAAATATCTGGCTGGCGCAACAATGCCCTGGCAATTGATAGACGTTGTTTTTCACCACCAGAAACCTTCACGCCACCTTCACCAATTAACGAATCCAAGCCTTTATCTGCTCTGGCCAATAGAGTCTGACAAGCCGCTTGATTTAATACCTTAAAGCATTCTTCATCAGTTGCCGTTGGATTAACGAAAAGCAAATTCTCTCTGATGGTGCCTGAAAAAAGTTGAGTGTCTTGCGTTACAAAGCCAATTTTTTCCCGCAGGGCATCCAAATCAATGTTATTGCTTGGTGTGCCATTATATAAAATCTCGCCATCTTTCGGCTGATATAAGCCCACTAATAATTTAACTAAAGTTGTTTTACCAGAACCTGATGGGCCAACAAAAGCAATGGTTTGTCCGTTAAAGGTTTTGAATGAGATATTTTCTAAAGCATTTCTGTTAGCCGTTTGATGTTTGAAACCAACATTACTAAAGGTTAAATCTTTGATTTTATGGATAGAAATGGGGTTTTCAGGTTTTTTATCAATTGGTGTACTTAAAATCTTTTTAAAGTTTCCTAAAGAAACTTCAGCCTCACGCCATGCTAAAATTACATTTCCTAATTCCTGTAATGGCCCAAAGAGGAAGAAAGAGTAAAATAAGAAAGTTAAATATTGCCCGGCAGTAATGGCGTTATCGAAGATCAGTAATAACAAAACCAAAATCATGGTGCTTCTAACTAGGTTTACCGTGGTACCTTGCACGAAACTCATGCTCCGCACATATTTTACTTTCTTAAGTTCCAGACCTAAAATTTTGTATGTGGTTTTGTTTAATCTTTCAATTTCCTGATCGGCCAAGCCTAAACTTTTTACCAGTTCGATATTTCTTAAAGATTCTGTAGTAGAACCTGCAAGCGCCGTGGTTTCGCCAACAATAGAACGTTGAATGGTTTTAATTTTCCGACTTAAATACCAGCTTACAAAACTAATAATTGGGATGGCTGTAAAATAAACCAGAGTAACCTTATAACTTATAGAAACGGAATAAACGATTACGAAGATCATCCCGATTAAGCTTACAAATAAGATGCTGATAAAAGAGGTGATAAATTTTTCAGAATCTAAACGTACCTTTTGTAAAATCCCTAGTGTTTCACCACTTCGCTGATCTTCAAAAACCTGGTAAGGCAGTTTCAAAGAATGCTGCAAACCATCGGCATACATTTTTGCGCCAACTTTTTGTACTATCACACTGGTAAAGTAATCCTGAAAGTTCTTGGCAATACGCGAAATCATGGCGGCACCAATAGCCAGACCAATTAAACCTAAAGAACCCCAAAGGTATTGGCTATAGGTTAATTTATCTTTTTGATTGATAAAGCGGTCTAGAATTCTTCCGGTAATATATGGATCTAAAAGTGAAAAGCCAATATTGAAACCCGCCAGCAATAACGCTAAAGCCACAACCCACTTGTGGTTTTTCAGGTAGTCTAATAATAATCCCATTAAAGTTTTGTTGTTTTAAATGCAAACATAAAAAAAGGGAATGGATAAAAACCCATTCCCTTTTTTTATGACTTTTTAGAAAGATACAGTGTATCTTTTAATAATTAAAATCCGTATCTCAAACCGATTTGTGCCTGCCAAGGGTTACCTGATGGCGTTACGATACCAGTGTTATTGATGCGATAATTGAACTGACGATTTGTAGTATTGTAGTTGTCAACTGCAGGTGTTATAATAGTGCCTGCATTGTCTCGTACTGCTGGTGTTCCTAAACCGTAAATGGCCTGTGTACCCAAAGTTTCTGATGTACCCCAGGTTTTCTTAAATAAGTTAGCAACATTAAATAAATCTCCAGAAATCTCGACAGTTTGCTTTTTGTTGTTTCCAAATCTAATCTGGTACGCCAATCTTAAATCAATTGTACCATAAAAACCATTAATACCACCGTTACGTTCTGCAAATGTACCTTCGTATTTTAAAATATAATCTTTTAAGCTTTGACTTGCAGCTGGATTATCTAGTAATGCTTGTAAACCATTGCGAACATTTGCAGGAACACTCGGGTTATTTCTATCGAAAATGAAAGCTAAATCATTTGTAGAAACAAAATCACCATTGGTATTACCACCTGAAAGCAGACTATATCTAGTACCGCCAATAGCCGAATAACGGATACCCGCTTTAATGCCGTGGAATGCTGGTAAAGTACCATAAATGACCACTTTATTGCGGAACTGACCATTTGAATAAGTCATTTTGCTTAAATTTCTTGGATCATCAACTACTGGTAAAGATAAAGTAGCAGAGTTGGCTACGTTACCGTTGTAAGATGTATTGTCTTTTGCATCGTTCCAGGTATAACTAGCTGAAATTTCGCCATCTTTAAAGTACTTCCAAGTACCATCAACCACAACCGCAAATTGATTTACCTTGCCTTTGCTGTTCAATTCTAATACTCTGCCGAAGGTATTGGTTGTTAAACGACCTGTTTTCCAATCTGGTACTCCGTTTGATGGAATAGAAGGTACAAATACACCTCTATTTCCTTCGTTTGCTAAGGTGAAATATGGTGTTGCAGCCATGTTTCTATCAACATACATATAATTATTGCGGGCTAATGTTGCATAGCCGGTAATGCCAATACGTACTTTATCATTAATTAATTTGTTGTATGATAGGTTGGCTTTGTATACCACTGGTAACTTGGCATCATCAGCATAGGTATTTATAGTTTGAACTTGGGCTGATGGTAGTGTTGGTGCACTAACTGTACCATTTCTATAGCCAGCGAAATTTGGTGTAGGTATGTTGGTTGTTACATCAACAGTTCCAAAATGCTGTCCATCAAAAGTTAAATTGTTAATGGTAACATAGTTGTTTACGTCAGATCCAAAAATACCTGCTCCTAAACGCACATAATCAGTATGTTTTTCATTAACATCCCAGTTCAACTGAATACGTGGCTGAACTAAGAACTGCTTTAACTTATTATCGGTTCTTACTCCAATGGCATCAAACAATTGTTGATTAAGTGGAGATGTTGGGTATCTGCTATAATCTAAACGTAAACCTCCTGTAAAATCTAAACCTTTCCCAAGCTTAGTTTGCATTTGGCCATAAATGGCTGAGTTTAAAAGTTTACCATTAACAGTTGGATCTGCAACCAATGGAACCTCCCTGTAATAACGGTTAGGAATTAAATTATTAAAATTTTCTACTGATGTTTGTACGTTTCCTGCTGCTGTTGAACCAGAGTTGGTAAATTCAAATCTTCCGTTTACTTCACTTCCATACAAAGATTTAGCATGCGTGTACATGATATCTACACCAAAAGTGTATTTAATTTTATCAGTATTATAATAGATATTATCTACCAATTGGAAAACATTGTTGGTAAAACCTTCCTGACCGAAACGATGGCCACCAATTTGGATAGCAGTAGTAACATTGCTACCGGTTGATAAAGTTGAAGGAACGTTATTTACAACAGCTCTAGGTATGGCATAAGCCAATTGATCATTCTGTGTACTGGCCTGATAAGTATATAAGTGCTGAACTTTTAATTCGTTGGTGATTTTACTGCTGATGGTAGAACGTAAAGTAGCTAACAAGCTATTGTCAACGTTCTTGTCATTACCGTAACTTTCGTAAAAGTTTATCGCAGTATTATCTGCTAAACCCAATGGGTTTCTATCATTGGTATAATTATCTCTAACCGTTAATAAGTTTTTATCATCAATTTGCCAATCTAAACGTAAGAAACCAGCATCAGTTCCTCTTTTTTTGTCAAAAGAACCATACTGAGGCGTATTGGCTACGCCATATTTATTTCTGGCAACAGTTAAAAAGTTATTTAAAGTGGAATTGGTAACATTGAAACGGGCCTCATCTGCTGGCGAATTAATATCTGCAATAATCAATGGACGAGAGTCTCTTTGATGATCCCAAACGGCAAAGTAGTGTAATTTATCTTTTATGATTGGTCCACCTAAGCTAAAACCATACTGGTAAGTAGAGAAATCATTAACTCTTTTATTTCCCCTGATATCATATTTGCTTGCTAAAAAGTCAGCTCTGTTATAAGCGAAAGCACTACCTGTAATTTCGTTCGTTCCTGATTTTGTTACCGCACTGATGGTACCACCACCTGCACGACCTAAACTTACATCATATTGGTTGGTTACTACTTTAAACTCTCTTACACTTTCAATAGAGATAGAGTATGGCGCACCGCTCCGGCTCGTTGTACTACCTGAAGATGTAGGGTTTTTTGCCGTCATACCATCAATAGTAAAGTTGGTAGAAGAACCCAATTGACCAGCAATTCCACTTGGCCCGGCTAATGGAGATAAGTCTGTTAAGCTGGAGAAGTTACGCCCGTTTACGGGTAATAGGTTCATTGTTTTTGATGAGATCTCTGTAGAGGCACCAAATTGCTGAACTTTATTTCTTAACGAAGAGCCGTTAATTTCTACACCACCAAGGTTTTGAGAAGTTTCCTGCATGTTAATGGCTACTGATACTGCATCGCCCTGGTTTAACATAAAGCCAGTTCTGTTTTGCTCGGAATACCCAATGTAAACTGCCTTAACGGTATAAGGACCACCTAAAGGCAATTCTTTAAAAGTGTATTCTCCCTGGGCATTGGTAGAAGTTCTGGTGGTAAAACCAGTAGAATTGTTTTTAATTTGAATGGAAACGCCTGGAACGGGTTTCTTTTGATCATCCGTCACAATTCCGGAAATGGATGCTTGTGTGGTTTGTGCCATTGCCGAATTGGTGGCATAGCATAAAAACAGCATCACTGCAATAAGTAAATTTTTCATCATGATTAGTTCTGATTTTTTATGATGCAAAGGTGTTATTACAGTGTTAAGCTGATTTAGATTTTATGTTATCAAATGGTTTACAAATTGTTCGATTTCCGGGTTGATGTTAAGTTAAAAATCTTTTGATTGATTCATATTTCGGTGGGTGTCTCACGAACATGTAGGTGGATATTTCGGTGGGTGTATTACGAATGGGTAGTTAGATATTTCGGTTGATGAGACAACAATCGATAGGGGCAGCAACATAAGGTTTGCAGTAGGCAACATAGGGTTTGCAGTAGGCAACATAGGGTTTGCAGTAGGCAACATAGGGTTTGCAGTAGGCAACATAAGGTTTGCAGTAGGCAACATAAGCTTTGCAGTAGGCAACATAAGCTTTGCAGTAGGCAACATAAGGTTTGCAGTAGGTAACATAAGGTTTGCAGTAGGCAACATAAGGTTTGCAGTAGGTAACATAAGGTTTGCAGTAGGCAACATAAGGTTTGCAGTAGGCAACATAAGAGTTGCAGTATGACCCTTCCTAAAATAGCTTGACAGTTTTGGTAGTTAATTACTAAGGCTTTTACAGCCACTTTAATTGATTTACTGATACAATATAATGATTAATTTTTATTACTTAGAACAGTTGTTTTTCTTGG